>CAWCRQ010000060.1:0-84288 GCA_963797885.1 uncultured Acidobacteriaceae bacterium | reverse complement strand
GAGAACCATGATGCCGGCGCCTTCGCCCATTACGAAGCCGTCGCGGTCCTTGTCCCAGGGACGGCTGGCGCGGGCGGGGTCGTCATTGCGCGTGGAAAGCGCGCGCATGGCGGCGAATCCGCCGACGCCCATGGGAGTAATGGCGGCTTCGGAGCCTCCGGCAATCATTACGTCGGCGTCGCCGTGCTGGATGATGCGGAAGGAATCGCCGATGGAGTGGGCGCTGGTGGTGCAGGCGGTGGCCGTCGCTTCATTCGGACCCTTGGCGCCGAAGCGCATGGAAACGTGGCCGGCGGCGAGGTTGACGATGGCGGCGGGAATGAAGAAAGGGGAAATCTTGCGCGGTCCGCCGGCGAGGAGCGCGTTATGTTCGCGCTCGATCACGTCGAATCCGCCGATGCCGGAGCCGATATGCACGCCGACGCTCTCGGCGTTTTCGGGCGTGACCTGGAGCTGGGACATCTTCATGGCTTCGTCGGAAGCGGCGATGGCGAAGTGGATGAAGCGGCCCATCTTCTTTACTTCTTTTTTCTCGATGAAAGCGAAGGGATCAAAGTTGCGGACCTCGGCTGCGATCTGGCAGGCAAAGGCGGAGGCGTCGAACCCGGTAATGCGTCCGACGCCGCTTTTGCCCGCGAGCAGGGCCTGCCACACTGCGCCGGTGGTGTTGCCCACGGAGCAGATGAGGCCGATGCCGGTAACGACGACCCTTCTTGTCGAATTACTTGCCAAATTACTTGCCTGCCTTCGCGTGCTTGCCGATGTAGTCGACGGCATCGGATACGGTGCGAATCTTCTCCGCATCCTCGTCGGAGATTTCGATATCGAAGGCCTCTTCGAAGGCCATCACGAGCTCGACGGTATCGAGCGAATCGGCGCCCAGGTCGTCCACGAACGACGCGCTGGGCGTGACCTCGGCCTCGTCCACACCCAACTGCTCGACGATAATCTGTTTCACTTTTTCATCAATGGCTGCCATGTTCTCCTCGTTTCTGAGTCTGGGAATCGCGGGTCCGGGTTCCGGGCCGGCGTTTGCTGAATTACTAATGCATGTTGCTCAAAGGATCGAATGAAGTCGAAACTAGTAGTCTAAAAGGGATCGGAAAAGTATGCAAAGGAGCTGAGGGAAAATACGTGGCCACGGAGCCGGAGTCTTTCAGCTTGCAAAAGAAAGCTGGTGGGGTGGAGATCACTACGGAATGCTAACTGGCGGCGGGGAGAACGGTCAAACCTGCGACACGAGAGGGGGATTCGGGGACGGTGTCAGCGGGCAGCCTTGGCGGCGGCTGAAGGGGCTAGCTGCCAAACGTGAGGTGGCGACTCCTCGACAGACCTCATGATCTTCTTTCGCCGTAGCCGGTTTGCGGTCCAGCGAACATCGTATTGCCAGGTGTACAGAAGATTGCCAGAGTTTTTCAGATCAGTTTCGTGCTGTTCCCATATATGTTTGCATATATCGATGATCGAACCGCTGCCGCCCAACCCAGTGAGTGCATTGATCAGCCAACCTTCCAAATCCTCTCGCGTTGCCATCGTTACACCTCTTAACGACAATAGCAGAAAACGCTGCGAACCAATAGTGACAGGCGCAACACGAAGAAAACAAAACAGAAAAGAAGGTGTGATTATTGAGCTTCTTTCGTGCTTCTTTGTGGTTAGTGCTCTTGCTCATTTCGCTGGAGTCATGTCAGGATTTGGACGTGCAAATCCTGTTCCTGCTCGCTGTTCTCGCTGTTCTACGGGCGCTTGCCGGGCACGAGAGGCTTCTCGGCGAGGTTGGCCGCTAAATGCGCGCCGTGGTGCAGCGCGTTAGCCGCGCCCGAGTTACTGTGAATGGCGAGACCGCGGGCGAGATCGGGCTGGGGCTGCTGGTGCTGCTTGGGGTGGGCGCGGGAGATACGCGCGCTGAGGCGGATTACCTGGTCGAGAAGACGATTGGCCTGCGCATTTTTGAAGATGCCGGCGGCAAGATGAATTTGTCGGTCGCGGAGGTGGGCGGCGCGCTGCTGGTGGTTTCGCAGTTCACCCTCTACGGAGACGCGCGCCGCGGCAAGCGGCCATCGTTTGACGGGGCCGCTCCGCCGGAGCAGGCGCGCGAACTCTACGAATATTTTGTGGAGAAAGTGCGCGCCTCCGGCGTGCGCACGGAAAGCGGACGCTTTCAGGAAACGATGCAGGTGGAACTGGTTAACGAAGGGCCGGTCACGATCCTGCTGGATTCGGGCAAAGCGTTCTGACAGAATGGCCGCCGGGCTTAGTTCATCCTCATCCTGACGCCCGGCTTCTTCCGCAGCTACTACGCGGCCTTGCCCATCACGGGCTGTGAGCAATGGCTGCAGCGGCGCGCGTCGATCGGAATCTCACTCAGGCATTCCAGGCACTTCTTGGTGGTCGGATCGGCCGGCGCCGCAGCCTTGCGGCTGCGCGCGATCAGGGCATTGAGCGGAGTTACGACAAAGAAGTAAACCGCCGCCGCGACCAGCAGGAAGCTGACCACCGCGGTGAAGAAATCGCCAATCGGAAACACCGTGCTCCCGACTGTGAAAGAGATCCCGGTGAAGTCGGGCTTGCCTGCCACGAGCGCAATGATGGGATTGATGAGGTCCTTGACCAGGGCGGTGACGACCGTGCCAAAGGCCGCGCCAATCACCACGCCTACCGCCAAGTCTACGACACTACCGCGCAGGATGAATTGCTTGAAGCCGGATAACATGGAAGGCCTCCCAAAATGCTTGTTGGTAATTTAGGCGTTCACGAGCCTGCCGTCAAACTAGCATCTTTTCACCTAACCAGCACTATGATTGGATCTCGACCTCGCCGTTACGTCCATCATAGAGGAGCAACCACTTACGCAGTATGTCACGGCCGATTAGACACGCGAAAAACGGCTGGCGAATAATAGGGCAGGCAACAACACGAGCTGTTGCAAGGGAGGGCAGCTCTGTTTCAGGAAACGCGATTGCAGCGGCGTACTCCGGATATTCCCCAGCCGCTCCGCCCACCGCATTTATCTTTTGGCGCCCAGTTTGCTTGAGTTTGCACGTGGTAGCAATTTGCGGGTTAATCACGGTGAGAGAAGCGCCAGTATCGATGAGAGCCCTCACCGGCAACTGGGGGAATTCGAGACCCACTTCTCTCCCCTCGGTCACCTCCCAACTGGTAGCACTTATTAGGATCGCAATGTGAGGCCCTTGCTGGAGGAGAGCGGTCGGCGTGAACGGAAACTTCACACGGTGCCTTTAGTGGATGAGGTATACAGGCTCTTCGGCCCAAACCTGTTTGACGAGGAAGCTAGCCTGAACTCCGAATTTTCCCAGACCCGCTCTGAATGCAGACTCGTAGTCTGGATAAAACCCTGCCACAGTTATATCGGAAATCACTACGAAATCGCCGGGATGGCTTCGCAGCCATTCCTGTTTGTGCTGCTCGAAAACCCCGAGCTCCTTTTGCAGGATTTCTTGTCCCTCAGCCACGGTAGTCCTTGTGTTTAGTGCCAAAAGTTGGATAATTCGGCCTACGTTGTCATATTATAATATTATAATAGAAACGCAAGAAAAATCTCGCAGCAAGATATGTCGAAGAAAAAGAGACTCGATGATGACGCTGAACAGGTAGCCGTCTATCTAACTCCTACAGAACAACTGGTGATGGATGTCATCGCAGGCCGGAGGAAAAAGCGGCGAGAAGAACGGACAAGCCCGAGCGAGATTGTAGCCGACGGCCTCTGGAAGATTCTCACGGAGGCGGAAGGAGTAGCAAAGGAGAAAATTCAAGAGTTGTTGGCTGTGCAGATTGAGAAAGAGCAGGAACCAAACAATTTGAAAGTTTTTCCGAAGGGCGAACCCTAGACTGGCCTCAGATCCGCATCGGCATCACGATATAGCGGTACTTGTAATCTTCGGATTCCGCGGGACGGAGCTGGCCGGCGGATTGGGCATCTTTTAGTTCGAGTTTTACATCGCACGAACCGGTTGCTTTTATGAAGTCGATCAGGTATTGGGCGTTGAAGCCTATTTGTATTGGTTCGCCGTCATAGGCTACTTCTATGGAATCCTCGGAGTCGCCGGTCTCGGTTGACGATGCGGAAATCTTCAGTTCGCCTTTTTCCAGACGCAGCTTCACGGCGCGGGAGCGCTCATCGGCGAACTGGGCCACGCGCGCGATTGCGGCCCCGAGTTCTTCGCCGTGCAACGCTATCGACTTCGAAATGTCCTTTGGCAGCACGGCCTCGTAGTTGGGGAACTGGCCGGTAAGCTGGCGCGAGGTTAGTAAACGCTGACCTACACGGAAGAATAGTGTGGACTCATCCTTGGCGAAGTCGATGGTCTCGGCGGCGCCCTCGCCGTGGGAATCGAGCAGCGATTTTAATTCATCCATTGCCTTCTTTGGAATCAGCGTTTTCATTTCGCCGGAAACGCCTTCAAACTTTTCTCCGCCTCGCTCTATGTGGGCCAGGCGATGGCCATCGGTTGCAACCATGGTGATCGACTCGGGTTTCAGCACCATCAATGCCCCATTCAGGGTGTAGCGCGACTCCTCGCTGGCAATGGCGAATCCTGTCTTGGCAATCATCGAGCGCAGCACAGCGGCGGGAATCTTGATCGCTCCGGCCGACGGAAACACCGGCAAACCTGGGAAATTCGACCTTGCCATGCCAACCATTTTCGTGTTGGAGCGTCCGCAGCGAATACTGACCCAATGGTTCTCGAGCAACCGGATGGTGATATCGGCATCGGGGAGGAGCTTCACGTAGTCGTGAAGTTTGCGCGCCGGAATTGTGCATGCGCCTTCCTTTTTCACCTTGGCGTTGCAGGAGGTGCGCAGGCTCAGGTCGAGGTCCGTCGCAGTCAGCGATAATTTGTCTCCCGTGGCCTCGAAAAGATAGTTGGAGAGAATGGGAATCGTGGTCTTGCGCTCGACCACACCCTGAGTGGCTGTCAGTTCGCGAAGGAGCTCAAATTTGCTGACTGTGATTTCCATGGTCGTTGATGTTGCGGCTATGGCAGGGGCGACTTCCGCTGGCATATATATTGGGTCTCCCGACTCTACTTCTGTTCTCTTCTTATATCAAATACAAAAGCAATAAAACCAGTAGTAACCGTAGGCGCTTCGGAGAAGTGGAAAACTGGTCCAGGTGCCCACGGTTCAGTGGCTTTGACACCGATCCTTCGTGTGGAGAATCGGTGGCTACCTCAGCGCAGGCATTGTAACCCATAGATGGTTCCCAAGTTTCCGTCCCATCTCGCACAGCTTGCACAAACACTCCACAGCCAAGTGGAAGAAGGAACGGCCTGAATAGTGGAAAAGGCGATGGAAACTGCCGTTTACGCGCCCAATTGCTCGGTCATTTTATTGAGCAACCTGTTCAAATCCTTGTCGCTCTTGCGCACCTCTTCAATCTTGTCCACCGAATGCAGGACGGTAGTGTGGTGCTTGCCGCCGAACTGGCGTCCAATTTCAGGCAGGGAGGCTTCGGTAAGATGCTTGGCCAGGTACATGGCAATCTGCCGCGGATAAACGATTGAGCGCGAATTATTCTTCGACTTAATTTCCACCAGGCGCAGGCCGAATTGCTCAGCCACCGCCTTCTGAATGGATTCAATCGTCACCTTGCGGGCCTGCGAGTCGATGAAATTCTTCAGTACCTGCTGGGTATAGGGAAGCGTGATGGTGGCGCCGATCAGTGAAGAATGGGCCACCAACCGGATCAGCGCACCTTCCAGTTCGCGCACGTTCGAGCGGATATTGGAAGCGATGAACAACGCCACATCCACGGGCAGGGTTACCCGTTCCTGCTCCGCCTTTTTTTGCAGGATGGCGACTTTCGTCTCCAGGTCGGGGGGTTGGATGTCGGCAATGAGGCCCCACTCGAAGCGGCTGCGCAGGCGATCTTCAAATTCTGCCAGCTCTTTGGGCGGGCGGTCGCTGGCGATCACGATCTGCTTCATCGATTCGTGCAGGGCATTGAAGGTGTGGAAGAACTCTTCCTGGGTGCGCTCTTTCTGCGCCAAGAACTGGATGTCGTCAATCAGGAGCACATCCATCGTCCGGAATTTATCGCGGAAGCCGATCATTTTATCGTAGCGGAGCGAGTTGATCATCTCGTTGGTAAACTTCTCGCTCGACACGTAGCAGATGGCGGACTGCGGCGTCCGGCGCTTGATCTCGTGGCCGATGGCCTGCATCAGGTGAGTCTTGCCCATGCCGGTGCCGCCGTAGAGGAAGAGCGGGTTGTAGGCCTTCGAAGGGCGCTCCGCCACCGCCTGACAGGCCGCGTGGGCAAACTGGTTGCCGCTGCCGATCACGAAGGCGTCAAAGGTATAGCGCGGATTCAGTTGCGCGGCGCTGTCCCAGTCAAAGCGCCCCTGCGTCGGATGCAACCCCGGCGCCGCCGCCTGGGGAGCTGAACCAGCATTCGGAGCGCCGCTCAGACTATGAGCCGAGAACCCGCCGTCATGCCGGGTGGGCGTGTTCGACGGATCGTCCTCGGCGGTAACAAATTTCACATCTTCGTATCCGAGTCCGAGATTGTCGAGCGCTTCCTGAATGAGATCCGCGTATTTGTCGCCTACGTGATGGAACTCGGCGGTGGGAATGCGCACGAACAGAACTTTGTTGGTGGCGTGGCTGTAGCGGGTTGGCTTCAACCAGGTGTCGTAGGAGTGCCGGTTGATCTTTTTTTCCAGGGCGTCAAGGATGCGCACCCAGGGATTCGGGACGATGGGGGAACTGGTGAAAGACATTGTTGACCAGAATATCGAATGCGCCGGCGTAAAAACGTCCGGGAAAAAACCAATCTTAAAATTATGAGTTCTGCTTTTATTGCAGAGCAGGTTCTCTGTACGGCTGTCGGTGAAATTCTTTACGGGACGAATCGGATACTAGCACAAAAAAACGCCGCGCCGGTGTTTTGCAAGAAAAAAATTCCGCGCGAACGCTTTATCGGATCGCGATTTTCTTGCGCTGTCAAGTGTCGAGGTACTAACTGCCGCGCAAAGTGTGCAACTGTGTATGCAACTATGTTTTCAACTATGAAATCGTCCGGCGCTCCCGCTTGGCTGGCGCCGCCGTCTTGTAGTTCCCGGGATAGACGACCACCGACCGTCTTCCGCCCTCGCCGTCACTCTCCGTGCGCAAATCTTTTTCTTCGCGCAGCGCCAGATGCACGATGCGGCGCTCGCGCGACGACATGGGGCCGAAGCGGTAGGGCTCGCTCGTCCGGCGCACCTGCTCCGCCGCTACCCGCGCCGCGAGTTGCAGTTCGTCGATCCGCATCGCGCGGAAGTTCTGGCAGTCGAACCAGATCTTCTCGTGCTCGTTGCCCTGGAGGCGCAGGATCTCGGTTGCCAGCAGCTCGAAGGACCGCAGCAACTCGCCACTGCGCTCCAGCAACAGAGCCGAATCCGGCCCGGCAAATTCCACGAGAATTTCCGGATGCTCCCACTCGCGATTCTGCGCCATCGGCGGATCGACGGTGACCCTGTACTTCAGCTTGAAGCCGCCGTTCGAGATTACGGCTTGCAGAAATTCCCCAATCTGTTTTGCGGCAGCGACTTTGTCTGTGATTGGCATAGGTAGTTCCCTGCTTTTGGCTCTTGGCTGTTCGCTCTTCGCTAAGAGCCTCATTTCTCTTTCTTCCTTGCTCGCTTCTCCATCATCTCGCGCATTTCCCGGCCCAGCGATGTGCGATTCATCACTGCCTGCTGCACGATTCCTATCAACTGGCCCGCGGACCAGTACAGGCCCAAGCCGGACGGCAGGTTCCAGCTCATGATGCCGAGCATGCCCGGCATCATGATGTTCATCATCTTCTGCTGCGCCGGATCCATGCCCGCCTGCGGCGTCATGCGCTGCATGATCAGCATGGTCACGATGATTGCAACCGGGAGAATGTGCCACGGATCGGGCGCCGAAAGATCGTGAACCCACAGCCACGGCGCATGCCGCAGATCCATGGCGACGTTGAGCATCCGGTAGTAGGCAAACAGAAACGGCATCTGGATTAGCAGCGGCAGGCATCCACCGGCGGGATTTACGCCTTCCTTCTTATACAGCGCCGAAATCTCCTGGTTCATTTCGGCTTTCTTCGGATCGCGCAGAGTGTACTTCTTATACTTTTCCTGAATCGACTTGATCTGCGGCGCCACGCGCTGCATCTTCAGCATCGACTTCATCTGGGTGATGCGCAGCGGCAGCAGCGCCACGTTGATGACCAGCGTCTGCAGCAGAATCGCCCAGCCCCAGTTCGGGATGAAGTTGTGCATCCACTTCAACCACAAAAACAGCGGCCGCGCGATGATTCCCAGCCAGCCGAAATCAACCACCGCGCGCAGATCCGGTTCCGCGCCCGTAATGCCTGGCACCGGCACCGCTTGCAGATCCGACAGCGCCTTTGGGCCCACGTACAGCCGGGCATTGGTCGAGCCCTTCAGGTTGCCGACGGCCGCGCCCAGCACGTCCACCTTGTCCATCTGTTTGTTATTTGCGTCGGACGAATTGTGCGGAATTTCAATGGCGTTGCGCAGCGTCACCATGGCCGCGTTCTGCGGATCCTGCGGCACGAAAACGGCCGCGAAATACTGGTCCGACACTCCCGCCCAGTGGAACGGTCCGGGGAGAGTGCCGCCGCCGCTGATCTTTTTAATCGCCAGCCGCTCGACCTTGTTATCGTACTGATACATGATCTGGCCAGCCGCGTACTGCGGGCCGGTCGTATTGTCGCCGAACCCGGCCGGCCACATCGGAAAGGCGGTGACCTGCGCGCCCTTCACTTCGACCGCAGTCTTCAGTCCAACTACATAGCTGTTGCGATCGAATGTGTAGCTCTTCTCGACCGATAGATCGCCATCGTTATAGACAAACTTAATTTCACCCGGCGCGGTCGTCGCTGTGCTCGTCGCCACGTACAGCACGGAATTCAGTTTGTTCCGCAGCGTCTCGTCATAGGTCCACAAGGTCAGCGGATAGCCATACTTCTCAGCCGCCGCGCTATTCACCAGTTCCAGCGGACCACCTTTATCGTCGGTGTATTTCTTGAGCACCCACGACCTGACTCGGCCACCGCGATTGGTGAACACGATGCGGAAGACGTCATTTTCAATCACCGTCTCGGACTCGCTCGCCGCCTGCAGCGGAGCCGATGCCGGCGCCTTTTTCTTTGCGGATGCACTGGGCGCGGTTGGGAGTTGGGTTGGAGTTTGCGAAGGAAGTTGCGCCTGATTCTGGACGGGCGGCGCCTGGGAACTCTCCGGTTTCGCCGGAGGCTGCGGGCCATACTTCTTCAACAGCGGCTGGAAAAGCATGATGACCAGGAAGGTCAGCGCAAAGACCACCAGCAACTTGCGCTCCATCCCGGGTTCTTGTTGAGGATTTTTAAATTCGGCCAAATCAGTCGCTCGCCATTTCGTAATTTCTTGTTTCAGTTAGTCGCTGTAAGAGACGAGGCTTGCTCGTCTCCGCGGGAAATGAAGGGGCTGGAGCGGCGAACCGCGTCAGCCTTCACCACCAAATCCAGGCCGCCCTTCGCCAAGGGATGGCACCGCAACACTCGCCACGCCGCCATCATTCCGCCGCGCAACGCGCCGTAGCGCTCAACCGCTTCCATGGCATATTCCGAACACGTCGGCACATAACGGCACGAGGGAGGAAAGGCCGGGGAAATCCACCGTTTGTAAAGTTGAAGCAACTGGAGCGCGAGAGGCTTCATCTCTTTATTGCTCGATTCGTTATTGCACTATTCTTTGTTGCGCTTGCAGCCTCGGAGTTATCGGGTTTCTCCATCAGCTTTTTCGCAATCACTTCCAGCGCCCGCCCTACTTCTTCGAGCAGCACAGAAAATTTCTCGGTCAGCACGGACTTCTTCGGATTGATCACCACGTTAACGGAACACGCGCCGGCGCCCTGCAGCACCGAACGCCTTTGCCGCACAGCTTCGCGCAGCCGCCGCTTGATACGGTTCCGCTCCACGGCGCCGCCCAGCACGCGGCCGACGGTGAAGCCGACCCGCGGGCCTTCTTTCGGTAGGCCATCCCCCGGCAAAGCGGCCTCCGCGTGCGGCAGATAGAAGACGGTCAGGTGCGGGGAAAAGTGCCGCCGCCCTTGCTTGTACACTCGCTCGAAGTCGGAGGGCTTGAGCAGCCGCGCGGCGCGCGGAAAGGTCGCTCGCGCCTTCGCGGCGGGCTGCTCTCCACTCCGCTTGGGAGCGTCGGCCGTCACCAGCTCACAATCCTGCACAATGTTTATAGTTAATGATAATGATAATGACGGCCTTTGCTGTCCGTCTGGGGAAAACTACTCGCGGAAACCCGGCTTCACCGAGACGCGCTTGCGCCCCTTGGCCCGGCGGCGCGACAGGACTGCGGCCCCGCTTTTGGTCTTCATGCGAGTCCGGAAGCCGTGCTTCTTCGAGCGCTTGCGCCGGTTGGGTTGAAATGTACGTTTCGGCATCGAAAATCTTTGCTCCTGATGGAATCAGCGTGCATGGGGCAAACCGCAAGTATAAATGACCGGTACCAGATGCAGCAAACAGGTGTATGACATGGTAAGCTGCTCGTCCGATGTTGATTTTACCCATTTCGCGGACGTGGATGTATTCCCGCGCCGCACGATTGGTCTACCTTGTTTGCTCCGTGCTAGCTTTCGCGTTGAGTGGGACCCAATCCGGAACAGGCGCTGCTCAAGCCGTCAACGGGTCGCAAACTTTGCCGCCGACAATTGCAACTGTCTTGCGGCTGGCCCTGATTCCCGAGGCAATTGGTTCGGGATTGTTATGGGTGGCGATGCTTTACTTTTGGTTCAGTTTCGACCCATCGTCCTGGCTCAAGCGTACACTCTGGTTTCCTTTTCTTTTCTTTTCTTCTTCATCCCCCTTGCCCTAGCCCTCTACTACTTCTTTGTCTACAGAAAGTGGACACGCAGCGACGGGCAAACATCCACCGTGTCCACAGCCTCCCACAGCTAGAATGTTCGTGTGAATCTCGATGACACCATAGTCGCCATCGCCACACCGCCCGGTCGCGGCGGCATAGGCGTAGTCCGCCTGGCCGGCCCCGAAGCGCGAGCAATTGCCGCCCCCATGCTCCGCCTAACTCGGGAACTGGAACCGGGACGAGCCATCCGCTGCGATCTCCTGGAACCGTGTGGCGCGAGCGCCCCCGCCCGCGAAACTGCCGGCATCGCCAAGACAAACGTAGGGACGGACGCATTCGTCCGTCCAGCGGAGCAAAGCTCCGCAGCTGCCGACACCAAATCTCAAGTCCGCATCGACGAAGTAATAGTCACCTACTTCGCCAAGCCCCACTCCTACACCACCGACGACATCGTCGAAATCTCCGCGCACGGGTCGCCGGTCGTGCTGCGCCATATCGTCGAACTCTCTCTGGCTGGCGGCGCCCGTCTGGCTGAGCCGGGCGAATTCACCATGCGCGCCTTTCTCAACGGACGCCTCGACCTAACCCAAGCCGAGGCCGTCCGCGACCTGATCGACTCGCAAACCCTGTTTCAAGCCAAGGTCGCCGCGCAACAACTGGACGGCGCGCTCTCTAATCGCCTGAAGCCCATCAAGCAGAAATTAGTTGACCTGATCGCCCTGCTCGAGGCCGGCATCGACTTTGCCGAAGACGATGTCTCGGTCGCACCGGACTCCACCATCCTCGATCGCATCGCTCAGGTCAAAAGCCCGCTGCTGCAACTTGCCTCCAGTTTTACTTATGGCAAGATCGTTCATCAGGGACTGACGCTCGCCATCGTGGGGCGTCCTAACGTCGGCAAGTCGAGCCTTTTTAATCGGCTGGTCGAACGGGAGCGCGCCATCGTCACCGCCCAGCCCGGCACCACGCGCGACCTGGTGAGCGAAACCGTCGCCATCGGTGGAATTCCTGTGGAACTGGTGGACACCGCCGGCATCCGCCGCGCGCTGGATGAAGCGGAAAGCATCGGCATCAAGAAGTCGATGGAGGCGCTGGCCGACGCCGACTTAGTTCTGGTGGTGATGGACCGAACCCAGGCGCTCTCCGAAGAGGACTGCGAGTTACTCAGGCAGGTGGAAGGGCGGCCGGCGATCGTCGTGGAAAACAAGTCCGACCTGCCGAGTGCGTTTGGGAACAGGTGTCTCGGCGGTCCAAACCGCGACCGGGTTTTACCGCAGCGCATCCCCACTTCGGCGCTAACCGGCGAAGGCATCCCGGTCCTGCGCGCCGCAATTCTACAACACGTCGGCGGCGACGCCACCCACCAACTGGAGAGCGGCTTTCTCACCAGCGTCCGGCATCAGAAGCTAGTCAGCGACGCGCTCGCCTCGTTGGACGGCGCAAGCACTGCTGTAGCCGCTCGAGTCCCTCACGAGATGCTCCTGCTCGATCTGTACGCGGCCCTGCGCCCTCTCGACGAAATCACTGGCGCCACCACCACCGACGACATCCTCAACCTGATCTTCGGCACCTTCTGCATCGGAAAGTAAAGTAGCGTCCAACACCGTCCGGCGCGACACTGCTGACTGAGAAGGGTTTTAACCGCGACGTGATCGAAAAGGCCTTGAGTCATGAGAAGCAAGGCATCCGCGCCGTCTACATTCTGGCCGAACACGCCGCGGAACGAAAAAAGATGCTGCAATGGTGGGCAGACCACGTGGAGGCCATTGTGAATGAGTCCAAGGTGATTGCAGGTAGTTTCGAGGGTGTCGCTTAGCGTCGCGGGCTTTCCTGGTTGCGGAGCTTCCGACTCAGATTCAATCTCGCCTTTCAAGTGGCGCTGGGGTATATTCTTTTGTCCCCTGGATCCTTATATCAATTTAATTAGGATGTCGTTCGGAGTCTGCGACCGCGGTCTTTGGACGCTGTGGGATAGCAGCAAAAGGTTGAAAAAGAAGCGCCCGTGACCGGGCTAGGGGTAAGCATCCTGAAATACTCTTTTGTTCTACTCGCTACAGGTTTGCTTGTCGCTGCGGCTTCCTCTGCTCAAGACGTTGACACTACGGACCTCGGAGCACTGCAGTGGCGGCTCATCGGTTCGTTCCGTGGGGGCCGAGTGACTGCGGTCGCCGGTGTCCCCGACCATCCTAACGTCTACTACTTCGGCACACCGGGCGGGGGTATCTGGAAGACCACTGACGCCGGCCAGGTCTGGGCGCCGATCTTCGATAAGGAACGCATTCCTTCGATCGGTGCTCTCGCCGTCGCTCCTTCGGATTCCAAAACAATCTACGCTGGCACGGGCGAGCAAACCCCTGGCAACGGCATATATAAATCTGCCGACGAAGGCAATACCTGGACCCACGCCGGTCTTGAAAATACCCGCTTTATCCAATCCGTCATCATCAATCCGCAAAATCCTGACGTTGTTATCGTAGGGGCCAACTCCATAGGCGTGAACGCCCACTCGCGCCCTGCGCCAACGAAAACGTTTTCGACCGCACGAGGCGTCTTCAAATCGGCTGATGGCGGAAAGACGTGGGAGCAAACCCTCAGTAATGATGAAACGGCCGGTGTCTTCGACCTCGCCGTCGACGCTGGTAACTGGCGCACCTTCTACGCATCGCTTTACGTTCCTGCTTCAGGACCGATTCCCTCTGCCGACGAAAAGGGCGGCAGAAAAGCCAATTCTTTGATTTACAAATCCGTTGACGGAGGGTCCACATGGAATCCGCTCGTCTCGAAAGGTCTGCCCGAAAAAGACCGGGGTCGCCTTGGCATCAGCGTCGCTCCCGGTACCCACGGGCGGCGCCTCTACGCCATAATGGAACAGGGTTTTTACCGCTCCGATGATGCTGGCGCAACGTGGACAGAATCGACGAAAGATCCGCGTATTGTAGGCAACGAATACTTCAGTCGAATCTTCGTGGACACCAAGAACCCCGACATCCTTTATGTGGCTCAGACCTCGCTCTATCGCTCCATCGACGGCGGCCACACCTTCGCCGCTTATGTCGGGGCGCCTTCTGGCGACGATTTCCACGTTCTCTGGATCGACCCGAAGGACCCAAACCGCCTGCTTCTTGGCGTCGATCAAGGCGCAATTCTCAGCGTAGATGCCGGCAAAACGTGGAGCTCCTGGTACAACCAGCCAACGGGCCAGTTTTACCATGTCATTACCGACCACTCCTTCCCTTATCGTACCTACGCTGCCCAGCAAGACAGCGGCACGCAATCCGTGCCAAGTCGCAGTGATAATGGCGAGATTACCCCGCAGGATGTCACCTCAGTGGGCGGCTTCGAGTTCTGCTTCATTGCGCCCGACCCTCTCCACCCCGACTGGATCTATTCCGGCGGCTGGTACGAGTCGGTCGTCCGTTACGACCGCGTGTCCGGCCAGACCGCTACTGTTTTTGAGAAAGGAGACAAGTACCGAGTCGCCCAGATGCCGCCGTTATTTTTCTCCCCACACGATCCGAACACTCTCCTTCTTGGCACACAGTATGTCCTGAAGAGCACGGACCAGGGAAAGACATGGCAGACCATCAGCCCGGATCTTACTGAGTGGGACGATGTCAACCTATCTGAAACCGATCCCGACAAACCTCGTCCCCCGGCTATCCAGGCCCTAGCCGTTTCCACAATTGACGTTGCCGAGATGTGGGCCGCAACCACCAACCGGATCGTCCAACTAACTCGAGACGGGGGCGCACATTGGCAAAAGGTCACCCCGCCCGGACTCGCCGCGCCATCCCAACTCCTCTACGTGGAGCCTTCGCACCATGACGCCGCTACGGCCTACCTAACTGTTGGTCCCGGTCGCGAAGCCATCCCTCCTAAAATCCTCCGCACTCGCGACTTTGGTGCGACTTGGCAACCAATTATCGATGGCTTGCCCGCAAACGAAAGTGTCCGCGTAGTTCGAGAAGACCCCGTCCGCAAAGGCCTTCTTTTCGCTGGAACGGACTCCAGTGTTTTCCTTTCCTTTGACGACGGAGATCACTGGCATCCGCTCACGCTGAACCTTCCTGCTACACCGGTTACCGACATCGAAATCCACGGTGAGGATCTGGTCATCTCTACCTTTGGCCGTGGGCTCTGGATCCTCGACAACATCACCCCAATTCGCCAACTTACGCCCGAGGTGCTTGCTTCCGCAGTCCACCTTTTTGTGCCCGCCGCGGCCCTCCGCGTCCGCTGGGACACCTACCAGGACACGCCCCTGCCGATCGAGACGCCCACGGGAAAGAATCCGCCGGATGGCATCAGCCTTGATTACTACCTGAACGCTTCGCTCGCAGATGACCCGTCGATTACGATCCGCGATGCCAGCGACAAAATTGTCCGCAAGTTCACCGGAGTCCCGCGCGAACCCGATCTTCCTTTGCCCAACGTTCCTGAGTATTGGTTTGCCACCCCTCCGTCAGTGGATAAAACGCGCGGTCTGCATCGCTTTGTCTGGGATTTACGTTACCAGCCGCCCCAGATTCTGCCCGCTTCCTATTTCGGTCCCATTATTAAATACACCGAATACACGTTGGCTGACCACGCGATTCCCCACGAAACGCCGCGACAGCAACCCCAAGGCCCGTTGGTGGTCCCAGGTGTGTACACGGTCGAATTCAGCGCCGGGGGCCATACGATCCGGCAGTCGCTTACGGTTCAACTCGACCCTCGCGTCCACGCCACGCAGGCGGACCTCGAAGCTCAACTGGCGCTCGCGCGCCGAATTCTGAGCGGAATGGAAGTTTCCTACAACGAATTCCAAAAACTGAAACCCCTGACGGAGGCGATCGAAGAACGGAAGAAACAAAAGTCGCCGAACGCAGCCGACAACATAGCCGACATTGAGAAACAGATCAAAGCAGTCGAGGACGGCACCAGGACCGCACCCGGGTTGGGACGCATCAACCGTGATCTTACCCGTCTCCTGGACGGCGTAGAGGCCGCCGACCAGCGCCCCACTGACCCGCAAATCCAAGCCGTCAACCAGGTATGTGCTTCCCTGGCCAAGGTCATGACTCTTTGGGAAACGCTCAACGAGAATCTTCGAAAGCAGAACCCACTTAACCTGCCAATCACGACAGATTTGTCCATGGCAAACTGTACTCAATGAAAACAGCAGCAGCCACCTATGTGAGAGGCTTCTGGCCAAGAGTCGGGATTATCTCGTCGTCTAGATACCCTCGTATATCACTCGCGTCTTTGGGTAGTGGGTCAGTTTGAAAAACGCTATAATAAACCCGAGCCAAGGGGTGCTCCGTATGGCCCGCTTTATAAATAGGCTCGACCTTTGCATCTTTGTTAGCCGACTGAACTGAAACAGTCGTTTACGCATTCTAGGCGGGCTGTCAAAATCCTAGGACTCGGGGCTATACGCGAGGCAAAGGGTCAAGGCGCGGTCAGGTAAGGCAGAATTTCAGGATGCAACGGGACGCCCACCTCAGACGTGGGCGTTTTCGTTTAACCGAGTCCCGTTCGTTCAGGTTACAATCAGTCTTCCAAGGAGGTCCTGTGGGTCTCTGGATTGTCATTGGTGGTCAATACGGTTCAGAAGGAAAAGGCAAAGTTTCGGCGCAGATCACCCGCACAGAAAGTATCGATATTTGCGTTCGCTGTGGTGGTCCGAACTCCGGGCATTCTTTCCTAATTGAGCGCGGATCTCGCCTTTTACTCAGGCAATTGCCAACCGGCGTTGTACGTCCCGCTACCCGACTGCTCGTTCCGGCAGGTGGATTAATAGATTTGTCCGTTCTCTGGCAGGAGATCCGAGACTTCGGTACCTGCCGGAACGATCGAGCGCCAAGTCGCCGCCCCCGCCGCCAGCGTATGCGAATGCGTTGTTCGCGTCGAGAAAGCCGCCGTTCGTCGTATTAGCATGCGCTCCCCCGATGACACCTTGAGCGAACGGAACCAGCCTGTTCCACTTGCGGTAGGAAAACCGCGGGCCGAAGGTGTAGGTCTCGCCGATCAGGCCTGGGATGCCGGGTGAGCCGTCATAGGCGCCGAAATCGCTGACAATTCCGAGCCAACGGTTGAGATTGAAGGCAACCGCACTGCTGCCGCCGTTCAGCTTGAGGGTATAGCCCTTGGCCACAAAGAGGAAGGAATATCCCACAGAGGCGTCAGCTACCGGCAGCTCCTGCGCCTGTGCAGCCGCAGCCAGAAGCAAGAAAGCAAGGACCGCTATAGTGACTTTCCCCATTTGTACGTCCTTCGGGGGGTACGAAGCCAGTATGCGATTGTCGAGGAATCCGGCCCAGCACGAATTCTACCCCAATTGCTCATTAATGCCATGATGAGTGCTATCGGGATGTTACGTCAACGACTTCGCGGCATGTCAACTTCTTGCAGCGAAGATACAAGCGTCTCTTCTCTTTCTGTCATGTTTCAAAAGAAAGCCCGGCTGGAGCCGGGCGCTTTGGAAATAACAGTTCGAGAAATCTGTCGCAACAACGTTTGGTGTCCAGCTACGGAGCGATGCGGTCGGTCAGCGTGTCGTTGTGATATGTGGAATGCTCGCGCAGTTGCCGCCAACCACTGTCAGGCTTGAGCGTATCCGCCATGCCATTTTTTTCGGTAGTGGCAAAGTCCTGCCATGAGTTGTAGCGGACGACAGTAAGGTAAGTCCATGCGCCGCCTTCCAGATGTTGCATCAGTACCGTTCCAGAGGAGGTGTCGCCGGCGGGGTTTTGGCTGAGTGACTTTTCCAGTTGATCGCGGTGTCCGGGAGCGGCGCGATAGACGGAGACCAGATAGACCGATCCTGCAGTTTTCGCGGCCGATGCCTCGTCAATGCCCAGGGCTTTGCTGAACTCGGGCCAGGAAGGGCCGTTGACAAAAGTATCGTTGTGCCAGGCGTACAACTCACCCACGGCGGCAGGCGTCGGGGTACCTTTGGCTTCCACGACGGCCTTGGTTCCGATATGCTCGATGGCCACATAGTCCCAATCTTCCCCTTCCTGGTGGCGCAGGACGATGTGATGTGCGGACATGGGTACATTGGGGTCGGCAGTTTTCAGATAGTTGCCCTGCTCGACGGCCTTACCGAGAGCAGCCTTGGCAAAGTGCACATGGTAAACATCGGTGCGCGCAGCAGGCGCGTTCTGCGCCGCAGAGATAGAAACGAACAAGAACAAAGCAAGCAACAGGGTGCAGGTGCTTTTCAAGGTTTCCTCCAGGTTTTCGATTCGGGATCGATTGGCCGAGTGCTGGGCCAGCGAAACGAGGGGATTATAAGCGTCGTTGGTGGTTCTGTACAAGGCGATAGGGGGCAAATCCGGCGCGGAGGAGACAATCTGGCGAAGGTCCACAGTCAAAGCCGACACTCTCTGCCGCTTGACTGAGCGGGGACACTGGGAGGAGGGTCTCTGTCCGAATCATAACTGACGTTAACAGGTTTTCACTCTTTGACCCCGGCCAGTCCAAGGAAGGGGGTTTTGAGCGTAATCGAGATTTTTCGACAACTATCCAGCACAATCGTAAATAGATGATTGGTTTGTACCGCCTTGGTGCGACAGGAGCTTTACATTTTGAGACGACCACAATCAGGGCGTAGCTGGCAGAATTTTAGCTTTGGCTACGTACAGGTGGTAGTCTGAGTAACGGTGGCGCCGCTGAACAGTCTGTGTTTTGAATTCCCATTCGATAACGACCTCTTGCGGTAACCATAACGCCGATCCGGCTTTCGCTATGTTCACCCCACCAAAGCGAATCGTGGTCGTGAACTTTTTCAGCCCTATATCAGGCCTGGGGGCCAACAGGTCCTCCCTCATGCGAAGAATTTCGAAGTCTGTGGAATCGATCCAGATTACTCCCTGCAGGACAATGGCCACTTCTTTTTCGGGCAATTGAAAGCGTGTCGGAAATCTGACTGATTCTGGAATCTGAGCAAATCCCAGTACGAACGCGTGGTGCCGATCCATCATTTGCTGCCCGAGATAGCGGAATCTAGATTCGGATCTGTTCCCGGGATAGAGACGCAGCCATTCAGATGTAAATCCCTGCGAGAGTTGGCCCAATGCGGGCGGAGCTGTTGCGGGACGACCATGTACCATGCGGTACTCTTCAAGTTTTATGCCACTCGCAGTGTGCTTAGACAGCAGCAGATAATCGAACTTTTCGCTCTGGATCCCGATGTAAGGCTCTAGGCTGACGCCCATGCGCGGAGGTGTAGGTACGAGTGAAATCACCTCTTCGTGAGCAATCACATTGGGTATGCGACTCAGCAAATCAACGCACTTTTCACCAGCACGGTCAAGAATGTAGGTGAGCTGATCCTGGCTGGTAGCAGGGGCGAGTCCCTTTAGTTCCGGTACATCTGCGCGCAGGTTCGGAAAGGGTTCCTCAAGATATGGTCTAGCCTTCGCCCATGGATTAGTTTCAATCTCGCCACCGTTTGCCATGACATCCTTGCCCGTACCGGTATGAAGTTCATCTGGAGCACGTTCTTTCGGGGAGCTCGCCGACAAGGAAGTCACGGGTGGAGCGGGCGTCGCAGCAACTTCCACCGTTCCATTCTTCGCAAACATCAAGTGGCTTTCCTCATCGCGCGCTACAACTCGCACCAGGTAGCTCCCAGGTTTCACATCAAAAGTGGTCTTCAGCGTCATGCCCGATGCAAAAGTGTGCTCGATCGTTTCGTCTTTTAATTGCATGGTGACGGTCTTCTCGGTTCCCTGAAGATAATTCCCGTTGCGATCAAATATCAGCGCTGCAACTCTAAGCAGATCGCAATTTCTACCTTCTGATTTCTTGAAATGCAAGAGCTTGATATTCACATGCGTCAAAACTGAGAGTTTCGCAGTGTCCTGCGCAACCTCGGACTGCGTTTCGAAATCCACCGGCAAACCGTGCAGCTCATCGCGAGAAAACATGGCCTCTTCAAGCTCTTGCTTGGCTTGCTGGGCAGGATCATCAAAACTCGTCGGCGCAAAATAGCCCTCGCGAGCTTCCAACTTTAGCCTCTTCCTTGTTCGCAGCTTTACTTTTAATTTGTGGTATTTGCCGTCTGCCTTGAGATCCTGCGGTACAAACCCGAGGACATAAGAATATTCGGGAGCTCCGGCCAGTCGTCGAAAACCTTCATCCATGTCATTACTATTGAAGAAAAACCTTCCTCCTGTATTGTTAGCGAGGACGGCGAGGACGTCTTTCTGTCGGTCGGCAGCTTGCTGTTCAAACTGCGCCCGGGAAGCAGGCGTAACCAACCCTCCGGAACTTTCCATGTCCACGCCAGCGCCAAAGCCCTTGTCGGGGTTCAGGCTTGGGACGACATACAGCCCACGTGCATCGATAGCGTTAATGATCACATGCGCCCGCAGTGCTGTATTGATCACGTCATCGTTGTCATATTCCAGGCCAGGAATCAGAAATCCGGGTGAAACCAGCACGATGCTGCGACCTCCAGGCATTGCCGACAGACGTCGAACCGTGTTGTTAATGGCACTGACAACCACTCGACTTTCCTGCTCGCCGACTGCAAGAACCCTGGCAGCGGCCTCCTCTACCAAGCCATGCGGGTTAGGCCCGGTGTAACAATTAATGACCTCATTCCCCGCCGCTTGCGTCGCCTCAGGATCGTGCTGGTTGGCAATAAGATCGGCCATGTAGAGGTTAAGGTCAGGGCACTTCAACTCGTCGTCTAAGTGCGTCGGATGCGGGCGCAAAGCCTCCAACGTTGCTCGCAATCGGATTTCGTCATCCGTGAAATCCAGCATGGTCTTACCCGAGGTTGAAAAAATTGCAAATCGATTCTTGCGAGCCGAACTCGCGATCGTGCGTTCCGCCGCTGCACGTGCGCGGTCGAGATCCCCGAATCTTAAATGCACATCATCAAACAAATAGGCGATATACCGTTCCGGGATAGTTGGAACTTGTTGCTTTGGCACTGTTGGACCGACACTTCGTTCGACCGAAGGAGGTTCTGTTTTTGCTTCGACCTTTTCCGCTTGTCCTTCGGTGCTGAATTCTGTGATGACTTCGGCCTTGCCGTTATCCAAGATCTGAAAATCTTCTTTGTGAAGGCTTCCCACTGCATGTCCATCGCGATCCCACACACCAACTCGCACCAAAACAAGTTTCACCTTGACTCGGAATGTGGTGGGCTCGTCGTGAAATTCAATTTCGGGTAGGTTTTTGTCAGAACTCGCAGAAGGGTTGGCGGTGGGGGAATTTTGCTGCGCGCTGGGATTGGCTTTGTTGCTGACTTGCCAAGAGGGGATCGCGCTGACGTCCAGCCTTGTCCATCCACCGACGACCGTCGTCAAGGCCAATACTCGAACGAACGATCGGCACACCATAAATGGTCTCACCTAAACAATCCGATATGTCTATATCGCCTCAACTGGCTTCGGGGCGCCCGCTGTGTTTTTTTGCCCTCCACACATCGGAAAGATATCAGCGTTGACACCGGTGTGTCGATGATGGATCTTCGGATGTAACTGATGTAACCAGGCGATTTCACTCTTTGACCATGGTCAACGGGTGATAACGGGATGTTACGCCAACGAACGACTCAACGGCCCGTTTGGAGGAACCAAGTCTTCGTTTGAAAGTGCTAGTATAAGGCGGTGCCTCCCGGCTTCACGATTTTCTTTTTGCTCGTTTGTGGGACTGTTTGCGATGGCTGCAGGTGCACTCGCCGGAGTGCTGGCGTCCTTCTTCCTTAGGCTTCCGATACGAGGTGTCTGGAAGGACGCTCTGCTTGGCCTGTTGGGTTTTCTGGAACCGCACTACGAATTCCCGGGTGTAAAGGCCGATAGTTGATGTAACCAGGATCTGATCCCGCAAAACGAACGGGCAACGGCGAACCTAGTCCGGCTTCCGAGTGAAGATCAGAAAATAATCCATGCCGTCGGCTTTCACGAAATCCTGTGAGTCGCGTAGTTCGTATCCGGCTTGGGCAGCTTCGCGAACGACCACGTCTTTACTCACGCCATGATCTGCTCCGTTGCCATTGCGATCAATGATGCCAATCTTGGCTCCTGGTTCAAGCGATGGGCGGAGGTTCCTGAGTAGCACAACCGGATGGGCTACCTCGTGGTAGGTCTTGAGCAGCAGCACGGCGTCGATGCTGTCGGCCGGGAGCTGTGGATCGTCGGGCTTGCTGAGGATCGTCTTTATGTTCGGGAGTTGCTCTTTTTTCGCGCGCTGGTCAATGTATTGAATTGCCTGGGGGTTGATGTCCACGGCATAAACCGTGCCCGAGCCGGTGACGCGGCGAGCGGCGCGCACTGTGAACCAGCCCGATCCGGCACCGATGTCGGCGACGTTTTTGCCGGGCTCAATGCCCAGCATGTCCATGACGCGGTTGATCTGCAGGCGCTCATCGCGCCCCGGGGCATCGAAAATGGAGAGATCGCCAGTGTAAGGGGTGCTGGTCTTGCGTTGTGCCGACGGCGCTGCGGAACCGGACTGGGCACGGACCGGCTCGGGCGCCCACAGACCTGCCAATAACACTGAGATCGGCCCGAGCCATCGGAGCGCTCTGCCAAGAGATTTCCAGTTCATTGTTTCCGAGAGTGCAGGTGCTCAACCATTGATGATATGGCGATATTTTAACAACAACCCTTTTGAGATGCTCCCAACTTCACGGCGTTCATTGACTTGCCGGTTTCACCCACGTAAGATTTGCCCCTGATGCTCGGCCAAGCCATCTTGCACTACCGCAGCGACGAGAAAAGGTTGGCGCGTTTATGGTCCGATCATTTGGTCGTCACCTCTGCGCTCTCCGAGGAAAAGCATTGTTCACGCCGCATCCCAATTTGAGCGATGAAGTGAATCGCAACATGATCAGGTCGGAAATCGAGGGGGGTGTGTTCCTCGATCGGTTACGACTGCACAGCGTGCTGCTGATCCAAACGCAACATCGTTGCTACACGGCAGTGATGCTGGGAGGAAGCCAAGCGTTAATTTCGGGTCATCCTAAATACTGCCCAGAACCGACCTTGGTTGCCATCGCAGGATCAACTTGGGGCGGTTCCATGCTGAAACGGCGTTTTGTCGGTCGTGGTATGCACTTGGAGTTTTGTCATCCAGAATATTCCACCCCCATTGTCACGTCTCGCGTGCAGGAAATCCGGGAATGTGCAGAGCGTGCATCCGTCTTGGATCAGGCAGCGCAGCATATGGTCACACACGAGGCGGTTCATTGATCGGCCAAACCATTTCGCGCTATCGCATCGTCGAAAAGCTCGGTGGCGGCGGTATGGGCGTCGTTTACAAGGCTGAGGACACCGAGCTAGGTCGTTTCGTTGCGCTCAAGTTCCTGCCGGATGACGTGTCCCAAGACCCGCAGGCATTGGAACGTTTTCGACGTGAAGCTCGTGCAGCCTCTGCTCTCAACCATCCCAACATCTGCACAATTTACGACATCGGCAAGAGTGGCGAACAGTCCTACATCGCCATGGAGTTTCTGGACGGGATGACACTGAAGTATCGCATCGCCGGAAAGCCCATCGACACCGATGTATTGCTCGGTCTGGCGATTGACATCGCCGACGCGCTCGACGCTGCTCACACTGCTGGCATCGTCCACCGTGACATCAAACCCGCGAACATCTTCGTGACCAAGCGCGGACACGCCAAGATTCTGGACTTCGGTCTGGCGAAACTGACGCCAGTCGGCAGCAGAGTGATCGACGCAGCGGGAGCAACGGCCCAAGAGACGGCGATGAGCGAGCAACACCTGACCAGTCCCGGTGCAACGCTCGGCACGATCGCGTACATGTCTCCAGAGCAGGCTAGGGGAAAGGAACTGGATGCCCGCACCGATCTGTTTTCCTTCGGTGCTGTGTTGTACGAGATGGCGACGGGGGCATTGCCTTTTCACGGCGAAACGTCTGCTCTGATCTTCAAAGCAATACTCGATTCTGATCCTCCGCCCCCAATTCGTTTTAATCGCAATATTCCGCCCAAGCTGGAGGAGATCATCAACAAAGCGTTGGAGAAAGACCGCGACTTGCGCTATCAGGTTGCGTCTGAAATGCGGGCCGACTTAAAGCGGCTGAAACGGGACACGGAATCGCGGCACGGTGTGCCAGCTATTTCGGGGACGGTGGCGGTCGCACAGGAAAGCGGCTCTCAGGTCGCCCAACCGCTGTCGCCAGCATCCGGTTCCTCCCCTGCGCTTGCTCCATCTCCGTCATCGAGCGGAGTGAGGGTCGCCGAAGTTCCCGTCGCGGGCAGGAAACTCTGGAAGCTTCTTGTTCCCGCCGCCGTAATACTTATCGCTGCTGCCATCGGGGGAGCGTTCTACTTGCGCTCGCGGTCCGCGATGCCGGTGACGACCGCTGCACCGCTCACCGAGAAAGACACCGTGGTGCTCGCCGACTTTACGAACTCCACCGGCGACCCTGTCTTCGATGATGCGCTGAAGCAGGCATTGGGCGTGCAGCTCGGACAATCCCCCTTCCTCAATATCCTGTCGGATCGGAGGGTGGAGGAAACGCTGCATCTCATGGGGCGTCCTTCGAATGAGCGGATCACGCGCGATGTCGCAAGGGAACTCTGTATTCGAACCGGCAGCAAAGCATTCCTGGCAGGGTCGATCTCGAAGTTGGGAGGTCAGTACGTTGTCGGGGTGGACGCCATCGGTTGCAGCAACGGCGATACGCTGGCCAAGGAGCAGGAGGAGGCTGCGACCAAAGAAGATGTGCTGAAGGTGCTGGGTAAAGCGGCGTCGAGCCTGCGCGGGAAGCTGGGTGAATCGCTGGCCACCATCCAGAAGTTCGACGTCCCGGTGGAGGCAACGACGGCCTCCCTGGAAGCCTTGAAAGCCTTCAGCATGGGCATCACGACCTTCCGTGCCAAGGGGAATGCTGAGGCTATCCCGTTCTACAAACGTGCTCTCGAACTCGATCCGAATTTCGCTGTGGCCTATGCCAGTCTGGGTCTTGTTTATGGCAATCTGGGACAGGCCAGTCTGGCGGCAGAAAATATCAGGAAAGCTTACGAACTCCGCGATCGAGTCAGCGAGCGGGAAAAATACCGCATCTCGGCTTTGTACTACCGACACGTCACTGGGGAGTTGGAGCAGGCCACCCAAGTCTACGAACTGTGGGCCAAGAGCTATCCGCTGGACTCGGTGCCGCCCGGCAACTTGGGAGTTATTTACACCGAACTTGGACAGTACGAGAAGGCTTTGGCTGCCATCGAGGAGAGCCAGCGCCTGGCTGCAGGCGCAATTGGTTATTCCAATCTGGCGGGTACCTACCTTGCCCTCAACCGGCTCGATGACGCCCAGAAAACCATCGAGGAGGCGCAAAAGCACAATCTTGCAGGCGACTTTTTGCACCTGGTAATCTATCAATTAGCGTTCCTCAAGAGCGACGCTGCAGAAATGGTGCGGCAGGTAGGCTGGGCGGCCGGTAAACCCGGAACCGAAGACTTCCTGCTGTCGTTCCAATCTGACACGGAAGCCTATTACGGACACCTCAGCAGGGCGCGGGATTTTTCCCGCCGCGCGGTGGATGCCGCGGTCCGTGCCGACTCGAAGGAATCGGCGGCCATCTGGCAGGTGAATGCTGCTCTGCGAGAAGCGGAGTTTGGCAACCTAGCAGCCGCGAAGCAAGATGTCGCCGCGGCCCTCACACTGAGTCCGGGTCGAGATGTCGAAATGCTTGCTGCTTTGGCACTGGCGCGGAGTGGTGAAACCGTCCGGGCCAAGACGATTGTTGGAGAACTGGAAAAGAACTACCCGTCCGAAACTGTGCTGAAGGTCTACTGGCTGCCCGCCATCAAGGCAGCGATCGAACTCAACGCCAACAATGCTGCGCAGTCCTTGGTGTATCTAGAGGCCGCCGCGCCCTATGAATTAGGCGGGCCGCCACAATTTCAGCTGGGGACTTTGTATCCCGCGTATGTGCGTGGCCAAGCCCAGCTCATGGTGCACAACGGCACGGCCGCAGCAGCCGAGTTCCAGAAGTTGCTGGATCACAGAGGGATCGTCGTGAACTTCGTGACTGGCGCGCTGGTTCACCTCGGACTGGCACGCGCTTACGCCATGCAGGGCGACACCGCCAAAGCCAAGAGTGCGTATCAGGATTTCCTCACGCTCTGGAAAGACGCCGACCCCGACATCCCCATCCTGAAGCAAGCCAAAGCGGAGTACGCCCAAGCTGCCGTAGTTCTCTGGGAGCGGAAGGATGCATTGTGCCTGAATTCTACCCACAGTCCAACCCACAACACCCGTGCCCGATCAATCTCCACCAGCGACCTTCTTGGTGAGATCGTTCTGGAGGGCTTCGTGCGCGACCGCTGCGGCGTTACCGGTAAGGTTTTGGGCCTTCCTACGACGGGTCCTGAGGACGCTGTATCTATCCGCAGTAATAGTTCCGCTCGCCAAGATAGCAGCCATACTTCGTTCGGTGTGCATGGCAACCCGCGAATTGATGCTTGCCTCGCCCAGTCTGGAACCGTCAACAGCGGCGAAACTCGGATCCTCCAGACTTCCCAGCGAAGCGGCGGCTTGATACCGCGTGCCCGCATCTCCGGCCGCCGTGCTGCTCTCCACCGTGGTTTTCGAGACACGACCCCTTATCCCCTACTCTCTAACTGAGCAACAACCATGCAATCGGCAGTGTAAAGGCGCGCTCCGCGCATTTCCTCACGCGCTCACGGACCAAAACCCTTTTGTCACGGCTTGGGATTGTGTCATTTCTCCTGACGCAATCCCGGTGAAGCTCCCTTCAGCGAAAGGGCTACCTCGATACGACCAGGCGGACGCCTGACGTGGATTGAGACAGTTCCGGTTTGGTCAGTCAAACTGAATTGACCATCGAATTCGATCTCGAGCTGTTCGTTTTGTTTTTTGATCGGCTTTGTGCCGTTGCCATTGAGCACTGCTGCACTTATTTTGTAGCCCCTGTATTCGAAAGCAAAACCAAGCTCGGCGCAGACCCGGTAAAGGATCTCAGCGTCAGGTTTTGCACGCTTGCCCTTCGTAGAATCGTGACAGTAGGTGTTGAGCCGGGCTTTTCCTTTTCCTTTTGCAAGTCCAATTCGCCGTGCAGCTTCAGCCTGCGTGATCCCCCTCGCCTGTAAGAATTGGCTTAGGGCATCTCCAAACGCACGGGCAAAGTCTGGGGATTCCACATCTGCCGCGGTCATAGTGCAGTCAATTATAGTTGACACTATTAACCAGAAGTCAACTATAATTGACCTACGTGGGAGGGGCGCTGGCGATGAGCGTAGTCAGCGAAGAGATGGTGATTGACGTCGTAGATGGAAATGACGACCCGATAGGCGTAATCCCTCGAAGCGAAGTTTTCGAAAGGCGCGCGAGCTTCCGTGTCGCTCACGATCTCATCTTCAACTCAAGCGGAGAACTTCTCGTTCAGCAGCTAGCAAGCACCCGCACCCGGCATCCTGGTTATTGGGGCTCTTCCGTCGCCGCGTACCTTTTCGCAGGAGAGCCGTACCGGGAGGCCGCAGAGAGACGGCTCATAGAGGAATTAGGCATCCGCAACGTGCGACTGAACTACCTGGGAAAGACCTCGATGGTCGATGAATCCTCTCGCAAGTTCATCGCCGTGTTTACTGCGATCTACGACGGTCCATTTAGTCTGGATAGGGGTCACATCGAAAGGGTAGAGTTTCTGCCATTGTTGGTGATTCATGAGCTTCACGCAACGGGAGCGCGTATATTCACACCAACCTTTTTGACGGTGCTCAGCTTTTACGAGAGTAAAATGTGATTCTTGAGGCAGGAAAGCAGTGCCTGAGTCACTCTCACCCGAACAGTTGTTCGAGCTTTACAAAATAGCTCTCGATGAATATCGCTTTCAAGTAAAGCTCAACTGGGATCGCACAACTTTCCATCTGTCATTAAACAGCGGCCTCATCGCAATCTCCACCGGCCTCCTGAAAATAGGGAGTGCCTCGCCGGTTACATTGGCCGTTGCAGGAGTGTTCTTTATGGGGATGTGTGTCTCTGCAATTGGCGTGGTGACTGTGCTGAAGGGACACGAATACTATCGAAATACGATTGTGAAGAAGACACTATTGGAAGATCTGCTCGGCTTGACCAAACCGCTCGAAAACTATCCGGGCAAACCGAACCTAGCAGTGGGGACGACCATTGGCCAGAATGAACATCTTCAAATTCTCAACAATACGCAGGAGTGGCTGAAACGCCCGCAGCGACTAACCAGTATCACTCCGTGGATTGTCGTCATACTAGGTCTATTCTTTCTGGCCAATGCAATGGGAATTTTCGTATCCGTGTGGCTCTATTGGCACCAAGTTGGTGCGCCGAACTGTTCACCGGCACATTTTTTCCACGTCAGTCCATTCTCCCACTGAGAGTAGACTGTTCACACATTCTCTCTTCAGCGGTTCTGGGTCCTGCACAGTTCAACGTGCCCCCCACCCGATATCTCGCCATTCGTTGCGTTCCTTCCGCTCTTTGGCCACCCGTGTTCGTGCCTTCGCGGCTGCTTTCGAGGCTTTGATCGCACTTTCCCTGCGTTGCTTGGCGGTTAGAGCCTTAGCGCGAGCAAGGCCGCCACGCCTACCCATCTCCGACATGACCTTCGAAATCTGATCATTCCGGCTCATGGTGCAAATAGTACACCGTAGCGCTAGGGATATGCACAGTTCGTATTTGGTTCTTGACACCGTAGCGCTACGGTGAAACCATGGGGACGTTAGAACGGGCCGAGGGAGCGTTCTAAGCACTCCACCCAGCCCTAACCACAGTCGCTCGCTACGTCAGCCGATGACCCATCCACCCGGAGGCCTTCAAAAATCGCCGCCGGCACCTCCGCCTCCCGTTTGTCCTCCACCGAAGCGGAAGTCTGGACTGCTTGGTTGCGGGCCTGGCGTTATTGAGTGGGGTAGCGGCCCGAGTACGGTCGCCCCGACGTTAACCCAGCGTTTGTCCTTTCCCGATAGGCGCGCAGCGGTAAAGCCGTGGCGAACTCCGCCCGGGCCACGGGCAAGCCAACGTCGGAGGTAGAATGCGACACCGGTTAACAGTATGCCCAGAAGCATCGGGTCCCAGGTATGCCGCGGCCAGCCGAGATAAGGTTTATTGGAGACGAGAGTCAGGGCGGCGACGATCGCGCCCACCGCGATGACGAAGCGGTCTTTCTGGCGAATGCCGCGCGCGAGTACGATTGGCGGCAGGCACCAGATCAGCACCCACGTTCCCCAGTAGAACGGCCTTGCGAATTCAGAGGTGGCCCGAGTGCCGCTCCACCACTGCGCGGGCAGGTCCAACGACGAAATCTTGAGATTCATGGCCAGGTAGATGCCCAGCCAGAGTAACGCTTCGACGAGCGAATAAGCCTCCTCGAGGTAGTCGAAGCGGTGCCGGGAGCGTACCGTGGCTACACCTACCAGCCCGATTGCATAGAACACGGCGACGATCAGATGCTGCGCCGAGCGGGACGAGGTCCAGTAGCCTGGCAGAAAGAGGGCGAAGATCATCGCGGCGAGAAATGCATAGGAGAGCCCGAAGCGGCGCCATATCCAGAACGAAAAGACGACGCCGGCGGCGGGAACCACGACCTGGGCTGCGTCCGGCTTCGGCGAATAAGGGCTGCCACTGAAAAGAGCGGCCTGCATTCCCGCGCAGAGAAAACCAACCGAGCAAACGGCGAGCGCTTCCTCAATACCGTAGCGATAGAGCCTGGCTTGGGAAACGGCGACTTCGGCAGCCGCGTAGCAGACGGCAGCGAAGATCAGGAAGAAAACGCCGGTGGTTTGCTCCGATGGACGCGAAAGAAAAACCACGAAGAACAGGGCGGCGGCTGCACCCACGCTGATCAGGGTGAAGAGGAACAAGACCAGCCGCAGGAAAATGTTGGTGGTGCGGAGCTCAGAGACGGTTTCCTGTTCCAGAAGCTGGTACTGCGCCTTGCTGAGGAAGCCCTCGCCGACCCAGTCCGTCAGGAGTTTACGTGCGCGCAGAGTCTCTTCGCTGGATGCACTGTAGAGTCTCACGCCGGCCTCCCGAAGCGGCGCCCGATCTGGACCAGCGCCACGAGCATAGCCACTCCGCTAACGACGAAATAGGTCAGGACAGCGGATTCACCAGTGACGCCACGGAGGAACAGCGAGCTGACACCCACGTAGCCGTAAACGGCGGCATAAGCAACGAAGGCAAACTGCCGGCGCGCCAGGCCCCAGGCGAGAGACGCGCCACAGGCGATCAGCAGAGCGAGAAACCATGGACCGTAGCCCTGCCGATTGAACACTCCAGAGAGCACCGCCCAAAACAGAACGTTGGCCACGATGTTCAGATAGGTGCCGAAGAAATGCGGCTTCAGGCCGCAGCGCTGAAGAAGTGCCCCGCCCGCCCCGACCAGGAGGCAGTAGAGAAGGGCATATTGACGATACGTAGCGTCCTGATGGGCCGACCAGTGCGAGATGGTGAGCCCGAACCATCCGGCGAGTGAGGATAAACCGAGCGACAGCACGAAGCGATTGTCGAAACGATAAGCGAGGAAGAAGAAGAGGCCGGCGCTCGCCAGGAGATAGAGATCCAATTGTCCGGAGAGCACGTGGAAACGGTTCTCGATGTAAGCGAGTTCTAATGACCAAACGAGGCTGCCGAGGTAAAGCACGTAGTCGAAAATCGGGTTCGGTGCAGGCGTTTCGGTGGGGGACCAGGCGGGCGCGCGGGAAAAGCAGTACCAAAAACAGGCGGCGAGGATGGTGGAGAGGATGGTCAGGACGAGGACGTCACCGAGTTGTTGCGACCAGGTTTTGACAGTCCAGCCCAGTCCGGCAACGAACGCCAGCACACCCGCGTAGAGGAGAACGTTCAGCTCGAGAAAAAGGGAGAAGGGCTCTGCACGAGCGAGGTCTGCCAAATGGGCGCACTGCTCCGGCGATATTTTGCCCTGCTCCTTCCATTGCTCTAGTCGGGTGAGGATGGTCATGAAACCTTCGTTCTCCGGACCTGGGACACCATGTCCATAGCCCGCCATTGGATCCCGATGCCAACTGTTCGGCCCATGAGTTTACTCATCGTACATTCCAACAGGCTCGCCGCGCTGAAAAAGCGCGAGCAGATGTGCCAGAATTGAGGCGATCCATAAGTCTTAGGGCTGTATTGGAAGCGCCCCCCAGGGAAAAGCGCAGGTTGATCTTAGTAGTGGGAGGGGGCGCTTTCAATACAGCGACTTGAAGGGCGACGGACGCTATCGCGTGTCATGGGGCCAGCAGTTCTGGGGGTGGCTGATCTAGTTTGGTTACAGAGAAAGGAGGTTTCTCTGTGACCCATCTTCGCAAGATTCATGCTCGAAGAGCTTGAGCGTCGCAACTACGCTCAGACCACCATCGATTGTTACATTCATGCTGTCGAACATTTCTCCCGGTACTTTCACGTTCTCCCGATCAGTTAGGTCCGGAACACATCCGCGAGTATCAGGCGGCGTTGTTCAAGAAGTGGAAGTTGGCGCCGAACACGGTGAACCAGCGATTGGCAGCGCTGCGTTTCTTCTACATCCAGACGCTCAAGAAGGCCTGGAGCGTGGCGGAAACTCCGTATCCGAAAAAGACCTCAGGCGAGTCAAACGCCTCCATCCAGCTTCTTTCCACCATACAGACAAACCCGTTCTTTCCTCGGACGGCTGTTTCATAGCCTTGCCGCCCTAAGATCAAGATCGTTGCGTCGCTGGATATGGAATCGGGAGCGGCGCTCCGCGCCAGCAGAATCTCAGCATTCCTTTCCATCAAGTATTGGTTGACAGGCGCCATTTTCGAATATCTATCCGACTGTGCCGCCGCCTTCGGTACAAGGAAACCGATGCTGATGACCAGCACCATAATCGTGCGGCCCCAGGCCATGCTACTGATCATTCTTTCCGCCATCATTCTTTCCCTCGTGGCCGCCCTCATCGCGAGGTATCCTTTCGCCGTCGCCGCTGCTCGCTCTCCTTCATCATTTCGGTCAAATCCGCAACCGGCCGTATCTCAACCGGTCCAAGTCCATACTTAAAGCCTGGTTGCTGTGAGATAAGCTGAATGGCGTGATTGAGGTCTCGCGCCTCAAGGATCTGAATGCCGCCGACCTGTTCCTTGGTTTCCGCATAGGGGCCGTCGGTCGTCGCGACTTTGCCGTTTTTCCAGTACAGGGTCAAAGCGCTCCCTGGAGGCTGAAGAGGTACTTCGGCAACAAGATGTCCGTTGGCGCGCAGATGGTCGTTGTACTCAAAGCAATCGTCGAGCATTACGTGTCGCTCGTCCTCGGTCATCCCTTCGATTTTTCCTGGCTCGAGGTATCCCAAACAGATGTATTTCATTGTTCTTCTCCTCTCGGTGGGAGCCAGCAGCACAGCCTTGCGCGCTGGATCGTTCATCCTAAGTCGTCGCGCACAGAGAAAATCGAAGTGCGCCCAACAAGGCGCGAATGTTTATAGACTTCCGGTTGGGACTGCGCCTGCACGCTCGTAATTCACCATAATGACGCCTTTCGAGGTGACTGTGCTTTCCGTCACCTTGAATGCCGCCGGGATGGTGCCCTCGGCAAACAATCGTTTTCCACCGCCCAACGTTATCGGAAATATCTTCAGCCAGAAGGCATCGACCAAGTCATGCTTGAGGAGCGTCTGAACCAGATTTGCGCTTCCAAAAACGTGCAAATCCGGCCCTTCCTGTTGCTTGATTTTGGTGATTTTTTCCGCAATATCTCCGTTTAGAAACACGGACGGCTGCCATTGGTGAGAAGTCATCGTATTCGAGGCGACGTACTTGGTCGCTCGGTTGACGGCGGGCCACATGTCATTATGTTGCGGCCAGTATTGTGCCCAAAGTTCAAAGGTTCTGCGTCCTAACAACAAGTCAAACGGCATGTTCATCTGCTTTTGTACGGCCTCTCCAGAAACAGGGTCGCGATATGGACTTATCCACCACGGCGGGCCACTGGTATTTGCCTCTGGCTCGCCTGGGGCTTGTATGACACCATCAAGGGAGACAAATTCAAGCACATTGACTTTTCTCATGACTGAGTTCCTTTCGAACCTATCTGATTTTGTTTCATTTACGGGCCCCCCGGTTTGATGGGCCCGGTTTTCGATGAGCCAGATTCGATGGGTGGCCCATGCAAGCCCGGTGTTGGCTTGCGTGGGGATTTAGCCTTAGTCTTGCTAAATCGGAAACGACTCCAAATTCCCACGCAACGAAAACCGCGTTGTGTGGGCCACCCGGCCGGCATCAATCCGTGAATGCAAGTGCGGCTATTTGTTGGCGGTCTGATTTGGCAGCTCAGCTCGGAGCTTTACTTTGTGCTGGATCTGCTCTTCGGACAGGACGGGTGCGAAGTCTTCCATCTCAAAGACCTGGCGGATTTCGATTTCGTAGTCGCCGGCGTTGCACCTGGGGGCCCGCTTGACCCACTCGATGGCCTCTTCGAGGGACTTGACCTGCCAGAGCCAGAAGCCGGCGACGAGCTCCTTGGCCTCGGTGAAGGGGCCGTCGATGACGGTACGAGACTTGCCGGAGAATTTGACGCGCGCGCCTTTGGAGCTGGGATGGAGGCCATCCATGGCGAGCAGGACGCCAGCCTTCATGAGCTCTTCGTTGTACTTGCCCATCTCGAGCAGGAGCTGTGGATCGGGGAGGGCGCCTTCTTTTTCTGACTCTGGGGTTGCTTTGACGATGACCATGAATCGCATTGCGAAATCTCCTTATCCTGTAACGGCGTTGGGGCGGGCCGGTTGCCCGCCTTCACGATATAGTCGAACGGCCGGACCGAATTCGACAAATCGTCAAAGAATTTTTTCTTCTTCCGCGGGTGGCCCTCGTCTCCCGTTCGCGACGCATCCCTCAAATGGGGTACCCGGCACCAAGCGGACATCCGCAAGCGTTTAAATCCGCATCCCATCCGGGCCGAGGGTTAACCGTAGGTGAGATCGGTGCTCTGTCCGACCTCGATAATGTAACCGTCAGGATCGCGGATGTAGCAGCGTATCTCGCCGTACTTGGGTATCGGTTCCGTGATGAATTCGGCTCCTCGACTTTTCCATAATTTGTAGCACGCTTGGATATCCGCAACGCGGAAATTCATAAAGCTGTTGATGTGATTCGGGTCGGGGACGCTGAGCGTTACCGTCGGCTTATCCGGGGTCGGCCCGCCCCCAACGTTCAGAATCATCCATATATTCGCAAGCTGGAGGTACCCAGGCGCGTTGCCGTCACCCAGGCTCAGAATGCGAGCGCCGAAGACTTTTTCGTAGTAGTGAGCCGATCGCTCGATGTCGGCGACGGTGAGAAAATGCGCGATGCTGATCCCCTCTCGCGGGGGCATCTCATAGCTCTTCTGCTCGATTTGTACGCTGCTCATTGACGACTCCAATTCCGATCAACAGTGCTCATCCGCTGATTCTGGTTCTTTCGTATTCATACCTGCTGCCGATTGAGCCTCACGAGGAAAGGCAAAACATTGTATCAAGGTATCGCGCGATACTTTAAGGAAACACGGGGGAAAAAACGGGGACAGACGGGACGTTCACTACTTTCCACTCGTCGAAAAATTGGGGGGCGTTCCGTCTGCCCTCGGTTTCCTGAAAATCGACAGCTACTCCATTTTTATTTCAACTGCCGAATCCGCTCTTGCAGGAATTGCCGCTCTGGTTCCTGTTGGGTCAGCGCCAGAGCTTTCTCATAAGAGGACCGAGCCTCAGCTGTCCTGCCGAGCCTGCGGTACATATCCGCACGGGCGGAATGCGCCAGGTAATAATTTGCCAATTCGCCATGTTCCAACACCGCGTCGATATGCGTCAGACCGGCCTCCGGACCATCGCGCATGGCAATTGCCACGGCACGATTTAGCTGTACAACTGGCGAAGGCTGAATTCGTACCAATTGGTCGTAAAGCGCAACAATCTGTCGCCAGTCGGTCGCAGCGACCGATTCCGCCTCCGCATGAACGGCCGCAATCGCAGCCTGCAGTGTGTAGGAGCCGAAGCGGCGGGACTTCTGCTGGTACTTCCCACGGTACCCCAGGGCTTTCTCCAGCAAGGCCACTCCCTCCGCGATCTGCTCTCGGTTCCAGAGCGAGCGATCCTGATTTTCCAGCAGAATCAGCTCTCCGGCCGGAGAGGTTCTCGCGGCGTGACGGGATTCCTGCAGCAACATCAGGGCAAGCAGCCCAATCACTTCCGGCTCTGGCCGGAGTTCGGTCAGCAAGCGGCCCAGTCGAATCGCCTCGCCGGTTAGCTCGGCCCGCGTAACCCCCGCTCCCGCCGCAGCCGAGTAGCCCTCGTTAAAGACGAGATAGATGACCTGAAGCACCGCGCCCAGTCGCGCCGGCAATTCCTGCGGCGTCGGCACCTCGTACGGAATCGGTGTGTCTCGAATCTTTGCCTTTGCGCGCACAATGCGCTGTGCCAGAGTACGCGGAGTGGTGAGGAAGGCCTTTGCTATCTCCTCGGTTGTGAGCCCGCACACTTCACGCAAGGTGAGTGCAACGCGCGCTTCCGGCGCCAGAGATGGATTACAGCAGGTAAAAATCAGGCGCAGCCGATCGTCTTCAAGGCGATCATCCTCAAGGCTATCCTCTTCATTGGAATTGGACCTTTCCGCCGAACTCCATTGCGCTTCGAGATATCGCACGAGCTCGTCTTGAGACGCATCAAATCTTGCCCGCCGACGCAGAGTATCAATGGCTTTGAATCGGGCTGTCGAAATCAACCATGGTCGCGGGTTGCCGGGTACTCCACTCCTCGGCCACAGGCTCAGCGCAGCCGCAAAGGCTTCGTGCATCGCCTCCTCGGCAAGATCAAAATCACCGAGCAAGCTGATCAGAGTCGCCAGGATCCGTCCCGAATCTACGCGATAAAGGGAGTCGAGCAATTCGCGTATCTGCTCCGTGGAGCGCTCGGACATGACGACGACTTTAGCAAACCAGCTACCCGGAATCAATTTGGCAAACGGCGGATCGATGCAAAGTGCCCAGGTCGGGACTCTGAAATCTGAATAACAGAACGCTTCCTCGGTTGACTCAAAATTGCCAATGCACTCATTTGAGCTTCATATAAGCCCAACACTACCGCATTGCACTCGAGTCACGAGCAATGCGGAAGTTGCGTTTTCAAGTTTTCAGGCGGACTCCGACGACGTTGTCCAGAAGTCAGCTTATGGGAAGTGATCGCGATTTCTTCCGGTTTACGGGCAAACCTGAACTAATCCCAAGGTTAAGAGCTGCCGACAATTCGCCAATTGACCGTCAATCTAGGCTTAGGTGCGTGGGCGAATCGGTCATCGAAAATCATGCACCAACCCAAAAGGGGCTCGCATCGAATCGCGGTAGGAGGAAGTGATATGCAAGCTGCCGTCGTTCCCGCTGTGAGCAGTTCGTGGCAGGTCAAAGACGTTCCGCAACCTCAGCCTGGACCGAATCAAGTGCTGGTGAAGATGCATGCGAGCGGCATCTGCTATACCGACGTACATCAAACCCTCGGACACTTGCCCGGTCCATTCCCCCGAATCCTCGGCCACGAGCCGGTCGGCGAGATCGTTGCCGTGGCCCCCGACGTCACCACGCGGAAGGTCGGCGATCGGGTGGGTACCGCTTGGATTCAATCGACTTGCGGGCGCTGCGAATGGTGCCAGCGTGGCCGCAGAATGTTCTGTCCCTATCTGAAGGGTACAGGGACTGAGGCACAAGGCGGACATGCCGAGTTCATGCTGATGAATGCCGATGCAACCTACCTTATTCCCGACAAGGTTTCCTATGAGCAAGCAGCCCCGATCTTCTGCGCTGGTTATACGGTCTATAGCGGGCTCCGCTGGGCCGATCCCCAGCCGCATGAGCGCGTGGCTGTGCTCGGCATCGGCGGGCTTGGGCACTTGGCAGTGCAATACGCGAAGGCCGCAGGCTTCGAGACCATCGCAGTTTCGCATTCCCCTGATAAGGACGAGATGATCCGTGATCTCGGTGCAGATGAGGTGGTCCGAGACGGAAAGACCCTTGCGGCAGCGGGGGGCGCAGACGTGATCCTCAGCACCTCAAATTCGACGAAGTCGATGGTGGACAGCATTCAGGGATTGCGGCCAGACGGCCGGCTCGTCACGATGGGCGCCGACGCGGAGCCGCTTTCGGTCTCGCTGATAGATCTCATCTCGAAGCGTATTCGAATAATTGGCAGCCAGCAGAACGGCCCCGAATATCTGTACGAAGCACTTGATTTCGTAGCGCAAGGAAAAGTCAAGACCATCGTCGAGACATACCCATTGCGCGAGGCGCCGAAGGCCTACGACCGGGTTGCGGAGGGCAAGGCTCGGTTCCGCGCCGTCCTCACAATGTGATCGCCGATCCGATCAGATACTGCCGTCTCGGCCTTCGTTCCATTCACCTCTAATTTGCACTTTCAATTTGAAGACGCTTGAACAGCGGTCGACCGGACAACTTCGTTAAAACAGTCATGTCGTTTGTGAAGATGACGGGATCGAGCAGTCCGGGCAGGTCGCACCGTTCAACCTTGACTCCTGTCCGAAAATACTGCTTTGACCTAGCCGAATGGGCGATGTGCTCTCCGCTTCTCGCCCCTGACAATCGCGTTCAGTAGGCAACCGCCTGCGGAGGTTTTTATGAACGCAAGTCTTATCGAACTTTCTAATGGTTTCGCCGAGGCCGTCGAACATGTTGGACGCAGCATCGTTTCGGTGAACGAGGGCGGCCGCGCTGGTGTCAGTGGCACGATCTGGCGAGATGGCCTGGTAGTGACGGCAGAACATACCATCCGCGGCCAGCAGGAACTGACGATTGAGTTACCGGCCGGAACGTCTTCAGCCGCTGCCGTTATCGGCCGTGATCCGACTACCGATGTTGCTCTCCTGCGGCTGAAGGACTCTGTGACGGCAGCAGGCGAGTTCGCCGACGCCGCGCAAATTCGTGTAGGGCACTTCGTGCTGGCGATTGGGCGACGCGGCAAGCAGGGACTGGCGGCCAGCCACGGCGTCATCAGCGCGCTGGGCGGCGCATGGCGCACCTGGCGCGGTGGTCGCATCGACCAGTCGTTCCGCCTCGATCTGGTGCCCTTTACCGGCTTCTCCGGTGGTCCCCTGGTTAACACGCAAGGAAAAGTGATCGGCATTAACACCTCCGGGCCGCGGCGTTCGGTCATGACCATACCGACGGCGACAGTGAACCGCGTGGTTGACCAACTTCTTGCCAAGGGCCGCATCACACGGGGCTTTCTCGGCGTGGCACTGCAACCGGTCAAATTGCCGAACCTTCCTTCGTCTTCGGGCGGCGGTGGCCGTGGATTGCTGGTCATCATGCTCGAATCCGGTGGGCCAGCTGAGAAAGGCGGACTGATGATTGGCGACATTGTCCTAGCGTCGGGAGGCAAGCCTCTGACCGATACGGTAGACCTGCAAGCGGCACTCGATCCAGAGCAGGTCGGAAAAACCCTTAAGCTGCGGGTCTTGCGCGGCGGCCAATCTCACGACATCTCGTTGACTATTGCCGAGCAGCCGGAGTAGCCCATGGCAAGCGCGATGAATCGAGTTGTGCCGACCAGCATCACTACTGAGAGCCTCTTAGATCAATTGGCGGAGGCGCTTCAGCGGGTGACGGTTCAGATCGTCGGGCCTGCGGGCAGTCACGGAGCGGGCGTCGTGTGGAGCAGCGACGGAGTCATCGTCACCAACGCCCATGTCGTACGGGGGACTTCAATGGTTCGATTTCAAGACGGGCGAACTTGTCGCGCCGAACTTCTAGCGAAGGATCGAATTGCTGATCTGGCCATGCTGCGCATTCCTGTGGTTGGGATCGAATGCGCCAAATTGCGTGACGCGCGCGGACGTTGCGTGCCGGGGAGGTGGTAGTGGCGGTCGGCCACCCTTTGGGTGAGGCTGGCGCAGTCAGTCTCGGCATTGTGCATACCGCCTCGTCTGGGCCCCTGATCGAAGCGGACATCCGGCTTTCGCCCGGGAACTCCGGAGGACCACTCGCCGACGCCGAAGGACATGTTGTAGGCATCAATTGCATGGTTGCGAATGGGATGGGCATTGCAGTCTCGACCGCAGCCATCCAGCGTTTCCTGCAAGAAATTCCGGCTCCGGCGGAAAGGGCAGGATGATCCGGGTACTCGTGCTGGCCGATTCGGCAGTCGTGCGGGCTGGGCTGCAAGCGATGTTGCGGGAAGACGGACGCTTTGATCCCGTCCGAGGCGATATCGCGCTAACCGGCCTGACGCGGCTCTCCTTGCTGAAATCTGGCTCTCAACCTGATGTCGTATTAGCAGAGATTGCCGGCGAGCGCCTCCCCTCGCTCCCCATTGACGATGGCGGAACGCTGCCGCTCGTGCTTCTCATAGACGATGTGAACCGGAAGGAACTTGTGCGGGCGCTTCACGCTGGCGCTCGCGCCGTTTTGCCGCGCGACGCTCAGCCAGTCGAGATCTTTGTTGCGATTGAGGCGGCTGCGGCCGGCCTCACTGCCTTCGGCCCGGACGAACTGGATCTTCTTCTCCCCGCCGCGAGCAGCACTGAACCCGAGCGCGAAACGGCACTCGAAGCATTGAGCGCCAGAGAGATTGAGGTTCTGGCCTTGATGGCGCAGGGCCTGGCCAATAAGAACATCGCCGATCGGCTCAACATCTCCGAACACACAGTGAAATTCCATGTCAGCTCGATCCTCTCCAAACTGGCAGCATCAAGCCGCACCGAGGCGGTGACGAAGGGGCTGAGGGACGGTCTGTTGGTGATCTAAAGAGTTTCACTTGGGTCCGTCCTTGCCCCCGCTGCAGAGAACGTAAACCCTTTCGTGTAAAGCCTCCCTAAAAAACACCTGCAATTTTGGAATTTAAATCTCTAACTCGCTGAAGGCAGGGACTACCGACGGCGAAACTGAACCCCTTGTGTCTTACCAGGGTGTCAAGTAATTTTTCCCACCGCGTAAATCGCTGATTTGAAAAAGATTGGTCGGGGAGAGAGGATTTGAACCTCCGACCCCCTGGTCCCGAACCAGGTGCTTGGGCTCTGGTTCCTAACGCTCCAAAACGGTTTAGGGTTAATGTGGTCAGAACTCGTCGCACTCCTACACGGGGACGACTCAGCAAGGGATCACCGGAGGTCACCGAGATTCCCCAGAAGTCCGCTTGGAGGAAATGCCGTACTCCGATCTCCTCGAAGCCCGTTTCTGGCCAACCAATAGAGATTGATAGTTGCGTCGTAAAAAGCGTGCGCAACCCGGCAATTGTTTCCCGTGAGATTTGCGGGTTCACGCGCATTTCGTTCGCGAGCGTGCTTTTCCCGTACCCGGATTCGCCCAGGAGCACGACGATCTCGCCGCTTCGGATCGCGAGACTGAGGTCATCAACCGCACGGATTTCACAAAGGAACTCGATTGCTTCGCCCACCGTTCAGCAACCCCTCTCATACAAGTCTTCGTCGCGCTGACGACGATTCGCAATTGGCGAGTGAGCCAATCGGCAACGGACCGCAATATCTCGACACTTGTCGAAAGATCCGACACTTTTGCGAAGCTTTCTGGATGGGCCGAGCATCCGATGGGATATACATTTATCTCTTTGGGTGGATATACCGGGAGAGCAAAGTCGGGCGCCACTACATACCAGAAATTTGGGATGAAAAGATGTCTACGGTTACGGCGTCAATTTTTCCGCGAGTAGAAGAAGACCGCTACCTGGCACTGCTGCAAGCGGCCAATGCCATCGCCACTTGCAGCGACTGCGCGGCCACTTCCGATGCGCTGGTCGGCAAGCTGCGCGAAGTCACTCACTTCGACTTCCTGCACCTGGTCGCGTTTGACAAAGACACAAACCAGGTGTGCTTCTCATTGCTGGACGCAAATGGCAGGAGGCTGGACCAGCCACCCGGCGACGTTCTTCCGCTCGCGGATTCCCCGATCCAACACGTCCACGATTCCGGCGAGGCGCTGGTGACGCTCGATTGGAGTCTTGAGCGTCGATTCCGAAGCTACGGGCGCTTTCTGAGCCAGCACGGGATTGGTGCGACTTGCACCTTGCCGTTAAAGCGAGGATCGCGCGGGCTGGGCGTTTTGAGTTTGGGACGTTGTTATCCAAACGCCTACGACGAAGACGAAATTCGTTTTCTGAGTTTAGCCGCCGACCAGATCGCGCTTGCGATCGATGCTGCCGTGAATTTCTTCATCTCCCAGCGTGTGCAGGACCAGTTGAAATTGATTCTGGACCTGAACAACCAGGTCGTCTCGAATCTGGAGTTCCACGATCTGCTGCACGCCGCCTCGGGAAGCGTCCGGCGCGTGATGCGCTGCGATGCGGCCGCGATTATGCTAGCCGACGCCGAATCCAAGAACTTGCGTGTCCACGCGCTCGACTACCCGGACAGCCGAGGAATTTTTGTCGAAGGCGCACTGATTCCCATCGAAGGTACGATGCCAGGAGACTCGTTCAAGAGCGGAAAGCCCATCGTCATCAATCGCCTCGATGCGGCAGAGATGCCACCGGAAATGTATGCCAAGGCTTCGGCGGAAGGGCTGAATTCGTTCTGCGATGTGCCGCTCATCAGCAAAGATCGGCTGCTCGGGATTCTGGCGGTGGCGCGCCACGAGGAAAATACGTTCGACGAAGAAGAGATCGCGTTCCTGATTCAGGTTGCGAGTCAGGTCGCCATCGGTGTCGAAAACGCGCTTGCCTACACCGAGATCGCGGATCTGAAGGATCGTCTGGCGCAGGAAAAGGTCTATCTCGAAGAGGAAATCCGCGGCGAGATGGACTTTGAAGGCATCGTTGGTCAGAGTTCGGGGCTTCGGCACGTTCTGAATCTGGTCGAAACCGTGGCTCCGAGCGATTCGACCGTGTTGCTGCTCGGCGAAACGGGCACGGGCAAAGAGCTGATCGCGCGCGCTATCCACGATCGCAGCAAGCGCAAGGACCGGACGTTTGTGAAGCTCAACTGCGCCGCGATCCCGACGGGCTTGCTGGAGAGCGAACTCTTCGGCCATGAGCGCGGGGCGTTTACGGGAGCGATTTCGCAAAAGATCGGGCGCCTTGAGCTCGCCGACCAGGGCTCATTGTTCCTGGACGAGGTCGGCGATATTCCCATTGAAATTCAGCCCAAGCTTCTGCGCGCGCTTCAGGAGCGCGAGTTCGAACGCCTAGGCAGCACCCACACAAAGAAAGTGAATGTGCGGTTGGTGGCGGCGACCAATCGCGATCTCGACAAGATGATTGAGAGTCGCGAATTTCGCAGCGACCTGTATTACCGCTTGAACGTCTTTCCCATTCGGATTCCGCCCCTGCGTGAGCGCCCGGAAGATATTCCGCTGCTGGTACGTTACTTCGCGCAAAAGTACGGGCGCCGTATGGAGAAGAAGATCGAATCGATTCCCACCACGGCGATGAAAAAGCTTTCGAGCTGGCACTGGCCGGGAAACATTCGCGAGCTCGAAAACTTCATCGAACGCTCGGTGATTCTCACGCACGGCTCGGCGCTCCAGGTGCCGGTCGGCGAACTCGGCACCAATAAGGGCGTTCCGATGCAGGATGCGCGCGCGGCCGATGACCGCAGCGAAATCCTCCGCATTCTCAAGGACGCGAAAGGCCGCGTCGCTGGCCCCGAGGGCGCTGCCGCGCGCATGGGCCTCAAACGCACGACCCTGATTTCGCGTATGAAGAAGCTCGGAATCGACGCGCGCCAGATCGTCTGACTTGATTCGTCTGATTCGTTCTGTCTGCACCCCCACTGTCTAACTTCGGTTATCTGATTTCCGTTCGTCAGGCTCGCGGGTTCACCTTCGTCACTCTTCGACATCTGTCGAAATACTTCCTCGACACTTGTCGACACTACTTATTCCTGCATTCTGCTCTACTCAATCCAAATCAGTCACTTATCGCAAAAGTGCCGCCGCTTCCGCTTTGGCATGGGCATTGCACTGTATCCATGCATAAGAAGCACGGCAATGTTCAAGATTTCAATTATTGAGAGTCATGGCCAGCGCAGGCTCGTTTTGCAAGGCAAGCTGGTTTCTCCATGGACCGCGGAGGTAGAAGGTGCCTGGCGAAGCGCTGGAGAACAACTCAGAGGTCGCAAGTTAGTCATTGACCTTACAGACGTCACGGTCATCAGCCCGGACGGCGAAAAGACGCTGTTCAAACTGATGAAAGATGGGGCGAAGTTCGCTTGCGGCGGCGTTCTGACGAGGCACGTTCTAAAGCAACTCGCGCGGCAATGCCGATGCAAAGTGTAGTGCGCAGTCGGCCGATAACAATTTGAGCGAAAAAAGTGCGGAAATCAAAAATTGATTGTCGATTTTCCCCTGGCTCAAACGACAAGTAATGGGAGGAGAAAGTTGAAGATGCTCGGGACAAATCGCATCGCACATCACAACTCCACAGCGTACGCAACCAGTGCAGACTTCTGCCGAATTTTCGAGAGTGATATGAACCGCTTGTATCTGCTTGCGTTTCTGCTGACGACTGATCACGCAACCGCCGAGAAGTGTTTTGTCTTGGGATTGGAGGATTCGAAGAACGGCAATCTGGTTTTCAGGGATTGGGCCCAATCTTGGGCTAGGCGCTCGATTATCGCGAATGCGATCCGGATGATCCATCCGCGCCCGCAACTTGCAACGGTGGACTATCAGTCCGTGAATGAATCTGGGCCTGGACAGCAAGCTGGCACGGGCGATGCGGCGGTCGTGACTGACCTGGGGACTTTCAGCGAAGAGGTGATGGCGATTATCGCGCTGCCGGCGTTCCAGCGCTTTGCGTTCGTGATGTCGGTCCTCGAAGGTTATTCCAATCGCGAGGCTTCGCTGCTGCTGGACTGCTCGGTCATCGAGCTCGTCACGGCGCGGACGCACGCTCTCCAACAAATCGGTGGACGCCCTGAGCTTCATCGCAAGCTCGCTGGCATTGATGCCACGGAGGCCTCGGTGGCCGAAGCCGGCGCCGCTTACGTACATAGAGTGATGTCGCTTCTCGCGACTCCGGCATAAGACAAACCCTCCAACACAAAGAATGGGGATGGCAATGAAAGAACAAAACAAGATGGAGATGAACATGTTCCGCAATCAACATCTAATGTTAGCGATCATCGCGCTGGCGCTGGCAGCGACGGTGGCGTGCAGCAAAGGCAATGTGCAGGCGGCTCCGGCCATGCCGCTACCGCTGGTTTCGGTGGTAAAGGCGACGACGCGGGACGTGCCGCGATATCTCGACGAGATTGGAAGAAATGCGGCCTTCGAGGCGGTCACGGTGACGCCGCAAGTCGGGGGCCGGATCGTCGAGCGGCACTTTCAGGACGGCGAGAACCTGGCGAAGGGGCAACTCCTGTTTGTAATCGATCCCCGTCCCTACAAGGCGCAGTTCGATGCCGCTCAGGCGGCGCTCGCGCAAGCCAAGGCCGCGCTCGAACTCGCGAAGATCCAGTTTGCTCGCGACGAGGAAGTGATCGGTGAGCACGCAATCTCGAAGCAGGATTACGACACGAAGAAAAACGCCGTTGACGTGGACCAGGCGCAGGTCGAATCCGCACAGGCAACTCTCGAAACGGCGAAGCTCAATCTCGAGTATTGCTACATCCACTCGCCCATCAATGGCCGGGCGGGCGCGCGCCTGGTCGATGTCGGCAACGTCGTGCAGGCGAATACGACGTCGCTTTTGTCGATCCAGCGCCTCGACCCGATCTACGCGAATTTCACAATCACGGAAAGCGATCTGCCCGCGGTGCAAAAGCAGATGTCGAGCGGCGGCCTGAAAGCGGATGTTCGACTGCCATCTGATTCTGAGAGCACCGCACGCTCCGGACGTGTCGAATTTCTCGACAACTCCGTGCAAAACGGTAGCGGCACGGTGAACCTGCGAGCCACACTAAGCAACGCTGATCGTCACTTCTGGCCCGGCCAGTTTGTCGACGTGAGGCTCGTTCTCGCGACAGAAAAAGGAGCGGTGCTGATTCCGAATCAAGCCGCGCAAATCAGCCAGCAAGGCCCATTCGTCTATGTCGTGAAGCCGGATGACACCGCCGAACTTCGTCCCGTGAAACTCGGCCAGCGCCAAGGCGACAACGTGGTCGTCACGTCGGGCATTGCCGCGAACGAGCGCGTTGTGCTCGCCGGGCAAATGCTTGTCCGCCCGGGCGGCAAAGTGCGCGTCGGCGGCGCGTCTCCCGCAGGGCCGGGGGCGAACGCCAATAACCAGGCCAACGCCAAGCAGGGAGGCCAGTCATGAATCTCTCCGAGGTCTTCATTCGTCGTCCAGTGATGACCGTCGCGCTGACGGTTTCGGTGTTGCTCTTCGGATTGTTCGCTTTCACGCGGCTCCCTGTGAGCGATCTGCCGGCAATCGACTACCCGGTCATCCAGGTGCAGGTCAACTATCCGGGTGCGACGCCCGAGACCATGGCCAACAACGTGGCCACGCCGCTCGAGCGCCAGTTCATGCAGATTCCCGGGCTCGAGCTCGTAACCTCGAACAACCTCCAGGGCCATTCCAGCTTCGTGCTGCAGTTTGATCTCTCAAAGAGCCTCGATGGCGCTGCAACTGACGTACAGGCAGCGATCACGCGCGCCCAGGGCCAGTTGCCCGTCGATCTCCCCAGCCCGCCCACCTTCACCAAGACCAACCCCAACGACCAGCCGATCATGTACATCGCAATCGTGAGCGACACAGCGACGGAGGGCCAACTTTATGACTACGCCAACACCCAGATCGGCGAGCGCATCAGCATTCTTCCGGGAGTGAGCCAGGTTGCTATTTACGGAACGCAATCGGCGGTGCGCATCAAAGCGGATCCCTCGGCAATGGCGACCCGCAATATCACGCTGGAAGATCTGACCAACGCGGTCAAGAACGGCACCGCCTATACGGGAGCCGGGCAATTCGATGGTCCGCATCGCAGCTTCTTGCTGCAACCGCAAGGCCAGCTGGCCACTGCAGACCAATATGACGGCCTGATCGTCGGACAGTCGAATGGCGCCCCGGTTTACCTGAAAGACGTGGCGAGAGCCAAACAGGGAGTGCAAGACGAACGCATTGACATGCGTGTCTGGGTCCGTGGCTACCCCCAACCGGGCGCAAATGTTTTCATCGGCGTCTTTCGTCGGGCGGGAGTAAATGCGGTGGACGTGGCCAAATCAGTGCGCGACCTGTTGCCATCGATTCAATCGCAACTTCCTGGTTCGGTTTTGCTGTTCACGGCCTATGACCGCTCCCAGACCATCGTCACCGGCATCAACGACGTCAAGACCACGCTCTACCTCGCCTTCGTCCTCGTCGTCATGGTCATCTTCGTCTTCCTTGGCCGCGCCACTGACACCTTGATCCCCGCGGTCGCCTTGCCGCTCTCGCTGCTGCTGACGTTCATTTTCATGGACCTCCTCGGCTACAGTCTCGACAATCTCTCGCTCATGGCGCTCACCCTCGCCATAGGCTTCCTCGTCGATGACGCTATCGTCTTCCTCGAGAACACCGTCCGGCTCATGGAAGAAGGCCGTAACGCCCTCGACGCTTCGATCCAATCGGCCAAGGAGATCAGCTTCACCATTCTTGCCATGACCCTCTCCCTCGCCGCCGTCTTCATCCCGCTCGTCTTCATGACCGGCCTGATGGGGCGCATCTTCCGCGAGTTCTCCATCACCATTGTGATCTCGATTCTCGCCAGTGGGATTGTCTCGCTGACGCTCACACCGCTGATGACGTCGCGGCTCCTCAGCAATCGCGGCAAAGACGCGAAGAAGACCTGGATGGAACGCGTCTTCGGCGCCCTAGAGCGCCGCGTCCTCGACATCTACGGACGCCAGCTCTGGTTCTTCCTCCGCCAGCGCTGGATTTCCGCCGTCATCTGGGTCGTTTGCCTCGTCGGCACTGGCTACCTCTTCGATATCGTTCCAAAGGCGTTCCTCCCCGTCGGCGACAGCTCCTTCATCCGCGGCGTCCTCGTCGCGCAGGAAGGCACTTCGCCCGACCAGATGCACGCCTACCAGACCGAAGCCGAGACGATCATGAGGGCGAATCCCGCCGTCCGCAGCACGTTCACGATGAGCGGCAACTCTGCGTTCCTCGGCTCGAACCAGGCTTTCCTCATCGCCTTCCTCAAGCCTCCATCACAGCGTGCGCCGATCCAACAGGTCGCGGGACAGCTCATGGGCGGAATCGCCACCACGATTCCCGGGACCGTCGCGTTCCTCCAGCCCAATCCGGCTCTTGAGATCTCCACCGGCGCCACTGCCAACGCGCAGGGTCAATTTGCCTATGCGCTCTCGGGGATCGATCCGAATGAGGTCTACGAAACTGCCGGCAAGATGATGGCGAAGATGCACGAGTATCCCGGCTTCCTTTTCGTCAACTCCGACCTCTACAATCACACGCCGAACCTGCAGGTCGACATCCTCCGCGACCAGGCCAAGCTTTACGGCGTTTCCGAGACGCGCATTCTTACGCTCCTCCACGACGCCTACTCGCAGAACTACAGCTACCTGATCAAGAAGCCCACCGACCAATACCAGGTCATCCTCGAGGTCGCCGACGACAAGCGCTCCTCACCCGAAGATCTGAGCAAGCTCTACATCAAGAGCGACGACGGCCAGCGCATGGTTCCGCTCAACGCCGTCACAAGCTGGCGTCCGGTGATCGGACCACAGGCCGTCAACCACATCAACCAGTTCACCAGTGTGACCATGTTCTTCAACCTAAAGCCAGGTTTCGCCATTGGTCCGGCAACCAACTATGTCGAAAACACCGCCAAGCGGATTCTCCCGCCTGGCGTGCAAGGCGCGCTGCAAGGCGAAGCGCTGACCTTCCGCAACACGGTTTCGGATCTTGCGATCCTGATGCTTGTCGCGGTGTTCGTCATGTACGTGATCCTCGCGATTTTGTACGAGAGCTATCTGCATCCGATCACCGTGCTTTCGTCGTTGCCAGTCGCGCTGCTCGGCGGCTTGCTCACACTCTGGATCTTCGGTGCGGAAGCTTCGCTCTACGCCTACATCGGCATGTTCATGCTGATGGGCATCGTGAAAAAGAACGGCATCATGATCGTCGACTTCGCCGAACAGCGCGTTCGGCAGGGCATTGCCGACGATCAGGCTATTCACGATGCCAGCATGGAGCGCTTCCGTCCCATCATGATGACGACCGCCGCGGCGCTGCTCGGCGCAATGCCCATCGCGCTCGGTTACGGCGCTGATGGCTCATCGCGTCGTCCGCTGGGCCTCGTCGTTGTCGGTGGCTTGATCGTCTCGCAGTTCATCACGCTCTTCGTGACGCCGGCAATCTATCTATACCTGGAAGAGTTCCAGCAGAAGGTGCTGGACCGCTTCTCGTTCTTCCGCTCTCCTCGCGAACGCGAGCGCGAGCCTGTGCCGAGCTTCGCGTTGCAGGAAGGACATGGAGACTAATCCTATGAATGGAATCGTAAGTCGTCGTTACTTAACGCTTGCGGGAGTTACGCTCGCGATTGCCAGCACGATTGGCTGCGCGGTAGGCCCGAACTACAAGCGTCCAAGAGTGGACGTTCCGGTCACATATCGCGGCGCGCAACCCGAACAACAACCCGCGAGTCCCGACGCGCAGCAACCAGCGCAAGCCAACGCACCGGCAGCGCAGCAATCCGCGCAGTCGCTGGGCGACGAGAAGTGGTGGGAAGTCTTCCAAGACCCGCAACTGCAATCCCTGATTCGCATGGCGCTTAAGAACAACTATGACGTTCGCATTGCGGCGACGCGCGTGCTCCAGGCGCAGGCGCAAGTCGGCATCACGCGCGCCAATCAGCTCCCAACGCTGAGCGCGGGCGGCAACATCACCAGCCAGCAGAGCCCGCCGCTCGGGCCGATTCCTTCCTACGAACTCACGCAGGGACAAGTCGCGGCTTCCGCTGCGTGGGATCTTGACTTCTGGGGCAAGTATCGGCGCGCGACCGAAGCCGCGCGAGCGAGTCTGCTGGCGAACGAGTGGGCGCAGAAAGAAGTCATGTCGACGCTGGTCGCTAGTCTCACGACCGCGTACTTCCAGTTGCGGCAGTACGACCTCGAACTCGAGATCTCGCAGCGCACGCTCAGCTCGCGCCGCGACTCGCTCAAGCTGACGCAAACCCTCGAGCAGCACGGCATCAACTCGCTCCTCGACGTGCGTCAATCCGAGCAGCTTGTCTACACCGCAGCAACCGAAGTTCCTGACCTCGAGCGCCAGATTGCGCAGGAGGAAAACGCAATCAGCATTCTGCTCGGCAAAAATCCGGGAGACGTTCCGCGCGGACTCAAGCTCACCGAGCAACCGCATTCTCCCGAAGTTCCCGCGGGAATTCCATCGGCGCTGCTCGAGCGTCGTCCTGACATCCACCAAGCCGAAGCGAACCTGATCGCGGCCAACGCGCAGATCGGCGTTGCGCGCGCAGCCTACTTTCCCGACATCGCGCTCACGGCAACTGCGGGCTACGAAAGTCCGGCGCTGACGAACCTCTTCACTGGTCCCGCTGGAATCTGGAACATGGCTGCATCGCTGACGCAGCCGATTTTCCAGGGAGGTCGTCTGAAGAATAACGTGCGTCTCGCGCAGGCCGAGCGCGACCAGATGGTGCTGACTTATCAGCAGACGATTCAAGGCGCGTTTCGCGACGTCTCAAATGCGCTGGTCGCTTACCGCAAGGATCAGGAGACGAGAGTTCAACAGGAGCACTTGCTGGAATCGGCGCGCGATGCAGCGAGGTTATCGCAGGTTCGCTTCAAAGCCGGAACAACGGATTATCTCGAGGTGCTGACGAACGAAACCAATTCGTTCTCGGCAGAGTTAGCGCTGGCGCAAGCGCAAGGCAACGAGCTCATCGCGATGGTTCAGCTCTATCAGGCTTTGGGCGGAGGTTGGGAATGAAGTTCTCGCTCGAAAATATTTTCTTGGGCTTGTCATTCCGAGCGCGGCGAGGAATCTGCTTTTCGTCGGGAGTGCCTGTTTATTTTCTAGGTCTCATACTTTCTCCTTGAGCATCGTCATACTGCGGAGCTCCTCAGAACAACTGCACTGCTTCGGCCATTGAGTCGTCACGCGAATCGACGATGTTTGTACAGGCCAGCCAAGATAAGAACATGTTCCGGCTGCCCCGAGAAATTGCACGCTCGACCTTATTGGCACTAGTCTTTCAAAAAATTATTTTCCCCGCGCGGATGCGACCGAACGGTCTCTTCCATCATCTGATGGAGGTGAAAGGCAATTCGCACAGCAAAGAGGCAAGGTGCAAAACAAAATCACAAGGAGAACGACAATGAAAACGACAATGAAAACGTACGCATTACGCAACCTTCACTTCGTAACCGGCAACGTCGGCCAGGCACTCGCGTTGCTCCTCGTATTAGCAGTTTCCTTTTCCATTCCCGCCCATGCCCAGGAGACCTGGCAGCTGGATTCGCAGCTTTCGATTGCCCGCTTGTCATTGGGATCGGGGTCGAATGCATTGGAGGTCGGTTTGGCTCGTGTCAGCGGTGACGTGATTTTCGACTCGAATGATCTCACCGACCCATCCGTCAACCTGAAGATAACCCCGGGCAATGAGACAGGTGCCGACTACGCGAAGATGAGCTTTACATCGAAGCGGTCCGTGATGACAAGCGACGGGAAGCTGATAGTGACCGGCGATCTGTCTGTCACTCGCATCGAGCGGAGTGTTACGGCGGACCCAAATGAAGGTTACGCCGGACCGCAGTACGGTGATCCAGTGGCCGACACTGAAGCCGATCAAATCGCTTTGACGTTTGCCGATCCCCGCCAGCTCGCGGCACACGACGGTACGATGCTTTTTTCGGGCACGACCTCTGTTACTCGCGAGGGCTTCCCACAGTTGCTCGATGCGCTGACGCTTGACGACTGGCCGACCGTCCTGGTGAACGATAAGAAATGTGAGGCGCCACCGACGGTCGGCGAAGACCACTCCGGTGTGAAGTGCTCGGGAACCGAAATCGCGGCCGTAAACAATACCGAGGTCCCGACCGGGGTGGGCGAGGCTTACTACGGCTTCCAGCCGGCCGTTACCCCACACCACAATCACGCGACCATGGCCCTCAACCTCAGGCTGACACAGATTTCGGCGACACCTTCTGTGGCTTCCAAAGCAGAATCTGCCGGCCATTGAACTCGAAAGAACCGACGGAGAGAACCCGAGAACAACGGGCTCTCTCCGAAGGGGTTTCCGATGAAAGTCGTCGCCAAGCAAAGGTAAATCTATGTGGATAGTCAGACTAGCTCTTAATCGCCCGTATACCTTCGTTGTTCTTGCTATCCTCATTCTCCTACTGAGTCCGGCCGTGATTCTTCGGACCCCCACTGACATCTTTCCGAATATCGACATCCCGGTCATTTCCGTGGCCTGGACGTACACGGGACTGAATCCCGAGGATCTGGAAACTCGACTGACTACTCCGTTAGAGAAGGGCCTCACAACGCTGGTAGACAACATCGAGCATATCGAATCGACCACGTACAACGGCACTGCGGTCGTAAAGATTTATCTTCAACCTGGCGCCAGCGTGGACCGCGCGAACTCGCAGGTGGTAGCACTTTCCGGCTTCATTCTGCGGCTTCTGCCTCCCGCCACGCAGCCGCCTGAGATCATCAACTTCAGCCGCTTCTAGTGTGCCGGTCCTTCAGCTAGGTGTCTCCGGACCCGGAATGTCGGAACAGCAGCTCAACGATCTCTCGCTCAATTTCTTGCGCACTCAGCTCATTACGGTGCCAGGCGCCGTCATTCCTTTGCCGTACGGCGGCAAACCACGGCAGGTCATGATCAACATGGATCAGAACCTGATGCAGGCCAAAAACGTCTCGCCCAGCGACGTTTTGAATTCGGTGAACGCGCAGAACCTTATCTTGCCGTCCGGCACGGCAAAGATCGCCGAAAGCGAGTTGGACGTTCGCGTGAACGTCACACCTCGCACGGTCGCGGAACTCGGTGATCTTCCCATCAAGCAGGTCGGAGCGAAAACGATCTACCTGAGGACGTCGCTCGGGTAAGCGACGGCTTTGCCCTTCAAACCAACGTGGTGCGACAGGATGGCCACCGGGGCGTGCTGGTCAGCGTGCTTAAGGCCGGAACTGCATCGACTCTGGATGTCGTGGCGGGAATTCGAAAGGTTTTGCCCCGCGCCGCGCTGACCTTGCCGCCGCAATTGAAAATCACCCCCATCGCCGACCAGTCTCTGTTTGTGCGGAGCGCGATCAGCGGTGTGGTTCGCGAAGCAGTCATCGCCGCGGCGCTTACTGGCCTCATGATTCTTCTCTTCATCGGCAGTTGGCGAAGCACGCTCATCATCGCCATCTCCATCCCGTTGTCGATCCTGAGTTCGATTCTGATGCTCAGTTTTCTGCACGAGACGATCAACATCATGACTCTGGGCGGGTTGGCGTTGGCAGTCGGCATTCTGGTGGACGACGCCACGGTTGAGATCGAAAACATCAACCGCATCCTCGAAGAAGGTCACGAGACCGAGATTCGGCAGGCCATTCTGGACGGCGCCCAGCAAATCGCCGTACCTGCCCTCGTCTCGACACTGTGCATCTGCATCGTCTTTATGCCGTTGTTTCTGCTTGGCGGAGTAGCGCGATATCTGTTCGTTCCGCTGGCGGAGGCGGTGGTCTTTGCGATGCTCGCGTCCTACATTCTTTCGAGAACGCTGGTGCCGACGCTGGTGATGTACATGCTCAAACTCAATGAGGGTCGCGGGGACACTCGCAATCTGTTCGTGCGTTTGCAGAAGAGATTCGAGAAAGGCTTTGAACGGCTTCGCAACTCTTATCGAAGCGTCCTGACGCAATGTGTCGAATCCCGACGGGTCTTCATTCCAGCGTTTCTCGGGATTTGCCTGTGTGCTTTACTTTTGGTGCCTTGGCTGGGCCAGGACTTTTTTCCGCAGTCTGATGCCGGCCAGTTCATCCTCCACATTCGCGCGAAGACGGGCTCCCGCATTGAGGAGACTGCGCGCCTATCGGATCTGGTCGAAGACGCGATCTGCGAGAAAGTTCCGCCGGCAGAGCTGGACAACATTCTCGATAACATCGGACTGCCGTACAGTCCGTTGAATACCATGCAATCGACGTCGGGAGTTATTGGCGCCAACGATGTCGATGTGCTCGTCTCGCTTCGCAAGGATCACAGGGCTACGGCTGATTACGTCCACGAGCTGCGCGACGAGCTGCCGCGGGAGTTTCCCGGTGTGAGTTTCTATTCTCTTCCCGCAGACATCGTGACCCTGAACTTCGGTCTGCCTGCGCCGATTGACGTGCAAGTCGAAGGCGCGAATGTGCAGGCCAGCCACGAAATCGCTGAGAGAGTCCTAACCCAATTGCACCAGGTGTCGGGTCTTACGGACTTGCATATCCAGCAGCCACTCGACTATCCGACCCTCGAAATAAACGTGGACCGAACCAAGGCATCGCAGGCGGGCTACACGGAGCGGGATGTGGCTTCAAGCGTTCTGAATTCCCTTAGCGGGAGCTTCCAGGTGACCCCGATGTTTTTTGTCAACTGGAACAATGGCGTGAGTTACAACCTAGTCGCGCAGACACCACAGTATCGCCTGCAAACGGTTAAGGATGTTCAGAATATTCCGATTGCAGGCGGCAACAAAGCCAATCCCGAGATTCTGGCTGACGTGGCATCGATGCAGCGCTCACGCGAAATGGCCATTGTTTCCCATTACAACATCCGTCGCGTGGTCGATATTTACGGGTCGGTTCAGGACCGCGATCTCGGAGCGGTAAGTCGAGACGTGCAACGAATCGTCGATGCCAATCGACAATCACTGCCACGGGGAACATTTATTACGATTCGCGGTCAGGTGGAAACCATGCGCAGTTCGTATCTCGGTTTAATCATCGGACTGGGCTTCGCCATCGTACTCGTCTACATGCTGATCGTCGTGAATTTTCAGTCTTGGCTCGACCCCTTCATCATTATTACCGCTTTGCCGGCTGCCATGGCGGGCATCGTTCTTTTTCTCTTTTTCACCCATACAACCCTGAGTGCAACGTTAAACGAGATCGAAGACCAGGTGGACTCCTCCAACCAGGACCTGAAGATCGCCGAGGCGAATCTACGTCAAGCCCGGGCCGCGATTCGTTTCAATCGCGCCTCGCAAGCACCGATCATTGGAGGTTCTCCCAGCATCTCCGACATTCGAGCTTCCGCGAATAAACCCTATTTTCCGTCCAGCTCAGTCCACAATGGCAGCGGAGATTTCATTCTTCCTCTTGACCTCTCGTATGAGATCGACCTGTGGGGGCGCGTTCGTCGCAGCGTGGCCGCAGCCAGGCAGCAGGCCCAGGCAAGCGCAGCTGACCTGCAAACGGCTCGTTTGAGCCTTCATGCCGAAGTTGCGATCGACTACTTCGAGGTTCGGAGCGCCGACGCCCAGGAGAGACTTCTGAACGATACCGTGAAAGCCTATACCGAAGCGTTGCGGTTGACACAAAATCGCTTCGAGGGCGGCGCGTCGCCGAAATCAGATGTCGCGCAGGCGCAGACGCAACTTAAGGCTGCCCAAGTGCTGGCCTCCGATATTACTGTCCAACGCGCGCAGTACGAGCATGCTCTGGCGATTCTTATCGGAAGACCTCCGGCGGCATTCCATCTTGCTGTTTCTCCCCTGAATCTTGCGGCGCCCGTGCTGCCCAGCGTTCCCGTTACTTTGCCAGCGCGGCTTCTTGAGCGTCGTCCAAATATTGCTGCAGCGGAACGCCGCATGGCGTCCGCCAACGAACAAATCGGCATTGCCAAGGCGGCCTATTATCCGACTCTCAATCTGGCCGCGAGTGCAGGACTAGAGGGCTCTTCGATTTTGAATTGGCTCACCTGGCCTAGCCGTTTCTGGGCGGTGGGACCGCAACTCTCGGAGACCCTTTTCGACGCTGGGCGACGCCGGGCGACCAATGAATCAGCCCGCGCAGGATATGACGCCGCTGTGGCTGGCTATCGGCAAACTGTCCTCGATGCGTTTCAGCAAGTCGAGGATAACGTGGTAGTTCTGCGCGTCCTCAGCACTGAATCGATGCAACAACAAGAGGCCACCAGTGCCGCGGAAGAATCGCTCAAGTTGTTTCAGAACCGCTATGCCGGGGGCGTTGACACGTACCTGCAAGTGGTCACTTCACGAACCACGGCTTTGACGAACGAGAGAAACGACATCGACATTCTGCGACGACGCCTCGAAGCGAACGTGCTGTTGATCAAAGCTATGGGCGGAGGATGGGATGTCTCGCAATTGCCTCAGTTATAGAAAGGCCTATTTCAATCGCCAAGGTGGTTTCTGAATGACGATAGCGCATGATCACCTGGGCCTGCACATCGCTCTGGAGTGCTCCTTGCCAAGCGAAGTGACTGCGATTTCTCCTTTCGTGGACAAACTCATGCTCTTGCTGAGAACTTGCAGCTGTGTTCCTGAAGGCGTGAGCGACATTGAAATCGCATCGCGGGAAGCCATGGCAAACGCCATCATTCACGGAAATCATGAGGATCATAGAAAACACGTCCATATTACCTGCCGCAGTGAGCCTGACGAAGTGTCAATCGCGGTGAAGGACGAAGGAAAAGGATTTGACACTGATAATATCCCTGACCCTACAGCTCTACAAAACATCGGGTCGATTCACGGCCGTGGCATCCACGTGATGAAGGCGTTAATGGATGAAGTTCGCTTTGAGGAAGGTGGAGCGGTCATCTACATGCGAAAGAGCGCCGGGGAAGCTCCAAAGCTGCTAGCCAAGGATGCACAGGAGAACTCGGCGAAGTAGTTCGGCCCGGTTTCGAAGTCTGTGTGGCAATCTTGCCCGAACAGGCGATCAGCCTTGGCGAGTAGTGTTCCGAGTTTGGAGAAGCACACTTCGCTTCGGTGCAGGCGACCAAAACTCCGTTATTTAAGAGCGAGAGTTATCTGCCCCAAGTGGTAGGACATGTGGTTGGTTCGACTCAGCAGAACGCCTAATCGGTTCCGCGTCGGATCTTTGGCATAATCTTCTTCGGACATTGCTTTGTGCCGCTGCAACCATTCGTCCTCGGGAAGACTTGCAAGCTCCGAGAGTAGTTGAGCGTTCACTTCGTCCCAATATTTTCTCAACTCTCCACAAGGGGGCAACCGTGCCCCTGGTATACGGGAATGAACTCATGACAACGCTGCATCACGTTCCACGAGCCGACGTCACCGGACCGATATTTCAGCACCGGCAAACACTACGGACGCAACTTCAGCGATTCGTTTTAGGGCTGGCCGAGTCTTTCCCGCCTTCGCAGCAATCCTTATTCCTGCTAGCGTGCTTTCAAAAAAATCGGCGAGACTCTCAAGGTCCGTCTGAGCGTCGAGTTCGCCTTCCATCTGAGCTCGTCTCAATGCGTCCATGAGCGTGTGGCGCTGTATCCTGGCCGCACTGCGGGTAATTCGTGTCACGTCTTCATCTCGCATCCCGAACTCACAGATGGCATTAATGCCCATGCAACCATCTGTACTGGAAAGATCTCTGCGTTCTGCAAAGTGGACAAGTGCCCTCCGGATTGAAGCAAGGGGTGACCCCGGGGTCTGGAACTCTACATCAATGGATCGAACCTTCTCCGTGACATAGACTTCGAGCGCCTTTAGAAAGAGGGCACGTTTGTCCCCGAAAGTGTCATACATGCTTTGCCGGCCTAGCTCCATGGCACGCATCAGGTCGTCGGTCGACGTGGCGGCAAAGCCCTTTTGAGAGAAGATGGATATGGCACGGTGTAGAGCTCTTTCTTGATCAAATTCCTTCGGTCGGGCCATATCCTTTTCTCCTCGCTTTCAATTATGCGATGTATCCGCCATCGATTGTGAGGCTGGCGCCTGTAATAAACCCAGCTTCATTGGAAGCGAGATACGAGACAAAACCTGCAATCTCTGACACATCCGCCATTCGGTCTAGCGGAATCAGGGTCTTTACCGCTTCGGCGTGTGGCGCACTCATGTCCGTCGCTGTCGGACCAGGCTGGACATTGTTGACAGTAATGGCCCGAGGAGCGAGATCGATGGCGGCCCCTCGCACCAATCCGGTTAGGGCCGCTTTTGTCATGCTATAGACGCTAGCTCCGGGAAACGCTGTGCGGACGGCAGTGTTGCTGCCGATTAGGATGATCCTTCCTCCTCTCTTCATATGCTCCGAAGCCGCTTGTATGCCGACAAATGCTGCGCGGACATTAATGGCGAGCATGCGATCGAAATCTTCGAGACTGTAGCGATCGATGGTTCCTCGGATCATGATTCCGGCATTGTTGACGAAGACATCCAGTTCACCCAACTCGTTTGCGACTTGATCAACTGCCGCGCGGTTCAGATTATCTGACTGGTGCGATGACGCGGGTGGCTCCGTAAAACCTTGTAAGGAACGTCTGGAAACGATTATTTGACAGTTAAAGGACAGGCGAAGTTTTCGACGCTTGTAAACCTGCGACGGCGTACGAAGTCTGCGTCTCGCGTCTAGTTGATTGTCCGCGAACCCGGGAGGAAGGCTTTCGGAGAACTTCTTCTCGGCTGCGGCCAGTTTTTCTACCTCAGTCCGATAGACCGCGAGAACGCATGCTGTGGTCCCGCTGCTAAGACGACCGTCGCCCGCCCTTCAGCGATGTTTTTCGCCTCAAACCCAATCAGCCGCGCGATGGGAACGTCGTTCGTCTTTGCGCGTTCCCTGAAGTCCGCTTGCGAGGACATTGCTTGAGTACTCATGACTTGTCAGCTCCGGTTTTCGATTTCCGTGCACGAACTTTGGTTTCGAGGTATTCCTCCAGATGACGGACGGCAAGGTCACGAGGCTCTTCCTTCTTCTGCAGACGGCTCACCATTATGCTGCCTTCAAGCGTACTTGCGATCAAGGTGGCCAATTTCGCCGAATCGACATCGGCACGCACCTCGCCTCGTCGTTGCCCCTCCTCGGCAATTGATTGCAGACGATCAAGTAATGAACTGAGAGCCTGGCGGGCTTTGGCTCGCAACTGAGGATTGCCATCGTCGGAATCGATGGCCGTGTTCAGCAGCGGGCAGCCTCCCGGCACAAGCCCGGTGCGCCGGTCGCGAAAGTTCCGCACGATTTGTTTGAGACGATCAACGGTATTCGGGATCTCCTCTGTTCCTTCGAAGCGCGCATCCATTGCAACTTTCCAAGCGTGGTCGAAGGCGTCTCCCGCAAGCTCTTCTTTGCTCTCAAAGTGCCTGTAAATCCCGCCTTTTTCCAGACCAGTGGCTCGCATGAGATCGGAAAGTGCAGCGCCGTCGTATCCTTTTTGATTGAAGATTGGCGCTGCCTTACGAATGATGTCTTGCCGTGTCTGATCGCCTTTGCGCACGTTGCCACTCCCCGTGAAGTTGATTCAGCAACCGTCCGGTCGCTGATCTCGCACTGTACCAAGATTGGATGAGACCGAGCGGTCCCGGGATGCATTAGGGGATTTCCGCCGCTTCTATGAAGAGAACGCCTGGGATTCCTGTGACGGTTGCGGTGAACCAGAGTTCTTTGCCGTCCGGAGACCAGACGAGACCCTGGGCGGTATAGAACTCGCTGGACAGAGTTCTCATTTGCGCCGGCAGTCCCGGATTCAACTGGATCGGCGGAGCGAGTATCTTGTTCAGAATGGCTTCAAAGATAACGGCCGAAGTAGCTCCCGAGAACGGCTGTTTGCCGGTTGCCATTTCGTAGAGCACCACACCGAAAGAAAACAGATCGCTCCGCTGGTCCAGCGTCTCGCCGCGCGCCTGCTCGGGCGACATATAGCCAATAGTTCCCATTGCCGATATTCGCAGGCTTGATGTCGCGATGCACGATTCCGCCGGAGTGTGCCGCATCGAGAGCATCTGAGATCTGGATGCCCAATTCGAGCAGCTGAGCAGTCTTCAGCGGACGGCCCTCGATCATGTGTTTCAGGGTGGTACCTTCCAAATACTCCATGGCGATGAAAGCTTGCCCGTTCACCTGGCCGATGTCATAGATGGTGCAGATGTTGGGATGATTTAGGGCGGAAGCAGCCTGAGCCTCTCGCTGGAAGCGGCTGAACGCCTGAGGATCGCGTGCAACCTCATCGGGCAAGAATTTCAGGGCTACGAAGCGATGCAGCCGGGTGTCCTCAGCCTTGTAGACCACACCCATCCCGCCACCGCCGAGCTTCTCGACGACGCGATAGTGCGAAATGGCTTGGCCGATCATTCGGGAGATGCCACGCTTTCGGGTCGCTTCATATTACGGACGCGGCATCCGCTAGTCAACGAAGGACGCCTCCGGCACGAGCGTGTTGAACCTGGAACTGTGGATCTGTACAAGGGACCGCACTTGGCTCTTCAATTTGGACCAGCCCGGTAGGCCCCGAGTTGTCGGCAACTCTTACCTTAAGGATTATTTCCGGGTTGCCTGTTACTCGGAAACAATCCCGAGACGCTGTTCAGCACGGGTCCCCTTTCCCAAGATGTGATGCTTGCGCTCACAACCTAATCCGAAAGGGGCGTCCTTTTATAAGGCGTTTACGACGACAATCCGTCTCCCACTCTTCGGTAAGCCAATGACCACGGGGTGGCCGTGAGTTGGCCAGCATGTGGTCAGGCGATTTGGTCTTGCCGCCTGCAGGGTAATTCCGGGGACCGTTGAGGAACAGCCACGCCCAGCCATTTTCCCAAGCCGCGGAAGCGGTCCAACCACGCGCCACTCATGCGCGTTTGATTGGTTCCGGAAAGCGCCTCGACCAGTTGGTAGTAAGCGTTCTGCGGCTTCCAAAGGTCCACTTCCAGGGGCGGGACCCGGCTCAGCGAAACCAGAGCCTCCACTATCTCCAGCCTCTCCGGATCGCCGGGTTCCCGCGCCCACTGCTCCACCTCCGCGTTGAGCCGTTGGCGCAGAGCGGACTCCAGACAGGATAGGTCCAGATTGACGCCATCGTGCCGGGCGGCATCGAGTAGCATCCTGATACGATCCAGGTCCAATTCCCGGTCCGTCAACGCCCGCTGCACCGCGTTGCCCAACACGAACTCGGCGGTGGTGCGCAGGATGGGCGGCGGAGGCATGTGAAGTTCGGACAAGAAGCGCATGAATGGGGCGTGGTGCTCGTACACCTGGCGGTACATGGCCTCGGCCTCGTGCATGGTGGAGTTGACGATTCGACTGAGAATGCGCCGTTGCTCATCGCGGAACAGGGACTTCAGCGAGTAGGTCGCGCCCCGAAAATGGCGATCGATCACGCGCAGGCACTCCGGCAAGTCGGCACTGGAAAAGGCACGGCTCGCTTCTTCAACCACCACGTGGAACGCATTTTTGCTCTGGAAGGGACGAACCCCGGCGCTCAGATTGTGATCGCCAAAATGAAGCACGGCGAAGCCGACGGTCAAGCGCGTGCGTGTGATGTTCGAGACAATGCGGGCGCGGCCGAGAGCAAGTTTTGTTTTACCGGACTCCAATTTGCGCGCTTCCTGCAGGTCCACACCGTAGCTGTAAATCGAGTTCCAGCCCTGATAGCCGTTGAACAGCGAGCTGATGGCATAGTGTGCGCCCAGCCCCAACAGGTCCAACATGGCGGGTCGGACGAAGCGCTCGTAAACGTGGCGTCCGTTCCCGTAATCAGGGATGTTGCTCCAAGCCACTTCTAGGCGGCGCAAGAATTCCTCCTCTCGGTATTCGCCGAAAAGCTGCTCGCTAAGTTGCACCGCGCGGCCGGCATACTGGAGGACGTGCACCGTCTCGGGCCCGGTCAGTTCGTCGAAGAACCACCCGCAACTGGTGTACATCAACATGAGATGGCGCTGCGCTTCGAGCAGCCTTAAAGTGCGCACTTGTTGTTCGAGGGAAAGGTCCCGCACAGCATGGCGGGCAAGAAATGCGTCTACATTGCTGGGCGAACGATCCAGCACGACGTCGATGTAATCGTTCCGCGCGACCCAGGCATCCCGCAGAAGTTCCTGCGCGCTGAGCTCATAAGACTTGGCTAGATCATCGCGCAGCCAGTCCATTGCCTCCCGCAGAGGCTGCCGCCAATGCTGACGCCAGGAGCCGCATCCGCCGGAGTTGCAGCCGCAATCGTTCCGCCAGCGCTCCACTCCATGCATGCAACTCCACGAACTCCTCTCGATGATCTCCACTTCATGAGATGGCGGGTGCTTGGCAAGGTATTCACCGTAGTTGGTGATAGTTGCCAACTGGTTGCGCTCAATGAAGTCGAGCGCGTAGGCCAGGGCCATGTCGCCGTGGGCATGATGATGACCATAGGTCTCGCCGTCGGTGGCGATGTGGACCAATTGCGCCCAAGGGCGGTTGTCATTGAAACCGCTGAGCAGGCGGTTGGCAAAGTTCGGTCCGTTGACGAGCAAATTTTCGAACGCGACCGCGTGCGAGATGGGGCCGTCGTAAAAAAACAAACTGATGCTGCGGCCGGACGGAAGGTGGCAGGCGTAGGCGCGCGTGGGATCGATGCCAGCACCTTCGAGGTTGAGCCATTCCTCCCAGGGCTGGTGGCGCATCCGACGGGCCTGGTGCTGGGCTAGGATGGTGAACTTGAGGCCGACCGAACTGAGGAGTTCGAGTGTCTCCAGATCCACCGCCGTTTCCGGCAGCCACATGCCCTCTGGGTCTCGTCCGAAACGGTGCTGGAAATCGCGCATGCCCCAGACGATCTGCGTAGCTTTATCGCGCGAGTTTGCTAGCGGCAGGATCATGTGGTTGTACGCCTGCGCTAATGCGGCTCCGTGGCCCGAGAACGATTGCTGGCTCTGGCGGTCGGCCTCTAGCACCCGCTCATAGGCGTGCGGCGCGTCGCGCTCCATCCACGACAGCAACGTCGGCCCAAAGTTGAAGCTGATGCGGGCATAGTTGTTGACGATCTTTGTGATCCGACCTGATTCGTCGAGAATCCGCGCGGCGCCATTGGGCAGATAACACTCGGCGGCAACGCGCTCGTTCCAGTCATGGTAGGGAGAGGCGCTATCCTGCAGTTCGACCGCTTCCAGCCAAGGATTTTCGCGCGGTGGCTGGTAAAAGTGACAGTGGACACAGAGATAACGTGCCATCAGGCGTCTCCGGCAACGGCCCTGAGAAGCGACTCGGGCGCACTGCCCTCACAACACCCGATTCATAAACGCGACTCGGGGCCTCACAGGCGCTGACAGGATCGCGCCAAAACGCTTGCGTTAAACATACCGCGGTATGCCCGCTAGCGGGATAGACCAACATGGTACGTCTGACATCGGAACAGGCGTTGGGATCTAAAAGGGTCTGAGAGGAACCGTCAACGGGACCGGCTTTGTGCAGGGCGCGACCGTGAAATGGAATGGCAGTTCTCGCACCACCACCTTCGTCAGTAGATCCCGGCTGACTGCCACCATTCCGGCTTCCGATGTAGCAACTCCGAACACGGCTTTGGTGACGGTAGTCAACCCGGGCCTCGGCGGCGGCGCCTTGAACATCGTTTCGTTCGAGGCTACCTTGCAGCAGCAACATCAGCGTGCTTTTGGGCAATGGTGATGGCACGTTCCAACCCGCTTTGGATTATGCCGTCGGAATTTTCCCCATCGGGGTGGTCACGGGAGATTTCAACGGGGACGGAATCCTCGACCTGGCAGTGACCAACGCCGGGAGCAACACGGTGAGCGTGCTGCTCGGTAACGGAGACGGCACGTTCCAAAGCGCCGTGTTTACAACAACTATCGGTTAACAGCGAGCGACAAGGAAGGATTTTCCAGCTATTGCAGCTTTGCGTACTCCGACTTGGCTTGCTTCAGAACCGGAATGTCAGGGTCGGCGTCTTTCCAGAGGGCGAAGAAGTCCTGGTAGGCGGTACGGCTCCTGGCGCTGTCGCCCTGCAGTGCGTAGGCGCGTGCTAGCCCGAGGTAGGAGAGGGCGTATTCGAGACCGACGGGATCCACGCCCCGGCGACCCAGCACTCGCTGGAATTCCGCCGCTGCTTCCGGCCCTTTCTTCATTTTCAGATAGGCAAGCCCGCGATCATAGGCAGGCCATAATCCAGCCACGACTCCGAACTCATACGGTCTGAGCTTTTCCAGCCATTCAACGGCTGCCGTTGGATTGTCATGGTTGATCTCAAATGTCGCGTGCAACCAAGGTTCGGTGATCGAATTGTTAATCGTGTCGTTGGGATACTCCTTCCGGAACGCGTCGAATATAGTTTGCGCCTCACGGTCCGACCCGGCGCGCGCAAGGTTAGAAACCGCCCAATTCCTGACTAGCTTGTCGTCGGGGCTAAGTGCAAGCGCCTGCTTCACCTTGGGAGAAACGGCCGAGTTGTTTCCCATCATCAGTTCTATCCCCGCGTCAGCCAACAATGTCAGAGCTGCGTTTCCTTTCAGACCAGCGCGCTGCGCTGTCTCGAAGACTTGTCCGTTCATGTCCAGCGCCTTGCTGCGCCGGCCATAGAATGCCGCGACCCCGGCCAGGTTGGCCTTCATGAAAACTTCATCTGGCCTTCCGTTCGCCCACTGGGATTCGCGCTGCATCGCAGCTGCGTCTCCCTGAATCAGCGCGATCTGGTAGAGCTGCCAGTGAATGCCAATGTTGTCGACTTTGTGGGCGAAGGCATTCTCCGCAATCGCCTTGGCCTCGTCGTAACGGCCGAGGGCTATGTAGTCTCCCATCAGGTTTTCGTAGGGATAGCGGGCCGTGGGCAGCAATCGGTTTGCTTCCTGTGACTGTTGCACGGCCTGCTCGCGTTGTCCGAGCTGATCATAAATGACGCCGAGCGTAATGTACGGGGTCGCGTCACGCGGGTAGGACTGCTCCCAGAGCCGGAGGGCTTCGATCTCTTTCTCCAGTTCGCCGGTGACGACGAAGTAGTAGCGGGTTGAAATATAGAGCCTTTCCGGTTCGCTGGCTCGTTGCCGGCGTTCGAAGGCCTGCTTTAAATACTGCATGGCGCTCTCGCCTTCACCGCTATTGCTGTACACCATACCCAGTCGAGCGTAGGCGATAGCGAAGTTGGGGTCGAGCTCGATCGCTTTTTTATAAAACGGGATGGACCCCACCTCGGACTTGACGCGTTCCGTCTCGCCCAGGTTGAACATCTTTAAAGCTTCCAGCGAGGACGTGGTGGCTTCTTCAAGAGGCGTGTCGAATTTCTGGATGGAACTGAGCGACTCGCCCAGCTTGGCGCGCAGGCTCGTCGCGGCCTGGCCGAGCGATTTTAAGATGACTTCTTTGCTCTCTGCTTCCGCCTGTTCGTGGGCAATCGAATCTCCGGTGGCGCAGTTCAGCGCTTGTAGGTCAACGACGTAATGATTCCCCAGCGTGGTGATGGAACCGCTCAACATTGCCTTGATGCCGGCACGCTGGCAGACCTCGCGGGCCAACTGATTTGTTAGCCGCTCATCGGGGGAACGCCCCATGAAGCCCAGGGTTTCCCGCACGCTCTGTTGAGAAAGGATATTCAGAAAGGGCGATTGCTCCAGTTGAACGGCCAGCGCTTGCTTGAGCGTGCCGTCAAACACGGCATCGCCGGTGGTGTTTACAAAGTCTGCCAGCAGGAGGGTGTCTTTCTCGGTAAGTGCAGGCTTACGGCGTTGATAAAGGAAAAACATCACGGCCGCCAGAATGGCGAGGACCACGACGGCTGCGACAGCCGGAACCAGCCAGCTTTTTCGCGCAGGCACCATTGCCGGCGAACTGGAGCCGGCCTCGACTGGAGCAGAAATTGCTGCGGCCGAAGGGCCGGAGGGTGGCGCTGGCCTGACGGAGCCGCTCGACGGTCGCGCAGGCAAAGCGCTCGCAGAAGATGGCGCTGGGCTATCGGCCGCGGCCACGACGCGGCGGCTCGAATCGGTGTCGCGCTTCAATCGCTGCAACTCGGCGCGCATTTCGGAAGCGTGTTGGTAGCGCAGCTCGCGATCCTTTTCAAGGGCGCGGTTAATGATGCGCTCCAGCTCGGCCGGCAAATCGGGATTCATGCGGATCGCAGAAACCGGGGCACGGCCGAGAATGGATTCGAAGATCACCGCAGACGTGTCGCCGCGGAAAGGAACGGTCCCGGTCGCCATCTCGTAAAGCACGGCGCCAAACGAGAACAGATCGGTGCGGTGGTCGAGTTCCTTGCCGCGGGCCTGCTCCGGCGACATGTAGGCAACGGTGCCGACAGCCATACCGGGGCTGGTCAAGTGTTCGAGATCCACGGCGGCAGTGGCGGCGGTGACTCCCACGTCGGCCGGACGCTGGGTGCCGGCGGCCATCTTGGCCAGTCCGAAATCGAGAATCTTCGCGTGTCCGCGCTTGGTGACGAAAATGTTTGCTGGCTTGATGTCGCGATGAACGATGCCGGCGGAGTGAGCCGCATCGAGGGCATCAGCGATTTCGATGGAGAGCGAAAGGATCTCATCCGTCTCCATCGGACGCCCGGCAATGAGGTGCTTCAGCGTCACGCCGTCCAGAAACTCCATCGCGATAAACGACTGCTCACCACTCTTGCCGATGTCGTAAATCGTGCAGATGTTGGGATGGTTGAGCGCGGAGGCCGCACGAGCTTCGCGTCGGAAACGTTCCAATGCCTGCGAGTCTCGGGAAACGTCATCCGGCAGGAACTTGAGCGCAACAAAACGACCGAGCTCCGTGTCCTCGGCCTTGTAAACGACGCCCATACCACCGCCCCCGAGCTTTTCGACGATGCGGTAGCGCGAGATGGTCTGGCCAATCATGTAATCGCGTAATGGTAGGCGTGATTCGAGGGCAAGTCAATGAAAGCCGTGGAGTTGGCGCTATCTTAAGAATGGGTCGTTGGCGAAACATGTATCCGCCGCCGAGCTGCAAGAAAAATTGGATTGGACGAGAAGCAATCTGCGAAAATTTATCCGGCCCCTAGTGGAGAGTGGTCCCCGAGCGCATGATGATGATCCGCGAGTGCCCCCGATTCGTGGGCCGGGCTAAGCCGCCTTGCGAAAGGATTCGACGGCTTCCGCCTCTGAGTTGTATACGTCGAAGACCGTGAGCAACTTGGTGACCTGCAGCAAATCGCCCACGCGCTTGGTCAAGCTCATCAATTTGATCATGCCGCCCGCGTTTTGCGCGCTTGTGCGCAGCTCCACGAGCGTGCCCAGACCGCCGGAATCGATGTAATTCACATCGCCCAGATTGAGCACGATGCGATTGTTCTCCGATACGGCCTTCTTGACGGTATCCCGCAACAGCGAAGACTCCTCGCCAAACACAATCCGGCCACTGCAATCCACCACGAGAATTCCATCCTTCGTTCGCGTTGCCAGCTTCAGTTTCATAAGCACATCTCCTTTCTATCTCATGGAAATGCGTTTCCCAATAATTCGGGGCATTCGCCTCAGGGGGTGCTGCGTCTCAACAGACGGGAACTGCTCTTCGGAGAGGCGGGACGATTAGTCGCAAATAAGGTTACTCCTTTGGCTAATCTTTGCAATAGGTAGGCACCACCGTTCCGTGTGATGTGATTCCGCACGCCGGTTGGAACACATGGCAGGCTGTTGAGAGGCTCTTAGCCTCGATCGTTGACGAAAAATCGCCATATCGCTTATTGACAGGGGTTTTGAGTGCTAACACTTGATAACGACAGTTAAGTAAGGAGTTCGCCCCGGAGAGTTAGAATGGGCGTGCGGCGATTGTGGTGCATCATCGGGGGCTAAGTATTCTGTGGTGCGGAGTCGAGCTTTTCGCCGCCGTAACGCGGTGGGCGCCAAAGATTTGTAATTGGTGATTGGGAGCGCGGAGCGGTCAGCACCCACTCGTTCGCAAAGGACGAACGAGTGGGCACCCGGCTGGTATCAATTATTTTTTGCCGACTACGTGGCCGTGTCCATCGCGCACTTCGTTTGCTTTGAAGTGGGCAACCTTATCGAGACGCTTTCCCGGTTCGGGTTTTTCGCCACGGGCTGGCCTTGGGCCGGTATAGCCGTGCTCAGGATGGAAACGGTTATTTACGTGGCCATGGAAATTGGCTGGGCCATGAAACCACGGGCCCGCCCCAATGAAGACGCCGCCTGCAAACCATTCTGGGCCATAGTACCCATAGGGGGCGCATTCGTACGGCGGGACATCGTAGTACCCGTAGGGACACACAGGCGCAACTCCGATCTCGATGCCCACCTGAGCCTGTGTCATGGGAGTAGTCACCGCGAAGCAGATTCCGGCAACAGCAGCTAGCGCAAGGATCTTCAAACCGTTCATTAAATTATCCTCCAGCGTCAGATTATCCTCTATCGTCGCCATGGTCGTCTATCTACCCCAAACACTTGGCCCCTCAATCTGAAAATGCTCCACGCGAATAGCTGTTGAAACATCGCCATTTCACTCATTGACGGAACCCTTCGACGCTTCCTCTTGGTCCAGAAACGGGGTTGTGGGAAGCGTCAGGTGATGTGTACTGAGCTAGTCGTCGCCAATCCGGAAGTAGTCCGGTCCCGCCATCACGAGATTAGTCCTGTAAAGCGTGCAACTGGCGTTTGCCAGACAGGATGCAAAGGAACGCGGGCAGAGAGATGATGCTGGGGGCCGGTCGGATGACAGCTACGGCCTGCGCCGACATTGGTGCTCGATGTTCAAGCCCGACGGTGAAGCGTGGGTCAGAGGTTTGCGTACAGACGTGTGATGACACTCGTCAGCTCTGACGACGATCTCGATTGGGAGTTTGCCTTTGATTCGCGCCTTGGGCATCCGACCGGCAGCTCGGAGGAGCCTAAAGCGCGCTCAATACCGACTCCGGAAACAAGCCGCACAACTCGGGTTTCAGGGGCAATTCCTCACACCCGAGTGATGCGCCGAAAGAACTCACCGAGATAGTCTTTTGCATGATGCAGCGAGTTGGCCGCCATGCGTAGCGCAGTGGCAACGCGGCTCCTGACGCGGCGACTCTTGGTATAGAGCACCTTGCCACCACTGATCTTATTCTCAGGACAAAGTCCCCACCAGGATGCAAAGGCGGAAGCATTGCGAAACCGGGACACATCTGTGCTGATCTCGCATAGGATGGTTTGGGCTGTAATCGCGCTGTCCATTTTGACGCTTCAAGTGTCGACGCCAGTACGGATCTGCTCTACGGCTTTGATCTCCTCTGTTTTGGCAGCACGCTCTCAGCACCGATGCGGGCCAGTCCAAGCACAATGCCGGACTTGGTGAGCAGGGCCTTTGGCCAAAGATGGTCAGCGGCCTTCATGAGCAAGGAATAGTCTTCCGCGGACATCTTGACCGTGACCGATGTCGTACGTTTCATACCGCTCATCCTCGACTAGCATGTGCTCTCTAAGGATTATGGGACATACGCAGTCGCCAGCAAAGATTACGTTCGTCACTAAATCTAAGGCATCTAAGGCATTCTCTAGTTATAATGTCAAAATGGAATTCCCTGATGCTGAGGAACACGCCCGAGCCATTCTCGAAGCGGTTAAGGGCGACTATCAAACCGCACTAGAGCGCATTCCGGTGCTGCGACTGTTCGGGTTTGCGGAGGAATACTGTCGCAGGCTCGAAATTCTTTTGACTCCGCAAGCGGAAATGCTGATCCCTGTTACACGTATTCGAAGCTGCTGATACGGACGCTGCCCCTTCCCTCGCGCACCAGCCTCCGGACGGACTTCCAGTTTGCCTGCGCTCCGATCCGCGTTACGCTGAACTGGTGCGCAAGATCGGTTTGCTGCAATAGCGACTTAAGTGACCGTTCAAGGTGCTGGGAATGAAAACACGCCGTAGCCATGACGAACAAATCAGGGGCAAATCGCAACGGCCTTGAGAAACGCTGTGAATGAGCGAACGCAGGGCGCGGAAGATGCAGCTCGCATACTTCAGGTTGAGATTGGCACTCTCTACAAGTACATGAACGGCGGCGTGATTCCGGGTGGCCAGGTGCTTTGGCGGGCTTGCGAGCAATTGGGACTGGTGCTCGATAAACGCGGACTGCGTCTATCGGGCAGGCGAGTGCGCAACTTTAAATCCCCGGAAGTTGGAGATCGATACGAACTTCCGTTCATTAATGAATCAGTGGGCGGCGAAAAGGTGAACTGTCACGTCCGCCGTAAAGACAGTCAATACGTCCACGTCCAACTGCGTCTCAAACTGGCGGGGTAAAATGTGTTAGGCAGTTCGCTATCTTGAGAACCCACGAATTGAACCGACCGCTGGGGCTTCCATATCGCGGATTCGCATCGGACTTCGCTCTCGGCCCGAGAGTTCCGATCTACAATTTCGGGTTCCCATGCCCACGATGCCTGAGGATCGCGCACCTAGCTGAGGATTTGCAAGCTGCGCTAGACCGGTTCGCTCAGATTGAGGCGACCTGAAGCGGTGAGAATTGTGGCTTAGGAGTGATGACCTGATTGCCTGCGTGGAGGTTGATGAGGACTTCCAAACGAGGGCCACAGCGCGCTCCTGTGTACTCCGGCATGTACTCCGACGCGGCAGTTGCTCGTCAACATGTTGTTTTGTGTTCGATAGCCGCTAGCGGTACCTTCTGCGTCGAAAGTAAAGTGGCGTCCAGCAGAAGGCTGACCATTATGTTCTGACACCGGCAAGGAGGAGCCAAATGCGGACCTTCGCATTTCGAGTGGGTTTGCGCCCAAGAGGAAACTTATTTGCGAAGGTTCTGTCGTTGACCCGGGCCCTTCAGAAACCTGGCGGCCGCTCGCCCGCCACGCCAAAGCTGCGTTCGAGAGCAATCCCGACTCGGCCCAACGTCCCTTCGTCGAAAAGCTGGCCGATCAGCGTGATGCCGTGGGGCACGCGACGCGGCGGAGAAAACTTCGGCAGCGGATGGTTGGGATCGGGCGCCCAGTCGCTGCGCGCCTCCGACACTTCGACAAAGCCCGCACGCAGTGTAAGCGAGGGATGCCCGGTGAAATTCGTAAGGGTAAGCATTTCGTCCCGCAGCGAAGGCACAAGCAGCAGGTCAACTCGAGAAAACACGCGCGCCATCTCCTCCGCCACTTTGCGCCGGAAGCGGTCGGACTGCACGAAGTCCACGGCGGACAGGAAGCGGGATTGACGGAAGAGATTGGGCCACGCATCCGGCACCTGAACCTTCAACTGATGCAATGCCCCGCTGAGTGTGAGTTCCTCGAACGCAGCTGCGCCTTCGGCGAAGAGAATCAGATCAAGCGAGTCATAGGGCCAGTCGGGAAGCTTGACCTCAACCGGAACCATGCCCAGCTTTTGGACGACGTCCAGTGCGGCACGGTCGACGTTGGTTGCCCGGTTTTCCTTCATCCATGCGGGGAAATAACCGACGCGCAGCCCTTCCACGGCAGCACCTGCGTCGAAGTCAAGCTGGCTCGGCACGCTGTTCAGGTCACCGGCGTCAGGCCCGGAAATAGCATGCAGCACCTGCATTGTGTCTTCGACGTTTCGGGCCATGGGGCCGAGTTTGTCGAGCGACCAACAGAGCGTCATGGCGCCGGTGCGTGGCACACGGCCGTAAGTGGGCCGCAAGCCGGTAACGCCGCAACGCATGGCGGGAGAAACGATGCTGCCCCCGGTCTCGCTTCCGATCGCAAAAGCCACCAATCCCGCAGCCGTGGCCGCGCCTGGCCCGGCGCTTGAACCCGAGGATCCTTCCTCCAGTAACCATGGGTTCATCGTCTGTCCGCCGAACCAGATGTCATTGAGCGCCAACGCTCCCAGACTCAGCTTGGCCACCAGCACCGCGCCCGCCGCATGGAGACGTCTCACGACCGCAGCGTCATCGGTGGGCACGCGGTTGCGGAAAGGCTCGGCGCCATAGGTAGTAGGAATTCCCGCTGTATCGAGAAGATCTTTGGCTCCCCACGGGATGCCGTGCAGCGGACCGCGGTACTTGCCGGCGGCGATCTCCGCGTCGGCCTGTTTAGCCTGTCGGAGCGCCAGGTCGCGTGTGAGGGTGATGACGCAGCGCAGCTTGGGGTCGAACTGCTCCAGACGCTTCAGATAAATTTGAGTGAGGCGCTCCGAGCTGAGCTTGCGCCGCTCGATCCAGCGCGAAAGCTGCACCACCGAGGCGAAGGCAATGTCTTCGTCATCTGCGGGCAAGGGTTTCGGATCGGTGCTGCTGCGCACAAATCGGTCCCGCTCTGGACCTGCTTTCATACCGGGCAGCACCGGGTTCCACTGTGTCGCAGGAGCGAGCGTTGTCTCCAGCGCTACTTTCCGCGGCCCGGTGCGTCGCTCGTACAGGGCGGCCATATTCGTGCGCCAGCTGCCCGCGGCCTGCGCGCGCTCGGGTTCGGTCATTTCGATCTGAACCAGCTTTTGTGCCTCCGCGAAGGTCGAAGGCGACACTTCAGGCCCGACTGCCGGCCCGGCGCCAAATGCGGGCGGCGCCCCAGGCGGCAAACCGCTGGGCGTCTGCGCACGGCTGTTGCCTGTGATGGCTGCGCCGATCAAGCCCGCGGATGTGAGCGTGAGGAATTCCCTGCGTGATTTTGACATAAGTCCCCCGAACAGTATTCTCCAGAGTTACCAAAGAATGGACAACAAGACTTCCGGCGTTCGGCCGGCATCTTTACCTTGGGATTATGTCAGTATTGCCCGTGATCCGGGCACAACCCGCTCTTTGATCGAGTAAACTTAGCTGCATCACGGTTTATGCCGCTTTCTCCAGGCGACAAAACTCGCCAATCTATCGCAAATGCGAGCTTGCACTGAAGGGGATGTGAAACTCCGCTGGCTGGGCAATACTCTCGAATTCCAAGAAACATTTTTCCCGGCAACTAGTCTCTTGACCCAGTGCTAGCGGAAGGGCTGCCACATGCCCGGCCAGGGCACACCGGAGTGCGCCTTGGCCGGGTATGTTTTGTCTTAGTTAACGGTGATGGTTACCGGTGTGGTATGGCTTAGTGCGCCGGATGTGCCCGTCACCATCAAGGTGACCTGAGATGCGGGCGTTTGAGCTTTTGAACTGCTGCCGCATCCGAGGGCAAACATTGAGATGAGAAGCAGCAACCCCAGTACACTCATCGACAGAATGTTCTTGGGTGTAAGCGCTTTCCGTTTGCGCGTTGTGAGAACGGTTCCGAGTACGCCCAGACCAGGTAGCAGGACGGCCATGCCCAGCACGCCGTAGCCGGTAACCGGCGGTGTCGGGGCGGCAGAGATCGTCAAGGTGGAGGATGACGTGCTTGATCCGGGAGAGATCGTCGTGGAACTGAAAGCACAGCTCAGTCCAGCGGGCGCAGTACAGGAAAGCGTGATCTGACCGTTGAATCCTCCTACCGCGCTGGCGCTGATCATCAGACTAGCCGAACCGCCCGGCGCGACGGTTACGCTTTGGGCCGAGAGACTCAGAGAAAAGTCTGGAGTGCCGACCGCGGCCGCCGGGACAAGGCTGGCGAACACGCTGGTTGTGCTGCCTCCAGCCGGGAAATTGGGTTGGTTGCCGCCGCCAGCCGTGAGATAAAGAGTGCCCGGATCACCAGAGGGACCGCCTCCGCCAAACACCATATCCCACAAGCCGGGATTCACCAACGCATGGTTCGAAGAGTCGCTGAGCTGCCCGAGAAACTTCCCGGTGGTGTCGAATGCGTCGATGGTGCCATCGCCGAAATTTCCCACCAGGATCGCGTTCGGGAACGTACCAAAAGTAGATGGAGTCTCCACCACGCCCCAAGGCGCGTTGAGCTTGCCGCCGGCAGCGACGAAGGTGCTGACGAAATTGCCGTTCATGTCGAAGATATCCACCTGCCCCAGGCCGGCGCCGGGCTGGGCATCGTGCTTGGCAGCATCCTGCATGGCATAGGCAACGTAGATCTGGTTACCGATGACGTGGATGCCGTGGGGAGCGAAACCCGCGGGAAGTTTTGGATCGGTGAACGAACCGCTCAACGAAGTAGGGGTAAAGTTACGATCATAGACGTTGACTTTGCCGCTATTGAAGTTCGCCGCCAAAAGGAAGGTGCTGTTGAGCAGGGCGAGACCCTTGTAAACCGCGCCGCTGGCGGAGTTATCGAAGGCCACTACCGCGCTGCTGGCGCCAGTCCAGTTGGCGATGATGCCATCTTCGGTGTCAAAAATGAACGATCCACCGCCGAAGTAGATGCCATTGCCGTTGGACACGTTTCCCGTAGGGCAGCCAGGGCTGCAATTGCCGTTTGGATTTTTTGTGGCCCCGGGAATGGTCACCACCAGCGCATTTTTGTTGCCTTGTGCGTCATAGAGTGTGGAGGTGCCGCTGTTATTGTTGGCAATCCAGAAATCTTGCCCCGGTAGAATGGAGATCCCCCAGGGGTTCAACAGTTGAGGGTCTGTTGTAGCGGCTACGCCGGCAGTATTGGACACCAGGTTGGTCTGGGAATAGCCGGCCTGCTGGGCGAGCAACCCCGAAGGAATCGCTAACGTCATGAGCAGCCCGAATAACACGAGCGTGCTTTTCAAGTTGTCCTCCATAAGTTTATTGAAACGCTGTGAGTTTCATTATTGATAACTGTGCTCGTGGAGATGTCACTTGGCCGTCATTTCTTTGTCGAGCTTTCGTAAACACGCGGTAGTAACATCAATGCGATGTTTAGAACGGAAGGGACGATGGCTGCAATGGCCGAAAGGCAGGACGTGCCAGCGCTGCTAGCGCTGTAAGGCTACCTGCCGGGCAGCCTCAGCGCGGTTTCGCTCACCACCGGGTTCTGAGCGCTAACGCCCGATTTCAGCAATGGCTACAGAAGCTAGGCGGCAGAGTGCAAGTATGCTCACGGCAACCGTTCTCTGAAAAGAGCGGACCAAGTGAACCTCGTCTTGGAGTTGTTCGGTGATTCGGCATAAAGATTAGCCGCGCAGAGTAGCGCGGCGGGAGAGAACCAGTGATTAACAAAATGAACGTCTGCATGGCATTGATAGTCCTTCTCACGGCGTCTGCCCTGTCCCAGAGCAAGGACAGTAGGATTGGCGATGACTACGCTAAGGCAGCACTGCGGGCCGTGATCTACACGAATGAGAGCGGAATAGCTCCGGAGAGCGCCTCCTTCTATGTGGATGAGGCCGACGTGGAAGCGAGCACTCCTGCGGAAGAGGCTTCTCTTAAAGAAATAAACCGCATCTTGGGCATCTGGATAAGGAGGCCCAGTCAGGATAACCAAGTCTGCTACCAGGCCCTCAAAATCAACCTTAAGGCGCGTAACGGCGCTACACCCGAGGTGTGCAGGTAAAATCGCACGTTGTTTCACCTGCCATTTAACTGTCGTTTGATCGGGAGAGGTTCGTCGCAATCTCAAGTTATTGCTACAAAATCGCCATGTCGCTCACAACCCGGGCCTGATCGCTAACGGATTTTGCACCAACTACGAGCCGGCTCCCGCTCTTGGAGTGGTTGACCACTCATCGTCTGTCTTGGAAGGTCCTCGAAAGATGCCTTTCCGTGGGTCTGGATTCTGAGTTCCATCGTTCCATCGAAGAGGATTGCTACCCCCGGCCCCGCCCCACGTTCTTCAGTGCTTTGTGTAAGCGGACGCCGCGGTGCTAGGGTCAACCATAGTAGGGATAGACAAAAGAAAGATGGATGCAATTGATGAATTAGTGGCGCGCTCTCAGGATTGCAAAGAGGTGCGAAGGTTTCATGAGTTCCATCGGAACCATCCAGAAGTGCTGGATTTTCTCGTAGAGGAAGTTAGGTTACGGTTCCAACGGGGCTTCACCGCATTTTCATATCACAGCCTATGGGAGTATGCCCGTTGGAAACTCGAAATGGAAAAGGGGCCAGGAAACACCTTTCTTATCGACGATAATTGCGCACCCTTCTACACGCGCGCAATCGCTATTCTGCATCCCGAGTTCGACGGCCTTGCGGAATTTAGCAAGAGCAAAGCTGACGCGCTTCTGGGGACTCAAATTGGAGCGCCGGCCCGAGAGACGTCGGAAGAACTATGCGTGCCGGGCCGATGGTACAGCCTTGCCGGCTGGTTGGCGGCCCACGAGGCCGCCCACTTTGGCCCCAGTCCCTGTAACCAGACTGTCGAGTCGATCTTGCCGTTTCTTAGCCCACTTCGTGTATGAGCGCTCACTGGTCTTGCAAGCTTGCAAAGAGGCTTCTAGCTGGTGTCGCTTAGGGGTCGGCCAGCCATCCTTTCTCTCGCCCAGTTGTACCGAAGTTGTACCGCGGGTGAAGTATCGCAGCAAGACGTTCGTGAGAAGCGATATCCTTGGCAGGTGCAGACTCTTCGCCTGGGTTTCGTTTTGCAGCAGATTCCGCTGTTTCTGCAATTGATTGGCAACCATGTTTCTGGATCCGCGCTATGACGCAAAGGGCTGATGTTGGGGAAGCGAAGCTGCTCTCGACGCGGTTTTGGCGTTCGCTGTTCAAGAAGCGCGAAGGCGCACCGGCTCTCACCGATCCGCTCCATTGCGATGTACCCCTGCTGCGTCACGCCGAGATTGCCGCGGCATACACGGGGCAACGCGTGGCCGGGGATTTCTATGAATTCCTGCGAGTAGGGCGGTCGCGCATGCTGTTCGTGCTGCTGGACATTGCCGGCCTGCGGGCGGACACGCGCGAAATCCTGATCGCCGTGCAGAAGAAGGTCCGAACGCTTGCGCCCGTTCTCTTCGCCGGAGAAGATTTCAACGAGACCACCGCCATGATCGAACTGTGCCACGAGCTGAACCGCACCATTTTGCTTGGTGGTCTTCGCAGTTGTCCTGCGTTCATCGGTTGCTATAACGAGGATCTGGGGACGGTGTGCTACGCCAATGCAGGCCACACTCCGGGACTGCTTCGGGACCGCGCGGGAGTCACGCTGCTCGAAGCAACCGGGCTGCCGCTGGGTTTGTTTTCGCACACGACGCAGAGCGCGGCTACCTGCCACCTTATGCCCGGCTCAGCTCTGGTGGTGGTCTCACGCGGGCTGGTGGAAGCGAACGGCGAGGATGTGGAGTGCGAGGACGCGGAATTCGGGCTGGAGCGAGCAAAGCAAAACCTCGCAAAGCAGGACCTCCGGGACGCGACCGTGCTCAGGGCGCATGACCTGTGCCTGAGCATGCTGCGGGCGACTCAGCAGTTCACACGGACGGCTCCCACGCATAACGATCTGACCACGCTGGCGCTGGTGCGGAATGCGTCCCAGGGTGCGGTCTGAAACCCTGACCAGGGTCGCATCCTGGCCGCATTCCGATCTAGGCCAAGATCGCACAGTCTCGATCCTTGTTATTGTTATTGTCCTTGACCTTGTGCTTGCCCGCCGGATATGTGTTTCGCGCCAAGTTGATCTCGTGCAGCGGTTGCGGCTTGAAACAAAGGCCACGTTGCGAAATCAGCGTGGCCTTTTCCTTTTGTGTTGTTTGCGACCTTGGTGCTTAGGCTGCTGCTTGTTGTTGATAGGCCGGGACGAAGGACTCGGCGGCGAAGGTTTCGAACTTCGTCGGCGTTGTGTTGCTGGCGCTGCGAGGTTCCAGGGCGCGCATGTGTCCTGTGTTGAGGGCGGCGGCCAGCTCCAGGATCTGGCCCGCGAAATTTTCGGACATCCCCATTTGGACCATGGCGGCTCGAACCTGATTGTCGGGCGCCTGGATGTATCCGAGATCTGGTTTGCCGATGGCCTTGCCGATAATGGTGGTGGCTTCGGTGTAGTCGAGATCGCGCTGTCCCTGCAACTCCTGCGTCTGCTTGCCGCGGAAGGCAAGATGCAGGAGAGCGTCGGCGGCTGCCGCTCCGATGTCGCGGGTGGCGATCATGGGAAGTCTTAGATTCGCCCTAACCGGTCCGACCGCAGTGCCAAGCATACGAATGGCGCCCGCTTGCGGCAGCGTGTTTTCCATGAAATAGCCGGCGCGCAGGTGAAGTACGTTCGCACCGTCGATCTGGTCGAGCTTCTGTTCGAGGTTGTGGAGGCCGACTACGGGGCCGGTTCCGCTGGATTTGTCGGCTCCGAAACTGCTGAGCGAAACAACATTCTTGACTTCCGCGTTTCTTACTGCCGCCGCGATCGCGTCGCTGACGCGATCCTGAAAAGCGCGGTACTCGTTGCTGGTTGGGTTGGGTGGAATCATGACGTAGGCTGCATCGGCTTTGTGGAAGGCTTGGGTCAGGATGGTTGCGTCGAGGACATCGCCGATGAATATTTCCGCGCCTTGCGCCGCGAGAGGTTGCAAACGAGCCGCGTTTCTGCCGACGACACGAACCTTCTGCCCGCGGGCAAGAAGGTTCTTCGCCACTATGTGTCCAGTGTTGCCGCTTGCTCCAAGAACGACGTACATATTGGCCTCCATTCTCAGATTGGATGCGGCGGGTCGGATTTGGGCTCCAGGGAGAAAGGCAGCGGTAGGGGAGATGTGTTCTCGGGCTGAGGGGACCATTTTTTGGAAGAGCGGGCTCAGCCGTTCACGACTACCGATGGCCGCTTGAAAACCACTGCGATCGTCTTCGATCGTCTTCCGCCCGGCGTGAATCGTCGCCTCCGACAGCGGACTCCTGCGACGAAACCTCTTGCCAACGTCAAACATAAGGACATACCCCAAGGGGCGGGGTCGCGGGTACAACTATTGGACCTCCGTTATGTCCAACAAGCGGGAAAAAACCGATAAGATGGCGTCATGGCTCCTACCATCGCCGATAGCACTGCTTTTCCCGTGTACGGGCAAGAACGTCGCTGGCCACGCTACAAAATAGATGTCCCCGTCCGGGCCGTCATCCACAAGCCGGACCGAACCGTGATCCGGGATGGGCGGGGCATGGAAATGAGCGAGGGCGGCATGTGTCTGTTGATGGGTGTGGAGCTCGGACTCGGCGATGAGATCGAAGTGGAGTTCACTCCTCCGTATTCAGGCAAACCCATTCGCGTGCGGAGCGAAGTGCGCAATCGCACCGGATACCGCTACGGAGTCGAGTTTGTTCCTGAAGGCAAGAAAGAGCGGAGCGAAGTTACCCGCTTGCGCCTAATGTTAATAACCTTTGAAGAGACAAAGTTGTCTTGAAAGCTCGCGGTCCCTTTAGATTTGCCATGAGCTCCCGCTCGGCAAGGGATTGTAATTGATCGGCTCTATTTCTTGAGAGGGTGATTCCTGAGCGACTGGCTGCCTGACCGGCGCGGGACAGGACTAAGCAGGCCTGAGATGACTCCGGTGCAGACTCAAGTATTTGTGGATTTGCCAGCAAGGAGTTTTTGGGGCCCGCTTCCCCGAAGCCGATATGCGGTTGAAAAGTATCGGGCTTTGAGGGGTCCCCAGGAGGAGCATAGCGACGGGCGTTGTAGCCAACCGTTCACTCGTAGCGCAACGCCTCCACCGGATTTAGTCGCGAGGCTTTTATGGCAGGATAAATGCCAAAGAACAGCCCGACGCTCATCGAAGCGGTTACAGCAGCGATGACCGACCATAGCGGCACCGCCGAAGGCAAACTTGGCAATAGCTTATTGATCAAGAAGCTGATCCCCGCTCCCAGCGTGACGCCGATGATTCCCCCAGTACCCGTCAGGGTGATGGCTTCGGTGAGAAACTGGCGGACGATATCCCGGCGGCGGGCGCCGATGGCCTTGCGCACACCGATTTCACGGGTGCGTTCGGTGACCGACATGAGCATGATGTTCATCACGCCAACTCCACCGATAAGGAGCCCGATGGAACTGATGACGACCACGGCAATGGCAATCGCTCCCGTGATCTGACGGAATTGGCGCGCAATCTCCTCCGAACTGGAAATCGCGAAATTATTCGGCTTATCGGTCCAAACCCGTCTGCGCCGGCGCAGCAGGCCGGTGATTTCGTCCTCGGCTTGGGCCTTTCTACCCGGAGACGCTTGTGCGCCAATGAAGTGTTCGTCGTCCTGCGGGTTATGTTTGCGGTACGCCCCGTAGGGCACGACCACAACTTTGTCCGCCGATTCATCTTTAAAGAACTGGCCTTTACGCTTTTCCAGCACGCCGACGACCCGGTAGAAAGCGCCTCCGACCTCGATGGACTTGTCCAGCGGGTCTTCCGCGTGGAACAGTCCCTCAGCCAAGTCGTGACCGATTACCGCCACATCCATGTGATGCAGGTTTTCCGCTTCGGTAAAGAACCGACCTTTCTCGGGGTTGGCGTTGTAGACCCATTCGTAGGACGGAATGGTACCAGTAAATTGAATCCCGTAGACCTCGTTGCGTTGGTATCGCGCGGGCACCACGGTCAAGGGCTTGCCCGGTTCCACCCGGGGGGAGACCTCCACCGTCACATCCTTCACGTCGGGACACTCATCGCGAATTGCCATGGTGTCTTCGTAGGTCAGTGTCTTGCGGTTGCGTTCTTCCGCCGTGAGGTTGCCTCGAAAACCGAAGTCCCAGCGAAAAACGAACAGCGTATCGGTGCCATATTGATCGAGAAAGCCGCGAATGTCTCGATCCAAACCCACCATGATGGAGGCTACGGCCACCATGGCCATGATCCCGATGACCACGCCCAAGACAGTCAACAGCGACCTCGTCTTGTGCTGGCGAAGGGAATCAAACGCCATGCGCGTGCTTTCGCTGATTTCAATCTGCACGGTAGAAACCTCTGTAACGATTCAAACCTCTAAGTTTCGAAGCGCAGGGCCTCGATGGGATCCAGTTGGGCAGCCCGGTGTGCGGGGTACAAGCCGAAGAACAATCCCACGGTCGTCGATACCGCCAGCGACAAAAGCACCGCGCCGATGGGTACTTGGGAGGGCACAGGCGTGAGCACTCTTACCAGCGTGGATAGAAGATAGGCAATGGCAATGCCGATCGCGCCTCCCACGGCTGCCATGACGGCGGATTCCACCAGGAACTGCATCAAGATGTCGCGTCTTCGCGCTCCGAGTGATTTGCGCACGCCAATCTCGCGGGTACGCTCCGTCACACTGGCCAGCATCACATTCATGATCACCACGCCGCCGATGACCAGGAACACCGAAACCACTCCCACCATGGTCTTGGCGATGGCGCCAGTCAGGCTCTTCCATAAGCCCATAATGGTGTCAGACGCCAGAATGCCAAAATTGTCATCCGCTATGGGATCGAGATGGCGGCGGCCGCGCATCATGGTGCGGGCTTCATCCTCGGTCTCCCGCATCCACTCCGGGCCGCGCGCCTGGATGTTGATGGCCATATCCAGTCCCTGCCCGTGTTCGCCATAGTGTTTCAAGAACGTGCGGATGGGGATGTAGACAAAATTGTCCTGGGATTGCCCGAAGACGGTTCCTATCGGTCTGGCTACGCCGACCACCAGGAAGCCGCGGCCATCGACGTAAATCGTCTTGCCGATGGGATCGACCGTGGAGAACAGCTTGCCGGCGATTTGTTGTCCGATAAAGGCGACCTCCGCTCTGCCTTCATTGTCCGCATCCGTTATGTAGCGGCCGGTTTCGACTTCCTCCACATCCATATCGGCGATGTTGGCCGTCACCCCGCGGATATTAATGTCGTCCAACGCTTGTGTTCCGAGGCGGACCTTGCCGTTGGTTCGTGTCTCCAGGCCAACGGCGCGAGGCAGCCTCATGCCATCACGCAGAGCCTCGAAGTCTTCCCAAGTGACATATCGGTTGCGACGCATCGCTTTGAGGAAGTCCTGCTGATTGGTGATAATGGGAAAGCGAACCACGAGAAAGACATTGGACCCGAGATTGGCAACGCGATGCTCAATGTAAAGGTTCGCCCCAGTGATGATCGACACGACAAGAATGAGCACTGAGACCGACAAAGTAACGCCCAGCAGCGTCAGCGCAGAACGCAGCTTGTGTGCACGTAATGCTGCCAGAGCCTCGAACGCCGGGTCACTGAACACGGTGCCGTGACGCCTGAGTTGTTCTCCGACTCGCGAGGCGGCAAACTTCTGGACGCTCCTGCGCGGAACCACCTGTTCCGTCGTTTTAGGGTCTGTGCGGTCCACACTGTAATCGTATACGACGTTTGGCCGAAAATGGTTCCGCGCTGATGCCCTAATGGACTGGTCAAGGGAGGCGGACCGTGACGCTCCCCATTGGCAAGATTAGCTTGTGCCGGGTTTTATCGGGCGGCTTTACGCGTCACACCGCAGCACCATCTTCTGCTGGAGAGTTGGATAATCGGAGACCCGCCGGCGGCGGGATCCCGACGATTCCGGATGTATCGTTGGCAACCCTTCCCTTGCTGGATTATGGAAGGGTTGGCCGTGAGCCACTCGTAATGGAGACGTAACAGTAAGTGCAACTGGAGGGCCTATGACGGATGGACAGTCTGGGAGAGTTCCAGGGGTCGGGCACGGGGAGCGATGGCTAACGGCGCTAGCCTCGCTGGCAGTAGGCGGGGCGTTCTTCGGCTTGTGGTTCTGGCTGCTGCCGCAGTGGCTCGGTTTCCGCGTGGAAATGGCGGGCACAGCGCATTGGCGATGGCTGGCGGCGCTTCCGTCGGTGTTGGGATTTGCTGTCGCCCTGCGCTGCATCTGGGACTTCGGGTGGACGGGACGCGGCACACCTGCCCCGATGGCTCCGCCGCAGCGATTGGTAGTGGTGGGTTTCTACCGCTACGTGCGGAACCCTATTTACGTGGGCTTCGCCGTGGGCTGGATCGGGCTGTGGGTTGTGTTCGGACACGCCAACCCAGCGGCGATTGTTGCCGTTGTAGCGGTTGCTCTCGGCGTACATTTGTTTGTGGTCTTTTATGAAGAGCCAGCTCTGCGCGGGAAATTCGGGGCAGACTATGAAGCGTATTGCCGAAACGTGAATCGATGGTGGCCGCGGGTGCGAGGCTGGGACCAGCCGCAATAGCGGTGGAATTGGCAGTCGTACGCGATTGGACACGCGCTCCTCCTCTTCGCCGTATCATCGGCAAACGACGTCCGCACAGAGAGACCTCCAGAATGGATTGCGGTCGTGCGCTAGACTGCGGATGTTGCCCGACGTATGGAACTATCGTATTGAACGAGCAGGCTGCGGAAAAAGTCATCTTGATAGCTCGGCGGCGCTAGCGGCTAAACAGTTTACTGAAAAACTATCTTCTCTGTGTCCAGCCCCTAAAGGGGCATGTGAATTCAAAGAACTTACGGCATCGCTAAAGCGATGCCCTGATACGAAACTTGGGTTTTTCAGCAATCTGTAAAGCCGTCGCTGAAAACAAGCCAGTTATCGCAGCGGTGAACCGCTGCGCCACCCAAAAGCAAGAACAAAATCGAGTCTTTCAGCACTCTGTTTAGCCGCGTCGTTCGACAGCATGCTGGTAAATTGCGGGTGGAGCGGTCTCGAAGCAAGCCCCACCCGGATGCTTGGTTCTATGCGGCGATGGTATTCGACGTCTGTTGAGTCATCTCCGACTCTGCTTGCAGCCAATCGTTTAGTTCATACCCGTCGTTTCTCCCTCGTTGCTCGTACAGTTCGTAGGCACGACGACGGATTTGCTCTTGAAGATTACTGGCGGATTCGGTTGTTGGGTTGGTTGCCCTTAACAGACTGGGCATTGTGGACGTATGTTTCATTGTGATGTCACTCCTTTGTAGGTAAGTAGCGTCTCTCTGCTTCGCAGGTTTCGCTGGGCGACGGCCAGTTTCGCTGCAAACGCGCTTTGTTTCAGTGAGGACGCTCACACCGAAAATGTGATGAAAACTTTACCCAACCACCACGAATGTCGTTTGGCAATCCGCGGGGTAAACTTGAAGCATGGTCGAGTTGGGGCGGTTGCTGTTGATGCTTGGCATAGCCCTAGTGGTGATTGGGGGCATCGTCATGCTGCTGGGGCGGACAGGCTTACCGCTGGGACGGTTGCCGGGAGACGTCCTGTATCGGGGCAAGAACACTACTTTCTATTTTCCGCTGACGAGTTCCATTCTGCTGAGTGTTGTGCTTTCCATTGTTCTGTTTCTGATTGGGCGGATGAAGCGGTAGCGCCCGGCAAGTTTCGGGGGCTCTATACTCAACTCAATATTCCCGTTTGTGAGCCGACGCCAGACAGACAACTATTTAGTTGACATATGTCAACTATTTAATTTACACTGCGAGAATGATCGGCGGCTTCCGGCACAAAGGGCTTGAGGAGATCTACCTCACTGGCAAGACACGCCGGATCGGCGCCGATCACGTCAGGAAGTGCGTGCGTATCCTGCAATTGCTGGAAGTGGCGGGACAACCGGAGGACATGAACATCGCAGGCTTTCGGTTTCACGGTCTGCAAGGCAAGCCGAAACGCTGGTCGGTACGCGTGACTGGGAATTACCGGATCACTTTCGGCTGGTTGGGCGATAGCGCTTAGGTTGTCGATTTTGAAGACTACCATTAGAGAGGAAGTTATGGAGAGAAAGAATGGACTGCCGCCCGTCCATCCGGGCGAGATTATCAAGCAAGATATCCTGCCGTCGGTCGGACTGTCCGTGACGGCTGCGGCCAAAGCTCTGGGCGTGTCGCGCCAGATGCTTCACGGCATTCTGGCGGGGCGCAAACCGCTGTCTGCCGTCATGTGCCTGAAGGTGGCCCGTCTGTTCGGCGGCTCGCCAGAAGTATGGATGCGATTGCAAGCCGCCTACGACCTGAAAAAGTCTGAGCAAAACAAGAAGGTGATGGCTCGCGTCGCGCGGATCGTACCGGTAAAGATGGCCGAAGAAGTTCGGGCCTGATGGCGATATCCGACCAACTTGGGTTTCAGTTTCATCCTCCGGAGCGGCGCATCTGGACGGTGCGGGCGCTGGTCTCGGCGGTGCGGTCGCACATCGAACGCGAGTATTCGGATTGCTGGGTGGAAGGGGAGATTTCGAACCTGCGCATTCCCGATTCCGGGCATTTGTATTTCACGCTTAAGGAAGAGAGCGCGCAAATTCGCGTGGTCATGTTCCGCTCGTCGGCGAAGCTGCTGCGGTTTCGACCGGAGAACGGATTGCAGGTCACGGTTCGCGGGCGCATCACCGTTTATGAAGATCGCGGGGAGCTGCAAATCTCCGCTGAATTCATGGAGCCGAAGGGCGCGGGCGCTCTGCAGTTGGCGTTCGAACAATTGAAGGCGAGATTGCAGGCGGAGGGATTGTTCGAGGCGTCGCGAAAAAAGCCGATCCCGCCGCTTCCGCAGAAAATTGGCATCATCACTTCACCGCAGGGGGCGGCGCTGCGGGACATCTTGAACATTCTGGCTCGCAGGCATCACTCGGCGAATGTGCTGATCTATCCGGCGCAGGTGCAGGGAGACGCGGCGCCGGGCGAGGTGATGGCTGGGCTGCGATACTTTCAGCAGTCATCTCATCAGGCCCCGCGTGGCAGCCGCGCGGTCGAGGTCATCATTATTGCGCGCGGCGGAGGCTCGGCCGAAGACCTGGCTGGTTTTAATCATGAAGGGCTGGCGCGAGCGGTCGCGGATTCGAAGATTCCTGTGATTTCGGCGATTGGGCACGAGACGGATTTCACGATCATGGATTTTGTCGCCGATCTGCGGGCGCCTACGCCGTCAGCGGCGGCGGAACTGGTGATCCGGTCGCGACAGGAGATCGAAGCGCAGGCGGAGGATTTGTACGTGCGATTGGAGCGCGCGTTGCGCTACCGCCTGCTCATGGCGCGCCAGGAACTGACGGAGCGCGCACAGCACGGAGCGTTTGCGCGCATGATGGATGGCATCCACCGGCGGCAGCAGAAGCTGGATGAACAGCGTTTCCGCCTGGAAAAAGCGGAACGGCAACTT
>CAWCRQ010000059.1:0-11828 GCA_963797885.1 uncultured Acidobacteriaceae bacterium | reverse complement strand
GCGCCTTCGTGCGGCACGACCAATATAACTACTACCCAAGCAACAATTTTTTCTCCGACCTCCGGACCGCTGCAGGATGAAACTGTTACCCAGCTCCGGTTCCTGACCAACGCCGGCGTTCGCCGGCTCCTGGTCGTACGTTAAGGGAATTCACAACATCAAAATCGGAGCCACGTACGAGCAGACATTCCTTACCGAGAACGACGGTTTTGCGATTATCAACCCGGGGCTGATCCCAAGCTGCCTGACAAGCAGCTTTGCAGCCCAATGCCCGATTCTAGTGCCATACGACTTGACGACGGGCACGGGAAGCCTCTACCACTACCGTGGGCACACCGACGTCAAAGAACTTGGGATGTATGCCCAGGACACGATCAGCAAAGGGCCCTGGAACGTGAGCCTGGGTATTCGCGGAGATCTATCCACAACGGACTCGATGCGGTTTCGCGCCAGCCGGAGCCGCGCGTCGGCGTCGCCTACAACATTAAACCGAGCAATACGGTGCTGCGAATTTCCTACGCCCGCACCATGGAGAGCCCGTTCAACGAGAACCTCATACTCTCAGGGACCGGGTGCACCGACCCAGTAGTGGATGCGGTCATGGTGGTGGCCCAGGGTATCGTTTGCAACTCCACACCGCTGCGACCGGGCTTTCGCAACGAATTCCACGCTGGACTCGAACAGGCCTTCAGCCGGTACTTCGTGCTGAGCGGCGACTACATCTGGAAGTACACGCACAATGGCTATGACTTCAATGTGTTCGGTACGACTCCCATTACGCTCCCCATCGAATGGCACAACTCCAAGATTCCGGGCTTTGCCATTCGCGGAAGCGTTCCGAATTTTCACGGCTTCTCGGCTCTCGTCGTGATGTCGCACGTCTCGGCGCGCTTCAACCCGCCGGTTGTCGCTGGACTTGCACCTCCGGCGCCACCTGCCTGGTTCCGTATCGACCACGACGAGAAGTTCAACCAAACTACTCACATCCAATACCAACCCTGGAAGCGAGGTCCGTGGATGGGATTCAACTGGCGCTACGACAGCGGACTGGTGGCGGGTTTTACACCCTGCGAAGCGCCGACGGCAACCTGCTCTTTCACAACCTCAGCCGCGGATGGAGGAACCCCCACCAACATCAACCCGCAGGGCACCATCTCTCTGCTTAACAATCTCAACGGACTGCCGCTTACAGCCGACCAGGAGTTTCAGGCCGGAATCACGTGTAACGGAGTACGGGCGACACCGACCACGCTGACGGGTGACACCTTCGATATTCCGGGAACAACAACTCTCGCTCCCTACCGTATCTGTCCGGCGAATCAGCTTACATCCAGCTTGGTAAAGATACCGGCGCCGGGCACCGAGCAAGACGATCACAACCCGCAGCGAATCCAGCCGAGAAATCTCTTCGACTTGTCGGTTGGGCACGACAACATATTCCGCGGAGACAAGTACAAAGTCAGTCTGCAATTAACGGCCATTAACATCACCAACAAGTACGGTCTCTACAACTACCTGTCCACTTTCAGCGGCACGCACTATGTGACGCCGCGTGCGCTGACAGCTCAACTTGGGTTCCACTTCTAACCCCCCATCGTGCGAGAGGGCCCCGGCAGAAATGCGACCGGGGTCCTCTTCAACAGAGGCTCTAGAAGGCGACCGAACGAACTGAGCGTTGGAATAGAGATGCGCGTCTGGAGTCGCCTGCTTGATTCGGTTGGAGCGGCGCGATGAGAAGCTATTCGCCAGGAAGGGGAAGGAAGAAGGCCGTCAAAAATTTCACGATCGGTAACGGGCTTTGGATGATGGCCCTGATCGCAGCTTTAATGATTGCCATGCTTGTGCTGTGGCTGCTGGGGGTTTTCCGCTTCGATGTGGACTGAGATTAGCTTCCATCGTTGTGGTCGCCGCGAAAACTCTGGACCGCGGAGCTGTAAGCTGCGAACTGACAGTCCTACAACAGCTACTAAGCATAGAGGCTGTCGCTGCCGAGTGTTCGACGGCCCACCACCCCCTCCCAAAGGATGACTGTTTGTGGTGACGGTGTCATCCACGAAGCTGTCCAACCGTCTCCTCACTGGCAATTTCACCACACTTCGTCAGTTGGACCGCCACGTCGCGAACTCAGGAGTCGTCCATGGCTAGATGGCCGGCGTCTCATCGGTTCCTCGTTCGCCCCATCGGGCAATTGTCGATAGCTTGAGCCGACGATCCGTATGTGGGCAATAGTTGAGAACACTGTCTCAAGCCCGGTTCACTATACGCGGGCTGCTTCCTACTCATTGGCCTCGCCAGACTAATAGCGGAATCGGTAGCGAAACTCGCCATAGATCTGCCGGGGATCGTTCCAGTGAAATCCGCCGAAAGTGAGACTGTTATCAAGCTCCACGCGGCGGTTCGCCAGATTGACCGCCGTTACGGAAATAGAATACTTCTCCAGGAAGGTTTTCCCGACTGAGATGTCAAACGTTGTGTGCCCAGGTAGGTAATCGCCGGGATAGGGTTGTCCGGGGAAGGCATTGTGGAACCCCGACCCGTAATAGACATTCGTCGCGGCATAAGCATGCCAGGGAAGGCTTCCGTTAAAGCCAACGTTCAAAGTGTTTCTCTGATCGTGGTCAACCGGTCCAAATCCCGGAGGAGGATATCCTGGGCATATCGGCATCGTGGTAGGACAAATCAAGCCTCCCGAAATCGGCGATGTTGCCTGCGCAAATTGATTCGCGTACGCAAGATGAAGCTGGCCGCGATGCCAGAGATTCGGAGAGCGCAGCGTGAGTTCCGAACCTGTATCTGGGCGTAGGTCCATGAACGGCGAGAAGATATCGATTCGCCGATGTTGTTGTGATCGAGCCAGTCGTGGGCGCGGGTTTCGAAATTGTCAGCGTCAAGGGTCCAGCCCTTCATCGGAATGGTGACACCGACTGCGGACTCGATGTCGTGCTCACCGTTCAGCGCAGCGAAGCCGAAACCCTGGTCAGCGGCGAAATTCCGGAACTGGTTCGTGGCCGTGGAAAGCGGAGGGGCCTGGTAGAAGTACCCATAGAACCCGCGGAACGTCGAGTTCAGGTGGAAATCTTGATTGCGGCGCCGAGGCGCGGATCGGACGCGTGCTCGGAGACCGATGGCAGCGATGATGGCGGGGAGGAATTGAACTGTGTTCTCGCAGGCCGGCGATCAAGGTCAGCGACGGTGTGACTTTGAATTTGTCGTTAATGAAGAAGGAGCGACTCCGCCGTCGACGTGAATTGAGGAGAGGACGTTAGGAGGTGAATTCGGAACTGTGTAATTGTTGGAAAAGTGGTTGTACTGATGCTGGAGAATCGTAGACGCCGGCCTGAATGTCGTTCCGCCAGAATTGGTGTTTAGCGCGACCTGCGCTCCCGCATATTGGGCGGACTGAGTGACCGAGGAAATAACGGGGACGTCGTTCGGCCCTCCTTGGTAGTCGGCGCCGTTGTAGTGATAGAAAGGCGAAACGGTGAGCAGCGTGTTTGGATCGAATGTGTGAAGCCACGAGAACGTCGCATAGCCATCTGGCTCGCGCTCGCCATCACGCAAACCATAGCTGGGAGTATTCCCACCCGCTACCCAACAACCGATTTCCAATCGAGTTGGGATTGGGGTCGGAGGGGATCGGAAATAATCCTGCCTCAGGGAACCGACGACGAGAAACTGATTTTCGGATCGGAGTTAAAAATGAATGACGCGAATCCTCCGCATCCATTCACGGCGTCGTGGACAACCGGAGAGATCGGGGGCTGAGTACCGCACTGCTGCGATTGCCGTTCAGGCTGGCGTAGTAGGCGGAGCGGGCCGTGTGTGCTCCGCAACTGATCTGATTGTCGGTCTGATAGAGTTCGCAGCCGCCATTACCAAGTCGCATTCGCGATCGCGCTCAAAGCCGGTCGCGGCACGACGTTGAAGACGCCATAGGTACGGTCGCCATAGTCGGCGTCGTAACTGCGGCGCTGTACTTCCAGATAGTCCATGTCCTGGGGTCGATCTGCGGTCCGAGATTGTTGGCGATGTTGGTGTTGGCGAATCGGACGCCATCAATGAGCGACTCGACCTGATGGCCCCGCGATATGAAGTATGTCGTGCGTCACGTAGGCCGCCGGCACGTAGTCGGTGATCATCTCCATGCCGTTGGTGCGGTCGGCGCCGGGCGTTTGCTGAATGTCAAATGCGGCTTCAGCGTGGTGGTCGGCGTGACTGTCTGCGTGGTCGCCTCCACGGGAGTTTCGGAGACTTCGACGCTCTCGTTTGCTCCAGCGACAACCAAACCGAAATGAAGGACCGGGCTAGTGTCGGACTGAACAATCACTTGCTGTTGCATTTGCCGGAAGCCCTTCGACGAGACGGTCACGATGTAGTCGCCGAGTGGGACCGAGGCAAATCAAACTCCCCGTCGTCGTTGGAATCGGACGAGTGTGTCCACTCCGAGTTTTTCGCTTTCAGTGTGATATGTGCGCCTTGAATGGGGCGATGCTGGGGATCGTGAACGATGCCGCGCACGGAGCCGAAAATCGAGGCGAATGCAGTGGCACACAAAGGCAACTAACAGCTGTCAAACTGGCTACACTTTCATTACGCATCGCCATTCTTCGCGGCCGCGCAGGGCTGCCGCTGCTAGGCGCAATCGCGCCGATGGGTGCGACGTCTTACAGAATGGGCTCATCCCCGACAAACGGTGTGATCGCCACAGTGCGAATTGCTCACCCCGCACGACGAGCTACGGCCATGCGCAAACAATAAGTTCCCGGAGAGGGACGTGAAACGGTCTAAGAGCTGGAGGAACTAGAGGGGGGACCACGTCGGGAACTCTTCAACCAGAGCAGGAGCCTGCGACGAGGGATCAGGTTGACCGGAAGAACCGCAGAAGGAGCAAGATGGGTGGTTGCCCTTGAGCTTCAGCGGGCCGACTACACCCTGCGTCGGAATCGGGGCGGTAAGGGCAACGAAAGGAACACTGCGGAATACAGGCCGTCGATCGTTGGCTGCGCCAGATGCTGCCGCCATGCAATGGTGTTTGCCATTGCGGCGACAGCACGATGCAGGAGCACTTGTTGTCAGCGCTAAGGCAAGCGGTGCAACAAAACTCCAGGCAAGCACACCGAGTAGGAAACTGGACAGAACCCGCCGCATACCAGCTTGGAACGCTAGCACATCACCGGCCTATGTGACAACCAAGACGGTCAAAGGCTGGCCACGATGACGGACGACGAGCAAATGAGAAATTGAAGCACGTAGAGCCCGGCTCGCCGGAAGTCGACTTCTGGGAAATCTAATATTCACGGACCCCGAATCTGGAAACATTGTCCCAGGCGCGTTCACGCCACTACTTGCCAAGCACTCAAAACACAAAGCATACGTTGGAGAAATCGGAGGAATCTGACAGCGACGTCCACTGTGACTTTGGCCATAAGAAGCAGGGGTTGGGTTTCCGTTACTGCCTGCCCGGAATGGCGGAGAGATTTTGGCGCGGGTCGAGCAAACTCTGTCAAGGCGCGTGCCCGCGATAGCGGCGACCTTCGGTCGGCCTTTACAGAGTTTGCGCCCGCGCTATGCTGCCATTATCCGGGGCAGGCAAGGGTTCTAAAAGCCGATTCCAAGACCGACGCCATGGTCTTGTTGCGGTCCCTTGGCGATTTCCTCTTGCGATGCAATCGTCTGTTCAGGGCTGATCTCAGGTACGTGCGCGCTGTGCTTTGAAAGATCGTGTCCGAGAGCCGTAGGCAGCTTCTCGCGGTCGTTGGTGAAGAGTTGCGCGTCGAACGCTCCACGCGAAACGGACACGTAAGCCATGCGGTTATTGAGCAGGTCCTTGGCAGCTAATTCCGTGTCTACATGAATCAGCACCCGATTCGCAGTTTGTCCCTGGCTGGAATGGCTGGTCATGGCATAGCCGTAGTCAAGATGCGGATGCTTGTTTGGATCAACTTCAAGCGAGCGGCCAGAATCCATCTTCAGATTCAGTCGCCCAGCTCCGTCGATGGCGTCGATCGCTCCTAATTCGCGGTTTGCGATTTTCAACTCGTTGGCGGGCGCGGTGAATTGAATGCGGTCGCCCACGGAGAACCTTCTGATCTCCTCTCGGAAAACGGAGACGCCCCGCTGTCGGCGGGGATCGTAGGTATGTACCGTTCCATCCTGTAGCTGCACTGTTAACCGGTTGTTAGCGGCATCGACGCTTTGCACCTGTGCGTACCGCCCTTTTCCAATACCGGTCTCCTTGGACGCGCGGGAGTAACGCAGCACATCGCCAACCTCGTAACGTGCCGCCCAAGTGCGGTCAGCGCCTGTGAGATCCTGACGCGGCACTGAGTGTTCGGATGCGGCGCTCCTCGCCTCTGACGACGCCCTTGACTTGCAATTCCGCGTGAATGCGGTCATTGATCTCCATGCGCGAGCGATTGTCCGGGAGAAACAACAAGCGTGTTCTCCAGTGATTGTGCATACTCTTTTGCAATGGCCGACGATGCGCTCGTCATGTCCTCTGAATTTCGTGAACCCTGCCCTGCCGGTCAAGATTCTGTATCGCCTCGCGCACTTCGCCGCGAGCAAGCTGCTCAACTACCTGTTTCAGTTCCGGGTCTTTCTGGCGCACGATCTCTTCGAGCTTCACCGTTTTCATACCGACGTCCTGGAGCTGCGCGAAGGGCCTCCCGGCCTCAACCGCCTCATGTTGCCGCCGGTCGCCGACGAGCAACACACGGTCATTCGCATGGAGCCGGTTCACAAACTCATGCACCTGCCTGGTCGATGCCAGAGAGGATTCGTCGAGTACATAGAGCCGTTTCTCCCCGGTATCCGGCTGCTGTCCACGTACCAGATGCTTCTGTAGTGTGGATGTCTCCATGCCTGCTTCCCCGAGCTTCTGCGCCGCGCGGGACGTGGGCGCGAAACCTTCCACCCTGTAGCCCTCGGCCTCCGCGCCTTCGCGGATCACGGACAGAGTTGTTGTCTTGCCCGCGCCTGCGATGCCATCTAAGCCGACAACCTTCTCCCGCGAGAGAAAGATTTCGTCTACTGCCTGGCGCTGCGAAGCATTCAGCTCCGGGTGGCGGTCTTCCGTGGCGATGCGCACTTGCGGCGAGACCAGCATGGGATCGCTGTAGTCGCGCCGATTGCCTTCCTGCATCCGGCCAACGATCTCACGCTCCATGCGTACCATCACGGCGGTCGTGTACTGTCTGCCAGCACCAACGTGCGAGACTTCGCGGAACTCCCCGGCCTCGATCCGGCGCTCGAACTCCTGCCGGACCTGGGCATAGGTGGTTTCTCCCATGCCGCGCACCAGCGCTGTTTCAAGGATCGCGCGGCGGTCCTGCACAGCCGATCTCTCGAAGACATGATCGCGCGCCCAGGTCACGGCCTGCTTCGCCTGAACCTCTGGCTCCGGCATCTGGTATTGCCCATGTTGGCGCGCCTGTGCGACGACGCGGTCCGCCTGATGCCCGTACTGTGCGGCCAACTCGCGGTGCCGCTGTAAGACTTCTCCAGGCGACAGCAGTTCCTTGCGGTCGCGCGTATGGTGGGCCGCGATCTGCGCCGCCGCGGCTCCGTCGATTCCTTGTTCCCGGAGATGGTCTTTGATCTGTTCACGCCTCGGACTGGAAGCCTCCAGATATTCCTTCGTGTAGCCTTTTATTTCCGGCTGTCCATGCTTGCCGCGCTCCAGTTCGTAGCCCAGCTTTTCCAGACGCAGAGCCAACTCGGATCGGTAGACCGCCGTGGCGTAGCGTTGCGACACGAACATCTCATGCGGCTGCAAAGCTCGCATCTGTTTCCCATTTTCGAGACCGTTCTCGCGCTCGGTCATGTTGAAGATCACGGCATGAGTATGAAGCTGGGGCGCAGCATAGCCATCGACAGGCCGCGCGGTATCGTGCTCGAAAGTGGCGGCGATGAATTTGCCGGTCGTCTCTGGGGCATGGACATTGCCGATCCGCGCCTGCGTGTATCGCTCAAGCTCCTGAAGCGCCGCGCGTACACTCTCCCGATGGGCTTCCCGCACCCGATCATCGCCGCCCACGAGAGCGGTGAGCGATACCGACTTCGGCGCGGAGAATGTGGCGTCCCACCCGGCGCGGTGCTCGGCGCTGGTCACTTCCTTTCCGAATTTGCCTTCATAGGTTCTCGAAACTTGATGCCGTACGAGCTGCTCCTCGGTGTGCGGATGTTGGCCTTCACTCAGTCGCGCAAAGTGTTCGGAATCAACGCCACCTTGCAACCCCCACTGCTCGGCGAGTCTGCCCTGCCACTCACTGTGACCCTGCTGATCGCGGCTCCAGTAGTTTTGTTCCTGCGAGGCAAACTCGCGCACATGGTAGGTCTGCGCCTGGCTGGCTGACAGCGGTTTCGAGATCGTGAGCATACCGAGCGTTCCTCAAGCGTGAAGTCGTGTTCTTGGCAATTTGTCTCTCATTCGATTCCCTTCGTTTTCTCCCAGGCGAACGCCTCTTTGGGTTTGGTCTCGGGCGCACTGATGGTCGAACCAAAGAGGGCGAGCATCGGCTGAGTAGGCTTCTTCAGCGGATCGGCGGGAGCATTCGCGGGCGCTGATGCCGCTGGTTTCGGCGCGATCTCTGGCATCTGCCGCTGCGCAAATCTCGGTAGTCTGAATCGGATTCTGTCCATCTTTATCGTCCATCTCTGGATCAAACTTAGCCGAGGTCGGCCCCATCCGATCGTCTCCCCATCCGGCCATTTACGTGGGGACCGGTTCTGCAACACACTCCGCACAGCCAGTAGCAAAAGGAACATCGCGGCCACCCAAAGCAACGGCGTCAAGAGCGAAAAACTTCTGGGAAAAGACATGGCACTCATGGCATACCACCCGTTTGCTTAGCCTCGCGGGCACAGAATTCTTCGAGAAGTTTCCGAGCCTGGTGGAGCTTTCGCGCGTCGGCTTGGTCGCGGATTTTGAGGACGGAATCGGGCAATAGTTGTCTACCTTCCGCTGCGGCCTCGGCGGCTGCATGGAAGAGATTCAGGAGCGTGTAACGCACCGCCCAGAGTTCGGCCAGCACCAGTTCGGCGGGATCGGCGGGCCGCTCGCGCGCGCCACGCAAAGCGGTCTCGCGCAGCCACTCGGAGAGCGCCTGCCCCGCGCCTTCTGCAGCTGCTTCGATCTCGGTTAGTTCCGCGGGAGTCAGCCGCGTGGCGACCGTCTTGGTGCGAAAACGAGGCTTCGTCTCTTCACCGAAGGGAAGACTGGACTGCGGATTGGTTTGAACGCGGGGACTACTCACTGGGAAAACCGCCTTGTTCGCCTATGCTGCGATCAGCTTCACGGCTACTCACCACGGAACCGGGGCTCGCAGGAAGTTCTTGCGCTTCAACGCGTTTACGTGATCGGCGCTCTGAAGCAACTGGTCACGAGCAAACGTCATCGCTCGATACCACGCTCATCGAGCGATTGACCCAATCTATTGACGCAGCGAAAGTTAACCTGCGTAAACATCGAAGCGCCGTCTTGCGTTCCGCAGTTCCCAACTTGGGGGTGACGTGTCCACACTTCTTCCGGTGCGAAGCACCGCGTTCTTACAACTCGCCATACTCAAGAGCCAGCGCGTCCCACAGGCGGCGTACTTGCGGAGCCTGCCACGCGCGTCGAAACAGCTTCTTGATGGACTGCCAGTCTTCGCCACGAAAGTTAAACGTAATTCCGTTGTCACCAGCGCGAAAATTCACGCCGATTTCGTCCTTCTCGTCAGCCACCGTGTACGCGAGAAAATAGCGGCCATTCCAGGAGATCAGCACCCGCCTTACATCCAGCCGTTCTAGGATCGTCCTGAATTCCGAAATTTTTGGGTATCCCTCCACGGGATAGAGCGGCGCAAGTCTTCCGGGGAAGGACAACCAAACGGAAAAGCCTTCGCTCGGCGAGCGCACGAATTCGAGACGGTAGTCGCCTTCTTCAAATTTTGGTAATGGCGGATTCAACGGAGCGTCCATTCCCCCTGCCGAAGAGTTCGGATCTTGCAAGGGCTTACCATAGTGAAAATAGTGGCCGCGGGCGCACACGCGCCACAGGGTTGGCCAGAACGGCCGAAGCGCCTCGTTTAGCCTCTCGATATTGGGGAAGTCTAGCTCGTCGAGGAGAAAGTAGAGGTTCCGGGCGACAAAGATGGGTCTCTGCCGCTCTTCTGTCGGGTTTTTTAGCATCCGAATGGTGTGGGTGACGGCGCGCCGAACATCGTCGCTTCCGATCTCTTCCGGTTTCTTCGCTTCGGCTTGCCGATCGGGCGGGAGATGTGCGACGAAGAAAGAGTCCAAATGGGTCTTGTTTGGTTTGCGAAGCAAACCGTAAACCGCCTGGAATGCCTCAAGGATTCCGGCAAGAGATTCATATGAAATCTCCGTCTGTGCGGTGTTGGCAAATCTCTCCACTCCGTGCAGACAGAAATAGGCAACGGCGGTCCATTCTGCTTGCGAAATCGGGAGCTTTGAGTCTGCCTTTCGGCGAATCATTAGCAGAGAATCGGTCGGCTCGGTAAGCAGACTTACCAGCTCAAGTCGTTCTTCTTTTGAGGACTCAAGAAGCTGCTTTGCCGCCTCCGATGTGGAAACGGGTTCGCCGCTCTTCATGGACATGAGCACCTTTAAGCCCTCAAGCTTTAAACGCAGAGCCTCGGAAATACGAATGGAGATCACTGGCTGCTGCGCTATCGCTGCCTTCTCCGTCGTGAGCTCTCTTTCGGTCAATTTCACCTCCTATGTGTAACGATACAGCTTGACTATATGTGTACACCTGCGCTACCGTCAAGGGCAATGTCGTCCACGAGGGGCGGATGAGTCTCCCCTCAGGAGTAGATGAACCATGCCCCAGCCAATCATGATGAAAAAACCAGCCATGCCTCAGCTCGTCAACACGCGCAAGGCCGCTGAGATTCTCGGACGCTCAGCAGCAACATTGAAACGATGGCGCGCCGAGGGAGTCGGGCCGAATTGGATAGAACTGCAAGGTCGGGTTAGTTATGATGTGAATGTTCTTTTGGAATACATCCAGAAGAACACACGAGTTGCTTCCGTGCGGGCTGCAATGGAGGAAGCTCGTGAAGCTGTTTAAGAAAGCGAAGTCTAAGTTTTACTGGTATGACTTCACGGTGCGCGGACAGCGCTACCGTGGGTCAACCAACGAAACAAAAGCGGCCAGGGCGGCAAAGGTTGCTGGTCTGAAACTCGGCCATGTGGTCGAGAATACAGATCCGCTTCCCCAAAAAGCTCCTGTGTTGCTGGAGTTTTCCCGGCGCTTCCTGGAATGGCTGGACAAGGTCAGACTGGAAGACAAAACCAAAACCTACTACCGCGATGGCTGGCGACTCCTCAAGACGACAACCGTCGTGAACATGCGATTGGATCAGATCACTAGGGACGTTATCGAAACATTGAGGTTCTCGGGCGCGTCCTCAAATGCCAATTGCGCGCTGAGAACGTTAAGAAGAATGCTGCACAAGGCGGAGGAGTGGACACTGATTCGCCACGCTCCGAAACTCAAACTGATGAAGGAATACGGACGTTCACTCAGGCTCGACGATGAAGCGGAAAAGAAATTGTTGGTGGGCGCCGCTGCCTGCAATTGGCGGAAACGCAGCCTTCAACTTTTCCAGGACATCATCATCTTGATGCGCGATACGGGCATGCGTAACGAAAGAGAGCTTTACCGGATGCGCATCGAGAACCTGGATTGGGAAACCCGCGTGATCTTCGTGCCGGACAGCAAGACCGAAGAAGGAAGGAGACGTGTGCCGATGAGCAATCGCGTCTTTGACGTTCTTAAACAGCGGTGCGGAGAAAAACGCGAAGGATGGGTTTTCCCG
>CAWCRQ010000058.1:0-57168 GCA_963797885.1 uncultured Acidobacteriaceae bacterium | reverse complement strand
CCACACAGTCCCGCTGCCCTGAGGCGTCCCGAAACCCGAGCCTGAAATTGTTACTTGCGTCCCTGCCGCGCCGGTCGTGGGCGAAACGGAGGTGATGCTGGGAGGAGTGGGCGCGGTGGGGGCTGCTTGCACAGTGACTAAAGTAGTTGCCTGCGTACTTCCCAGCGCCACGGTGATGGTTGCGCTGCCGGTGGCGGCGCCCATGGCGAGGCCTTGAAGGCCCGAAGAACCAGTGCCGATCAAGACGGAAGAAAGGTTGGAGGAGTTCCATGTTACTGAGGCCGTCACGTTCTGTTGGCTGGCATCGGAAAATGTACCAGTGGCAGTGAGCTGTTGGCCTGATCCTACGGTAATGGCAGGATTCGCCGGGGTAATCGTCAGAGACACCAATCCCGCCACCTCCAACGAAGCGGAACCGCTCGTGTTCCCTGCAGTCGCCGTCAACGTGGTTGCACCCTGGGCTTGGGCATTCACAATGCCGGCGCTTCCGGGTGAATTGCTAATGACGGCAGTCGAAGGATTCGACGAGTTCCAAATGACCGACTGAAGAGTCTGCGTGCTGCCGTCATCGAACGTACCTGTGGCAACCAACTGCTCGGTTTGCCCCGGCATAAGGAACGAACTGGCCGGCGCGACCGCGATGGACAGGAGACCGGGCGGTGTCAAATTGATGGGTTGATACCATTCATCGCTCGCCAGAGTCACGCCTGCGTTGATGCCACCAATCAGCAACACGTCGCCGTTGGCAACCATTGTTCCAGTATGGCCTGCGAGTGCGGTTGCAACCGGTTGACCAGAGGTGAACGTGCCCGCGACAGGATCGAAGAATTCGGTACTTGCTTCGCTCGTGCAGGAGGAACTGCAAGAACTAAAGCCACCAGCGATCACCACTTGTCCATTGGTGGTCAGCGTGGCCGAGTGATTGAACCGCGGAACATTCATGCCGCCCGAGACAAGGGTGAAGGTGTTGGCAACCGGGTCGTAGATCTCCGCGGCGTTCGTTGGGCAACCGGGCAAGCTACAGGTCGAACCGCCCGACACCAGCACTTGGCCGTTATTCAGAAGTTTGACGGAGGCATCAAAGCGCGGAACGCTAAGATTTGGGCCCGGCCCGGTAAAGGTGTTGTTGTTCGCGCGACTGAAGATTTCCGCCGCTGCGGGCAGGTTCGTTCCGTCAAAACCTCCGGCAATCAGCACCGAACCTGAATTGAGCAGGACCGCACTTGCGCCGAACCGGGCAGCGCTCATGCTGGTCGATGTGGACGTAAAGGTTCCTGCGATCGGATCGTAAACCTCGGCGCTTGACAAAGCACTGCACGATGTGGCCGAAGTGCAGTTTTCGCCGCCTGCGATAAGTACTGTTCCATTGCTGAGAACGGTCATCGTGTGGCGGCTCCGGGCCGCTGTCATCGTGCCCGCGCTACTGAAGGTGCCAGCGTTCGGATCGTAAATCTCGGCACTGATCAAGGATGAGCAGTTTCCCGAACCGTCACAGGTGTAGCCGCCCGCAACCAGCACCTTGCCGCTATTCAGTTGCACAGCCGGGGCGGAGCGCGCTGTGGCCATTGGTCCGCCGGTGTAGGTAAATGCGCTGGTGGCTGGATTGTACAGTTCTGCGCTGCTCAAGTAAGTGCATGAGCCCGGTGTTGGGCAATTGACGCCACCGGCCACCAATATCTGGCCGTTGTTCAAGATCGTCGCGCTGTGCTGGGAGCGGCTCGTATTGAGGTTCGCTTGCGTGGTCCCCGTCGTCACGACCAAGGCCGCTGTGCCGCTTGTCGATTCAGACGTCGCGGTAACCGTGGCGCTTCCGGCAGCCATTGCGGTGGCCAGTCCGGCGCTGTTGACGCTGATTATGTTGGGATTGGACGACGCCCACGTACTGGAGGCCGTGAGGTTTTGCGTGCTGCCATTGGTGTAGCTACCCGTGGCGCTTAGCTGTTGAGTTGCTCCGATGGACAAGCTGGCCGCATTCGGCATAACGGTTATGGACACGAGGTTTGAAGGGGCCACGGTCAAGGTGATCGAAGCCGAAACAGATTCAAATCCCCCAGTTAGCACCGCCGTACCCTGGCTTACACCCGTAGCAAGTCCGGTATTTGTGACGGTAGCGATGGCGGGTGTCCCCGAAGACCATGAGAGCAGCGAAGTAACATTCTGTGTGCTGCCGTCGCTGTAAGTTCCGATGGCTTGATACTGCTGGCTGCTGCCGAGCGCTATCGTCGCTGTCGCTGGGTTCACAGCGATCGAAACCAGTGCCGGAGCCCCGACGCTCAGCGTGGTGGACGCGCTCAGGGAACCGGAGCTGACTTGGATCGGTGCCGTTCCCTGGAACAATCCAGCAGCCAGACCGCTGCTATTAATCGCGGCAACAACCGTTGCCGACGAGCTCCAGGTCGCCGTACCCGTAAGGTCTTGTGTGCTCCCGTCTGTATAGACACCAGTCGCCGTAAATTGCTGCGTCGCCCCCAGGGGAATGGTGGCGCTTTGTGGGCTCAGGGTAATAGACGCCAGCGTTGGTGCAGTTACCGTCAAGGTTGCCGAACCGCTTACTCCTATCGCGCTTGCCGTGATCGTCGTTGTTCCCTGGGCTGCGGTAGCCGCAACGCCCGCGTTCGTGGCATCGCCGCTGATCGGCGCCACGTTCGGGGCAGAAGAATTCCAGAGAACAGATTGCAAATTTTCGCTGCTGCCATCACTGAACGTTCCTACTGCCGTGAAATGCTGCTGCGCACCTGCGCCGATTGAGGACGCGGCTGGTGCGATTGCAATGCTTGTCAGCCCATTCAGCCGACTCGACGTATAGATCTCTGCGGTGTTGAATATATTGTTGCCGTCGGTGCCTCCTGTCACAAAGACCGTGCCATCGTTGAGGAGGGAAGTCGTTTGGTGCTCGCGAGCACTTGTCATATTGTTTTGAGCGGCAAAGGTCTGGCTCGCCGGATCATAGAGTTCTACCGTGTTAAGCACAGTGATGCTTTCCGGGGGATCGGTAGCACCTCCGTTAACCAGCACCTTCCCCCCATTCAATAACGTCATGGCATGAAAAATTCTGGGCATTGTCATGGTGGCGGCGATGGCAGTGAAGGTGTTCGAGCTCGGGTCGTAGATCTCGGCCGTGTTGAGAGATCCTGTTGGTGGGTTATCTCCGCCAGTGATGAGCACTTGGCCGTTGTTCAGCAGAACCGCCGCATGTCCTTCGCGCATGGCCGTCATCGGGACGGGCACAGGCGTGAATGTTTGGCTCACCGGGTCGAAAAGTTCAGCCGTGTTGTAGGCAGCGCTTGGGATCGGGTCCGTTTCGCCGCCGGCAATCAGCACTTCACCGCTCTGCAACATCGTTGCCGTATGCCCATAACGAGGCGCATTCGTGTCTCCCAGATCAATGAAAGTCTGCCTCGGAGGATCGTAGAGTTCAGCGTCCGCGATAAGGCCGGTCTCGGGGTCATAACCTCCGACAATCAGCACTTGTCCATTGTTCAGCAACGTAGCCGTATATCCGACTCGGGCAGTATTCAGCGTGTTCGACAGCAACGCGAAAGTCCCTGCCACGGGGTTATAGATCTCGGCTGAGTCCAAGGTCTCTTGGTTTGCCAAGTCAGAACCGCCTGCAACCAGCACTGTGCCGTCGTTCAGCAGCGTCGCCGTGTGCAACCAGCGTGCGACATTCATCGCATTGGCCGCAGCGAAAGTTTGGTTGGCCGGAGTGTAAAGCTCCGCGCTGTTCACAACGCCAGAAGTGCTCATTCCTCCCGCGATCAGTATTTGTCCCGTCGTCAACTCAGTGGCTGTTTGTCCGTACCGGGAAGCCCCCATTTGTCCACTGGTTGGGACAAAGCCGCCCGACTGGACCACGAAGTTAATTCCACTGCTGGACACTGCGCCAACCGTCACCACCACGTTGCCCGTGGTTGCCCCCGTCGGTACCGTCGCAGTGATGGATGTTGAACTCCAACTCGCGATGGTGGTCGCCATCGTCCCATTGAACGTCACGGTACTCGTGTCTTGCGTCACTCCGAAGTTTGCACCCGTGATCGTCACCGACGCGCCTACTGGCCCCGATGTCGGCGAAAGACTCGTAATGCTTGGCGGCGGGAGTACCGTCATTGTGGCTGAGCCGCAAAGCGATCCGGTACATGCGCTCACTGTCGCGGAACCTGTCGCTACCGCAACGGCGTTGCCGTGGTTGGTCGCATCGTTCGCGATCGTCACAATCGTTTTATCGGAGGAGTTCCAAGTAACCGAGGCAAGGGGCTGCGTGCTGTTGTCGCTGAACGTGCCGGTGGCAGTGAAGCGCTCCGTTGCCCCAACGGAAACCGATGGATTGCTCGGGCTCACTGCAATCGAAACGAGCCCCGTTGGTGTCGGTGTACTAGGTTGGTACAATTCCGCACTATTAAGAACGTTGGCATAGAAATCCATTCCAGATGCAACCAATACCTGACCGTTATTCAGCAGCGTCGTCGTGAGGCTCTGCCTTGTGCTGTTCATGCTGCCGGTCACCGTGAAGGTCCCCGTGGCCGGATCATAAATCTCGACGCTGGCGAGGGTATTGCCATTGTTATCCTGGCCCCCAGCAAGCAGAACCATTCCATTGTTCAGCAGCGTCCCCTGTGCCCCGTCGTAGCGTGCGGTGTTCATGCTGCCAGTCACCGTGAAGGTCCCCGTCGCCGGGTTATAAAGTTCTGCGCTAGCAACGGCATTGCCGTTGATATCGTAACCTCCGGCGATGAGAACCAACCCGTTATTCAGCAGTGTTGCCGTGTGCACGGCACGGCCAACATTCAAACTACCCGTAAGAGTGAAGGTTCCGGCTGCGGGGTCATAAAGCTCGGCGCTGGAAAGGATGTTGGAATTGCTGTCGAATCCCCCTACGATCAGCACTTGGCCGTTGTTCAGTAGTGTTGCGGTGTGTGTATCGCGTGCGATATTCAAGTTGCCGGAGGAAACGAAAGTTCCACTCGTACGGTTATAAAGCTCGCTGCTAGCGGCGTCGCTGGTGATGTAATCGCCATTGCTGTCGCAACCTCCCACGATCAACACTTGGCCGGAGGTCAAAACTGTTGCAGTATGCGAAGTGCGGGCAGTGTTCAGGGCCCCGGTGAATGTGAATGTGCCTGATGCGGGGTTATAAAGCTCTGCGGTGCCAATCTGATTCCAATTGCTATCCGAGCCGCCTGCGATTAGTACCTGGCCGTTACTCAGCAATGTCGCCGTGTTGAAAATGCGCGCGGTGTTGAGATTGCCTGTGGTCGTGAACGTGCCCGTCGCCGGGTTATACAACTCGGCGCTGGAAAGGGCATCGTATGCAAAACCGTCCACGCCTCCCGCAACGAGCACCGTTCCGCTATCCAGCACCGTCGCAGTGTGGAACATGCGCGCAGTGGCGAGGTTCCCGGTCAGGGTGAAATTAGCAGTCGCGACCGTGAAGTTCACGCTGTTGCTCGCCACTCCTCCGACCGTCACCACCACGTTCCCCGTGCTTGCCCCCGTCGGTACCGTGGCCACAATCGACGTCGCAGTCCAACTGGTTGGAGTGGCTGCCGTCCCATTGAACGTCACAGTACCCGTCGCTCCGAAATTGTTTCCGGTGATGGTCACCGCCGTCCCGACCGGTCCTGAGGCTGGCGATAAGGTGGAAAGTTGGGGCGCTTGCGCTTGGAGGTAACTTGGAAAGGCTAGTACCGCAAGTGTCAAAAAGATAAGGAACGACCATGATGAAGTTAGGCGTGGCATGGACAATGCTCCGGACAACTTGATTGAATCAGCAGAGAACTGGGAAATTGATCAAATGGGGTAATTGAAGCTCTCGCCTGTTCTTCTCGCCGCATCGGTGCACTCTAAGCTGTCGTCGACCACCGATCAGTGATCATAATCACTCGTGCCTGTGACCGAAATAACAGATCACAGATGCGCTGCATGAGTCGCTGCGATATATAGGGCCCCAGAAGCTGTGATCTAGGGAGAGATGATTCGACTTAGAGCGTGTAACAAAACCTCTTCTGCGCGCAATTGGCAAGAGGCCCGAATATGGGGCCTGACCCATTTCGCCCTGCTGAACTGGCTATCTTCATACGGCCAAATTGATTGGTTGCAATTTTCAATCCGCTCCAGCCAGGACTGTGCCACAAACTCACCTCCTGAACTGCAAAACCATTCATCTTGTCGAATGCTGGGTTCGCAAAATGGGCGTGCGGAAATTACATCGTTTCAGCACTGGAGGGTTACGGCGGGAGGCCAACACGGCGCAGGGAGTTCATTGCAGCGTGGATCGGAGCGCAGGGGTCCCAGATCGAGTCCACTTTCAGAAAATAGAGAGCTGTTGAGCGTTCCTCGTAGGCTTTTTCGAGCCACGCGAAGGCTTCATCCTTGTCACCCAGCCCCGGGTTAGACGCGGGCGAGAGCCAAGGGAATAAGCGTACTTCTGCGTGGAAAGGGCCTTGAGTTGTTCGAGTACACGAGTGATATGAACACCAGGGGGTGGGGGCGTAACTTTTACCGTTCAGTGCTTGACGGGGCCCAGGGTCTTGTCTAGCCATGAATTGATTATCGGCGCCGAAATTTCTGCCGGCGGAATGTGCCCGCAGTCACAGACTTCGAGCCGCTTAGGCTCTCTCAGGAGGTTGTACATTGGCTTGATGGCGGTTTGAAAGGGCCATTGTTCGTCGTAGCGCCCGTTGAGCATTAGCTTAGGGGCGCGAACGTGCGGCGCGAAGAAGATGGGGTTGGCCTCCGGCAGAAACGTGAGCCATTCTTTCGGCAGGCCGTCACTTTCGAAAATCACAGAACGGTAGCGGGGGTCGATGGCAGCAACTAATAAGAACCCTCCTCTGCTGACATTCCAGAAAGCAATCTTCTGGGCATCAATATCGGGCCTGGTCTCCAGGTAATCTAAGCCACGGCGGATTTCCGTCGCCCAATGAACCATTTGCTCGCGAAATCTCACTGAGGTGCCGTCGCGCACTGGCGCATAGAGCGGATCTTTGCGCTCGACATACCCCCTGAGTACGACCGCTAGAACTGCGCGACCGGCCTTGATGTGGGGCTGCACCAGGAAATCGACGGACTGAGGAATCGTGGTGCTATTAAATGCGCTTGTGCCTGGAATGTAGTTAATTATCTGGAAAGGCGGCTTGGAGTTTTTCGGGAGGAATAGATAGGCCAAGGTCCGCTCGTCTTGGACGCCGTCATAACTGATCTTCTCGCGCCGCCATTCCGGCGTTTCTACGACCTCTTCGATCTTTGCATTCAGCGGAGTCTTGTCGTAGCGATAGTGGGGAAGCCAAGAGCGAAAGCTGGCTTCGCTCGTGGGCGCGTAAGTCGGGCTTTCCTCTCCTGCCGGGAAGTAAGTTGCACCTTGATCTCCTTTTGAACGCGGCGAGTTCAGCACACAGCGAAATCCGATCGTGTTGGAGCTGTAGAAGCCCGGAAATGCGCCATAGTCACCGAACAAGTAAGGAGGGTCGCGCCAGGAACCTCCTGCGATAAAGAAATCATCTCCCTTGGCATTCAGACACCACTCGGCGACGTTTCCCCACATGTTGTAACACCCGTACGGGCTGACGCCGAATTCGAAGCTGTCCACGGGCATTGTGCCTTTGCCGGCAAAATTAGCGCGCTGGCTCGTGTCTTCACTCTCCAGACCCCAGGGCATGGCGGTCCTACTATAAAGTGCAGATACTCCGACGCGGGCCGCCTTCTCCCATTGATACAAAGTGGGGAGCTGTTTGCCGCGAAAGGCTGCGTAGGCTGCAGCTTCGTACCACGTGATTCCGGTGACGGGATACTCTGCCTGGCCGCCGGGATAATCTTCACTGGACCAACCGCGCGGGCCGGGCAAGCCGGTCTGATCGCGAAGCTCGCGCATGGCCTCTTCCCAGCTCAAGCTCTTGCCGTGTTTGACGAACGGATATTTCCAATACTCCTTCTTCAGATAACCACCAGCATTGATGAATTCCTTGTACTCGCGGTTAGTGACCTCGAACTTGTCAATGAAGAAATCATCGAGCTGGACCGCGGTCTCCGTCGGCCGTCCGTAAGCCAGAAGTTTGTACGTGCCGCCCGGAATGAAGACCATGCGTTCAGGCATGTTGGCGCCTTCAATCAACTTGTGTTCGATCGAGATCTTTCGCATCCCCCCGAATATGTGATACGAAACAGTTGAGAGGGTTCTCTGGATGGGCGCGTAGCCGTTCTTCTCGATGTACATCAGATAGTTGCCACGCGGGATAGGAAGATCGCGGATGGGAGTCGTCCCTACAAGGTAGCGTGACGGGAGATGCACCGAGGCGTCTGCAGCAAAACGCCTCAAATAAACTTGCGCACCGGCGGGTTCGGTGCTGATGGAGAGATCGTCGGTAATTTCCAGCATCAGCCGTGGCAACCTGGGGTCATCCGGCAGATATTTCCTGATCGCGGCCGCAAGATCATAGGCCTCGAAATGCTTGTGCGACTGGGCCAGGTGCGCCACCTGGTCAACTGAGTTCGTCGCCCAGCGGATTCTCCTGTTGCGCTGCGCCAGCCAGATCGCGCCCGCCGCGATGGCCGTCACCAGCAGAAGAACCGGTAAAGCGACCATCGGTTGTCGAAGTTTTTTCCGGACCAGGTGTGCCGTAGTGGGTGAACTGACTTCACGCTCAATCCGCTGGAGATCATCCCGCAACTGCCGCGCTGATTGATAACGTCGTTCAGGATCCTTCTCGACCGCTTTCCCGATGATCCGGTCCAAGCCGGCCGGGAGTTGAGGATTCACGTGCGACGGAGGTGTGGGAGTCTGGTGAAGAATGCCATCAAGAACGGCCGTTGTCGTCGTGCCATGAAATGCGGGTGCGCCGGTAGCCATTTCGTACAGCACTAAGCCGAAGGCAAACAGATCGCTGCGCGCATCAACCTCCTTCCCCAACGCTTGCTCAGGCGACATGTAGGCTACGGTCCCCAGTACGAGTCCTGGGCTGGTTAGCCCCATGGTGGTGTCTACCTGTTGACCGGTTCGTGGTGCCAGTTTAGCCAGACCGAAATCCAGAATCTTGGCGTGTCCTCGCTCTGTGACGAAGATATTGGCAGGCTTCATGTCGCGGTGGATGATGCCCTTGGCGTGGGCAGCGTCGAGCCCGTCCGCGATTTGAATCCCCAAGTCCAGCACCTGCTCCAGAGGAAGCGGCTTGCATTCAATGGTGTGCTTCAGCGTCTTCCCCTCCATGAACTCCATGGCAATGAAATGCTCGCCGTCCTGCTCACCGATGTCGTGAACGGTGCAGATGTTAGGGTGATTCAGCGCCGATGCAGCCTCCGCCTCGCGCCGGAAGCGTTCGAGCGCGGCAGGGTCGTGGGCCATCTCGCCAGGCAGGAACTTGAGCGCAACGAAGCGGTGGAGCCGCGTGTCCTCGGCTTTGTACACGACACCCATTCCCCCACCGCCCAACTTCCCGATGATGCGGTAATGCGAGATGGTCTGGCCGATCGCTAAATCGCACTGGAGTTGCTCGGCCTTCAGTTGCCCAGCAAGAACATGCAGTGCCGCGGATCGCTGTGGATTTTCGAGAAAGCCGCCGGTTTGTTCGTAGGACGCGAGCAATCGCTCGACATGGTGTTGCAGTTCCTCGTCTTCAACACATAAGCGGGCGACAAACTCCGACCGGTCTGCCGGTGGCTGTTCTAGTGCCGCGAGGCACAGCTCCTCGATCCGGTGCCACTGTTCAGGTGTCATGACCGAGCTCCTGCCGCAGCCAGGCCTTCGCCATCTTCCAATCGCGTGTGACCGTTACTGCTGATATGCCCAACACATCTGCAATCTCTTGTGTCTCCAGGCCGCCGAAGTACCGAAGCTCGACGACCCTTGCCTTTCTGGCATCGATAGCCGCGAGTCGCTCCAAGGCTGAGTCCAGCGCCACAATTTCCCCCTCGCGCTCGGGTGCGACCAGCGCGTTCTCTTCCAAGAAGACATTGACACTCGTTCCCCCGCGCTTCTGGTACGCGCGACGGCGAGCGTAATCAACCAAGATGCGCCGCATCATCTGAGCGGCAACGGCAAAAAACTGAGCACGGTTTTGCCATTGCGTTCTCTTTTGGTCCACGAGCCGCAAATACGCCTCGTGGATTATGGCCGTCGTTTGCAGCGTATGTTCAGGGCGTTCGTGGCTCATGTATCGGCGAGCCAATCGGCGGAGCTCCTCGTAGACGATTGGAAAGAGCTCACTTGCAGCACTCTCATCGCCCTGGCTCCATTTCTGCAAAAGCCGGGTGACGTTCTCGGCTAAATCCGCCATTGTGGTCAACACCCACGCGCCCTGGAAATGATCATTTTGTGCTGGAATTCCCGCGTTAACAGTTAGAGCCAGAGCATGGGCCAGGTACGGCACATTTTCCCACTACTCTGGCCCAAGGGGAAGCAAAATGGCCACGAGCCCGTTGGGTTGGGTGTTTCTGGGGTAATGAGATTGAAATCGGGTGCCTGCGGGAGCGCGGATGTGGCGAACATCAAGACGAATAACCAGTGAGAACCCGAAAGCATAGCACTCGTGCCGCGGCTCGTACCGGCCGGCACAAACCAGCTCAACCCCACTGCGGCGGCTGGATCGATCTCAACTTTATGGAGATTGCCGTGACTGCGAGTTCTGAACCAATTGCCGAGTTGAATTTGACGACCGAGAAAACCGCGACGGAGACGGTCGTCCGGTGCACCGGCAGGATCACGTCCGCTACAAGCGGTTTGCTCCAGAGCACCATCCGGGGCCTAGTGCCCGAGACAAAGACGATCGTGGTGGACCTAACGGATGTGAGCTACCTGGACAGCTCTGGGCTAGGTGCGCTCGTTGGCCTCTACCTCTCGGCAAAAAAGGCGAACTGCAAGCTCAAACTTATCAACCTGAATCAACGTATTAAGGAACTGTTCAGCATGACGAGGTTGGCTCAGGTGTTTCTTGCGCCGGAGGAGCCCGTTCGGGAGAGACCTTCAAGTCTAACCGTCTCCGTCAATGAGCTTTCGAAACACTATTCGAGCTCTGAGGGCAGCATATGCGCCCTCCAGCAGATCAGCTTCAGCGTGGGCGAGGGCGAGTTTGTCGCCATCGTTGGCCCGTCAGGGTGCGGAAAGTCAACGCTACTTAAGATCTTGGCCGGTCTCCTCGCTCCCACCCAAGGCGAGGCTCGCCTTCGTGGCACTCCCATCACGGGACCGCGACATGATATCGGCGTGGTCTTCCAATCTCCTGTGCTGCTTCCCTGGCGTACGGTCCTGGAAAACGTACTGTTGCCGGTCGACGTGCAGCGCCAACGCCGCGATCGCTATGTGAAGGCCGCCCGAGAGCTATTGAGTCTCGTTGGGCTCGAGGGGTTCGAAAATCGTTACCCCTGGGAGCTGTCTGGGGGCATGCAGCAGAGGGTCGCTATAACGCGCGCGCTCATCCACGATCCGGGGATGCTGCTGATGGACGAGCCATTCGGAGCGCTCGACGCTATGACACGCGAACAGATGAATGTAGAGCTTCAGCGCATTTGGCTTGAACGCAAGAATACCGTCCTCTTCATTACTCACTCGATCCCGGAGGCTGTATTTCTTGCTGACAGGGTGTTAGTGATGGCCCCGCGCCCCGGCCGAATCATAGATACGCTGGAGGTAAGCCTGCCGCGACCGCGAGGGCTCGAAGCCATGAACTCGCCCGCGTTTTGCGCTAACGTGGATTCCATCCGAGGGCAATTCAGCGCCAAGGCGGTGGTCGGTGCATAGGGGACGAAACATCGCGCTCGCCATGCTCCTTTTCTGCGCCACGACTATCGCCGGGGAACTAATCGTGCGTGCCTTCAAGGTGCCGACCTACATTTTTCCCGCTCCCTCGCAGGTTGCTATCGCGCTCTGGCGCGGGTTCGCGACCGGCGTTTATCAGAAGAATCTCATCCACACGCTCCTGGAGACGCTGCTCGGCTTCCTCTTCGGCTCGGCTCTCGGGTTCCTGCTGGGCACGGCCGTGGCGTTGAACCGCTACGTCGAACACTTCTTTTACCCGTACATCGTGATGTTCCAGTCGGTCCCCAAGGTGGCGCTCGCACCACTGGTCGTAGTCTGGTTCGGCCTCGGGCTCAAAGCCCAGGTTGTAAACGCAGCTCTGGTGGCCACTTTTCCCGTCCTGGTCAATACCATCGTCGGACTCAGATCGGCGGACGAGGACCGGATGAATCTGATGCGCTCGCTGGGGGCTAGCAAGAACCAGGTCTTCTGGATGCTTAGGGTGCCGAACGCCCTGCCATTCGTCATGGCCGGTCTCGATGTGGCGATGGTTTTTGCTTTGATCGGTGCAATCGTTGCTGAATTCGTGGGTTCGACGGCAGGACTCGGCATGCTGATTCAGAGCATGAATTTCAACATGGATGTCGCAGGACAGTTCTCAGTACTGCTGATCCTCTCGTTCCTGGGACTGTTGTTGAACCGATGCATTCACCTGCTCCGCCGCCGGACTTTGTTCTGGGATCCGTCGGAAAAAGAACGACTCGAGCGAGAAAAGGTGGCCCTATGAAACGAAGACTCCTACTGCTCGTTACGTGCGACGTAATTGCCATGTTTTGCGCGACCGGCCAGGCGCAAATGTCGAAGGTGCAAGTCGGCTACTGCGCCCGCACGATTTCCTCGGTCGCCGCACCGTATGCCGTCGCCACCAAGATGGGATGGTTTAAGGAGGAGGGCATTGAAGTGAGCTTCGTGCCCCTGTCCGGCTCGGCGGATTGCGTCAAGAACATCGCCAACAAGGAGATTCCCTTCGCTGTGGCGGACGTGTCGGCGCTCGCAGTTGCTCGCATCCAGGGACTCAAGGCGAAGACTTTTTACACCGCCTACCAGGGGAACATCTTCGGGATCGCGGTTCCGATTGACAGTCCCATCCAGAAGATCACCGACCTCAAAGGAAAGACTATTGGGCTCATGGTCATGGGCGGCCCAGGGCTGTGGGTGGCGAAAGCTCTAGTTGCAACGGCCGGCATGGATCCCGAGAGAGACGTCAAGTTCGCGGTGGCGGGTGAGGGCGCGCAGACGGCAGCGATGGTCAAAAGAAATCAGGTGGATGCACTCAGCCAATATGACGCGCAGTACGTGCTGGTGGAGAACGCTGGCGTCAAGCTGCGCATGCTCGACACCAAAGGGATCGACCACTATCCCTCTAACGGCTTTCTTGCGCTGGAGGAGACGCTCCGCACGCGGAGAAAAGACGCAATCGGCTTGACGCGAGCCTATGCCAAAGGGACAATCTTTACCATTGCTAATCCCGAGGCCGCTGTCCGAATCTTCTACGAAGTCTTTCCGGCGCAGAAACCGATTGGAAAAGACGAGGCCACTGCCCTCCGCGACGACATCAAGATACTGCAAGCAACGGATCCCAAAGTGGAGACTGGAGAGGGGCGGGGCGAAGCGCTGGGGAGAGAGCCCAGAGGCCAACTACGCCGCCTACGTGGACTTTCTGTTCAAGTGGGGCGTGATCAAGCAGAAGGTCAGCGCCACGGATCTGGTCACAAACGAGTTGATCGACGAGATCAACAAGTTCGACCCGAGCAAGATCGCTTCCGAGGCAAAGGCCTATAAGCCGCGCTAAAGAAACGTCATGCTGGGGTCCAATACTCAGTGAAGTCTCCGGACGCGATGACGGGGATTTCAACATCGTAGGAAATTCCAGCAGATCAGAACGCACGCGAGGGACAGCAATGCCGCGTGGATGTCAGGCCGCTTTTCATACCTCACGCGAAGACGACGGAACTGGTTCAGCCAAGCGAACGTGCGTTCGACGACCCAGCGCCGTCGTCCCAACCCGCTGCCATGTTCCGTATTGCGCATAGCGAGCAAAGGCAAGATGTGGCGAGTACGCAGAGCTTGACGGATTTTCTCTGCGTCGTAGGCCCGATCACCGAGTACGCAATCAGGGTGGCAACGTGGTCGGCCACGAAGTCCTTGAAGCGGTGGAATGGCGTCGAGCAGTGGTAAAGCTTGTGTTGAGTCGTGACAGTTGGCTCCGGTCAGTTGGATCGCCAATGGAATGCCGTGCCCATCGCAAATCAAATGGCGCTTGCTGCCACGTTTAGCTCGATCGGTCGGATTCGGCCCTGTTTGCAGCCCCCAAAAACCGCTCGCACAGAACAACTGTCCACCACAGCATGCGACCAATCAATCTGGCCATAACGAGACAACCAGTTCAGCATAACGAAGTGCATCAAGTCCCAAACCCCGGCCTGCTGCCAATCGCGCAACCTTCGCCAGCAACTCATCCCCGACCCGCAATTCATCTCCTGTGGCAGCATCCGCCACGGAATCCCGCTTCGCAGAACGAACAAGACGCCCTGGAGACAAGCGCGATCTGACAGGCGTGGTCTTCCACCTTGAGGTTTGGGCTTCGGGGTTGGGAGAAGCGGTTCGATTAGATTCCACAAGGTGTCGGGCAGGAGAGGCGTGGCCATAAAAATTCCGTTCCACTAACAGCGATGTTCTTAAGCTACCACGCAGCGTGCAACAAAAGAGGTTTTGTTACAGCTTCTTAATGAAATGACGGCCCCTTGTAACACAGGCACCGCTCTTTGTTCTGATTTCGTAACAGATAACATCCGGAGTCTGCCTCTTAGACCGTTTCCGCTAACGCCTATCTAGCCGCCAAAACGGTTGCAAAGACTCATATTGAGTGGATGGGAATGTGTAGTTTGTTCGGATTTCGTAACATAACAGGTTAGCGTTTGACACTTCTAATTAGAGGGCTGGTGTCTTCCACTTCCGCAGAATCTGGTCGAGCGGCTCATAATCCCTGAGCGTGACGATATCGCCTGCCAGGATCATGACATCTCCGTTCACTGCCGGGGGCAACATCCAGCCCGAGCCAAGTTCAAGATGCAGGTCGCTATAAGTAATGATTCTCATGCTCGTAAGGAACGCTTGTTTGAACACGTCTTTCTCAAGTGTCAGACCCCCTCCGACAGCGGTTTTTTGCACTGTTTCGATGTGTAAGCGCACAGTTGCCATCAACACCGGTTCGACTCGGCGCGGAGCCCGGTTCGTGGAAGTAAGAATCTGACATCCCCCGGATAGCTGAATAATAAGCCGAGGCGCAAAGGCCAGTGTCAAGGCTCTTCGACCGCGAACGCGGCGCGCGAAGTGCGGCCTTGACACTGGCCGGGCCTCGGCTACGCTCTGGCTATCCGGGGAATGTCATTTCGGAGTTGCAACACTACAACCCAAGACCGAAACCCTGAGCAATCTCATTCGTGTGCGTGGTTTGTGGTTCTATCTTGTGCGGTGCTGGTTCTTGCTGAATCGCGGGGGAATGGGACACGTCGCGGCTGAGTTCCTGCCCCAGCGTCGCTGCATTGTTCGTATAAATCTGGGCGTCATAGCGTCCACGCGAAACAGAGACATAGGCCATGCGGCTGTTGAGCAGGCTCTTGGCGCCCAACTCGGTGTCCACGTGAATGAGGACACGGTCGGCAGTTTGTCCCTGGCTGGAGTGGCTGGTCATTGCATAACCATGGTCGAGATGCGGATGCTTGCGCGGGTCGAGCTCGACCGCGCGACCACCGTCCATCTTCAAGCGCTGCCGCCCGTCTCCGTCGATGCTCTCGATGGTCCCCAACTCGCGGTTTGCAACTTTCAGTTCGTTGACCGGCGCGGTGAACTGAATGCGATCGCCCACTGAAAAGTTTCGCATCTCCTCCCGAAAGACTGAGACTCCCTGCTGCCTGCGTGGATCGTAAGTGCGCTGCGTGCCATCCTGCAGCTCGACTCTCAGCCGGTTTCTCGGAGCGTCGATGGTCTTTACCTGCGAGTACTCGCCTTTCCTGATGCCAGTCTCCTTCGATGCGCGCGAATAGCGCAGCACATCGCCCACCTCATAGCGCTCGGCCCATGTGCGGTCCGCGCCGGTGAGGTCTTGGCGCGGCACTAGCGTCCTGATGCGGTGCTCCTCGCTGCTGACGAGGCCACTCCGCTGTAATTCCGCATGGACGCGCTCGTTGATCTCCATGCGAGAGCGATTATCGGGAGAAATCACCAGCGTGTTCTCCGGCGATTTTGCGTACTCCTTCGCCATACAGCCGATGCGCTCGTCGTGGCTTTGAATCTCATGGACTCGGCCCTGCCGGTCAAGGTTCTGTATTGCTTCGCGCACTTCACCCCGCGCAAGCTGTTCGACCACCTGTTTCAATTCCGGGTCTTTCTGGCGCACGATCTCTTCGAGCTTCACTGTTTTCATGCCAGCGTCCTGGAGCTGCGCGAAGGGCCTCCCGGCCTCAACCGCCTCATGTTGCCGCCGGTCGCCGACGAGCAACACACGGTCATTCGGACGGAGCCGGTTCACAAACTCATGCACCTGCCTGGTCGATGCCAGAGAGGATTCGTCGAGCACATAGAGCCGTTTCTCGGCGGTATCTGGCTGCTGTCCACGTACCAGATGCTTCTGCAGCGTGGATGTCTCCATACCGGCTTCGCTGAGTTTCTGCGCGGCGCGGGATGTCGGCGCGAAACCTTCCACCCTGTAGCCCTCGGCCTCCGCGCCTTCGCGGATGACGGACAGAGTTGTTGTCTTGCCCGCGCCGGCGATGCCATCTAAACCGACAACCTTCTCCCGCGAAAGAAAGATTTCGTCTACTGCCTGGCGCTGCGACGCATTTAACTGCGGGTGGCGGTCTTCCGTGGCGATGCGCACTTGCGGCGAGACCAGCATGGGATCGCTGTAGTCGCGCCGATTGCCTTCCTCCATGCGGCCAACGATCTCACGCTCCATGCGTAACATCACGGCGGTTGTGTACTGTCCGCCAGCACCAACGTGCGAGACTTCGCGGAACTCCCCGGCCTCGATCCGGCGCTCGAACTCCTGCCGGACCTGGGCATAGGTGGTTTCTCCCATGCCGCGCACCAGCGCTGTTTCAAGGATCGCACGGCGGTCCTGCACAGCCGATCTTTCGAAGACATGATCGCGCGCCCATGTCACGGCCTGCTTCGCCTGAACCTCTGGCTCCTGTATCTGGTATTGCCCATGTTGGAGCGCCTGTGCGACGACACGGTACGCCTGATGCCCGTACTGTGCGGCCAACTCGCGGTGCCGCTGTAAGACTTCTCCAGGCGACAGTATTTCCTTGCGATCGCGCGTATGGTGGGCCGCGATCTGTGCCGCCGCGGCTCCGTCGATTCCCTGTTCTCGGAGATGGTCTTTGATCTGTTCACGCCTCGGACTGGAAGCCTCCAGATACTCCTTCGAATAGCCTCGGATTTCCGGCTGTCCATGCTTGCCGCGCTCCGTTTCGTAGCCCAGCTTTTCGAGACGCAGTGCCATTTCGGATCGGTAGACCGCCGTGACGTAGCGCTGTGACACAAACATCTCGTGTGGCTGCAAAGCTCGCATCTGTTTCGCATTTTCGAGACCGTTCTCGCGCTCGGTCACGTTGAAGATCACGGCATGAGTATGGAGCTGCGGCGCAGCATAGCCATCGACCGGCCGCGCGGTGTCGTGCTCGAAGGTGGCGGCGATGAATTTCCCGGTCGTCTCCGGGGCATGGACATTGCCGATCCGCGCCTGCGTGTATCGCTCAAGTTCCTGAAGCGCTGCGCGTACACTCTCTCGATGGGCTTCCCGCACCCGATCATCGCCGCCCACAAGCGCGGTGAGCGATACCGACTTCGGCGCAGAGAAGGTGGCGTCCCACCCAGCGCGATGCTCCGCGCTGGTCACCTCTCTGCCAAATTTGCCTTCATAGGTTCTCGAAACTTGATGCCGTACGAGCTGCTCCTCGGTGTGCGGATGTTGGCCTTCACTCAGTCGTGCAAAGTGTTCGGAACCAACGCCACCTTGCAACCCCCACTGCTCGGCGAGTCTGCCCTGCCACTCACTGTGACCCTGCTGATCGCGGCTCCAGTAATTCTGTTCCTGTGAGGCAAACTCCCGCACATGGTAGGTCTGCGCCTGGCTGGCTGACAGCGGTTTCGAGATCGTGAGCATACCGAGCGTTCCTCAAGTGTGAAGTGGTGTTCTTGGCAATTTGTCTCTCATTCGATTCCCTTCGTTTTCTCCCAGGCGAACGCCTCTTTGGGTTTGGTCTCGGGCGCACCGATGGTCGAACCAAAGAGCGCGAGCATCGGCTGGGTAGGTTTCTTCGGCGGATCGGCGGGAGCATTCGCGGGCACTGATGGCGCTGGTTTCGGCGCGATCTCTGGCATCTGCCGCTGCGAAAATCTCGGCAGTCTGAATCGGATTCTGCCCATCTTTATCCTCCATCTCTGGATCAAACTTGGCCGAGGTCGGCCCCATTCGATCGTCTCCACATCCCGCCGCTTACTTGAGGACCGGCTCTGCAACACGCTCCGCGCCGCCAGTAGCAAAAGGAACATCGCGGCTACCCAAAGCAACGGCGTCAAGAGCGAAAAGCTTCTGGGAAAAGGCATGGCACTCATGGCATACGAGCTCTTTCCTTGCCCTCGCGGGCGAAGAAGTCATCGAGCAGTTTGCGCGCCTGCTGAAGCTTTCGTGCGTCTGCCTGGTCGCGAATGTTGAGGACGGAATCAGGCGACAATTGTCTGCCTTCCGATACTGCCTCAGCAGCTGCATGGAAGAGATTCAGCAGCGCATAACGCAACGCCCAGAGTTCTGCCAACACCAGTTCGATGGGATCAGCGGGCCGCTGTCGCGCAGCGCACAGAGCGGTCCCGCGCAGCCACTCGGAGAGAGCCTGACCCGCGCTTTCGGCGGCAGCTTCGATCTCAGCCAGTTCGTCCGGAGTCAGCCGTGTGGCCGCAGTCTTGGTGCGGAAGCCGGGCTTCGCCTCGTCGCCGAATGGCAAACTGGACTGTGGAGTGGACTGAATGCGGGGAATGCTCATTTGCGAAACCGCTTCGTTCCTGGTGCTGCGATCATCTCCGTTGCTTTTGCTACGAAATCACTTTGTTACAGGAAGTTCTTGTGCTTTAACGCGTTTACGCGATCGATCCTTACGAGCACTTTGTCGCAAACAACGTTATCGTTCGCTACCGTGCTCATTCAGCGAATGATCGAATTTGTTGATGCTGCGAAAGTTAACCGGCGTAAACATCGAAGCGCCGTCTGGCTCTCCGCAGTTCCCAATTTGGGGGTGACGTGTCCACCCTTCTTCCGGTGCGAAGCACCGCCGCTCTTACAGTTCGCCATACTCTCTTGCCAACGCGTCCCACAGACGGCGCACTTCAGCGGCTTGCCAACCCCGGCGAAACAGACTCTTAATCGCCTGCCAATCGTCATGATGAAATGTGAGGGCGATCCCGTGGTCCCGAGAGCGAAATACGACTCCGACCTTTTCCTCTTCGTCGAGCCACGTGGAGGCGAGAAAATAGCGACCTTCCCAGAAGATCAGTGTGTCGCGCAGCTCCAACCCTTCTAGTATCGTCCGAAGCTCCGCGATCCTCGGGTAATCGTAGAGCGGATATTGCAGAGCAAATCTTCCCGGAAAATACAACCAGACGGAAAATTCCGTCTCCGGCCCCCGGTGAAATTCGAGACGGTATTCGCCTTCCTGAAACGATGGCAATGGCCCAGGATTTCTCAACCTAGAATCGGCACCCCAAAATGCACCATCCCGTAGGGGTTCTTCATGGCGGAGATAGTGGCCACGGGCGCACACGCGCCAGAGAATTGGCCAGTACGGTCGCAGCGCTTCATTCAGCTTCTCGATGTTTAGAAGCCTTTCGTTGTCAAGAACCATGTAGAGAAGTCGAGCGGTATGAATCGGTCGCGGAGTCTCGCTGGTGGCGTTCTTTAGCGTTTGAATGGTTCGGTTCACGGCCCGTCGTACATCGTCGTTTGCAATTTCTTCTGAAGGCTTCGCCTCAGTTTGCCTTTCAGAGGGCAGATTGGTGAGGAGATAAGGGGCCATCGAACTCCTCTTTCTCTGTTTGGATACAAGTCCATAAACGGCAAGGAAAGCTTCAAGAATTCCGGCGAGAGATTCATAGGAAATTTCCGTCTGGCCGGTATTTGCGAACAGCTCCGCACCCTGCTGGCAGTAATAGGCAACTAGGGTCCATTCGCCTTGGGAAAGCGGCAGCTTTGCGTCTACTTTCCCGCGAATCTTCACCAGGGAATCGGTTGGCTCCGAGAGTAGATTTACAAACTCCAATCGCTCCTCTTTGGCGGACTCAAGGAGCTGCTTTGCCGCCTCCGATGTCGAAACTGGTTCGCCGCTCTTGGCGGCCATGATTTCCTTCAAAGTTTCAAGCCTTTGACGCAGCTCGTCGGAAATGCGAATGGAGATCACCGGCTGCTGCAGCATCGCCATCTTGTCTGCCATTGGGTCAGCCTCACTAAATTGCGTAACGTTACGTATTGACTGTATTGGTACACATGCGCTAGTGTCAAGTGAAATACCAGCCAGGAGTAGATAAACCATGTCCCAGCCGACGGCATTGAAGCAACTAGCTACATCCCAGATCGTAAACACGCACATGACTACTGAGATCTTTGATCGCTCACCTTCGTCTGCAGGATGGAATACAAACAACCCCAAACCTGCTAGACGCTCAGTTCTGCAACGCCATGCCCAACCCGAGCCACTGGAACCCTTCGTCGAAGCCAACGCTGCCGCTGAATTCTTGCACTATTCGGCTCGGAGCATAAAGCAGATGGCGAGAGAAGGACGAATTCCTGCTCACCCATTCGGCACTGGTTCCCGCAAGAGATGGTACTTCCTCATTTCAGAGCTTGCGGAGCACCTTCGCGCTCAGGTAAATTGCGCTCATGGAGAAGCTGGTCGTGACAAGACACAGAGGAGGGTCATTTGAGTCACGATCACGGCAGGCCTGTCCGCTACAACCGCGGCATGGTTCGCAAGGAAAAAAGAGCAATTGGCATGGTGTGGGTATTCCGCTGGAGCGAAGAGATAAATGGCCAGCGGCGCCAACACAAGGAAGTAATCGGCGCAACGAAGAAATTCCCTACGGAAGCGACGGCCAACAGAGAGGCCGACCGGCTACGTTGTCGCCTCAACGAACAAAAGCAATCGCTGAGCCTCAAATCTCTCACGTTTGGGGAACTAATCAACCACTACCTGAATCACGAACTCCCGCGCTTGTCGAAATCCGCCCGCAAGGGAAACCAATCGTATATCAAGAACTGGATCGAGCCTGCGTGGCACGGTCATGTTGCCGACAACATGAAAACCATGCAAATTCAAGATTGGCTGGACAAGGTCGAGCGCCCGGACGGGACCAAGCTGAAGATCAAGAACATCCTGTCCGCGATCTTCTCGCACGGGGTCCGATGGGAATTCGTGGAACGCAACCCCGTCTGCGGTCAAGGCGGGACGCCTGGCCACCGCGGTGCCTCTACTGGCGTGCGGCAGAGCAACAGAATCTCCATCACTCGCGTGATTCTGCCGTCCGATGTCGTGCGTCAAACTCTCGAACAGTTGCCCCTGCGCGAAGCAACGATGGTGCTCATCGATGCCGTCACGGCGTTGAGGGCCTCAGAATTAATCGCGTTGAAGTGGAGGAATGTCGGTTGGGACACAGGCATCCTTCGATCCGAATTTGCTTTCGTGGAAGGCGAATTGAAGGATACCAAGAGCAGAAACAACGCTCTGCCCCTAGCTCGACCCGTTCTGAATGTGCTTCGTCTCTGGCGCGAGCACACACCTTATCGCTCGGACGAAGACTGGATCTTTGCCAGTCCGCACTACCATGGCAAGACCCCGTATACGTATCAAATCCTTTTCCGACGTCACATTCGCCCCGTAATAGAGCGAGTCTCAACCCTCAAGAGCAGCAAGCAAGCGCCGATTGGGTGGCACACGCTGCGCCGATCACTAGCTACATTGCTGATCTCGAACGGCGAGAATGTGAAGGTCGCACAATCGCAACTTCGTCACACCACCCCCAAGATAACCTTGGAACTCTACGCACAAGCGGTTTCCGCCGACCAGCAGAAAGCACACAAGAAGGTCGTCCAGATGGTGCTTCCGGCGAAATTTCCCGAGAAATTGAAAGCGCGAAGCGCTGCCCCAACTGCGTAGAAACCGTTCTCGGTGTCCGAGGGTGCCCGAAATCAACCCTGCCGAAATCCTCTAAGTACCTTGAAATCTTGGTGAGCGCGGCAGGAATCGAACCTGCGACCCACGCCTTAAAAGGGCGTTGCTCTACCAACTGAGCTACGCGCCCCACCAAATTCAATCTAACACAATTTCTGCGCGAATTTTCCCGGCAGGTGTTTCTTAGAAGCCATTGCGTTGAGCATGGAGTCGCCCGCTCGCTCGACTCGACGCGGCCTCCATTCCGCGCCCGGTGCGCCGCGACGTGCCTAGCGCAAAAGCGATACACTCTGCTTTCATGCTGCGTTCCCGTTTCTTCTGGGCAACACTTGCTTTCCAGGTTTGCGCGATTCTGTCCTGCGCGATTTTGTCGCCGACGCTGAGCCACGCGTCGAAAAAGAAGGAGTTGCCCGCCGTGCGCTGGACCGCTGGCGCGCCCGGTTGCGCGTTCGAACGCGGCGATGACGGACGCTACCGCTGGACGATGACCGGGAAAGACCTCACCGTCACGCTTCTCGTGGATTCTCAGGAACTGACAAAGAGCCGCCGCCGCTTCTATCGTCTCCTCGGCGTATACGTGGCTGTGACTTACACCGGTCAGGAAAAATTTGAGTTTCCGGCCGACCTGCGGATCGACTTCGTTCGTCATCACGACGTTCTTGAGGGCTTTGAGGATCCCACAGAACTCTCCAATAAATTGCAGAACGACGTTGATACCGAGATCTTCCAAACCGAGCGCCAGATCAAGAAGAATCCCAATATCACCGAAGAAAAAACGGCTCGCTTGCGAGAGTACCAGAAGGAAGCGGCCGAGTTCATCGAGTTTCTAAGCACGCAAAGCCTCGATCCCAACACGGTGATGCTGACCCCGGGCAATCCTGAAGCCCACGGCTGGGTCTTCTTCGCGACCAGTAACAAATGGATCGGCCCATGGAAGGAGCGGGAGGATTTTATTCTCGGGCTTTGGATGAAAGATAAAGTCTGGCAATTTCCCTTTTCGCTGCCACCGACGGAAGGAGACCTGATCCTGCGAAAGCCGCCCGAGTAAGTGGGCGCGAACGCGCCGGAAAATTGTGTTACAGTTTCGTGCTCATGGAAATTTCCCCGAAAGCAGCGCCAGAAGCCAAGAAACCCGCGGTGGTTTTCTACTGCCCAGTCTGCGCCGTGGAAGTCAGCGATCCGCTGACCTGCGGCGATTGCTCGGCCATCATTTGCCGCCGCTGCGGAACGCCGCTGGAATCTTCGGATGAATTGGGAATGGGATGAAGCAGTCGTTGGGCGTGGGGCGTTGGCTAGGCCCGAGGCACCTGTCTTTCACGAGCGACGACGAAACCCCGAACGACTAACGACCAGCGACCAACGACTTGATCCGCGGATGAATAACCCACCGACTACTGAATGAACACCGAAGCCGAAACGTCAGGTTCGCAGCCGAGTCTCGTCCGTGGGCTTAGTTTGTTGGACTCCGTGCTGCTGCTGACGAGCGGCATCATCGGCTCTTCTATTTTTCTTACCGCCAAAGATATTGCCGGGCCTTTGCCGAATCCGGCATTGTTTTTTCTGGTGTGGTTGCTCGGTGGAGTGATTTCGTTGTGCGCCTGCGTCGCTTTCGCCGAACTCGGTTCCATGTATCCCGACTCCGGCGGACAATACATTTACCTCCGCGAAGCTTACGGCGACTTGGTTGCCTTTCTTTATGGCTGGATGTTGTTCGCGGTCGCGAATGGGGGTACTATCGCCGCACTCTCCGTCGCGTCGGCAGCTTACATGGGCAACATCATTCCGGCCATTTCGCAACGACATGTGATGTTCTCGCTGGCAGGCATTCCGTTCACACGCGCGCATGCGACCGGGCTGGTACTGATCGCCATCCTCACTTATGTCAATGTTGTCGGACTGCGCTGCGGCGCGCTCCTCCAGAATGTCTCCACATGGACCAAGTTCACGGCCATGGCAGGCTTCGTTGTCCTGGGATTCGCCATCGGTAAGGGGCATTGGTCGAACTTCAGTGCGCAGGCGCCGGGCGGGTTAAACCAGGGATTGACTATGGGACTAAGCCCGGGACACTTGATCTCCGCTCTCGGCGTCGGTTTGATCGCGGTGTTCTGGGCCTACGACGGCTGGGTCTACGTCACGTGGGTCGCTGGTGAAGTCAAAGACCCGCGGCGCAATGTGCCGCTGGCCATGGTTTTAGGCGTGCTTGTGGTGGGCGCGATTTATCTCGCCATGAACATGACTTACGTTTACGCTATGCCGCTGAGTGAGGTCGCAAAATACGAAACCATTGCCCACGCCGCCGCAGCGAAACTCTTTTCGCCGGGGGCCGCGCTCTGGCTCTCGGCCATGATCGCGATTTCGTGTTTCAGCGCGGCGGCGGCCTGCACCCTGTCGGGCGCGCGCGTCTATCTCGCCATGGCACAGGACGGCGTTTTCTTCCGCCGCATGGCCGTCATCCATCCTAAGTGGCGCACGCCCGCCTTCAGCCTGATCGGCCAAGGCATTTGGGCCACGGTGCTCACCGTGAGCGGACGCTACGACCAGCTTTACACCTACGTCATCTTTGGTATGGTTCTGTCTTACACCCTGACCGTTATCGGTCTTTTTGTCTTGCGCTGGAAACGACCCGACGTTCCCCGTCCCTATCGCTGCACCGGATACCCGTGGCTGCCCGCGATCTACGTTCTGGTCGGCGTCGCATGGACGCTTAACACCATCATCCAGCGGCCAACCGAAGCCTTCTGGGGTGCGACCATTGTGCTGATTGGCGTGCCGGGATATCTGTATTGGAAGCGCAGGAGCCGCGCAACCACTGCGGAGTGAACCATGTTTAGTGAAACATGTTCGAGCGATGCAACGCTAACGTCCGGCGCGTCCCCTGTGGCAAAGAGCTTTTTGAACCACAGGGGACACAGAGGATCACAGGGGGCGCTGGTAAAATCCGAAGTTGGCTATGCACACCTCCGCCATCCTTCTCGTCTCCTGCCCCGACCGCAAAGGGATTGTGGCCACGGTTGCCGACTTCGTCTATCGCCACAACGGCAACATCCTTTGTGCCGATGAGCACGGGGACGAGGAATCGAATCTCTTCCTCTTGCGGGTCGAGTTCGACCCGGCCGATTTCGATTTTGACCTGGCCCAGTTTTCCGAGCGCTTTGCTCCAATCGCCCGCGACTTCCAGATGGACTGGCGGCTCGCCCGCTCCGCCGACCGTCCCCGCATCGCCATCTTCGTCTCGAAGCAGGACCACTGCCTGCAGGACCTGCTCTACCGCCACCAGAGCGGCGAACTGCGCTGCGACATCCCGCTGATCATTTCCAACCATCCCGATAACCAACGGATCGCCGACTTTCACCGGGTCCCCTACTTTTTCGTACCGGTCACGAAAGAAAACAAGCGGGAAGCGGAACAGAAGCAAATCGCGCTCGTCCGCGAACACAAATGCAGTCTCGTCGTCCTCGCGCGCTACATGCAGGTGCTGTCGAACGAGTTCATCGCAACCCTGGGCTCCGAGAACCTCATCAACATTCATCACTCTTTCCTGCCCGCGTTCGTCGGCGCCAAACCCTACCGCCAGGCGTTCCAGCGCGGCGTGAAGCTGATCGGCGCCACCGCTCACTACGTTTCTCAAGTACTCGATGATGGCCCCATCATCGAACAGGATGTCGTCCGCATCTACCACCGCGACACCATCGACGACCTGGTCCAGAAGGGCCGCGATCTCGAAAAAGTCGTGCTGTCGCGCGCCGTCCGCTGGCACGCGGAAAACCGCATCCTGCTGTATGGAAACAAAACCGTGGTCTTTCAATAGCCCGACTGAGGCAACTGATTCCCATAGAGACGCGGCTTGCCGCGTCTCCTGGCGCAGTGAGACGGGGCAAGCCCCGTCTCTACAGAGGGGTATATGGGCAGCCACTTCCGTAACCACGTAACCAATTGCGCTGCCCTTCCCTTTCCGCTTTACTAAAGAGTAGTACCCATTTGAAAGCAGTACCGCGCGATCTCGAAGGAGATGACCTTGGTTGAGGATCCCAAATGGGAACTCGCGTTGCTGGCCACCGTCCAGAGCTTCTACCAGCGGCTGCTGAGCGACCAGCTGGGCGGAGAGATGCCGGCGCCCGCCGACCTCGCCCCCGACGTCATCAGCCACGCTGCCGACGTGCGCTCCACCCTCGATCAAATGCACCTCTGGATCCAGCTTCTCGATATGGCGATCACTCCCGCCATGCTGCGACTTGGGGTGCAATCCGACCTTGATCCCGAGGTTGCCGAAGCGTTGCTGCGCTACTTCGCGCGCCACCGCGACGATTCCGCCGCCAATCGCGACAAAACCGATCTGGTCGCAACCTTTCTGTTTCGCCATCCTCGTGTGGCTGGCCAGTGGGAGCAGCGTGGCTACGGCCTCGATGGATCGATTCCTCTTTCTCCGTTTGAAATTGCGCTGCTGGAAATCCTGTCTGAGTCCGACGTGCCGGTGCTGTCGGAAGCGGATGTGCAACAGCTGCGCGAATTCAGCCCCTTGCTCGACCAGGCGAATCGCTTCCAGGACTTCAGCGCGCTCATGGACTCCGGCATCATCCAGCGGGTTCGGGAGCTGAAAGCTGCGCTCGGCGAGTCGATCTATCATCCCGGCGTGCTGGCCACACTCGCGCCTTACAATGCCGCCTTCGGCGACCGTTTCCATACGTTGTTCGCCAGCGCCGCGGAAGAGATCAAGGATTGCGCCCATCGCCTTGAAGAACTCGGCGGCAGCATCCTCAGTACCGTCGACGGCGTCGAAGTCACCGTGGAGCATGTCGCCGCCCTGAACCAGGAGAACCTGCTGAAAGTCGACTACAGCGCGGCTCTGGAGAAATTCCTACGCGTCTCCCGGCTGAAAAAAGAGTTGGAACGCAGGCCGCCAATCCGGTGTGCCCAACCGGACTCCACGCCCTCCGCTCACGCAGTGGGAGCGGGCGGCGCGGCGGCTGCAGCTCCGGCGATCGCTTTCAAGTATGTTCCCGCCGCTATCACGTCGCAGGCGCTCTCGGTCGAAGAAGCCAAGTTGCGGAGGGTGGAAGAATCGATCCGCGTCTTCGTGCGCGTCGCCGATCCCAACTTCCGCCAGATCGTGCCCATGCGCTATTTCAACCTCATGCTCAGTCCCGCCGAGATTGAGGCCTACACCGCCGACTATCTCGAACAAGCAGGACCGCGGGCGGACGCAGCGCGAATGCTGCTCCGCGTCGTCGCTGTAACCGCGCGTATGGCCACCGAAATGGAGGAACTCAAGCGCTCGCAGAATTCCCGCTCCGTCTGGAAGCTGCACGCCGATTCCCTGGTAGTCCTCATCGACCTCGCCAAGCGCCTCGCTGGCGCCGTAGACCGGCTCGCCTTGATCGTCGGTCAGCAGCCGGGGACGCAGGCAAACAGTGAGCCGCTCCGCAGCTCGCTCGAAAAGCTGCGCGAGCGCACAGCCGAGGCCGAAAATCTCCTGGCCGAGGCGTAACCACCAAATAAAAAAGGACAGGCTGTTCATCCGTCCCTCATTCTCGAACCCCGTTCAAAGCGGCCGCTAGCTCCTAGCAGGCTCCAGGCTCCCTATAACGTCGGACTGCGAGCGTTGGTTAGTTGACCGTCAACATTGCGAGCGGTTACTTGGGGGCCGCGGAATCGCTGTCTTGTCTGGGAGAATTGCGCTGGGTGGAATCGGGCTTGGTGGAATCGGGCTTCAGGCGGAAGATGATTTTGCCTTTTTCGTAGACGACTAATTCGTCCGCAGCGGGAGCGGCGGTGGATTTTGCTGGCGCCGCTGGCTTCTTTGTCCTGGTGGATTTTGTCGCGTCGGCTGATTTTGTCGCGTCGGTGGATTTTATCGCGTCGGCTGATTTTGTTGGCTCGGCCGGGATGGGCTGAGAGATCTGGGCATGAGGTGCGGCCGGGCGGAGCCATCCGATGCGGGAACCGATCACGAAGCTGACGGCGATGATGGCGAGAATGGCCAGAGTCCCAAGGACGAGGGTCCACGCTTCGAAAGGAGGCCGGCGAGCGGGCAGAGGGCTGGCTGCAATGAACTCGGACGGGATGAACGCGAGCGGAACGAACTCGGGCGGGACGACCCCAGCGGCAGGTCGGTGCTCACTGAGTTCGATGGCGGTGCCGCGAATGCGAACGTACTCCTCGGCAAAACCTTCGAGCAGTTTCTGGTCGGAGTGGGAAAAGGCACCGGGAGAAGGAGAGAAGACTTCGAGGATTCCGGTGAGAGCGTTCTTGCCGTTACTGTCGAAGACGGGAACGATGAGGATGGAGCGGATCCCGAGGCTGCGGGAGAGGGCGGGGTCGACGCGGGGGTCGAACTCGGTATCGACGGAAAGCTGGGCCTGACGGGTTTCGAGACAGGCGCCGGAAAGGCCGTCGCGGGTGTTGAGGGTGACGCCGAGATCTGGGGCGAGGGACCCGGTGGAGGCGCGGCAGACCATTTCGTCGCCGCTGGCGAGACCCAGGGCGGCGGAGTTGGCGCGGGTGGCTTCGGCGGCGCGGACTACGAGCGTGTTAAGGACTAAATCGAGAGCGAGGTCGGGCGGAAAACCGGCGAGGCGGTGCTGCTCGAGCGTAAGGGTCGGGTCACGGGGCGAATCGTCAGGGTGGACCTCGGACCTCGACATACGTTGCGGAAGCATATTTTTCTTCTTCCGGCTGCCTGCGGTGATGTTGGGGGAAAGCAGGCCCTGAGGCGAGTTTCCCGCGAAACGGGGGGGAAGTCAATTGGCGAAGAGATTCGGTAACGCGGGCGGGGTCGCCCGCGTCCACACTCGCGGCTATTGCACGGTTTCGGCGAAGACGCGGCGAGGTCCTAGGGCAATTGCGTTCCTGCGGTACCGGACTGATTATTGCCGCCGGCCGCCACGGAGTACTCGACGAAGGTGACGTTCTTGAACCCGGCGGAACTGGCGGTGACGGTGACAGTGGAGACGGTGGCCGGCAACTGTAGAGTAGTACGAGCCAAGCCATTGGCGTCGGTGACCACGGAAGACGGATTGGGAACAGCACCATTGTTGGCGGTGAATTTGATGGTGACACCGGGGACGCCGTTCCTGTAGGCGTCTTGGGCCTGCGCGACGATAGGGTTGGGGAGGTTTTTACCTTCGGTACCGGTCTGCTTCGCTCCGCCGTAGGAAGTGATTTTAATGGCGGCGCCGGCAGTAGCGGTAGCAGTGGTAGTGGTGCTACCGAAGCCAGTCCCGGACATCGTCAAGGTGTAGGTGCCAGATTTTTGCGGAACGGTATAGCCGATGGAAGCGTTGCCGTTGGCGTCGGTGGTCACGGAACCGGTGCCGGGGCCTGAGGAGGGATTGAATACGCCGCCTTTGCCGCCATCGCTGAAGTTGACGATGTTGCCGACGTCGGGTTGTCCGTTATATGGATTGGTGATCTGGATCTGGATGGGAACGGGCAGCGCGGTGCCGACTGTAGCAGTCTGCGCGTTGCCTTCGGTAATGGCGACGACGTGAAAGAGTCCGAAGGCTTCGAGACTAGTCTGGGTGCCGACGAAGAGCTTGCCGCCGGCGACGGTCTGAGTGACAAAATGGCCGACGGGTGGAAACGCGTCGCGCTTGTTGGGGGCTTGAATCGTGGAATAGAGCAGTTCGAGAGAAGCGTACTGGTTCTGGCAGGTGCCTGGCGGTGAGCTTGCGGTACACGCGTTAAAGGCGAGCAGTTCACTGCCGCTGATCACCCACAGAATTCCGTTAGTGTTGCCATTGGCGGAAATCGATGGGGAGTGACTGCCGCTATATTTCTGGGCAGTGGCATCGGGAGGAATAACGAGCTTTCCGCCGGACACCGAATAAGCCAATAGCGGAGAGGCATCGGGCGCGAAGTACACGGTCTTGTTCCAGTAGGCGGCAGAACCGAACTGGACGTTGTAGTCATTTTCCGGGTTGGCACTTTTTTCGAGGAGAGGGAATTCCTGGACGATCTGAGGATCGGTCGGCCCCCCCGGGGAGTACATTCCCAAGGAGTCGCGGTCGAGAACGTAGACCCAGCCCTGCTTGCCGCTGGCGACGAGTTCATGAGGGGTGGGACTGTCGTCTTGATCGGCGAGGATGGTAACTCCGGTGGAACTCAAGTCGAGATCGTGGGTGTTGAGGTAGACCACGGTCCAAGGCGTGAAATAATCGTAAACCGTGAGATCCGGGTAAAGCTTCACCACGCTGTTGCAGTAGGTCTGGCCACCGGTTGGCAGATCATAATGGCCCGCGCCGGCGACTTCGGCGGTCTCAAAGAAAATGTTGCCGGCTTCATCAGCGGCAAGACCGGTGCCAGCCTGCCAGATGGAAGTCAATCCCCAGTCGGGCGAAGTGTTGAAGACCGCGAGTGGGGCCAGATAATCAGGACTCCCCATAGCAGCGTTGTAGGAAAGGACCCAGCCGCTGTTTTGGTTGTTGCAGCCGTTCGAGCCGAAGCCCATGTAAAGAACACCGTTGAGCAACAAGAGGCCGGGGCGGTTTTTCTGGTGAAGGCTGATGAAATCGGTGACGTTTTTCTTATTGCTGGTGGTTTGGATGTTGGTGATTTGGACGGGGCTGCCCGGTTGCTCATTGCCGGTGGTGATGTCGAGGGCGTGGATGTGGTGACGGACGGTGCCGTTCAGAGCAGTCTTGGCCACCAGATACATGGTATTGGTGGTGGGATCAATGACGGGAGTTCCAATGATGCCTTCCTCGTCGAAACCGTTTCCGAGACCGCAGGGCAAAGTCTTGCCGCTGACAGTGGCGGGAGTGCCACCGACATTGAGCATGCTGGCGTGCCAGAGCTGGGCGCCGGTGTCGGCGTCAATGGCGTAAACCGAATCCGCCATGGTGACGACGTAGACGACGTTGTGGGTACCCTGACCGACAATATTCACGTTGGGCATGTAGAGGGGCTGGGCCATCACGTCGGCATTGGGGGACGCAGCCACGCCAGGGTCAACGGGAAAGCTGAAGAGATGGCCGAAGCTGTTCTTGTTGACGTTGGAGGGGGTGAGCAGAGTTTCGTAGATATTCGCGTTGTCGCGTGCGCTATCAAAGCGGCTGGTCGGAAAAGGCTGCTGCGCGAACGAAGGCGACAGCAAGACCATACAGACGACGAGCAGAGTCAGGCAAAGTTTGAGGGGAGCCGACGCACACATCGATTGACGAATCGATTGACGAATGGTCGATTGATAAATGGTCTGGGAAGCCGCACTGCAACGCATTTTCGCAACCTGGGGTGACAGGAAACTGCGCATCGCCTTGTTTCCTCCAAACACAACAGCCGGGAGCCGGGGTTTACCCTGGTAAATAGCACTTGGAACACAGGGAAGGGCTTACTGCAAAAACGAGAACTTAACGGAAACTGTAACAGCTATGGAGCCTTTTATACAACTAAAGGCGGTGGAATCACAATCCCAATTATTTGGGGCGGGTGCAAAGTCTTGCACATTCTGCGCTTTTTTTTCTGGCGGAATCGCGCTTTCATGCACGTTGCGGCGCGGCTGATTTCGAAGCGCTTACGGCATCGCTGCGATACCCTGATACGAACTGAGTTCTTCAGCATCCTGCTAAGTCTACAAAAGACGCTCCCTAGTGCCGTGACGGCGTAGTTTTGTAGCCAAACTTCTGACCAGCCTGCTTGCGAGTAAAGCTCCACTGGATCATACTCGGTCGCGATTCATGCGACGGTTTCATGCCCGAGTCTACAGTTCTCAGCAGCGCCGTTGTCCCGTTACGGTTAAGGTCGGGGTCGCACTTTTCAACGTTGTAGACGGGCATCGGGTGCGAAACTCTTTGCACCATTCCATACAACTTTTCGGGAGCTTCCAGGTTCAATAGTATGTAGGAGTGTGATTGTCAGGAGGAGATCTTGAAAGTATCGCGCTTGTTTGGTACGGCAATCGGTTTCGGGTTGGCGGCGAGAGCCGTTCTTTTATCCTTTGTGATTGGCGCAGCGGCATGGGCTTGCGCCCAGAGTGGCGCCATGACTCCTTATCAGGGCGAATCGGACGGCGTCAGCGCCGGCGGAAAATGGCTGGAGTTTCACTCCACCGACAAGATGACGGGCGCGAAAAAAGTGCGCTTTCAAATCCAGTCGGACAATTATTTTCGCGAAGACCCGGAGTACAAGCCCAGAGTGAATCTGTATTGCAATGACGGAAAACTCAAGCTGGCGGACTTCAATCCCGGAGTCAGACTGCCTCCGCCAAACCGACCCGGCTTCTGGGGACAGCCCCAGTTGGAGGTGGAGGTCCGGGTTGACGATGTCCACTACTTCAAGGGCTGGAACTGGATGCGCGGCCACTTCCTATCCATGGACAAAGGCACGGTTCGTGGCATGCTCGGAGCCCAGGTTTTCAACGTGGAACTGCCCACGCGGAGCGGACGGCAGATCGCGGAGTTCTCCCCCGCCGGGCTGAATCTGGATCGCGTCAAGGAAGCCTGCGATCTAACGCCGAAAAAGCCGAGCAAGGACTAAGCCTGTCATCACGGACTTCGCAAGGCCTTACAAGGAGAGGCGTGGTGAATAAGACATTTGCACTTGTCCTATTGCTTGGGTTATTTGCGACCGCATGGCCTATGAAGGCCCAGGAGCAAGCTTCGAAACTTGAGGCTTATGGCGGGTACTACTACGCGCGCTTTAATGTAAATGCCAGCAATGCCGGCGGCGCACCCTCGGAAACTTTCAATGGAAACGGCGGAGGCGTCCAGCTCGAGTACAACGCCAACCACTGGCTCGGTGTGGTGGGAGATATGGCCGGCTATGGTGCGACCGCCACCACAAACGGCGCATTGGTCGGAGGAGGATTTACCTATCTTTTTGGACCCAGAGTGAATTTCAGGCACGGCAAAGTTACGCCGTTCGCTCAGACCCTCTTCGGAGGCATTTGGACAACCAACGGGATTGGCAGCTCAGGGTCCGAAAATAATTTTGCCATGACGGCGGGCGGCGGCATTGATTTCAAAGTGTCCAAGCACGTCTCCGTTCGTCCTGTGCAGGCCGAGTACTTCATGACGAAAATCCCCGACGGTCTCAACAACCGCCAGAATAATTTGCGGGTTGGCGCCGGAATCGTGGTACGCCTTGCTCGAGATTAAACTTGCAGAGTTGGGTGTTACAGAGATTAAACACATTCCACCTTGGCCAGAGCATCAATCCAGAGCGTCAATATTGATCACTGCTCGCCTGTTCCCCAACTTTGCTTTGCGTCTCGGCAGCATCGAGCGGAACCACCCGCGGCAGCCCCTCAGACTCATAAAGCACGTGCACCCGCCTATCGATCTTCGCAAAGCCAACGTCTCCCAACTCCGACTTGAGCTGTTCAATGTGGAGGCTCCTCTCAACTCTGATTCCTGATTCTTCCGGCCCCCCGCCAACACTGGTCATCGGACGTCCCATCTCTCCCGCTCTCCTGGAGGACATGTCGGAGGAAACAGGCCCTGGCCGATGCTCTTGAATGTCCTTCTGCAAATCATCCGCCACCTGCTGCAGAATCGCCTCTTCCCTATCGTTCAACCCGCATGCCTTCTGCTCCTCGGCGCGTGCACTCGCTGCCGCTTGCCCGTCCTCTCCGCCACTCGCCGCAAACTTGTCCATCAGCGCAATGCTACGCAGGTACCTGCTATACATGGCCGCTTCCGTAATCGGACGCATCACCCGTCGTCCCGGCACCACATGAAAGAGCTCATACGCGTACTGGTTCAGCTCGCGGAAAGAACCTTCTCCCAAACGCGATTTGAGTTGCTCCAGCCCTGAATCAATCAGTTTCTCTCGCTCTTCCCGCTCCTTCTCATCTTGTTTTCTCTGTTGCGTCACCTTCTGCATCTGGAGCCAACTCATCGCCCCGCCAGTCCGCCCGGGCAAACTGCTGTCGGTGCCAGCCTCAGCCATTTTCAGCCTCTCTTCCGGCATCGGCTCCCAATCGCGCGCTGTAAGCGTCACAATCCTTCGTTGTGCGTCTTCCATCGCCACCGGAAAAGCATTCGGAAACTGCTCAATCTTCGAAGCCGGCCATTTGCCCTCAGAGAAACACTTGTCCCACTCTTTGACATACTGAAAATACCGCGGATACACATACTCATCCGTCTCCGGACGCCCCACGCCCAACGACGGAAACGGCCCCGGCCTTCGCGGAAGACACCGCGACGAATCGCCGGTAACCGTAGTGACGCTCTGCGAGAATACCGGAACTGCGCAAAAGAGAAAAAACGCCAGCGCACCTTTCATGCCGAAATGATATGAAAGCCCCTGGATTTTGACAACACAAGTGCGGACAAATAAGTCATTCGAAACTTACTCAGCCAGCCCATGATTCCTGACTACCGGGCATCGTCCGCCCCGGGCCGAATGACAGGTGAAAATGCCAACAAAAGCGCCAGCTCGTGCATCCCCGTCCATTCCCGCGAATCCAATGGATGTTATCGTGGGAGCCGCATGAAAATTGGCATTACCTGTTATCCAACTTACGGCGGCAGCGGAGTTGTCGCCACTGAATTGGGGCTTGAACTCGCTCGCCGAGGTCACGAGATTCATTTCATATCGTATTCACAGCCCATTCGGCTGACCGGGCCGGAACCTAACATTCATTATCATGAGGTCGAGGTCACGCGCTATCCGTTGTTTGAATATCCTCCGTACGATCTGGCGCTGGCGACGCGCATGGCCGAGGTGTCGCAGCTCTACGAACTCGATCTGCTGCACGTGCACTACGCGATCCCGCATTCGGTGAGTGCGATGCTGGCCAAGCAGATGCTGGCGGCAACTCCTCCGCGGAAGCATCTGCCGTTTGTCACCACCCTGCACGGCACCGACATCACTCTGGTCGGGCTCGACCGCTCGTATCTCCCGATTACGCGTTTTTCCATCGAGCAGAGCGACGGCGTGACGGCGATCTCGCAATATCTGCGCAACCGCACGCTCAAAGTATTCGACGTCAAGAACCACATCGAAGTCATTCCGAATTTCGTGAACTGCGACGACTATCTGCGGAAACCGGAATGGATGGAAAAGCGCAGCGAGTATGTCTCGAATGACGAGCGGCTGCTGGTGCACCTTTCCAACTTCCGCCCGGTGAAACGCGTCCTGGATGTGATCGAAATCTTTGACCGCGTTCGCAAGAAGATTCCGTCCAAGCTGTTACTGATTGGCGACGGGCCGGATCGTTCCCAGGCGGAATGGCTCGCGGTGCAAAAAGGCATTCATGAGCACGTGCTGTTTCTTGGGAAGCAGGATCAAGTCCGCGAGAAACTCGCCATCTCGGACGTGCTGCTGATGCCCAGCGAACTGGAAACGTTCGGACTCGCGGCACTGGAAGGGATGGCCTGTGAGGTCGTCCCCATTGCCACTCGCTCCGGAGGAGTGCCGGAACTAATCGAGCACGGAGTGACCGGATTCCTGGCCGATGTCGGCGACGTGGAAACCATGGCACGTTACGCCATCGATCTGCTGAATGATGAATCCGCGCTGCGCGCCATGGGGAAACGGGCGCGTGCCGCCGCCCAGGAAAAATTCTGCGCCAGCAAGATCATTCCGCTTTACGAAGACTTTTACCGAAAGGTGCTGGAGCGCTCGTCATAGTCGTCATCAGCTCTTCCGGATTAGGCAGAATGGGAAGCCGCAACCGGATCAGCGTGCCGCCGCTTTCGCGATTCTCGATCATCATCTTGGCCGCATCGCCGTACAGCACCTTCAGACGCTCGGCAACGTTGGCCATGCCGATGCCGCCGCCCCCAAAACCATCGGGTTGCTCAAGCAATTGCGCTGCCCCCATGCCGATACCGTCGTCTTCCACTTCGACCACCAGGCGCGATTCGATCAGGCGGCTGCGCAGCGTAATGCTGCCGCCTTCGACTTTTGGAGAAAGTCCGTGCTTGAGGCAGTTTTCGACCAGCGGCTGCAGCAGCATGCTGGGAACCATGACTGCCAGAGATGCCGGATCGAGGTCCTTGACGACCTTGAGCTTGTCCCGTCCAAAGCGCACGACTTCAATGTCCAGATAATTGTCGATGAACTCCACTTCCTCGCGCAGCGGAACGAACGAATCCGCACTATGCAGCAGGCGGCGAAGAATGGCAGCCAGCTTCAGGATCATTTCACGCGCCGTGTCGGGATCGAAGCGCACCAGCGACGAAATGGAATTCAGCGTGTTGAACAGGAAGTGCGGGTTGATCTGATTCTGCAACGCCACCATGCGCGCCTGCAGCAGCAACCGCTCCTGCTCTTCCAGCTTGATCTGGATGCGGACGCTATTGAAGATTTTCAGTTCCGTGCCCACCACCATGACCACCGTCAGGTAGATCGCGCTCTCGACCAAATACCCGTCCAGAGTTCCACGGGAGCCATTCACCCACAGGGCGGGGCTTTCCAGGCTGAAAATGGAGTTCGGCCAGTAGCGCCAGATTTCCGTCTGCAGAAAACGCATGCCTACGATGGTCACGAAAAAAGCGATCTGCCAATCGAACACGCGCGGCCGCGGCAAATTGCGGCGAATCATGCGATAGAGGGTGAGGTCGATGAACGGCGAGAACGACCAGATATCTTCCTGCTCGGGCGCGACCCGGCGCAACTGCCCAGCAATAATTCCCGCGAGCACATTCAGCGGCAAGCTGGCCCACTCTCCGTGCACTGCCGCAGGCAGCGACATCAGCGCTCCGCCCACCCCTCCCGACAAGCGCCCGCCCACCACGCCCAGCAGCAGCGCGGTTTCCAGCGACAGGTCGCCAGCGAGGAAGCTTTTAACGCTGACACGGATCCAAACGCCGAGTGCGATCGGGATTGCCATCCACAACGCCAGATAAATCTTGTCCCGGGTTTCGCGTTGCTCACGGAAGAGCAGACTCTTGAATTCCTTGGAGCGCACCAGCGCGCTCGACACGGCCGCAGCCACGCCCAGCTTGATCAGGAGGTTGACGAGTATCAGCCGCGGTTCCAGCATCGAATGTCATCCTGAGCGGAACCCAAACTTCACGAAGTGAAGTTTCGGCGGAGTCGAAGGATCCCTACCTTACTCTCCTCGAACTGCCCACCACTCCCGCTTCAGGCTCCGATTGTACCCGCTGCCTGCTGCAAAAGCTGCTCAACGTTGATCTTTGAGCCCGCCGGAACTCCGCCCTGAGCAAAATCGCGGCTTCCGCCGCCGCGCCCTCCAACCGACGACAACACCTGCTTGAGCAACGCGCCCATGTCAGCCGTCGCGCCGCCGGAAGTCTGCGCGAGAGTCGGCGATGGAGTCTGCGCGAAAACCAGCCCCGGGGGATCCACGCTGCTCGCCACCAGCGCGATAGCCGGTGTGCCCGCGCGGGTCACTTTCTGGGCAAACAGCTTAGCGAAGCCGATGTCGCGATCCGAAAACGCCCGCACTACTATCTTCCGCCCGTTCGTCTCCGCTTGATTGTGAAGTGCATCCAAAGCCATAAGCTCGGCCAGTTGAGCGAGCGCATCTTCGTTTTGCTTGCGTACCAGCTTGCTCTCTTCGATGCTCTTGCGGATCTGATCCGGCACATCCCAGAGCTGCGTCGAGAATAGTGCGGCCGCCTCGCTGAGGGCGCTGTAGTCACGCCGCGCCATGCGAACTGCGCGACCGCCGCAGACAAACTCCACTCGTGTTCCCTGCCGCACCCTTTCGCTTTTCCGGAGAATGATCGAACCGATCTGCCCGCTCGAGCTGACGTGAGTTCCGCCACATGCCGACACATCGAAATCCGCGACCTCGACCAGACGCAATTCGTCGCGCTCCGCGGGAGGCAGTTTGCGCAGGCCAAGCTTCTCCGCTTCCGCACGGGAAACATACCGAATCCGCACCGGACGGTTCTCAAACACAATTTGATTGGCCCGCTTCTCGGCCCCGGCAATCTGCTCCGAACTTACCGACGGCGTCGCCAGATCAATCGAGCAATAGTCTTCCCCCATGTGGAACGAGACCGTCTGCATTTGGTAAAGCTCGATAAAAGCCGCCGAGAGAACATGCTGTCCGGTGTGCTGCTGCATATGGTCGCGGCGGCGTTCGGGATCGATGCTGCCATGCACTGCCGCGCCCGCGAGCGGCAACTTCGCCGGCGCTTCCAGGTAGTGGACGATCCTGCCGTCTTCTGCCTCGGCAACTTCTGCGACGCGCAGGCGAGCGTCGTCTTTCCCGTGCTCGCCCAGCGTGAGCCATCCAGTGTCATGCATCTGGCCGCCGCTGGTCGGATAAAACGCCGTTTCCCGCAGGATGACCGCCGGACGCGATTGCTCCGCCGTCTCGGCCGATGCCACCACCGAGTCGAACTCCAGCAACTCTGGCCGATCGTAATAAAGTCGTTTAGTCATGATCGAATTTCGACCGTAGCGCCGGCATCTTGCCGGCTGTCCCGAGGGCGTCTCGCCCTCGGAGCGGCAGCCGCGGAGGCCCGCTGGCAGCAGGCCGAGGACGCGCACAGCAAAAGTCAGGCACCGGCGAACCACTGCACACGAAAGAGCCCGTTACCGTTGCTTCCTTCCGGACCTGGCGGGGTTGGCGGGAAAACGTCGCGCGGAACCGATGCCTGACTCTTCATACTATCAAGAGAGCGGCGAAAACAGGAATGGGCGCAGACTTTTCGACTATCATCAAGCCACGTTATGGTTGCGTCAGAATGCGCCACCTACGAACGACTAGAAGATCGTGAGACCCGCGCCCACGCCGCATGGACTTCTTTTCTGTACCGGAATGAAGTTAAGCCAAGGCTTTCGGAGAAAGCAAAGAGGAAGCATCGGAAAGAAGAAATGGAAGCATATCAGCAGGCTCACAAAGCCCGGCTCGCTCACGCTAAGACATGTCCGACCTGCATGTCCAACATGTAGAATTATCTGTATAACTTTTTTCTGTCACTCCTGCGACCGCTGTGGTTAAATTTCTTTTTCCCAATCTCATGAAAATCATTCACCTGGTGCTGCTTTTTGCCACGGCACTGACGGCCGTGGCGCAATCGAAACCCAACTATGAGATCTACGCGATTCGTTACGCGACCATACCCGACTTCCCCGTCGCAGAACTGGTGACGGGCGCCGAGCCGGCGCGCAAGATCGATATTGCCATGATGATCTGGCTGGTCCGCGGTAACGGCCGCAATATCCTGGTCGACTCTGGGTTCTATCACGATCGCTTTTTCAAAGATTGGCATGTGACTGATTTTACCAAGCCATCGGACACGCTAAAGCGAGTTGGTCTGAAGCCCGAGGACATCACCGACATCATCATTACGCACATGCACTGGGACCACGCCGACGGCATGGATCTGTTTCCCAACGCCCGCATCTGGATTCAGAAAGATGAGCTGCAATACTATGCCGGAGAAGCGTGGCAGTCGAAGGACACTCACGGTGGCATTGATGAAGAGGACGTGCTCACTCTAATAAAATTGAATATGCAGGGGCGGGTGGGTCTGGTGAATGGCGATGCCCAGGAGATTATTCCCGGAGTAACCTGCTACACCGGCGGCAAACATACTTATCAATCGCAATATGTCGGCGTGCAAACTACCGCAGGAACGGTCGTGCTGGCCAGCGACAACATGTACCTGTACGAGAATCTGGAACGGCATGCGCCGATTGCAGAAACAGTCGATGCCGCATCGAATCTGCGGGCGCAAGATCGCATGAAACAAATCGCTGCCCGCCCCGGCCTCATCATTCCCGGGCACGATCCGGCGGTTTTCGCCAAGTTCCCCAATCCCGTGCCTGGAGTAGCCGAAATCCACTGACCTTACCAGGAAATCGACACTGACGCCGTGGGCGACCAGCGCCGAAAGGCGGATTCATTCCAGAGCAGCTTGCGGCTTGCCTGAAGGCATGCCCTGATACGAATCGCCCCGCGGAGGCGAGTATATACAATCCTCAGCGCACCACCAGCACTTCCCGAATGGCATCGCGCGCCAGGAAAAACTTGATCGAGGCGAAATCCCGGAAGAGGTTCTCAATGTGCCGGTTGTTGAACACGCGCTGCAGCCGCGGCGATTGCTTTTCGGACGCGGGACGGCCTGGCGGCGCGAACTTCACCTCTTGCATCTCCAGCATGTCGGTGCCGGTCACGTGATAGCGATAGCAGGTCGAGTCCGGTCCCGCTTCGCGCGTGTGAAAAAACGCCAGCAGGTATCCGCCCGGCTTCATCAAAGACCACAAACGGTCGATGGTCGGTTTCACCAGGCTCTCTTCCATGTAATCCGGAAGATTCCAGCACAGCACCACGTCGAACAGAGCGTTTGCGTACACCAGGTTCTCATTCAGAAATTTCTTGCTGTCCAGAACCGAGTTTCCCGCGACGTCTTGAATGCGCAGCGCCGGCTCGAGTGACGACCGCAACAAATCTTCGCTGTAGGCTTTGTGTCCCTTGCCGGTGAGAAAGCGGATGTTGTTGGCGGAGGTCGAGCCCATGTCGAGCACGCACAGCCCCTCCTGCGAATTCAGCAGCCGGGAAATCTCCCCCATGCCGCTCGACCGGCGGGTCAGCTTCTGCGGGACTGCGGAACCCGCAGCTTGGTTCGAAGAGCTGCGAAAGAATTTCATTACGTTGTCAGAAACAGATGCGATAGAACAGGTGACCAGCGGCTAGTCCGGACGGTCGCGCGCGATCAGCCCGCCATCGCTTATGAAGAAGCGGGCGCCGCCTTTCCGGCCTCTCTCTGAACATCAACCTTCCCTTTCAGGAAGGCGCCCTCTTCAATGGCGATGCGCTGCGTGGTCACGTCGCCAGTTACCACCGCCGACTTTCGCAACTCCACGCGCTCGGAGGCATTCACGCTCCCATCCAACTTACCCTGAATCACCACCGTTTTCGCGCTGACGTCGGCCTTGACGTTTCCGTTCGGCCCGACCGTCAGGCTGTGGTTGCGGAGCTCAATTTTCCCGTCGACGTTGCCATCCACGTACAAGTTTTCGGAGCCCGACAGCTCTCCCTTGATTACGACCGACTTTCCGATGTGGGCGCCCTCTCCGGTCTGCGGAGCATCCATGCATTGGCCTCCTTCTCCTCGCGCTCTGTTCGCCGCGAATCAACCGATTGTAAATCATACCGTAGCCGGAAATCATTCTCCATCAGGAACTTACAGCAGCCGCTGGAAGTGCGGTTCCACTCCGATGTAATCTCCGGTTTGCTACCATGATGTAAGCGGGAAGAAGATTTAAGCGGGGCATACGTGCCCAGTCTCATCATGGCGATCGTAAACTCGATCTCGCGCAACTCCATGGCTCGCAATATCGCCCGCAGCATTGCCCACACGCACGCCTGGATTCTGATGCTCACCGCGGCCAGTTTTGCGGGGCAGCCGACGGTCACTTCCTATCGGGATCCCTTGGAAGTGGTGCGCGAAGCAGTGCAGAACGAAATTAAGGCGTCCAAGGACGACGCCGCCCGCTTCCTGTTTCGCGGCACCAAGACTACGCCTCAAGGATCCACCACAAGACTCTATGTCGAGACCAAGGAGGCTACAGCCGGCTTGGTGATCGCCTACAACGGCAAACCTCTGACTCCCGAACAGCGCCAGGTGGAAGAGGCGCGCATCGAACGTTTCGTCAACCACCCCGAAGAACTGAAAAAGAAGCGCGAGCAGGAGCGCGAGAGCGACGAGCGCACCATGCGCATCATGCGCGCAATGCCCGATGCCTTCCTGTTCGAATATGCAGGAGAAGAACAGGGCTCGGAAGGCATTGGCCGGGCCGGCTCCAATCTGGTCAAATTGACGTTCCGGCCCAATCCGCGCTACGAGCCGCCCACGCGCGTAGAAGAAGTCCTGCCCGGCATGCAGGGCTACGTGCTGGTGGACGCCGTCCGTTACCGCATCGCCAGAATTGACGGCACACTCTTCAAGCCAGTCAACTTCGGGTGGGGAATTTTCGGTCACCTCGATCGCGGCGGCCGCTTCATGGTTCAGCAGCAGGAGGTTGGCGACAATTTCTGGGAAATTTCAAGCATGACATTGAGCTTCACCGGGAAGATCCTGCTGTTTAAAAATCTCAACATCAGCTCGACGGAGGTTTTCAGCGGCTTCAAGCGGGTTCCCTCAGACCTGACTTTCACCCAGGCTGTGGAACTGCTGAAGCAGGAAGAATCCAACGAGTCCGCTGACAATCCTGTTACCAGCAGACTCGCCCGCAAGTGAGGCGCTCGTGTGGGGACGGGCGTCTCGCCCGTCCGCGTAGGGACAGCCGCCCTCGTCTGTCCAAGCCGAGCACAGCTCGGCAACTGCCTGTGGTCACAGCAACCGTGGGTTCACGCTAAGCTTTCCCGGCGCGAAACGTTTCTTCGCGCACGGTGAATTTCCGCACCAGGTCTTCGCGCACACGGTAGCCCGTTCCGGGCGCGTCACTGATGGCAATCATGCCATCGGCGCGAACTTCCACCTCCGGTTCGATGATGTCCTCTTTCCAATAGCGCTTCGAGGCCGACACATCTCCCGGCAAGCGGAAATTTTCGAGCGTCGACAAAGCGATGTTGTGCGCCCTCCCCACTCCCGATTCCAGCATCCCGCCGCACCACACCGGAACGTTGTGCCGCACCGCGACATCGTGTACCTTCTTCGCCTCGCTAAACCCGCCCACGCGCCCTACCTTAATGTTGATGATGCGGCAGGCGCCGATCTCGAGCGCAAAATCGGCGTCGCGCGCATTAAGAATCGATTCGTCCAGACAGATCGCGGTCTGGATGGCTTTCTGCAGCCGCGCATGAAGATAGATTTCGTCGTTCCACAGCGGTTGCTCGATCATGAGCAGCTTGAAGGCGTCAAATTTGCGCAGGTGCTCGACCTGGTCGAGCGTGTAGGCCGAATTCGCGTCCACACTGAGAACAATATCCGCCCAGCGGGCGCGGATCTTCTCCAGCACATTCAGATCCCATCCCGGCTTCACCTTGATCTTGATCCGCCGGTATCCCGCCGCCAGTTCAGTCTCGATCTTCTGCAGAAGCTGTTCCGGCGAGTCCTGAATGCCGATCGAAACGCCGCAAGCGATCTCACGCCGCGTTCCTCCCAGTAACTTCCAGAGCGGCTGTTGTTTCTGCCGAGCCTCCGCGTCCCACACCGCGTTTTCCAGCGCGGCCTTTGCCATGCGGTGGCCGCGGACTCTGGCAAACCACGCCGCACAATCCCGGCCGGCATCCAATTCGCTCTGCAGCAGTAGCGGCGCCAGGTAATGCTTGATCGTGGGCCACGCGGTCTCGGTCCATTCCGGGCTGTAATACGGATCTTCTCCGGCGACGCATTCGCCCCATCCGCGCACTCCATTGGCCTCGACGCTCACCAGCAAGATGCGGCGGCTGTAAACCCGACCGAAGCTCGTTTCAAAAAAATGCACGAGCGGCATGTGAATTTCACGCAGAGTTACGGATTCGATTTTCATAATGAGTTGTGGTTCGTTTAGAGCATCGCTTTTAGCGATGCCATAAGTCCTTCCGCCTGCTTGCCCCGTCCTGTTTGGACGCGGTCGGGAGACGCGGCAAGCCGCGTCTCTACAGAGAATCAGACGCCGCAGCCTGCTAATACCGCCAGCCTTCGTCCCATTCTCCCAGCAGGAACCGCCCACTCCCGCGCTGGTCGCGCTCATAGCCGAGCACACTCAATCCTTCGGCAAACGCCCGCTGGAACCGTTCACGATTCCTTTCCTGCACGGCTAGCGCCTGCGTACGCGTCGTCACCTCGGCCTTCCATTCGTAAACCTCCGCTGGCACATCGATGCGCGCGCGACATTCGAACTGCGCCCGAGGAGCATCCGCCAACACTGCTTCGACCCGCTTTGACTTCATCCACCACTCCGCCACCAGCCGGTCGGTGGGCAGACCACCCTGCAACGGCGACGATGTAATCCCGTACTGGTTCACGTTATAGCGGCGCGCGATCGCACCCAGCTTCTCGATATTCAAATACGCGTTCTTGACCTCCAGCGGATCGAACGTCCACTCCATCAGTTCGAAACCTCGCGCCAGAGCATCTTCACGCTGATAGAGCTTCATCCGCCGCCCCAGGCCTCCATTGCGATATTGCTGGCGGACGGCCAGCATGTGCGAGTGCAGATAACAGCGACAGTTCCGCATTCCCGGAATCGCGAGCGCGAAGCCGATCAGTTCCTTTTTGTCGTCCCTTCCGGCGTTTCTCTGAACAAAGGCCCCAATCACCTGGCCGCCGATCTTCGCTGCCACAACGAACATCCGCACCGGAACCAGGTCCGCATCCGAGAACTTCCATACTTCTTTCTGCAGCGCAAAGCAGGCCTGCATCTCCGCGAGCGCTGCGCACTTGCGGATGATCACCGCGCCGGTCTTCGGTATCGATATCTTGGTCGCTCCAGTCACGCCGGTTTTTCCTGCTGCTTCGCCTCTTGCCATAGTGTTTCCAGTTCGTCCATCGATGCCTGCTGCGGCGCACGCCCGCTGGCGCGCAGGCGTTCCTCCATCCATTGAAACCGGCGCTTGAACTTGCGATTCGTCTTCCTTAACGCCGACTCCGGATCAAGCGCCAGAAAGCGCGCAATGTTCACCAGAACGAAGAACAGATCTCCAACTTCATCTTCCAGACGCTCGCGCAGCTCTGGCGGAACCCGCGGCTTCCCTGACCCGGCAATTCCCGTCCCAAGCGATCGACCTTTGAGAGGAAGCATCGGCACGGCCTTCAGCTCCTCCCGCAACTCCGCCGTCTCTTCTTCGAGCTTGGCAAAGAGCCCTTCCACCTCCGGCCAGTCAAATCCCACGTGCGCCGCCCGCGAGCTCAGCTTATAGGCCTCCATCAGCGCGGGCATTTTCGACGACACACCGGCGAGCACCGACTCGGGGTGTCCCGCTCCTTGCGCGCTCGGCAAGGGGCGGATATCGGCATCGTCAGCCTGCCGCGCCTTCTGGTCCTCCGCCAGCCGCTTCTTTTTCTCCTCCGCTTTCAGCGCCTCCCAGTTGCGCAGCACTTCCGCCGGGGTGTCCGCCTTCACATCACCAAAAACGTGCGGATGCCGATCTACCAGTTTGTTGGAAAGCCGGTCTAGCACATCATCCACCGAAAAGTGGCCTTCCTCGGCTGCCATCTGCGAATAAAACAGCACCTGCAGCAGCAGGTCGCCCAATTCGCCGGTGAGTTCCGCCCAATCGCGATTGTCGATCGCTTCGAGGACTTCGTAAGCCTCTTCCAGCGTGTAGGGCTTGACGGTGTCGAAGGTCTGTTCGCGATCCCACGGGCATCCCCCCGGAGCCCGCAACCGCGCCATGATCTGAACCGCTCGCTCGAATCGTTCGCCTGTGGTGGGCATCCTGTTCAATGTAAATGAGGTGAATTCCGCGAGCAATGGCGATGCCCGTGTGGGGACGGGGCTTTGCCCCGTCCAAGCCGAGCGCAGCGCGGCGGCGCTCTAAGCCGGCGCAACTCGGAAAAGTTCTCACTCTTACCGCAGCGAGCGAGCCAGCAATTCCGTCTCATCCGAAATGATCGCATCCACGCCCCACGCCGCAAACTCGCCCATGCGCTCGACGCGATTCACCGTCCAGACCATGATTCTCTTCCCCGCCGCATGAACCAGTTCGACCAATTCCCTATCCGCCAATTTGAATTGCGGAATCACCCACTCCGCCGGCATTTCGCGCCAACCTCGAAGCTGGCCTCGCGTCTCACAAAGAAATCCCAGCGGGATCGCCGGATCGAGATCGTGGATTGCCGTGAGCACATCGGGAAGAAACGACGAGACCACATATCCCTTTTGCGGCGGATGGTTGCGCAATTCAGCGAGCGTCTGCAGCCCCAGCCCCGCAACCTTTAGCTCGATATCGAGAAACGCCCGCTGCGCAAATTGCCGCAGAACATCTCCCAGTGTGGGCACCAGCAGGCTCTCCGACGCCGTGTCCTCGATCTTCATCCCTCCGATGGTTGCGTCATGGCAGATCACAGCCTGCCCGTCGGCGGAAAGCCGCACGTCGAATTCGAACCCGTCGCAGCCGTGACGCAAACAGAACTCGAACGATGCCAAAGTATTTTCAGGAATTTGGCGAAAAGCCCGAGCCCCACGGTGCCCCAAAAGAAGCGGAAGACTCATGCAAGTGTTTGTTTTTCTCGGCGTCCTCAGCGTCTCGGCGGTGAGAAAGCAGCAACGCCTCAGTCCAAATCGAAATCCCGGATCGGCTTTCCCGTGTCTGGGGTTTCCTTGGCCTTCTTCACCGCCTCCTGGAATTTTTTCTCCAACAGCTCCGAGGCATGCTTTTGCGCTTCCATCGACTGGCGAAAAATCGAGTCGCGCCGGCTGTCCTGTTCCTTCATGGCGCGAGCCGCTTCTTCCATGTCGTTGAAGGTTTTCGGCTTGACTGGCGCGGTATGCGCTATGATGCTGCGCGTCGCCGCGTCGATTTTCATGACCGCGCCGCAGCAAGGACATGTCACGTCGAAATTGGACTCAGGAAAGTTGGACTCGCGTTTCCCCACACCGCGATCATACCGCAATCCGCGTCAGCGCGGCGTGAGGCGAATCGGCAGAATATTGAACAGATACAGCATCTCCCAACCGAGCAAAACGATCGACACCACTACCACCAGAATCGCCAGAATCTCGCCAAAGCTCAAACCCTTGTCGTGTTCGAAACGACGCGCCCCCAGGCTCAAGATATTCAGCGTGGCGAAGCCAAACACCAGCGCCCAGAGAATGTTGTAAATCTCCCCGCGGGTCGTTCTCAGAAGGAATATTCCGGGCAAAACCCCGACCGCCAGCGGGCGCAGAGCACGGCCAGAGAACTCTACCCACCCGTGGGCATGCCCCGTCACAACAAGCAGCGGTGAGCAGTTCCGGAACAAGTATGAGCAACTCCGGAATACGGACGAAAGACTCCGGGGTGCAGCTATGAAAGGCCGAGGCGGTCTCATGCAGAAATTTGATAGTACCGTGTTTGCCTTCCCCAAGTCAGCCCAGCCCGCAAGAAAGACATTCTAAGGTCACTGCGGTTGATTTTCTCAGGACGGTCACAGAGGATGGTACGCGAGGTAGCACGCGAGAAAGTACACGATGATCGTCAACTTCGCCGAGCGGGCGCACAACCATAACTGGGAACTGGACCCGGTGACCAGGTCCTTGCTCGATACCGATTTCTACAAGCTGCTGATGCTCCAGTTCATCTGGAAACATTACCCGAGAACCCGAGTGTCGTTTTCGCTGTTCAACCGCTCCACATCCTTCCGCCTCGCCGACATGTTCCCGCGCGAGGAGCTTGTCCACCAGATGGAGCACGCTCGTCGCCTCCGGTTTCGCAGGTCGGAACTGGTCTGGCTCGCCGGCAACACCTTCTATGGCCGCCGCGGAATCTTTGAACCCGCTTTTCTGGAATGGCTAGAACGCGATTTCCGGTTGTCGGACTATGAACTATCGATCAACGACGGACAGTTCCATCTCTCTTTCGACGGCCTTTGGACCGAGACAACGATGTGGGAGATCTACGCGCTTTCCATCCTTGACGAGCTCAAGACCCGAGCCGGTTTGAAAAAACTGCGCGAGTTCGGTCTCGACATCCTGTACGCCAGGGCGAAAACAAAGCTCTGGAGCAAGATCGAGCGGCTGCACGGCGTTCCCGGCCTTGCCGTGGCTGACTTCGGAACCCGGCGCCGCCACAGCTTCCTCTGGCAGGAATACGTGGTTAACGCCATGGCAGCGAATCTCGGCAGCGCCTTTACTGGAACCTCGAACGCCTTCCTCGCCCATAAGCATGATCTGGAAGCCATCGGAACCAACGCACATGAGATCCCCATGGTCCTCGCCGCACTCGCGCCCGATGACGATAGCCTGAAAGCTTCTCAATACCGCGTCCTCGAGTTGTGGCAGAGCACCTATGAAGGCGCTCTCCGCATTATGCTGCCGGATACTTTTGGAACCTCGCAATTTCTCGACCATGCCCCCGACTGGACGGCCGATTGGACGGGCCAACGCATCGACAGCAAGAATCCCTACATCGCAGGCGATGAATATATCCAATGGCTCAAGGAGCGCGGTCGCGATCCGCATGAAAAGCTCATCATCGCGTCCGACGCACTCGACGTCGATGACATCCTCGGCCTGCACGCCTATTTTGGCGGGGCGCTGGCGAGCGGCCCCACGATTCGCACAACGATAAACGACTTCCGCAGCGCCGCCGATTTCCTCGATCCCAAGAAGTGGACCCCTGGCCGGCGCATTCGATTCAGTGCAGGGTGGGGAACTTTTCTGACTAACGATTTTCGCGGCTGTGATCCCGCCGCCGGCAGCGACTTTGACCCAATCAGCCTGATCTGCAAGGTATCCACTGTTGAAGGCAAGCCCGCAGTCAAGCTCTCCGACAACTATGCCAAGGCGCTCGGCACGCCGTCCGAAATCGAACGCTATCGCCGCCTGTTCGGCACCAAAGGACTCAGCAACATTCCGGTAATAACGTGAATAATTCGTTGCCCCACTCACCTTTACCGGTTCCCGATTTTCTCTACGGCACCGCCTGGAAGGAAGATCGCACCCCGGCCCTCACTGAACTCGCGCTGCGCATGGGCTTTCGCGGCATCGACACAGCAAACCAGCGGCGGCATTACTTCGAAGAAGGAGTGGGCCAAGGATTAGCCGCCGCTTATCGCGCCGGCTTGGTCACGCGCGACGATCTTTTTCTGCAAACGAAATTTACCTATCAACCCGGTCAGGACCACCGCCTGCCCTACGATCCCGCAGCTTCGCTTTCCGTTCAGGTCGCTCAGTCAATAGCCAGTTCGCTCGACCATCTCGCGACCGGCTACGTTGACAGCTACGTGCTGCACGGTCCCTCCTCCAACCACGACTGGACCGATGCTGACATCGAAGTCTGGGAGGCGATGCAGAAAGAGCGCGATGCCGGCCGCACCCGTTTCCTCGGCGTAAGCAACGTTTCCCTGCGTCACCTGCAGCAGATGGCAACCGCCCGCGCCGAACTTCCTGCATTTGTGCAAAACCGCTGCTACGCCCGCCTCGGCTGGGACCGCGCCGTGCGATTGTTTTGCCGGGAGCGCAAAATCATCTATCAGGGATTTTCGCTTCTCACCGCAAATCGGGAGGTGCTGCACCATCCTCTGATCGCTAGTCTAACGACCGCCAGTCTAACGATCGCCAGTCTGGCCGCGAACGCTAACGCCACGCCGGCCCAGATCGTGTTCAGCTTCGCCCGCACCGTCGGAATCCTGCCTCTGACCGGCACCTGCGACCGAGAGCACATGAAGCAGGATCTGGCCAGCCGCGACCTCACGCTCCCGCTGGACGCAGTACATGCAATTGAGTCCTTGGCCGGCTGACCCGAGCATTTATGAAACCAGCCCTTCGCCCGGTGAACTCCCGCGGTTAACCGACTTCCCTTCAAGCCGTCCCGGTGTTAGCCAGCGCTTCCACCGCCTCCCACGTCGTGCCAAACGTCACGAAGAATTCGTTCACTTTGGTCATTTCCATAATCTTGCGCACCCGCGGCTTCACACCTGTCAGCACCAGGCATCGTCCCGTTTTCTGATGCGATACGTACACCCTCACCAGCGACCCCAATCCCACCGAATCAATGTAAGGGACCGCCGACAAATCCAGAATCATCGTCTCCGCGTGCTCGTGGTGCACCGCCTGCTCGAATCGCGGCGCGGTTTCCACAGTAATCGGCCCGCGCAGCAACAAAATCCGCTGATCGTCCGCCACTCCTTCATAGCGCTCGACGGTAAGTCCCTGCAACCCCATGGCAGCCGATTGTAGGGTACCCGGCTCCCCCTGTCACCTCCCACAAATACAATTCCTTATTCCACCCCCGCGCCTTACTGCGGTTTCTTGTCGGCCCCGTGATTCTCATATACCGAGTATTGGCCGCCCGGACGCTTCAGTTTCACCGTGATCTCCATCTCCGCCTGGTTGATCTCGTAGTCGTCCCCAAAACTCTGGAAATGCGGCGCCAGCACTTGCACCCGCAGCGGACCATACGGAATCCCGTCAACCATCGTCCGCCCCTCTGCGTCCGTCTTCAGATCCAACTCTCCCTGCTCCTGCTTCCCCTTGCGCTTTACCGGATGCAGTACCACCGCTGCATCCTTCACCGGCTTACGGTCGGAGTCGCGCACCACGACCAACCGCAAGCGCGACGTCGGCCCTGCATCATCCTGAGTCCACACCAACCCAACCATGCCGAACCCAAGTATGATCGCCACCACCATCACCAGCGAAAAAGTTCTTTTCATATGCAATCTCACTCGAACTCTGTCATCGTGCCTTTGATTACTGCGGTTTCTGCTCCGGCGGTTTCTTGTCGTCAGCTGTCTTCGCGCCCTGATTCCCGTACGTCGAGTACTGTCCCCCCGGACGCTTCAGCTTGACCGTAATCTCCAGTTCCGGCTTGTTAATCTCGTAGTCTTCCCCAAAAGTCTGAAAACCCGGCGCCAGCACCTGCACCCGCAGCGGACCATACGGAATCCCGTCAATATTCGTCCGCCCATCGCTGTCCGTCTTCAACTCCATACCACCGCGCGACTGCTTTCCCTTCCGATCCACCGGATGCAGTACCACCGCCGCATCCCTCACCGGCTTGCCGTTGTAGTCGCGCACGACCACAAACCGCAATACCGACATCGGCCCCTCATCCTCCTGAGCCCGGGCCAACCCAACCAGGCCAAACCCAAGCACGATCACCACCACCGCACTTACGATCGAAAACCGCTTCTTCATGTCAGTCATTCTAGACTCATCTCGTAAACAGGCCACTAATCCCTCACTGGTATAAGTAGCGATGCAGCGCCAGTTGAGCATCGCAGCACCCATCGTATTTTTTTGAAGAAGAATTAATTCACCGGCGGACGGCTCAGGCTATCCGCCCGAGTTAGTCAATGAACTTCTGGCTCACCTGGTTAGAGGTTCGCAGCAAGAAACGGAGTTTCGCTTTTCGCTACCGGCATGAGAATCTCGGGCATGGTCAGCACTCGATCGAGCGCGTCGGCGAGGGTAAAAGGAAACTCGGAAGTCAGGAGGTTGACATCCAGTTGAAGATCACGCGGGCTGTAGATGCGATAGACGACGAGTGAGCCGCGACGCCGGTTCGAAGTTGTCACCAAGTCCAGCGTCACCTTCCACGAAGGCTCGTTGGAAATTGCCGACATGTGAGGAAATTTGCTCCAGTGAAAGTGGCGGTTGTTTTCGCTGGGCATCGCGTGATCACCGGGAAGCGACTTAAGATGCAACTCAAACCCATCGAAATCGTTGCTATCGAAGGCGGCAACCACGACGCTGCGCACCTGATTGAAATCGCCGGCCACTTTGAGTTCCTCGACCGCGCGGCGCACCGAAAGATTGTTGATCACGATCTGCCGCTGGTCAATGGTGCGCTGCGCTACTCGCCGCAGTTCGCCAAACTCGAGGTAGTTCAGGTGCTGCACTCCCAGCCAGATGCCGGTACCCACGACCGCCAGCACCAGTCCCAGGGTGCTGCCCGTCGGCCAAAGCAGGAACAGGCTAAGCATGGCGAACACCGCCGAGACAGCATAGAGAACGATCACCACCTGGCGGTGCGAAAAACCCAGCTGCAGCAACTTGTGGTGGATGTGTTCGCGATCGGCGGTGAAAATAGGGCGCCCGCTGATCAACCGTCGCAGGATGGATAGCAACGTTTCCAGAATCGGCAATCCGAACGAGACCACCGGGATGGCGACCGCCACGAACGTCGGCGCTTTCTGCGCCCCGGCCAGAGCCAGCGCGCTGAGGGTGAAACCGATGAACAGGCTGCCCGAGTCACCCAGAAAAATGGTAGCCGGATTGAAGTTGAAGCGCAGGAATCCCAGAATGGCGCCGGCCAGTGTCAGGCTCATCAGCGAAACCAGCCACGAATGATTAACCAGCGCGCAGACAAAAAACACCATCGTCGAAAACAAGGCCGATCCCGCAGCCAAACCGTCAAGGCCGTCGATCAGATTGAAAGCATTGGTAACCGCCACCACCCACAACAGCGTGAGCGGGAACCCGACGAACCATGGCAACGAGTAGGATCCGAAGATCAGTGGCAGATCGAGAACGCGCATTCCCCCGGCGAAGAGCATGGCGGCGGCGATCGCCTGCACGGTAAATTTCAAGTACAGACCGGCGCCGCGGAGATCATCGTAGATGCCGAGACAAAAAATCAGGCAGGCCGGAACATAGATACGGAGAAGCGTAGTGGGAGCGAGTCCATCGAGCAGGCGGGGGAATACGAGGGAAAGACCCAGCCACGCGCCCAAGCTGACCGAGAAAGCGAGGAAAATCGCCACGCCCCCCAACCGGGGAAGCGGGGATTGATGGACATGCCGTCCGTCTTGCGGCAGGAAAACCCATCCCTTGCGGGTCGCCATGTCTCGCACTTCACGCGTTGCCACGAACGATACGACCAGCGAGAATGCAAATAACGCAAAGAACAGGAGTGTCAAAATCAGAGTCCCTTCCGACTGAAACATCCCGCATTTCAGACTACGCGCGCTGCGCTGCAGCTTCAGTCAATTCTTTCAGACGAGTTTTCCCCGCTCAGTGTTGCCAGTGACGAATCCAAATGTTGATTTCTTGGAACTATACAACTCGTGGCCGTCGATAAGCAACTGCTCTGTTACATTTCTTGATTAATTATTGTTGGTCCCGGACCTGTGGAAACAGAGCGCTCTGCGCCGATTTTGTCGGGTTGCGTGTGTTAAACTCGACATACGCGTAAATTTAGGAGTCTTAGTATGTCCGGGCAGAATCGCCGCTCCCTTCTGCGGAGCTTGTGCGTGTTTCTTGTCGCGTTGTGCAGCCTCCATCTTCTGGCGCAGACACCGGCCACAGGGGAGGCGCCACAGTCCGTGCCTGCCAACGAAGCAGCTTCGCCCCAATCCCCTCGTCTGCTGGCTAATTCGAATGTGAAGCTGGGCATCGGCGATCTGATCGAGATTAATGTGTTCGGAGTGCCCGAACTCTCGATCAAGACGCGCGTCAGTGGTTCCGGAGACATCTACCTTCCCCTGATCGACTACGTTCACGTTGCCGGCCTGACTACCGATGAAGCACAGGAGCTGATCCAAAAGCGTCTGGAAGCTGGAGGCTTTGTCCGCGGCCCGCACGTTTCCATTTTCGTGAACGAGTCCGCCTCGCAAGCTATCACGATGGTGGGAGAGGTCAATCGTCCCGGGGCCTACCCTGCGGTTGGCGAGCGCCGTCTTTTCGATTTGGTTTCTGCGGCCGGGGGATTCACCGAAAAGGCAGGCCGCATTATCACCATCGAGCATCACGGAGATCCCGATCAGAAGGTTCAGCTCCAGCTGACGTCTAACAACCTAGCCGAAGATACCAAAGACAACGTGGATATCTATCCGGGAGACTTGATCATTGTTTCGCGCGCCGGCATCGTTTATGTGGTGGGCGACGTGCAGCGCCCCAGCGGGTTTCTAGTTTCAGAGGACAACGCCATCAGCGTTCTCAAAGCCCTAGCGCTGGCCGGCGGCGGTACCCGCACCGCTGCCTTGAACAAGACCAGGATCATCCGACAGACGCCGAACGGGGTTCAGGAAATACCCGTCAAGCTCAAGAAGATACTTTATGCCAAGGCACCGGATGTGGCCCTGGTGAAAGGCGACATATTGTTCGTACCCGGAAGCGGAGCCAAGGCTGCGGCATATCGCACTGCGGATGCAGCCGTGGCGATGTCCACCGCCTTGGCAGTCATTTCGGTCCAGACTTTTTAGGTCGCGGGCTCTCCCTTCGACTGCCCCGCTGGCTCCGCTTGGGGCTTCTGCAAAACCGGGCAGGTCATGTCCGCGGCCCGTTGCATCTTCCCCATGTTCTCGCCTTAGCGATTCCCATGCTATACGCGGAGCGTTTCAAGCACAGTGATGTAGTCCAGCGCCGTTCTTTCGCGGGATAGGTTGTTGACGATGTATTGCCGCCCACGGGTTCCCATTTGTCGTCCACGCTCGCGTTCCGCCTCCAGCTCCAGAGTCGCTCTTACAAGGTCTTGGCTGTTCTCGGGTTCCACAAAAACGCCGGCGCCGGCCTCTTCCACAATCTGCCGAGCCTGCCCGTCGACGGCGACGATCACCGGACGCTCGCACGCCATGTATTCGAGGAGTTTGGTGGGAATCACCGTCTTGAACAACTCGGTCTTTTTCAGCATGACCAGGCAGAGATCGGCAGCCGAAATATAGGCGGGAATCCGCTCCCGCGGCTGCTGGTCAAGGAACTGAATGTTGGTGAGTTTACGCGCGGCCGCGAGTTGTACGATCCGCTCTTTTTCCGCGCCTTCTCCAATCAGTAAGAACAGCGCGCGCGGCAACGCAGTCTGTAGTTCTTCGGCGGCGGCAATCACCGTCTCCAATCCATGCGCATTGCCCATCGTGCCGATGTAACAAATCAGAAAACGGTCTTCGAGCTTTAGTTGCTTTCGCACTTCCATCGCTGCCGGATCGAGCCGGAAAAGATCGGTCTCCACTCCATTCTCAACAACGGAAATCTTTGCTGCGGGAACGTTCCAGTACCGGATCAAGTGATCCCTGAAAGCAGGTGTCACGACAACAATGCGGTCGGCGCGACGGTAAAGAAATCCGGCGATTGCTCCCAGCGTGCGATGGAGCAACGTTCCTTCGCTGCCCGCGCCGACGGCCGCGAGCGATTCCGGCCAAAGATCTCGCACTTCGAAAACGAAGGGCACGCGCTTCCACCACGCCACCCACCATCCCGAAAGCGCAACCAGCAATTGAGGAGACGTGGCGATGATGACGTCCGGCTTCGGCAGCGCCAGGCCGCTGACCGCAGCCGAGATACAGAACGAAGCGTAATTGCGGATTCTTTCGTGCGCCTTTCGGTTCGGCAACGGCCACAGCCACGTACGCACAACGTGCACTCCATTGACGGTTTTCGTGTAATGCAGTCCGTGCAACCGGGAGCGCCAATCCTCGGGCACGACGCCGGTCGGATGGTTCGGAAATCCAGTGAGGACCGTCACTTCATGCCCCATTCGCGCCCAATGCTGGGACAACTCCGCCGCGCGCGCCGCCGGCGCGCCCATTTCAGGCGGAAAGTATTGCGAGACGTAGAGAATCTTCACGGTCAGTATCAGGGCGATCAGTATTCGAGCAATTAGTAGTGGAGCAATTTGAAAACGCTTTTCTCGACCAGGGCCCGCGTCCGATTGCTGCGTCGCCGCGTGTAGCCTTCCCACCGTTCGGCAACCACCGCAAAGCGAGCGTCTCCCGTCAGTCTGAACATCACGCGCAACTGTACGATATGCAACTGGTGATAGAAAGGGCTCGCCAGCATTTTCGGCCTCGTTCCAGATTGCTCATACAGCGACCAGTATCCGGTATCGAACCGCGCCAGATTTTGAATCAGCGTCTCGACGCCGCGATCAAAAATGTTTTTCGCCGAAGCATCCGCCCGCGCCAGCGAGTAATCGAACACTCCCCACAAGGCCCACATGAATCCGTTCAAAATATGCGTCGGCGGGTCAACGAGATACTCTTCGATCCAAAGGTTCTTATCTTCGTCCTCAAAAAGTACACCACCTTCGGCAATCGGACGTGTCAGCGCAACAAACGCCCTTTCGCTCGCGAGTTGATACTTGTCCTCTCCCGAACGAGCATGCGCCCGCAAAAGAAGTGAAACGCCCTGTCCCTGCGCCAGTCCCGAATACCATGGCGCCTTGAGCGTGTCACGATAGTCCCAATCAAAATGATGGTTCCAGACCCAAAGCCCGTGAGCATTCTGTTCCAGGTTGGCGGTAAGCCAATCGGCAGCCTTGAGATTTTTCTGCCAGCGAGCTTCGTCACCGGCCTCGCAGAAACGGTTGTAGTTAGCGAGCCCCCACTGCGCGATCGCGATCGGGTTGTACTGCAGGCCAATCGCTCCGTGGTAGTCGAGCATGGGAATGCCGGCAGCGTCATAGTGGCCGGCATACTCCGCCTTCTCGCGAAACAGCATGTAGTACTCTCCGAGCCGGCTGGCAGCAGCGCGCGGATTGATCTCTGGCACCTCATGCCAGAACGTCAACTGGCTTCGTCCAGAACCAAGGTAGGCGCGGAAGACACGCCGGTAATAATGCCAACGTGTGGAAAGGCTCATGCCGATTCGACTTCCCAGAGTGTGGTCACCAAGTCGTCCGTTTCAACCGCGATGGTCGTCGCTGCAAGATAACGAGTGGAGTTCTCGCCATCGGGCAGGAAGGCGTTACCGTACTGAAAATAACGCATCGGCAAATTGTCCTTCTTCCAGCGAGCCAGCACCTGCCAGTTCGTGCCATCTCTGGATCCGGCGAGATGGACTTCACGGCTGGTGTTCAGGGCGCTGGGCTCAATCATCGTCGAAAAAACAATCGCCTCGCCAACCCTGCAACCAAATATCGAAGAGCTGGCGAGTTCGGCGACCTGCTCAACATTCCCTTCCCGATCCATTCGATAAACGTGGTTCCTCTCAAAGGGCGTGTCGGTCGAAAGATACAACCCCTCTTGCGTTGGAATCGCAGCCACGGCCCGGGCTTGCTGGTTCCCTGCCAGCACCACTTCCACCGACCGTTCCACCGAGAGAAGATCGCAAGAAGCGCGCAACACCTTGCACTCCGGCCCTTCATCGCCCGTCAGTATCCAAAGGCAATCGCCCCAGCGGTCGTAAACAATGTTGTGGACGTGCCGGATGCTTCCCGCCGGAAATGTGTAGGCAATCTGCCACGTGCGACCTCGATCGGTCGAAACGTAGATGTGAACTTCCGCGCGCTCGCGATTGTCGAAATACTCGCCCCAGTAAATTTTTCCCGATGGAACCGCGGTGACGTGCAGCGGTCGTGTGCCGCGCTGCACCTGATGAGTAACATGAAATTCATCGCTGGCCGGGGCTCGCGTCACGAGCGCACCCGGAACCGCGCCCACCATCGTCTGATCCTTTGTCTGCCCTTCGAGCGAGCTGCCGAGAATGCCTAGCGCGTGAAAGCCATCACGCATCAGACGATGGCTCAGCGCGATGCGCGAAGTAAAATTCCTCCACCAGACTGGACGAAAGCGCGCGACCACTTCCCACGGTTCGCTCTTGCCAATTTGCGGACGGACGACTTGCGGACGAATTTGCAGACCCGCGTTTAGGCGGACAATCTGATATCCGCGACACCCGTAGAGAACGTCGCCATCCCATGCCAGCACTCGAATGCCGCGCCAAGCGGCGACTCTCCGAAGCTTTAGCGCGGAAGACGCGGCCACCGCAACTGGAGTTTCAGTCATGCCGGGTAAA
>CAWCRQ010000057.1:0-44000 GCA_963797885.1 uncultured Acidobacteriaceae bacterium | reverse complement strand
GTTGTCGGATCGCGGCCGGCATCGAACACCGGTAGAGCCGCTTCCACTTACCCGTGCGAGGGGCAAACATCCCGGGTTTGACACGCTTCCGTCTGAGCCGTCATTCGTTGACTGGCGGATGCCTCGCCCTTAAGATGGAGCGATCCGAAGGCCGCGCCTCTTCTGCATGATCAACCAGGTCATCTCTCACTACCGTATTGTGGAAAAACTCGGCGGCGGTGGCATGGGCGTGGTTTACAAGGCCGAAGACACGCGGCTGCATCGCTTCGTCGCCCTCAAGTTCTTGCCGCCAGAGGTTGCCCGTGACCCACAGGCGCTGGCCCGCTTCCAGCGCGAGGCGCAGGCTGCGTCCGCACTGAATCACCCGAACATCTGCACCATCCATGACGTCGGCGAGCAAGACGGTAACGCCTTCATCGTCATGGAGCATGTCGACGGCGTGACCTTGAGATACAAGATTGCCGGCCGTCCGCTGGATCTCGATGCCCTGCTCCGCTTCGCGATTGAAATCGCCGACGCGCTCGACGCGGCCCACAGTGCTGGTTTCATCCACCGCGACATCAAGACGGCAAACGTCATGATTACCAAGCGCGGCCAGGCCAAGGTGCTCGATTTTGGCCTGGCGAAAATGAGTGGCCCCAGCCCAGACCGTGGAAGTGGTCCGGACGATTCCACCTTCGTGGGGCGCGACCTGACCACCGCTGGCGACACTCTGGGCACGGTTGCCAACATGTCGCCCGAACAGATCGAGGGCAAGACACTGGACGGGCGCTCCGACCTGTTTTCGTTCGGGATCGTACTGTACGAGATGGCGACGGGCCGGCTCCCATTCGATAAGCCCACCAAGGGAGCCACCTTCGGCGCCATCCTGCACGAGCAGCCGATTCCGGTGAGGCAATGGAATCCAGGCATGCCGGGGCGCCTGGAAGAAATCGTTCATAAGGCGCTGGAGAAAAATCGCGATCTTCGCTACCACCACGCCTCGGAGATGCGCGCCGATTTGCAGCGCCTGAAGCGGGATCTGGAGAGCGGACACTCCTCAACCGCGAGCGCGGTGGTGGTGGAGAAACCGCTCCCGGTTTGGAGTGGGAAGCGTTGGAAGGTTGCGATTCCCGTTCTGCTGTGCACGGCGCTCGTCATCGTCATCGTTGCGGGCGGGCTTTACTATCGCTTGCATCAAAGCAAGCCACTGACCGACAAGGACACGATTGTGCTTTCCGATTTCACCAACACAACCGGTGCCAGCGTTTTCGACGACACGCTGAAGCAAGGACTCTCGGTGCAGCTTGAGCAATCGCCCTTTCTCGACCTGGTTTCCGAGCGCAAGGTGAACGAGACATTGAAGCTGATGGGCCGTTCCGCCGGCGACCGGTTGACGCCGGAGGTTACACGCGAGGTCTGCCAGCGCACGGGCAGCAAGGCCATGCTCACCGGCTCGATTGCCGGGCTGGGCAGCCAGTACGTGATCGGTCTGAAGGCAGTGGACTGTAACACGGGCGATGTGCTGGCGGAAGCGCAGGAGCAGGCGGCGGGCAAGGAAGCGGTGCTCAAGGCCTTGGACAACGCGGCGGTCAGTTTGCGCGGCAAGCTGGGCGAGTCGCTCAGCTCCGTGCAGAAATACGCCACGCCGGTGGAGGAAGCGACCACGCCATCGCTCGAAGCGCTGAAAGTGTACAGCCTGGGACGGAAGATGCACTATGCGAAAGGGGACACCGCCGCTCTGCCCTTCTACAAACGGGCAGCAGAACTCGACCCGAATTTCGCCAGGGCGTACGTCTCGATGTCGGGGGCCTACAGCGACCTCAACGAACTCAGTCGGGCGGCCGAGAATGCACGCAAAGCTTACGAGCTGCGGGAGAAGGTGAGCGAACGGGAGCGGCTCTCCATCGAGGCAAACTATTACCTGACGGCAACGGGAGAGCTGGAGAAGGCAGCGCAGACCTACGAACTGTGGCAGCAGACCTACCCGAGAGATGAACTGCCTCACATTAATCTGGGATTCATTTCCGCCAGCCTTGGAAACTGGGAAAAGGCATTGGAGGAAGCCCGGGAGGCAATGCACCTGGAACCGCACAACACTACCAATTATCTCAACCTTGGTAACGCCTACGTGAGCCTCAACCGGCTGGACGAGGCGGAGGCGGTGTACAACCAGGCGGCGGAGCACAAGTTGGAGGGCGAGACCCTGCTGGCGAACCGCTACCAGATGGCTTTTCTGAAGGGCGACACGACACAGATGGAGCAGCTGACCGTGGCCGCCATGGGGAAGCCGGGCACGGAAGACTTGCTACTGGCTTCGCAAGCGGACACGGAAGCCTGGTACGGGAAGTTGAAAAATGCACACGAGCTGACGCGACGGGCGATGGATTCAGCCCAGCACAACGATGCCAAGGAGGCTGCCGCAACCTATCAAGTAGCGGCGGCGCTGCGCGAGGTGGAAGGAAACCGGAAGCAGGCGCTGGCCGATGCCGATGCCGCAGTGAGGCTGGCCCCGAACCGCGACGTGCAGGCGATGGCGGCGCTGGCTCTGGCGCGGGCGGGCGACACGGCGGCGGCGGAGAACCTGGCTGCCGAACTCGACAAAACATTCCCGCTGGACACGCTGGTCCAGAGGTATTGGCAACCCACGATCCGGGCAGCCGTTGCCTTGGAGCGCAAGGACCCGAACCGGGCAGTCGAACTATTGAATCTGGCAAGCACGGTAGAACTCGGCCAGACCACGAACCTCACGGTAATCCTGTGCCCAGCTTATTTGCGGGGAGAGGCCTATCTCATGCTGCACGACGGCAACCGAGCAGCCGCGGAATTTCAGAAATTCATTGACCACTACGGGCTGGTGCTGAACTTTCCCTGGGGAGCGCTGGCCCGCTTCGGCCTCGCTCGCGCTTACGCCATGCAGGGGAGTACGGTAAAAGCCCGTGCTGCATATCAAGACTTTCTCACGCTCTGGAAAGATGCCGACCCCGACATCCCAATTCTGAAGGAAGCGAAAGCGGAGTACGCGAAGCTGCGGTAGCTGCGGCGTGGCGGGAAACGGTCCTGCCAAGTCGCTCACTTTTCACCGGCGCTTACGAATGTTCTCCTTCTCGGTCCTGCTTTACCGAGCGCTGCGACAGTCTCCTCCCCCTCTGTAACTCGGCTTCGGTTGAGACCAACCGATCAAGGGCACGCAGCCAGCCAACCAACGGCTAAGGCGGGTGTATACTCAGCCGGACCTGGGAGCCAAATTAGGTCTCCCGGAAGAGTGGGGGGTCGCAATGCAACCTGATACTTCTTCTGGCGCACCGTTGACGCCGGCAATCGTCTTCGAGAATCTACAAGCCTTCCAACGGACCTTCGCACTGAGGGCGGCTATCGAGTTGGACGTGTTCCGCGCCGTGGGCCAGGGGCCGGGCGACGTGTCCTCGATCGCTCGCCACGCGGCGGCCTCGGAGCGCGGCATTCGCATTCTGTGCGACTTTCTCGTCGTCGCTGGACTTCTGCAAAAGGTGGACGGGCACTATCGGCACACGCCGTCCAGTGCGGCGTTCCTGGACCCCAGTTCGCCGACCTGCCTGGCTTCGATTGCTCGCTTCTTGTCGCTTCCGGCGCTGCGCGAGCCCTATGAACATCTCGCCGACATCGTGCGCAACGGCAGGACCGTGCTGCCGGGCGAAGGCGCGGTGGAACCGGAGAACCCGATCTGGGTGGAGTTTGCGCAAAGCATGGCTCCCATGATGGCGCCAATGGCGGGGCCGTTGGGGGCCATCGTGCTGGAAGGCCGCACCGGACCGATGCGCGTGCTGGACATCGCCGCCGGCCACGGATTGTTCGGCATCGAAATCGCCAAACAAAACCCGCAGGCGCATGTGACCGGGCTGGACTGGGCGCCGGTGTTGCGGGTAGCGCTCGAAAACGCGCGCAAGGCCGGCGTGCACGACCGCTACGACATGCTGCCGGGCAGCGCATTTGACGTGCAGTTCGGCGGTCCGTACGACACGGTGCTCCTGACCAACTTCCTGCATCACTTCGACGTGGAAACCTGTGTCGGGCTGCTGAAGAAAGTGCGGGGCTCGCTCAAGCCCGGCGGATGTGCAGCGACGCTGGAGTTCGTGCCCAATGAAGACCGCGTCTCGCCCCCGATGCCTGCAGCCTTCAGTATGACCATGCTGACGTCAACCGCGGCCGGCGATGCGTACACCTTCCGCGAGCTGTCGGATATGCACACCAAGGCCGGTTTCAGTGGTGTGAGGGCCCATCCCATCCCGATGAGCCCGCACACCATCGTAATGGCGCGGGCCTAGGGGGGCGTTTGGCATCCTGTTCTGTTTTGCAAAATGCTGACCCTTGCGAATAGCCAGGTTCCGAGATGGAATGAAAAGGCCGACTCTGCTTCCTTCCGCATCCGGTCAAGGTGCCTTCTGGAATAGCGTCCGCGTAGCCGGCCTTCATGTAAGTCTTGGTCAAGGAGAACACAAATCTCCTGACGGGCGCCCGTGAGAGCGCCCCAGCGAACCTGCCAATGTACTGAGAAGTTACTGGCCGCATAGCCCCGTCCAGCCCGGGAATCGTATATACTTCCTCCACTACGAGGTGCCCACAAGGGCGCGCTCGGGTTCATTTGGATGGGGTTTTTGCTTCCTCAATCTCGGGGCCGTTCCTAAACCGCGCATGGATGATTCCAAATCACCGCCGGACGAAAAGTCTGCTGCTAAAAAGAGCCCACAGCGTGGCGTCGGGACTCCATTTGCCGGTGAGAGTTCCGGCAGCAATATCCCAGTTCCTCGGCAGGACGAAGCCACACTCGTCGATGCTTTCCCGAAGGCGATCGATCCTGAAGCCACGCTGGTAGACGCCGACGCTACGATAGCGCCGGGAACTTCGTTTCGCCCGCCACCGGCCCCGACCTCCAACCGGATTTCCAAACTCGCCAAGCCTCTCCCGCAGGACGAAGCCACCCTCGTCGATGCTTTCCCGAAGGCGATTGATCCTGAAGCCACGCTAGTAGACGCCGACGCTACGATCGCGCTGGGAACGCCGTTTCGCCGGACTCCGACGCCGACGCCCAGCCGGATTTCCGATTCGTATGCCAGCGCAGCTGTATTGCAGATTGGCGCCGTGTTGGGCGGGCGTTATGAAATTCTCCAACTGCTCGGCGAGGGCGGTATGGGCGCTGTCTACAAGGCCGCCGATCGCGAGCTCGACCGGTTCGTCGCATTGAAGGTTATCCGGCCGGAACTGGCTTCGAACCCCTCGATCCTCGCCCGTTTCAAGCAAGAGTTGCTGCTCGCTCACCAGGTCACGCACCGCAACGTGATCCGCATTTACGATCTCGGTGAAGCCGAGGGCGTGAAGTTCATCACCATGGAGTTTATCGAGGGCCAAGATCTACGGGCCCTCATCCGCGAGAAGAAGAGATTTACTCCAGAGGAAGCGGTGGATGTCATTCAGCAGGTGTGCCAGGCTCTGCATGCGGCCCACAGCGTAGGGGTAATTCACCGGGACCTCAAACCACAAAACATCATGCAGGACGGCTCGGGCCGCATTCTGGTGATGGATTTCGGCTTGGCTCGCACCGTCGAAGGCGACGGCATGACCCAAACGGGTGCGATCGTGGGCACCATGGAGTACATGTCGCCGGAGCAGGCTCTGGCCAAGGATCTCGATCAACGTTCTGACATCTTCGCTCTCGGTCTGATCTTGTACGAAATGCTGACGGGCAAACAACCCTTCTCAGCCGAGAGCGCTCTAGCCAGCCTCATCAAACGGACTCAGGAGCGTGCGATTCCAGTGTCGGATGTTGACGCTCAGATTCCCGGGGCGTTGAGCGGGATCGTGAGCAAGTGTCTGGAACGCGATTTGGACCAGAGATACCAGGATGTTTCGACGATTCTTGCGGACCTGAATACCTGGCAAGACAAGAGAGCTGCCGGCACGATCAAGTTAGACGCCAGCGTCAAACCATGGGGACAGACTCTTCCGTGGCCACTGCTGGCTGGCATTGCCACGGTTCTCGTTCTGTCGACTGTTGGCTACGTGTTTCGCGGCCCGCTGTTCTCGCCGTCAGCGAACCAAGTGGCATCGGCCCCTGCCCTGTCGTTGGCGATCTTGCCTTTCCGCAACGCTTCCGGCGATCCCAGCGTAGATTGGCTCGGTCCCAGCCTCGCAGACATGCTGAGCACCGACGTGGGACAGTCCGCCCACCTGCGCACCATCTCCCCTGACCGCCTTCATCAGGTCCTTTCCGATTTGCGCATCACTCCCGGAACTTCTATCGATCCCAACATGGTTGGCCGCATTGCCGAGTTCAGTAATGCCGATACGTTGGTTTGGGGACAATATGCGAGATTCGGCGGCCAGATACGCATCGACGCCACAGTGCACGATCTCAAGCATGACCACAGCGTCCCCATCAAAATCGAGGCAGTCGATGAAAAGGATATTCCCGGAGCAGTGGACCGCTTGGCCGCTTCCATCCGCAACAATTTGGCTTTCTCGCCGGACGTAATTAACGAGCTCAAGGCTAGTTCCTTCCAGCCAAGTTCCCGTTCGGCGCCAGCGCTGCGAGATTACAACCAGGGTATTCAGTTCCTGCGAGATGGCAAGAATCTGGACGCCGTTAGAGCTTTCCAGTCTGCCACCAAAGAGGACCCAGAATTTGCCCTCGCTTATTCCCGCTTGGCCGACGCGGACTCCGCGCTTGGGTACGATGGCGATGCTGAGCAGGCTTCCCGCAAGGCGGTCGAACTTAGCCAACAGTTGCCGATGGCCGAAAAGTACCTCATCCAGGCGACCCATGCGCGGGTAATGAAAGACAACAAGAAGGCGATCGAAGCCTACGAAACCCTAGCCAAGACATCTCCCGACAACAACGATATACAGTACGCCTTAGGAAATCTTTATCTGGATGTTGGTGATCTCGAAAAAGCCCGATCGCATTACTCGAGCGTGTTGAAAGCCGACCCGAAGAATCTGGATGCTCTGATTCAGACAGGATGGCTGGCGGTTGAGAGTGGCAGCCCGCAATCCGGGCTCGATCCGCTGAACCGCGCGTTGAGCCTCGCCGTTGAGGTGGATAATCAGGAGCAAAAGGCGCAGGTTCTACAGGCGATCGGTATGGCTTATGAGGCGATGAACAAGTTTGATGAAGCGCTTCGCAACTTGGAGCAAGCGCGGGATATAAACCTGCGGCTGGGCAAGAAGGCCGGAGTCGCTAACAGCCTGGTGGAGATCGCAAACGTGCAGCGCTCACTCGGTAAGCCCGAGGTCGCGCTGGCGGGTTACTCACAAGCGCTTAACCTGCGGCGGGAAATCGGCGCCAAGAGAGATACCGCTAACACGCTCATAGCGATGGGCGTGCTATTCGGGGACCGAGGACAACCTGACAAGGCGCTGCAAATGTTCAAGGAATCTCTGCAGACGCAGCGCGATCTCGGCGACGAATCCAACCAGGCATTATGCCTCAACAACATTGGCTCTGTGTACTACGCGCAGGGAAAGAATGACGATGCCCTCACCTACTACCAGCAATCCCTTCAGCTTCGCGAAAAGCTCGGGGTTCCCGCCGACATAGCAGACACCCTCCACAACTTAGGGGAAGTCTACTTCAAGACCGCGCAATACGACCCGGCAATGGCTGCGTATATGCGCGCCTTGGACATACGGCACAAGAGCGCCGACAATCATGCAGCCGCCTTTGAGTCCGATGGAGTCGGCAAGGTTTTCCTCTACCAAGGCCGCATTGGGGCTGCCATCAGTTCGCTCCAGGATGCGGTCAAAGGTTTCCGCGAGACGAAGGATCGCTCTGAGAATATGGTGGAATTCCTGACCGACTTTGCCAAAGCCTTGGCGAATGCAGGAAGGGGCGCCGAAGCGGGGAAAACCCTGGAAGAGGCGCAAGGTCTGGCTGGAGAGCTAAAGAACAATAATGTGATGGCCGACATTCTGAACACTCAAGGAGATGTGCTTTTTTACCGCGGCGATCTCAAAGCGGCAAAAGGTCTCTACCAACAGGGTCTTCAAGCCGCATCCCGGTCGAAGGCCCAGGAGGGGATTCTGCTGTCGAAATTGAACCTGGCCAGGGTGGCCATCGCCGAAGGACAGTCGCAGGCGGCAGTCAGCAGTTTGCGCCAGCTTGCTGAGCAGGCGAATACAGCGGGGTTGAAATACCTTTCCATCGATTCTTCAGTCTACATGGCGGAAGCCATGATTAACGGTAAGAATTATTCCGCTTCACTGCACGAGTTGGAACAACAGCTCGGGAAAAGCGAGAAACTAGGGCTGCGCCTGCAGTCTGCAAGAATTCAATACTTGCTGGGCAATGCACTCCGCCTCAGCGGAAACGCCGGCGAAGCCGCTGGCCACTACCGGCAGGCGCTCCGCCTAATCGATGATATGCGCAAAGACGCTGGAGCAGAGAAACTGCTCGAACGCTCGGACCTGAAGTCCATGTTTAGCGAAGCCTCCCGATTCGCGGCCACCCAGAATTGACCGCCCCCGGTAACCCGTTCCTCAAAATGAAGGCCGGGCTTATTCGGCCCGGCCCTGCTTCGCGGAAAGATAAGGCTTGTCTATTTCGTCACAAGCGTCGACCACTGTGCCGTGGTGTATTTCACATCAGAATTAGAGTTTACGCCGCTTACGGCGGCCTTATTCGTGATAATGGTGCCCGGCTTAGCACTCACCTCTACCGTGATCTGGACGATTGCGCCAACCGGGTTCTTGTTGGCCCACACGGGTAGTGTGCCGATGCTGCACGAACCCGGAACGCTACCGCAGGAGTTTGTCGGGGGGCTAATCGAGCACTGCGGCGGTTGGCCCTTGGTGAAAGTACAAGAGTCAATGGCGTAGCCGGAACTCTTAAAGCTGGTGCCTGCCGGAATGGTGTCTGTGACATTAACCAGGTTGCCTGCGTATGGCCCACCGTTCACGACAAAGATGTGGTACGTCATGTTCGTTCCAGATTTGACCAGCAAATTGCCGAACATTCCTATCGCCAGGTCGTCCGGTCCAACCACATAGTATGTAATGGTAGTCGAGGAGGAGTTCCCGGCCGCGTCCACCGCGGCTGCAGTGTACGTGTTTAGCCCCAGCGTACTGGTGGGCAGCGATACACCAGTCACCGTGACAGGATTCAGGCCGCCGTAGCCGCTGTTAGGCCCGCAGGTCGCAATTCCCGAGGCCACTCCGTTGGATAGAGGATCGGTGCACATAATTGTCGCATTGAGCGTCGAGCCCTGGGCGTAATAGCCCCCCGGCGGAATCAGAGTAATAGAAGGAGCGAGTGGAGCCGTCGAGTCAACGTTGATTTGTGCTTGAAACAAACTAGTCGAATAGCAAGGAGGCATAGGTGCGGGAACCACGTTGTCCGGATTGGGACAGGTATTAGTACTACCTAGAGGGAAGAGTTGAACGTTCTGCTCCTTGATGCCCACGTTGTCAACGGCACCATACTGTAGGAGATACTGGCCGTCTAGCAACGATACCATGTTATCCGCACCCGGGAAGGTGACCTGCGAAACAGAGGCAGTACTAGGCGGTGGCTGGGCTTGCGTGGTGCCCACCACGCTGACGCCGGTAAGATAGGTCACATCGTAGGCCTCGCCAAATACGGGTGCTTGAGTGAAGTAGTTGTTGGTAGACGATGGTGGAGTACAGGGCACCGGAAGCGGTGGACAGGCGGGGTTTACAACGAAATTCAGGCTCAGGGGCGACTTGAACCAGAGATTCGAAGATTGACTGGTCTGGAGGCCCGGTGTGTTGACCGAGGTGCCGTTCACGCTTACCGCGCTCAACGGCATGGGCACATTGTAAACGCCGGCGAACGTCCCCTTCTTGCCATCGCTTCCGCTTATGGTTCCGTCGCCGTAGATATCCACCAGGATATCCCGCGTGTCGCAGGTCGGAGGAGTGCCGGTCACGCTTGTACATACCGGGTTGGGAGTTGCGGTGACCGGCGTCGGCGACCACATAGTCACGGCCGGTATCGTATTCGGGTAATAGTGAATAAACGCCGCGGTCGTGCCGAGAGCAATAGGCGGTTTGTTGGAGAGATCGAAAATGTCTTTGGAAATTATGTAAAAGCCTGAGTTGGGGTACGGACAACTGGATTCTAAGGGCGTCGGGTGGCTGGCATCGAAACATTCATCTTCGTACATAGAACCATAATCATGAAGACCATCAGCATCACCGGCAATCGCGTTGTCGCCGTCATGGACAAAAAGCAACGATGTGGCAAACGGACCCCCGTGGGTGTAGGGTGGCCAGCCGGTACTATTTGATATGATCTCGTTAGTGACCGTTAACTGCAGACTTGTATCTCCAGGTCCAAGGGGAAAGGTCATGTCGCCAGCAGCAGGGAAAAGAAGGTCGTGTTCGACATGTTGGCCCGCAGTGCTGTCGAAAACAATGATTGTGGGTGTTGTCCCGTCGGTGATTACCGGTGTGGTTTGCACCTGCTGCGCGTAGGTGATATCGGCAAAATCGTTGGCTAGAAGCTTTTTGTTTTGGGGCAAATCTCCCGCGTTGGGATAAATGGCTCCTCCGGTATATCGCCATTCAATAGTAGTCAGGGTGGCGATTACCCTGCCGCTTCCGTACGAATACTCCACCGTTACCGGGTTCCCCGTCGCATGCTCAGTCAGAACTACCGTCGCACCTGCAGGCAGATTGGTGAAATAGCCGTGGGAAGAATAGCCCCAACCATCCAGATCTGTGTACGTTCCTGTGTCAACAATCACCCCGCAGTTGCCACTCGGGCAGGCCAGGCCGTCGGCAATGAGAGGATCGGAGGCATCGGCAATGTCGTCGTCGTTTGACAAATAGAATGTGTGCTGAACGCCCCCTACGAAAGTAGCTGTGCCCCAAGCGCCTCCAGCACCCGGCCCCGCGGCGCCATCTGCGAGATGCGCCGACAGGACGCCTCCATTTGAGACCCAGGTCGAGATGTTCGAATCAATGGTCCCGCCGGGGAAGAGGTTGCTGTAAAAGTTTGAAGTCTGAGCGGAAGCAATCACGATCGCCTGAAACCCGCTGAGGGTTGTGGTGTCGATCAGGCTTGAAGTAATCATGCACCAATTCTTCCCCTGCGCTATCAGCTCAGTAGTGTCGGCTCCGCCAGCGTCTTGGCCGGGCGCTGCCCCCCAGGGAACCACATCCTGAATTAGCAAGACAGTTTCTCCGCCAACACAGTTAGGGTCACCTGGAGTACCCGGGGTTCTTGCGCCGCTGTACGCAGAACTCTGTCCAAAGGCGGCAGAAGAAAACACCAGTGCAATTAACACAGCAACGATCGTCAACAGCAAATTCGTGAATTTTGTCATCTTCTTCTCCTCTTGAATTCTCCTCTTGAACCATTCGCGTGGCCGTGAACTCATCGCAGGAGCCCAGAATTACGGAGCCAACTTTCTCGTAAAGCTGGTGAGAAGATTTGCAGTCATGACGCATCCCCTCCCGGGGAATTTTCCGCCTAATGCTCGAAACAAAAAGCTGGAAATCAGAAACCTGAGACGGTACCCTGCGCACCATCCTGTCCGGGGGTGAACAGGATCTCTGCGATGTTATGCGGTTACGGGGACTGTAGTCAATATTTTTATTGGTGGTCCCACCGTATTTTTATTTGACGCCCAACCGCGATGTGCAAGGGTTTGCAGCCGTCTCGGGGCGGGAAGTGGAGCAGCGACGATTTGCTGCGGCGCGTTGTGCAAGGGTTTGCAGCCGTCTCGGGGCGGGAGTGGAGCGGCGACGATTTGCTGCGGCGCGATGTGCCGAATCCGCTACCTGTGATCCCGTGATCGAGCAGCACCAACCAGAATTTTGAGTCCGGACCCGCCTTACCGGAACTGGTACCCGGGCTTAAGTTCGCAGCGATAGGTTGCGGATTGGTCCTTGTCCACTGCGACGTGACAATCCGCCCATCGCAAGAAAAGATTTGGTCCAAGGGGGAAGACAATGGCTTCGCCATCGAGTTCCGCTTCTATGCTCGGACCCTCCGCCGCCGGCGGCAGGCTGAAATTCAAGGCTCGCCCAAAAATCACCGGATAAGAATCCCGCACTATGTCGCTGACCATGGGGTGAACAACCTCGGCCTCCAACAAAAAAGTGGCCGTGTCCGACCAATTGCGAACTTGGACGTTAAAGTAGCGTCCGTCTCCCGAAAGATCTTCAAGCTCGATCTTTGCGAAAGGGCAGGGGCCTGCGATGCAAGAGACTCTTGCGTTTCGGAACTCATTCCTCTCCCCGGCGTCGAGCGACATGGAGCCGATCGCTGCCTTCCACTTACCGTCGGACGAACACGGAGACCGATGGTCGCAGGGTTGGTTCCCCGTGTTGGCGACCTCGAACGTCTTCACTGCGCTTCCCACATCCGCCTCGGCTGTGGCCTTCACCGAGTACCTTACCCGGGCATGGGATATTGCTACCTCGGGATGATGAGGTTCCGGGTTCGTTTCCTGCCGGATGGGCGCCATACGAGCGATGTAAATCTTGTCGCTAACAATGTCGTCCCATTCCAGCGGGTGATAATCTTTGTGACCGAATTGCAGCGTGAGCGGTTGTCGCCGCCGGAGTCCCTTGGGCAGAGTGATCCTGAAGTAACCAGAAGCATCAGACCTGGAGTTCCCGCTCCCTAAATCATTGATCGCGGTGATCTCAACGTCGGCAATGGGCAACTGTTTCTTTGGGTCGCTGTCCAGTCTCAAGACCGCGCCCTTCAGAATGATCGGCTGCCGCCGGTGCACGAGGACAATGGTCAGGACCGTTGCCAAAATCACGAGAGCTGAAATTGCCCAGATCGCAATCTTCTTTCTGGTGCTCATGTTTCTGGTACTCATATTTGCGGTACTCATGTCTCCGGTACTCATGGCGTGACCCTCGGCTAACATTCTCATTCTAACGACGCGCTTTGCTATGTGCAGGGTTGCTGGGGCAGCCGGCAATGTCCTCAATTCTCCCTCGGAAATTCTCCCCCAGGACCCGCATTTCACACCCGAGTGCGGAACATCTAGAATTAAACGGATGGGCGAGAACGAAAAGATCAGCCTTGGCACGAACCGCCTTTCTCGACGAGATCTGCTGTTACGGATCGCGGGCGTGAGCATGTGGGCATTGTGCGATATGCCAAAGTTGTTCTCCCCCCTTGCGGTAGCCACGGAACAGCGCAATCGTCCGCAACCTGCCCCGGCTCCAAGCTCTCTTTCGCAAGGCGATGATCAGTTCCTCGAGGAACTAGAGAAGGCAAACTTTCAGTACTTTTGGGAACAAGCCAGCCCGCAAACTGGGTTGATAAAGGATCGATGCAATGTGCGGGCGAATGACACCACCGCAGTCGCGAGTATTGCGGCAACGGGGTTTGGGCTGACCGCTCTTTGTATCGGAGAAAAACGCGGATTCGTTTCATTTGCCGATGCCCGGGAGCGAGTCTTTGTCACTCTGCGCTTCCTCGCGAAGAAGATGCCCACTCATCGAGGATTCTTCTACCACTTCGCCGACCTCAACACCGGCGAAAGAACGTGGGATTCCGAAGTCTCTTCGGTCGACACGGCTATTCTGCTTTGCGGAGTTCTCACCTGTCAGCAACACTTCCAGGAACATTCCGAAATCAGTTTCTTGGCCTACGAGATATTCAACCGGGTAGATTGGACCTGGTTGTCGGAGGACACCTCGCTCTTGCCGCATGGCTGGACGCCCGAAATCGGCTTTCTCCCCTATCGCTGGGACTACTACAGCGAAATGATGATGATGTATCTCCTGGGATTGGGATCACTTTCCCATCCCTTGCCGGTAGCAGCCTGGAACGCCTGGAAACGGACCATCTTTGAATATGATGGCATTCGTTATATCGGTTCGTTCGCCCCTTTGTTTATGCATCAGTACTCCCAGGCCTGGTTTGATTTCCGCGATAAACGCGACAAATACGCCGACTATTTCCAGAACTCGAGATTGGCTACGGAGGCCCACCGCCTGTTCTGCGTAGACCTTGCCAAGCAGTTTCCCGATTACAGCGATGATCTCTGGGGTATTACCGCCTCCGATTCGGACAAGGGCTACGTGATTTGGGGAGGTCCGCCCGCGATGGGGCCGATTGATGGAACGGTTGTTCCCAGTGCGTCGGCAGGTTCGCTGCCATTTCTGCCGCAGCCCGCAATGCGTGTCCTACGGAACATCAAGGATCATTATGGAGGGGCATGGAGCCAGTATGGATTTGTAAATGCCTTCAATCCGCTCAAGAATTGGTATGACCATGACGTCGTTGGGATTGACGTGGGAATCACCATGCTCATGGCAGAAAATGCCCGTACGGGTTTCGTTTGGGATACCTTCATGAAAAACCCGGAGGCGCAGCGCGGCATGAGTCGCGCTGGCTTCAAGAAGTACCAGCCGCCAGGCACGCGTGAAGCCCACTGACAAAGCAGTTCCGTCGTGATCGAGTTTGACAGTTTGACTTTGACATTTTGACAACGACGTTCTGCTACTGCAACTCAACGACTGCCAGGCCCTGCCCAGGCAGAGTCAAGGTCAGCTCGCCATTCTGTATTTGACGGGCTTCCGGCGCTGGAAGTTCCGCAGCCTTACGCAGTTCCTGGATCTGTGTCTGGGTGGGATAACGCGGAGCGCCCATCTTTTCGTAGGCGGAGTGAAAATCTCCATGATCGCGATCCACGCGGGCGATCAAGGCTTGCCTCGCATTGGTGCCTTTCAGCTGCACAGTGACCGTTCTCGGAGAACCGGTTTGCTCTGGCGACGCGTAGTTCCAAAGCGCGAGCACTAACGTACCGTCCTGCCTGCGCGTGAGGAGCGCGAAATCAGAATCGAGCTGGATCCGCTGATCTCCAAGCCGGTGCAGCAGTTTGAAGGCGTTGAAGGCCGGCTTTGGTATCCCATCCACCGCAACCAGTCCATAGCCGCCATAGAACGGTGTTTTCACCACACCCTGCTCTTCGAACACATCCGAAAACGTCCAGTAAGACATGATATCCACCAAGCCGTCGCATTGGCTTATCGTATCGGCTAGCCAGGGACCCATGTAGATGGAATCTGTAACCTCAGGTTCCGTCTTGTAGCTGGCGTTGAACTCGCTCCAGATCAGCGGTAGATTCGGCATGATCGAGGTGGTGATCTGGTTGTGAACTTTCTTCACCGCGCGGCAGACCATCTGATCGCGAGAAATGTCTGCGGGCGAGCCGAAAATGTCTTGTGCGAGATCATTGCCATACACATGGGTTGAGGCGAAGTCCGCCGGGATTTTTTTCTCCGCACAATGGCGGATGAAGGCGTCAACCCACGCGGCTTGCGCGGTCGCGGGGCCACCGACTCGCAATCGCGGACTGGTCGATTTGATGGCTAGCGCGGTGTGGTCGTACAGCTCCCAGTAGGTGGCCTGCTTTGGCTCCCCTGCCCAAAAGTCGAGGTTGGGCTCATTCCACACTTCGAAATACCATTGCGCAACCTCATCGATGCCGTAGCGCTCGACCAGATGCTGAGTGAAGGCCGAGATCAGGCCGTCCCAGTGGCTCCAATCCTTTGGCGGAGAAATATTAGGTTTGTACCAGAAGGTGTGAAGGATGTTTCTGGCTGCCAACTGCTTGGGCATAAAGCTGATCTCAACAAAAGGGCGCACCCCGTTCGCGAGCAAACCATCGTAGATTTGGTCAATGTAGGAGAAGTTATAGACGGCGTGTCCCTGGCCATCTTCGGCATAGACACCAACATCATCGTCGAAGATGCCGTGGAAGCGCACGTATTTGAAGCCGGTGATTTGTTCAACCGCACGTAAGTCACTCCGATAGCTGTCACGCAGGGCCAGTATCGCGCGCCCCGAACCAAACATCTGCTCCCAAAAATGGGGAAAGGGATGCCCGACCGCCTTGGCATCGATGACGATCACCTCCGGACTGGGGCCCAGTTGCGTGTGAACCCTGGGCATAGTCCGGGAGAACGTCAAGAGAACGGCAAGGCCGATGCCAATGCCGACGATGACGCGCCAATTGCGCATTGAGGTTCTCGTCAGCCCGGGCCAGGCATTCCCCCGCTCAGGTGGCTTCATGCTGCCTTGGGGTGCTTCCTAGCGATAGCTGGAGGCCTGCATCTCAAACATTTCGGCGTAAAGACCTCCCAGGCTCGACAGTTGGGCGTGATTCCCTTCCTCGACAATCTTGCCGTTGTTGAGTACCACGATGCGATCAACCATGCGCACGGTAGAGAATCGGTGAGAAATAAAGAGCGCTGTCTTGCCGGCGGCAAGTTCGGAAAAGCGGCGAAAAACCTCCAATTCGCTGCGCGCGTCGAGTGCGGCAGTGGGCTCGTCGAGAATCAGCATTTGCGCGTCGCGCAAATAAGCTCGTGCGAGTGCGACTTTCTGCCACTCGCCACCTGAAAGGTCCACTCCGCGATCGAAGCGCCGGCCCAGCATTTGTTCGTAGCGTTCGGGCAGTTTTCCGACGATGCCATCCGCCATACTCTTCCGTGCGGCTGTCTGCAGGAGTTCCAGGTTGTTGATTTCCTCGACGCGGCCAACCGCAATATTGTCGCGGGCGGTCATTTCATAGCGCATGAAGTCCTGAAAGATCACACCCATCTCACGATGGAGGTCTTCCAGGTCGTACTCGCGAAGATCGACGCCATCGAGCAGGATTTGTCCTTCCGTAGGGTCGTAAAGCCGGGTAATCAACTTTACGAGGGTGGTTTTGCCCTGCCCGTTTTCGCCAATCAGAGCCACACGCTGTCCCGGACGCAACTGAAAGTTCAGGCGGTTGAGAATCAGGCGAGTGCTTCCTGGATAGTGGAAGGAGACATTCCGAAACTCAAATCCGCGTTCTATCGGTCGAGGCGCGGGCAGGGCATTGGGCTTGGAGCGAATCGTCGCTTGCATCCCAAAAAAGGCCACCAAGTCGGTGAGGAACAGCGCCTCGTCGGCAATGCCTGCAAGGGTCGAGAAAAATTGTTGAATGTTGTTGCTGGCCTGCAGAATCGCACCCGCGAGAAACGTCAACGTACCAATGCTTAGAGCGCCGCTGACCGTGCGCCAAATGACGAATACATATGCCGAGTAGTAGCCCATGGTGCCGATCACCGACAAGAACGCGCCCGCGATCAGCTTGCGTCGGGACAAGGCGATGTTCTCTTTGTAGATCGCGTCGCACAAATGGGTAAACCGCTCGCGTAGGAAATCTCTCAGCCCGAAGAGCTTCAACTCCTTCGAAGCTTCTTTGCTTCCGCCCAGGACCCGCAAATAGTCCAGTTGCCGCTTCAGCGGCGTCTGGCGGAAGTTCTTGGCATAACTCAGGAAGGCAAAATGGCTCTCGCCGAGGAACGCCGGAACCACACCCGCGATCAGCAGGAGCATCAGCCAGGGAGAGAACACTATGATCGAGACCGACAAGGTTAGTGTGGTGATGGCCTGCTGCACTAACCGTCCCATGGCTTGAATCATGCCGAGCCGGTCGGTTGCCTGTACTCTCGCCCGCTCTAGACGGTCATAAAAAACCGGATCCTCATAGGCCAATAGATCCAGCCCAGCCGCCTGATTCATGACTTGAATGCTGGCGTAGCGGGTGTACTTGTCAGCCAGCAACGAATCCGAGTAGTCGATTGCCCGGATGAGAATGCTGGTTAGCACAGCCAGTGAAAATTCCGCTGCCACCAGCCACCAGAACTGGCGCGGCACCGGCTGATGTGTCGAGGCCGCATGGACGATACCATCAATAATCAGCTTTGTGATCCATAGCAACGCCACCGGCAGGAGCGATGAGAGCAGGCGAGCAGTTAGTCCAAACACTACAACCGCCGGGCCGGAGTCCCATACGATCTTGAGAACAGCCGGCACGTTCCGAAGGGCCGAGAGACGCTCTCGCCACCCTGTCCAGAAGCTTTGCTGCTTGGCCATGCTTGGGTTCTACCTTCTTCTTCGAGAGTTTTCCAAATGCCAGATGGACGACGTGTGGAGTCGGATGGTGTCGACTCCGCTAACTAAGCTTAACCTCACAGTGTTTTCTCTTTGAATCAAGTGCAATTCTCGTTCCAGTGCAATTCTCGTTCCAAATGTCCAGCCGCACAAACCCAAGCCCAACAGTTGGTTACGATAAATATGACCAATGGTAGTGCAAAATCTGCCTACTTCGGCGTTCACGCGAACTACGAGCAACGTTGCGACAAGCTGAACTGTGAAACGGCAGGCGCTACCTGGCCAGACGATGGATTTCACTTTGACTACAAACTCGGCAAGAGTAAAGGCTCGCTCACGATTTCTCCCTTAAACAAATATCACAGCTACATCAAAACGGCCGCCGATGACGTTCGGAACGCGATGGCAAAACTGGAAAAAACAGCGACCGAAACTGAATGAAGGATTGGGGTTATGTTGGAGCCGACGATCGGACTTGAACCGATGACCTGCCGATTACGAATCGGCTGCTCTACCAACTGAGCTACGTCGGCTTCGTTTCGATTCTAAGACCCGTCTCCGATTCCTGCAATCACGCTGGCACCCGAACGTAACGCGCCGCTTGCACCGAAGCGTTCCATTCGTGCTTGATTTCGTGGGCCCTTTGTTTCGCGGCTGCGAGCGACCGCAGTTTGGGCGAGCACAGCACGACAGCGACAGCGTCGCGCCCAGCCAAATGCGTCCGTGCTACGCGGCCTGCGCCAGCGCTTTGTACTCGTCATCGGATCGCGTGGGCAGCAGCACCCAGAGCGTGTAGATGCCGAGTGCTGTACCGATCGGGACATTCAACAGCGCCACGAAGCCCACCACCAGGGCAACGATTCGTGCCCACTCCTGCCGCTGCAGCAAGCCCCAACCGGCGATGAAACCGGCCGCGGCTTTCGCCAGGATCAACCATCCGACAACGGTGATAAGAGGCCGCAGCCAGACGGTGACTTCAGGCGGTGGGCCGTTGGGAATATGGATCACGTGGCCGAAGATCACCTGCGCGACAATGATCACCACCACTCCTGCAACTACGTGCAAAGCCGAGTATGCCATCCAGAGAATGCCCACCAGTCGGACATGCTCGCGAACCCGGCTGCGCCGAAGCTCGACGAGTCCAAGCACGGTTTTGCCGCAGCGTCCGCAGCGTGAATCACCCGACTGCAACTGCGCACCACATTGATCGCAAAACATCGCTTGTCCTCCAAGCCTAAACAAATTCTGTCCTGTGGGTGATACGGATAAAAGCACTCAACAGTTGCAAGACAGTTCTCAGTTCCCTGTTCTCAGTGAGCAACGAACCCGTTGCCAGCCGACTGAGAACTGGGAACTGAGAACTGGCAACTGGAGAACTGCCTCCAAACAAAAAGGCCACCCGGCAACTTGGGCGGCCTTTTCTTTCAAGGGAGAATAGTTCCAACGGAGGTTTCCATCCATCAGAGCTTTCTGCGGGAATCTTATGAGCCTTAAAAGCGCAGTGTCAAGCAAAATTTTCGACTTAAATAGTCTTATTTTCAACAACTTACAAGATGCGTCCACAAGTCAGCAAACGGGATCAAAATGGGGCAAATATCCTTCTTTTCGACGCTAACGACATTCGATTGAGTCACTTACCGCTCCCGAGGTAGCGGCCGGGGGGCGTCTTCCAGGTGCAGGGAGATGATTTCCATCGCCTCCCGGCGATCAAAGACGGAGTCGGGAAAAAGCCGCTTTACGAGCACTCGCAAGCCACCAAACGCAATCCCGGCCACCAGCGCCAGGCCGACCACAATTCCGCAGAGAAGAATCGCGTTGAACAGAAAGTTTGCCAGATTGTCTTTCTTGGTCACGTAGGTGTTTTCATTCCACGTGACATCGGCCTCGTAGCTGATCGACGACATCAGCGATCGCGCTTCGCTTTTTGAAAGAGGGCCGGACGCGATCACGAGGATCGGGCCCGTGCGCGTATCGAAGAACGGGCCCACATCAAGAATCGGCACAACCCCCGGTTGCTGCTGGGTGAGCTGGTGCGAGGCATCAATCTGGCGCAGCCGTTCCGCAGCAATCTGCGGCGTGGGATATTCGATCAGCATCAGGGTGGAATCGCCCGCGTTCACCGCATATTTGCCAATCACTACTTCCGCGCCCGACTTGAAATCTACCATCGAAGTGGGCAGCGGCGATCCGACCCGATCAAGCGTCACCGGACCCAGAATGTACTTCGTCGTGTTCTTCTCCAGATTCTTCTCGGAACTTCTGTCCGAACTACCAGCAAAAGTCCGCTTCGGAAGATACGCGGGCAGCGAAGGCGGCTTGTTCTTACCGCCCACAGCTTGCGGCAGCAGCCCAGCCAGTTGCCGCAGTTGCGCCGCCGACATCACGCTCATTCTGTCGAACACCGCATCCACCAGTACATTCCCCTGATAGAAGAGCACGCGGTTATTCAGAAAAGCCGCCTGCCCGCCGATGGTTTCCTCCTCCATCTCGGGAGAATAGTAGTAGGTGAAGGCGCCGTAAGCGCCGCTGGCATCTTCAAACACCGCGGCTCGAATCGTTAGATTGCGGCCGTCGTCGCGAGTGTAGGCCGCCTTCTCCAAACGCACGAAGCCGTACTCCTTCAGAACCGGCGCATTCACCGCATCCGCGGCCGCGGGATCGTCGCTCCTGGCAACCACGCCTTTCACCTGCCAGCCGGCAAACTCCCTGGGAAGAACAGGAGTCGAAGAATCAACGGTCGAAGAAACAGCGGCTGGAGAGACTGCGACCGGCGCAGCCGGCTTATCCGCAAAGGCCGCGGCGCAAAAAAGAGCGCAGTAAAGAAAGATGAAGACCAACGAGAGCTGTAGCGAGAATTTCATTCGAAGGGAAGGCACACCTGTGCTACGAGATTAGACTACCGGCAGCCCAGGAAAGTTTCCACCGCAAGCCGGTAACTGCATCCCCGGCTCCTCCACACTCCTCCATTTGAGCGCAGACCACTAGCGGATTCCAAGGCAGGTTTGTAGACAGCGATTCCATTCGAAAGCCGGGGTACGAACCAAGTTGATAGTGTGAAGGCGATGTTTCGCCAACAGCCCTGCCGAGGTCCGTCAACCGCGCGGCTTTGGTTGGGCGAATGCAATGACAAATGACAAGGGATTCTTGGGTAAGGTCTCAGCAGTTGTTGATCGATGTATGGGGTTCAGCCGTTGAAATCAACGCGGCCCGAAGTGGAGCTCAATCAGCTCCCGGGTCTCATCCGGACCGGGGGCGAACCTCCAGTTCCCTACAGCGTCTTGAGCGGCTTTAAGCAATACTGGGTTTCCGCCTGCCGGCTCGACTAATCTGACCGAACCGTTGGGAGCGATTGTTGCGCGGAGCCTAACTACCCCGGAAATTTGATTCCGCTTGGCCAGATCTGGATACACGGGACTCACCTTATACAAGACTTTGCGCGCCTGCGGGGAAGCGTCCGAATCCTGCGCGGGCGACGCACTAGCTGCTATGGTCAGCAGCACCAACAGAAAGAGCATAAAGCGAACGCCCATTGAGTACTCCAGGATGAAGCTAGTCGCTGAATTTTAGTGTAGCCCGAGTTTGACCCGCAGCGAGGATTACCAAAGTCATGAACGTGGCCATGACCCGTGCGAAGGCGGTGTTGCAACAGCTATACCTGTTCTCAGTAGCTGATTGAAGGGTTACCCTAATCTCACCGTACACCTGGCTAGTGCGAGCTTGAGTTTCGAGTATGGCATGCCTGCTTGCGGTTAGCTCGTTGGTCGTTCAATAAGGGGCAGCCATGAAGTGTTACCGCGTACAGTTCGGCAGGAGTGCAGCGTGAAAACAGCTTGGAAGCGCCACATGCGAATGCTCATAAATCTCTGGCCACCGTTTCTGGGCGCAGGAATCCGAGTAAGGCGCCTCAGTTCCGACTGGACAGAGATTGATGTGGAGATGAAGCTTCGTTGGTGGAACCGAAATTACGTTGGCACTCACTACGGAGGTTCGCTGTACTCCATGGCGGACCCGTTCTTTATGGTCATGCTGATTGAGAATTTGGGGAAGGATTACATTGTCTGGGATAAGTCGGCGACGATCCGCTTCAAAAAGCCAGGACGCGGAACGGTTTCCGCCAGTTTCCGGCTGGCAGAACCGCAGATCCGCGAAATCAAGCAGGCTCTGAATTCCCGGGAGAAGGAGAAGATCGAGCGCGTGTTCACCGTCGAGGTCAAGGACGAATCCGGGAGCGTCGTTGCCCAGGTCGAGAAGCTGCTGCACATCCGAAGAAAAGTACCAGTCTTTGAGTTGACCTGAAAAGGAGCTGACCTGCAAGGAACTGACCTGCAAGTCCGCCGCTTCATTGCCCTTCGCGTTATTGCCCTACGCGTTTGTCGAACTTGCTCGCCACCTTCACGCCGCTTAAGCCGTTAACGTACTTCGAGACGCCCCGATAGAGCGACTCGGCGATGCGCTGGCGGTGCTCTGAGGTTTCGAGCTTGCGCTCGTCGGTGGGATTCGAGACGAACGAAATCTCGGCCAGAATCGAGGGCATATTCGCGCCGATCAGCACGATGAAGGGCGCCTTCTTGATCCCGCGGTTGCGGATGTGGGCATTGTTCAGGGCCAGCCCTCCGTAGAGCGATTCCTGCACATCGCCGGCAAACTCGCGCGATTCTTCAATCTTTTCTTTCAGTGCAATCTTCTTCACCAGATCCTGCAGTTCGTAAATCGATTTCTCCGATACCGCGTTTTCGCGGGCGGCAACTTCCAGCGCTTCCGGCGACGAGGTGAAATTCAGGTAGTAGGTTTCGACGCCGCGCGCATCGGAATCGCGGCTCGAGTTGGCGTGGATCGAGATGAACAAATCCGCCCGCTCCCGGTTCGCAATCGCGGTGCGGGTTTCGAGTGGAATGAAGGTGTCGTCCCGGCGCGTGTAAATCACTTCGGCGCCGAGCCGGGTTTCGAGCAAACGGCCGAGGCGCTTGGCCACGTCAAGCACCACGTCCTTCTCCAGCAGGCCGTTCGGACCGATGGTGCCGGTGTCATGGCCGCCGTGGCCAGGGTCAATGACGATCTTGCCAATCTTCAGCCCAAGGGCGCGAGTCAAAGACCGGTCGCCAGCGGCCGTGGGACGCGCTTCGCGAGAATTAAGACGGGTGTCCGAACGAGCGGTATCGGAAGCAGTCGCCGTCGCGGAGTAAGGCGACTTCTTCCGGTGCAAGGAAGAAGAAGATGATGCAGACGAATGTGAATCGGACTTTGCCGGCCTCGCCTCGTCTGCGTCGGCAACGTTAGCGCCCTGGCCCGTCGTTACTTCGGGGCGAATCTTTTCGGGCTCCAGCGTGGCCACCGTCGTCGGCGCTCTGTCTTCCGCCTCGACGATCGTCTTAGGAATCCTGCGGTTCGACCCTTTGACCGCAACCGTGGTCTTAATCACTCCGATGCCATTCGCTGGATTCGCCGAGTCGGATGACTTGGAATCCGCGCTGACATTTTCAGGGGGTAAATCCGTTTCAACCGGCCCCGACTTCGCAAAACCAACCACAACTTTCTCGGATTCTTGCTGCGCTTTCCGCTGCGCAGATTTGGAGCCTGCGCTCGGCGAAGCTACCGCCTCGCTGGAGTCGTCGTCCGATTCCGCGGAAACCGCCGCGTCCGCCTCCGCCTTGGCCGTCATCGCCTGCTGCTGCTTCCCGTGAATGTCCTTGCCGTGAATATCCTTGCCGTGAATATCCTTGCCGTGAATATCAATGATGAGCCGGTACGGGTCCGGCAGCAGGAAAGCGTCGTAGCTCGCCAGGTTGTCCACTTCCAGCACAATCCGCGTGCGCCCCGGCTGAAATTCCGCAACCCGGATTTTCTTCAGGAAGCCATCGTCGACGTCGAAGGTCTTGCCGACCAGGGTCGAAGCCAGTGTGGTGTCGCGCAGGTCGAAGAAAATGCGGTCGGGATGCGAGATGCGCTGGGAAGCGAACTTCACTTCCTGCTCGACGTCAATGGCAACGCGGGTGTAGTCGGGCGTGGACCAGTGGCGAACGCCGGTAACGCGCGGCAACGCGCTGCGGCGAGCGTTCGCGGATTCGGCCGCCCCGTCGGAACTGGAGCCAGCGCTGGCACTGGCGCCGCCGGCACCGACGCTGGCACCGGCGCTCGTAACAACGCTCGTGCCGACGCTCGTACCGATATTAGACCGCCGCTTGCGCGCCGCCTTCTCGGCCGAGCGTTCCTTTTCCGCCGCCTCGGCATCGATTTCCTTCATCGCGGCGCGGGCATCATCGGCCAGCCGGTTGCGCGGATAGCGCTGCACAAAGTCTGTGAAGGTCGTCCGCGCCTCTTCGGGCTGGTGGAGATCGTCCTTATAGATCTCGCCGATCGTAAACAGGGCCGCGAAACGGTATTTACTGCCGGGATATTCCTTGCGCAGGAAGCGGTACTCGTCGATGGCGCCGCGCAGAATCTTGTTGTCGTCAAAGCGCCGCCCCATCTCGACCATAAGCTCGGCGGTCGCCACCACGCCCGGGTCCGCCTTCGACGACGCCGGAGACCCGAAGTAGACGCGGCGGTAGGAATCGATGACACGCTGGTACTCGCGGCGAGTGCGCTCGCCAACGGGACGGCCGTTGAGAGCCTCCCGCATGCGCTCCGCCTTGGCGAATTGCTGGCGGGCCCAGGCATCGTTGTGGTGGACGCGGGCCGATGCGGAAACCAGCGGCAGCAGCACGAGCAACAGCGCTGCGCCCAGCCGAAAAGCGCGGGCGCCTCGAGTGAGGGTGGCGCGAGTTAGGGTCGTAGAAGCCTGGGTCTTCACTAAATTCCTGTTATAAATCCAGCCCTGTCATCCTAAATTCAGCGTTGTCATCCTGAGCGAAGCGAAGGACCTATGCATTTGTTCGCGGCGCCGGAATGCATGGGTCCGTCGCCTCGCTCAAAGTCGCCTCGCTTCGCTCAATATGACAACCCAAACTATGACGCAAAGTTCCTGGGAAAACACCTTACCGCTTCAAAAAACAAAACGCCCGCTGCCACGCTACACGCCGCTCATTCTGTATTGCTGATGTACAGCACGCCCCGAGCATCGCGCTCCATGTGGACCGGCTCGTGTACCGGGCTGCCGAAAATGTGCGCGCCCGGCTCGCTGCCGCCGTTATACAAGTTCGTGATCCGGCGGACGTAGTCCTGCGTTTCCCTGAAATGCGGAACGCCCGCACTCCGCGCCACCGCTCCCGCTCCAGCGTTATAGGCCGCCAGACTGAGGCGAACGTTGCCGCCGTAGCTATCCAACAGCTTCCTTAGATGCCGAACCCCCGCATCCACGTTCTGCGCCGGGTCAAAAGGATTGGCAACATTGAGCGACCGCGCGGTCGAAGGCATCAACTGCATCAGTCCCATGGCGCCTTTGCGCGACACCGCATTGGGATTGAAATTCGATTCCACCTTGACCACCGACCGCACCAGGCTAGGATCCACATGGTGCCGGGCGGCCGCCGCGTCAATCGCGGCGTCGATATCCTGCTGCGTAAAGGCACGGTTAAGAGTCGGGTGAGACTGCGATCTGCCATCGAGGTAGTGGTTGACCTCCGAAGCCGCCGAGCGCGCCGCACGCATCACAGCTCCGCTCGTCGGAACCGGCTTAAAGCGGTGCTCGGTCGAACTCCAATAAACCAGAGAAGATCGCGAAGGCGCCGAAGCCCGCACCCGCGAACCCGCCGAAGGCGCATCCTCATTAACGTAAATCTTGCGGCCGGATTCGTCGGTCGTCGGAGTAATAGCTCCCGCCCGAGCGCCTGGCGACGCGCCCGACTGCGCCCGCGCCGGCATCGTCGAAAACATCGTGGAAAGAAAGGAGATCGTGGCCAATCCAGCCATCAGCGTGATTTGCAGGCGTCTAAGCATACGGGTTCGGCTCGGCCCAAATCTCGGCCAAAATCGCGGCCGAAATAAAGATCGACCAAAAGACACACTTACTCCCCAGGGCCTACCTACCCGCGAACCTGCCGGAGAATCCAGAACCAGAGTATGGCGATTATAGGGCGCGCTGGGGGAAGGGGCAATCTCTCCGAAGGGCATAGAACCACTGGAGTAATGTGCGCAAGTGACTGAAAGCACTTGATCTTGCTAAGAACTAAACGCTTTTCCCCGTGGTCCCCTGTGCCCCCCGTGGTTGGATCTTGCACCGCTAGCCTCCGGCAATGCCCCCAGCAATCTACAATGGCGTCAGCGTCTATGAACTCCCAAGCCCTGCGCAAGCTGTTCGACCAGGTCAAAAAAAAGCGCCTCTCCCCCGACGAAGCCGTAGAGCGCCTGCGTCACCTGCCTTTTGAGGACCTGGGTTTCGCCAAGCTCGACCATCATCGCGCCCTGCGCCAGGGCATGCCCGAGGTGATCTTCGCCCAGGGCAAAACGCCCAGCCAGGTAGCCGACATCTTCACCCGCCTCGCCGCCCACGGCGGCAACGTGCTGGCGACGCGAGCCACCGAAGAACACTACGCCGCCGTCGCCGCCGCACTCGCTGACCATGTGCCCCAAGCCGACTATCGTCCACTCGCTCGCGCCATCGTCCTCCAGCGCGATCGCAAGCCGCGCGGCAAGGGCGTCATCGTGGTCGTGTCCGCCGGAACCAGTGACATCCCGGTAGCCGAAGAAGCAGTCGTAACTGCGGAATTGATGGGCAACAACGTCCAGCACATCTACGACGTAGGAGTCGCCGGAATTCACCGCCTGCTAGCCCATCGCCAGGCGCTAGCCAAAGCCCGCGTAATCGTAGTCTGCGCCGGCATGGAAGGCGCTCTCCCCAGCGTAGTCGGAGGCCTGGTAGGAGTCCCGGTGATTGCCGTTCCGACCAGCGTAGGTTATGGCGCAGCCTTCGAAGGCTTGGCGGCTCTCCTCGGAATGATGAACTCCTGCGCCTCCAACGTCAGCGTAGTAAACATCGATAATGGATTCGGCGCCGGCTACGTCGCCGCGCTCATCAACCGCCGCTGACGATACTCCGACAAAAACTGCCGATGACCGTACAACAATTGTACGTACAATGTTCCACGTGGAACACTTGTGCAGGTAATAATGTACGTACATACGCATACGTACATTGGCCAACGGATGTGATCCGCGGTCACAATTATCGCGCTTGGGGTGGTTGTAAGTCATTGATAATGCTCAGGGTCGGGTGTGGTTAAATAGACACTAGCGGGTACTTATTACACTGTAATTATTACAAAGATCATTATTTAGTGGGCAGGCGCCCCCGGTGGCGTGCCTCCTTCGATGGGTAAAATCCAGCGGCATGTCGTGTCTGCCGATGTGGAAGCTTGCAGGAGCTGGGTTGTCAAACCCCGCATGACCCTAGGGTCACCTGGGGAAAATGTGCGGAATTATCACCTTCACAAACCAAGTGGTCAATTCGCGCGAATCGGACTAGGCGTGTTGAGGCTGTTCCAAAGATGGGGGTATATTCACCTGTTTGAGTTTTTCCTTCTTTATGAGTGGTCGGGCAACGAGGCGGATTGACATCTGCACCGCAGGCTCTGGGGAGTTGGCGAGAATTACGTCAAGCAGCCTGCTGATGTCAACTGGGGTGGAGAGGTCGATATTGTTTTCCTTACAGAAGTGCCTTGCTCCTTTAACGGTGAACCCGACATAGCGTTTCTGCTCGGACTCAGCATAGTTGTCCTCTAATAGCGTCATATGCTTGTTGATGCGAGTCTCCAAGACGCTGCAGTCGCGAGCAATCACACGGATGCAGTCTAGTCGGTCATCGAAGAACGCACACGGCCTAAACTTAGTGGACCTGCCATGAAATGCCCTTCTTACCTGATCCCCGATTTGCTCTGCCCGAGCTTGAGCGCGGCTTTGACGTCGTCGAGTTGCGAGTGAGCGGGAAGTGGGGATTCTCGGCCGTGACTTCGTAAGGTTTGCCGGAATCGTTTTCATATCCTGCTCCAAAGCTTTCGCCCGTAGCGTTCCTGCCAATCAATTGGAGCTTCCGCTAAAGACGGGTCTTCGGCTATCCAGCTCCAGTGCTCAATTGTTCCCACAATCACGCCGTGATCTCTGTATTCTTCCGGCTGCTTCAATATCTGCGCCAATACTACAAAAACAGTATCCTTTGGCGGCACTCTCGGTATAGGGTTGCCGCTAAATCTTGAATGACTCCAAACATAATCAAACTGTGGACGCCAACTATACGCGATGATGTGCTGATCCGCTTGCATATCGTCAGCCTGCATCAAAGGGCGGTTCAACCCTTTGAATGCGTGAACCGCTTCCAGTAGTCCGGGTTGGATAATGCCGTAGAACTGGGCAATCACAAAGCTCAAATTCCTTTGGATAAACTGTTGAAAACTGGCTTGATTAACCCCCAACTTAATGATGTTTAAGTAGTTCTCCGGGGAGCGAGCCTCGACGATGTGTACGTATGGCCCAACCCGCTGTATTGTTTGCATGCTCGCCGCTACGTAGTACGGTTAGCACTACAAACACCATAATCCATTATAAATTGCAAGAGGTTTATGTGGAATGGCACTGATTTTGACCTGCCCCCCGAAAAGTAGTCCAGCGGAAATGTGACTTCTCCATTTACGATGGCCCACTCAGGGTCAGAGAGGAGGAGTCGTGCGCAAGAGTCGTTTTAACGAAGAACAGATCATCGCCATCCTGAAGGAGGGGGAAGCTGGGATAGGACCCGACGAGTTGTGCCGGCGGCACGGGATCACCCGCGGGAGCCTGTACCGCTGGAAGGCGAAGTACGGCGGGATGGAAGTGAGCGAGGCGCGGCGATTGCGGCAACTGGAGGAGGAGAACCGGCAACTGAAGCACGTCGTGGCCGAGCTGTTGCTGGACAAACGCGCGTTGCAGGCGGTGGTCACAAAAAAGTGGTAGGCCCGCAGATGCAGAAACAGGCGGTGGAAGTGATGCGCTCGGAAGCAGCGGTTTCGGAGCGACGCGCCTGCGGGCTGGTGAAGGTACATCGGGCGACATGCCGGTATCGGCGGCGAAGGGTTAACGATCCGCGTTTGCGGGAGCGGCTCCGCGAGCTGGCGGCGACCCGACGACGGTTCGGTTATCGACGGCTGAAGATCCTGCTGCAACGCGAGGGCTTCGCGGTGAACCATAAACGGGTGTACCGACTGTACGTGGAGGAGAAGCTGGGGCTGCGACGGAAGCGAGGACGGCGGAGGATGCCGACGACCGCCGCACGCGTGCCCCTGAAGCTACCGCTGCGCCCCGACGAGGTCTGGACCATGGACTTCACGCAGGATGCGTTCGCCAGTGGGCGCAAGTTCCGAACTCTGAACCTGATGGACGGCTTCACGCGCTACGCGCCGCGCATCGAGGTCGACACCTCGTTGCCAGGTCAGCGCGTGGTGCGGGTGCTGGAAGAACTGAAGCGAAGAGGCCGCAAGCCGGAGGCGATCGTGATCGACAACGGAACCGAGTTTGCCAGTCAGGTGGTAGATCGATGGGCTTACGAGAACCAGGTGCAACTGCACTTCATCACCCCCGGACGGCCCATGGAGAACGGCTTCATCGAGAGCTTCAACGGCAAGTTCCGCGACGAGTGTCTCAACGAGAACTGGTTCCTCGATCTGGCCGACGCGCGGGAGAAGATCGAGACCTGGCGGTGCGACTACAACCAAGTGCGGCCGCACTCGGCGCTCGGGTATCTCACCCCGGAGGAGTTCGCAAAATCGTGGGCGGCGATGGGCTGTGGAAAAGACGCGGGCGGGGCCCGCTTGGAAAACGCTTCCGCGTTTCCCACTTTCCCACAGTCCCGACGGCGGCGAGCGGGAAGTTACGACGGCTGTATTAGAGAACTCAAACCCGGAGAAAGTCTCATTATCCCTGGACTAAAAATGGGGGGCAGGTCAATTTAATCATCAGTGTGTTGGACCTTCTCTCCTTTCGGGAACAGCCTCTCCTGAAATACGTACTTCCGAGACTCTACGGCGAAGCGTTCTTCGGTTGGCGGAGTGTCAACCGTTTTCCACTTCAACGTGATCCTTCATAATCGGCTTAATGTTTTTCAGCGTCACGCGCTCAACTGGAAACGAGCGCACGCGGCTCCCATTGGTGCTGCGCTCCATCAGCGATACAACCGGGCGCTTCTTGCTCTCCGCATGCCCAGTGCCGCGCAAGCCAGTCCATTTTTCCTTCGGTCCAATCCAAACTTCGTCGATCTCCACAATCCTTCGCAGCTTTTCAATCGTGCCGTGCTGCGTCATTGCGAAACGAAGCCGGTAGCACATAAACCAAACCGTCTTATACCGAATCGGAACACACTGCCTAACATCGGATGGCCAATCGATGCGCTGGAGAAGAAAGGTTTATTCCACTTCGTTTGTGAAGGTGATAATTTTGAAAATGTGCTTAGAGAAATGAAGCATGTTTGTAATGATCGCGCCGAACCAACCGAGCGGTCGCCATCTCGCCGTCTTCTGCTGCTACAATTTCCGGTACTCCATTCTGCCCAGACGCGGCGAGCCGCGTCTCGATAATGAGGTGTCTTCATGCCGGAAACTTTGCAGCTTTCGAATCCCGCGCCGCTTACCTCTCTTTCCGAAGACGAGATTCTCTTCCGCGACAACGTCCGCCGGTTCGCCGAGGACAAGGTTCGTCCACTGGCCAAAGAGATGGACGAAAAGGCAGTGTTCGATCACGGCCTGATCGACCAGTTCTTTCAGCTTGGGCTGATGGGGATCGAGGTTCCCGAGCAGTACGGGGGAGCGGGCGGCAAGTTTTTTGAGTCGATCCTGGCCGTGGAAGAACTGGCGCGGGCCGACGCTTCCGCCGCTGTAATCGTGGACGTGCAGAACACGCTGTTCGGGAATGCGATTCTGCGCTGGGCCAATGAAGACCAGAAGAAGCGTTACCTGCCGAGGTTGACGACGGACATGCTTGGCGCCTATGCGTTGAGCGAAGCGGGATCGGGATCGGACGCGTTTGCGCTGCAAACCAAGGCTGAACTCAAGGGCAATAGCAATGACTTCGTTCTCAACGGACGCAAGCTCTGGATCACGAATAGCAAAGAGGCGGGATTGTTCATACTGTTTGCCACCGTGGATGCGTCGAAGGGCTACAAGGGGATCACGGCGTTTCTGATCGAGAAAGATTCTCCCGGATTCACCGTCGGCAAAAAGGAAGACAAGCTGGGGATTCGGGCTTCGTCAACTTGCGAGCTGATTCTGGAAGATTGCCGCGTGCCCAGGGAAAACGTGCTCGGCGAGGTCGGCAAGGGATACAGGATCGCGATCGAGACGCTGAACGAAGGCCGCATCGGAATTGGCGCGCAGATGCTGGGCGTGGCGAGCGGCGCGTGGGAATGCGCCGCCAAATATGCGCAGGAGCGCACGCAATTCGGGAAGCCGATTGCGGAATTTCAGGCGATCCAGTTCCAGATCGCGCAGATGGCAACCGAGATCGAGGCGGCGCGGCTGATGGTTTATAACTCCGCCCGCATGAAAGACGCCGGCGTAAGTTTTGCGAAAGAAGCCGCCATGACCAAGCTGTTCACGTCGCAAGTGGCCGAACGCGTGACCTCGCTCGCCATCGAAATCTACGGCGGATACGGTTTTACCAAAGATTATCCGGTAGAGAAGTATTGGCGCGATGCGAAGATCGGAAAAATCTACGAAGGCACGTCGAACATGCAACTGGCGACGATCGCGAAGCTGGTGATGGGGAAGTGAAGTCAGAGGAAAGTAAGGTCAGAGGTCAGATTGCAGAGGTCAGAGGTTAGATTGCAGAAGTAAAAACCAACGGGCGCGTTTTTTCACCTCTGCAATCTGACCTCTAACTTCTGACCTTACTTGTGCCCGACGCCAGTGCCCGACGGAGTGTGCCGCGGGTTCGGATGAACCGAGTTTGAAGCCGAGACGTATGGCGACCTTTCTCCCAGATGCGCTGTCCCCGACCGCGGCTGAGTTGGCGAACGCTGGCGCGGAGCCGATCTCTCGTGAAGCGGCGTGCCTGCTGCTCGGAACAGACGACGCCATGCTACCTTCCCTGCTCTCGGCGGCGCAACTTGCGCGAGCGCGATTCAAGCCGGGGATCATCACCTATTCACGCAAGGTATTTCTTCCCCTGACGAATCTATGCCGCGATTACTGCGGCTACTGCACATTCCGGCGCGATCCCGGAGAGCCCGGCGCGCACACCATGTCGCCGGACGAGGTGATGGAAGTAGTGCGCGCGGGAGAGCGCATGGGGTGTACCGAGGCGTTGTTCAGCTTGGGGGACAAGCCGGAGCTGCTTTTTCCCGAGATGCGCGCTACGCTGCGGCGCTTCGGATACAAATCCACGCTTCATTATCTGGAAGCGATGTGCGAGAAGGTGCTTCGCGAATCGAGCCTGCTGCCGCATCCGAATCCCGGGCTGATGAGCGCGGAATGGCTGGAACGGCTGTCCCGCGTGGCTCCGAGCATCGGGCTTATGCTGGAAACGACCAGCGCGCGGCTGCTCGCGAAAGGCGCCGCTCACGACAATGCTCCCGACAAAGAACCGGCTAAGCGCCTGCGTGTAATAGAGGATGCGGGGCGGCGGAAGATTCCGTTTACTACTGGAATTCTGATTGGAATTGGCGAGACGCCGGAAGAGCGCGTGGACGCGCTGGTCGCGATCCGCGAATTGCATGAGAAGTACGGGCACATTCAGGAAGTGATCGTGCAAAACTTTCGCGCCAAGACTGGAACGCCGATGGCACAATGGCTCGAACCGGACCGCGGAGAGATGCTACGCACGCTGGCCGTGGCGCGCCTCCTGATGCCGCAGATGAACATTCAAGCGCCGCCGAATCTTTCCGATCCGAGCGTTGGTTTGCACTATGCCGATCTGCTCGATGCCGGCATCAATGACTGGGGCGGAGTTTCGCCGCTGACGCCGGATTTCATCAATCCGGAAAAGCCCTGGCCCCATCTGGACGAATTGCGACAGAGGACCGAAGCGAAAGGATTCGAGTTGCGCCAGAGGTTGCCGGTTTATCCAGAGTTCGCAAAACGGTTCGCAAGACAGTTCGCAGAACAATCGGCTGCACCGAGCGCTTTGCTGGCGCAGCGACTGAGCGCCGCTGCGGACGCTGCGGGCTACGCTCGGAGGGCGGCGTGATCACGGTTCTGACCGGCGGCACGGGCGGCGCCAAGTTCGTGGATGGACTGCGGCAGATTGTTCGTCCGGAAGAACTGACGATCATCGTGAATACCGGCGACGACCTGCTGTGGTGGGGATTGTACGTTTCGCCCGATCTGGATTCCATCACTTACATGCTGGCGGGCAAACTGAGCCCGGAGCGCGGGTGGGGCGTGAAGGGCGACACTTTTTTTTGCTTGAATGCCATGGGACAGCTGGGACAACCGACGTGGTTTCACGCCGGCGATCGCGATCTGGCCACGCACATTTTCCGTTCCAAGCTGCTGGCCGACGGCAAGACGCTCAGTGACGCCACGTCCGAGATGGCGGCCCGGCTTGGAATCAAGGCGCGCATCCTGCCGATGAGCAATTCGCGCGTGGAGACGCGGGTGTTGACTCCGGCGGGAGACTTGAGCTTTGAAGAATATTTTGTCCAGCGCTGGTACCAGGATCCAGTGGAATCGGTGCGGTTCGCCGGCGCCTCGGATGCGGAACCGGCGCCAGGAGTAATCGTGGCGATCCGCTCGGCAGATCTTGTGCTACTGGCGCCGAGTAATCCAGTGTCCAGCATCGGTCCGATTCTCGCCGTACCGGGAATTCGCGAAGCGTTGCGCGAAAGCCGCGCCCGCATCGCGGCGGTGAGCCCGATTGCGGGAGTAGCCGCGGTCAGCGGACCCGCGGGAGCGCTCATGGCGGCGCAAGGCTTCGCCGTATCGATTGCCGGCGTTGCCGACTGCTATCGCGACTTCCTCGATCTGCTGGTGGTTGATTGCGAGGACGCTTCAGCTGCCGAAGAGTTGCGCAAGACCGGCATGCGTGTGCATTGCACTCCGACCATCATGCGCAAGAATGAAGATAGAATCGCGCTGGCCAAGAGCGTGCTGGAGGCGGCGATGCAACCTCCGTCGGCTCAGGCTGCGGTGGAGCGGGCATGATTTTGGTTCCCGTAAAAAATCTCGTTGACGCCAAGCAGCGGCTGTCCTCTATTTTGAGCCCGGGAGAGCGTTTTGCGCTGGCGCAGGCGATGTGCGAGGACGTGCTGCAAGCGCTGGCGCGGTGGCAAAGCCGTCCCGCAGTTGCGGTGGTGACGAACGATTCGTTTGCGCGCGACTTGGCGGCGTGTTTCAATTTCGAAGTCGTTGCGGACGACAACTCAGGAGAGACCAGCGCCATCGAGATGGCAACGGCGGAGTGCAGAAAGCGCGGAGCGGACAGCACCCTGGTGGTTCCGGCGGATATTCCGTTGATCGACGCCTCGGAACTGCAGAAGATCGTAGACAGCGCACCTCCCGGTGGCGCGGTGCTGGTGCCGGACGCGGCGGGGCGCGGCACGAATGCAGCCTGGCGATCTCCCGGTGATTTGTTTCCGCTGCGCTTCGGGAACGACAGCTTCTTGCCGCACCTGGCCGCGGCGAAGGCAACGGGACTGCCTTGGGTTGTGCTCGAACTGCCGGGCATCGCGCGGGATGTGGATCGTCCCGAAGATCTTCGCGAACTGGCGGCTGCCAGCGGAGAACGGCTATCGCAGAAGCTGGTGCGAAGCTGGAACCTGAAATTGTAGCGCCAGGCATCCTTCGACTTCGCTCAGGACAAGCCTTGCCGGCTGCCCGAGGACTTCTCGCCCTCGACTCGGCGGGCGAGGACGCCCGCCGGACAGCCGCCGAGACGGCGGCGCTACGGTCACGGCACTCGAACGGCAGTTATGAAAGCATCGTTCACATGACGAGACCCAAGCGCGCCGGGGAGATTCGCATTCTTCCGCTCGCCGTCAGCGGAGAGATCCGCGCCGGAGAATCGCTGTGCGCGCGGTTGTTGGCGGCGGCGCGTAGCCTGGGGCTGCGCTTTCAGGATGGCGACATCCTGGTGGTGAAGCACAAAGTTGTTTCGAAGGCGGAAGGCGCGCTGGTCGCGCTGGATGAGATCCGGCCCTCGGCGGCTTCGCGGGATTGGGCTCGACGCTACGGGCTCGATGCACGCGTCTGTGAATTGGCGCTGCGTGAGAGTCGTCGAATCGTGCGGCGAAAGCGCGGTGTGCTGATCACCGAGACGAAGCATGGGTTCGTTTGCGCGAACAGCGGCGTGGATGTTTCGAACGTGGATGGTGGGCGGCACGCGGTGTTGCTGCCGGTGAATCCGGATCGTTCCGCGGCGCGTTTGCGGCGGGAGTTGAAGAAGCAGCTGGGGATCGAGATCGCGGTCATCGTCAGCGACAGCTTCGGGCGTCCGTGGCGGGAAGGCTTGACGGAAGTGGCGATTGGCGTCGCCGGCATGCGGCCTCTGATCGACTATCGAGGACGTCGCGATCCGCATGGCTACTCGCTGCACGCGACGGTGGACGCGGTCGCGGACGAACTGGCTTGTGCGGCGGGATTGGTCTGCGGCAAGCTGGCAGGCACTCCAGCGTGCATCATTCGCGGCTATTCTTACTGCCGTGAAAACCGCCGCGAAAACCGCCGAGGACGCGGTGGGGCGCGGGCGCTGATCCGGCCCGCGCAGAACGATCTTTTTCGTTAGGAGCTTTTCGATAGGAGAATGTTATGGCTTGGCAGGCTTCAGAACTCGAGCAATTCCCCGCGCTGACCTGGGACCAGATCGCGCCCCGAGCTTCCGTGGCAATTCGCAGCGCCCTGGAGCGCGTGCTGGAAAAACAGGACGGAACATGTCTGACGGACGAGGAACGCTACTCCTTGGCGAACTGCGACGGTGCAAACTGCAATCGTGCGGATCTATTCGCGCTGCTGGTGGCTGCGGGTGCCCTTCGGCGCGAACTGGTCGGCAACATCGTCAGCTACGTGGTGAACCGCAATATCAATTTCACGAACATCTGTTTCGTGGGGTGCAAGTTTTGCGCATTCAGCCGGGGGCCGCGCGAAGCCGATTCGTATTTTCACTCGCTCGAAGAAATGGGGCGCAAAAGTAAAGAGGCGTGGGAAGTGGGCGCTACCGAAGTCTGCATTCAAGGCGGGCTGCCGCGCGATCTGCCACCATTTTATTATCGCGACATTCTGCGCGCCGTGAAGAATGCCGTGCCGGGTATGCACATCCACGCGTTTTCTCCCATGGAAATTGTATACGGCGTCGAATTGACCGGTATGCCGCTGCGCGACTATCTGATGATGCTGCGCGATAACGGATTGGACACGCTGCCGGGCACGGCGGCCGAGATTCTGGATGACGAAGTGCGTCATGTACTCTCGCGCAACAAACTTTCGTCGGCGCAATGGCAAGAGGTGATCCGCACGGCGCACGCGTGTGGCATCCCTAGCACTTCGACGCTGATGTACGGGCACAGGGAAACGCCCGACCACTGGGTACGGCAGCTGTCATTGCTGCGGCAGATTCAGTCGGAGACTGGAGGCTTCACTGAGTTCGTGCCGCTTGGCTTTGTGCACCAGAACACGCTTTTGTTCCAGCAGGGACTGGCGCGCTCGGGGCCGACGCTCGCCGAACACCTCAAGATTCATGCGCTGGCCAGAATTTTGCTCGCCGGTTCGATTCATAACATCCAGGTTTCATGGGTGAAGCTGAACCGGAAACTTTCGCAGCTTTGCCTGCACGCCGGCGCCAACGACTACGGCGGAACGCTGATGGAAGAAAATATCTCGCGCGAAGCGGGAGCGACCGCGGGCCAGTACACCAGTCCGGAAGATTTCCAGGCGTTGATTCTCGGGATCGGGCGCATTCCGGCAGAGCGCAACACAAAATATTCACGCATGAAAATCAAGCTTCCGGTCGAATCGGTTTCTTCGGAAGCTTCTTTTGAACACGCGCTGGTTGCGGAGTTCGCATGAACGATCGCATGAACGTCGGCGTGAGCCGCGCCATCGCCATCATCGGGGGCACCGGTCCGGCTGGTACGGGCCTGGCGCTGCGCTGGGCGCGCGCGGGAGAGACCGTCATCATCGGCTCGCGTGATGCCGCGCGGGCACAGCAAACGGCAGAAGCAATCCGTAAGCGAGCGGGCGCAGACGCTCAAGTTTCCGGGCTGGAAAATTCGGTCGCCTGCGCGGCCAGCAGTCTGCTGGTGCTCACCGTGCCGTTCGAAGGGCAGGCGGCGCTGCTGAAGCAGTTGAAGCCTGCGATTCGTCCGGGCAGCATCCTGATTGATGCCACCGTTCCGCTGGCTGCCAGCGTGGGCGGACGCGCCAGCCGCACTCTCGGGGTGTGGCAAGGCTCGGCGGCGCAACAGACTGCTGAACTTGTCCCAAAGGGCGTTTCCGTCGTGGCGGCGTTCCAGAACTTGTCGGCAGATGTCCTCAACGGCAATGAAAATGTGGATTGCGATGTGATCGTGTGCAGCGACGATCCGAATGCCACGCAGGTTGCGATGGACCTCGCGGCGAAGATCGCGGGCGTGCGAGCGATTGACGGCGGGAAGCTAGAGAACGCGCGCATTGTCGAGCAGATCACCGCGCTGTTGATCGGCCTCAACATCCGGCACAAAGGGCACGGCGGAATACGGATCACGGGGTTGCCGGACAGCGCGTACAGGCTTAAGTCTTAGCTCTCGGCTCGCAGCTCTCAGCTCTCAGTAAAAGCGGGGTCTTTTCCGAACCGCTTTGCTTGTTTGCTTGCCTCGTTACTACAAAGGTATTAACCCGTGTTTACCACTACCCCCCTCCCCCCGAGGCAACAATTGCTTTGACTCATCCACTACTTTAGCGTAAAAATAGCTGAGTAGTCAACAAGTTGAGCGATTGATTGCCGGGAAAGAATGGGGGTAAATCCCGGTGGGAGAATTAGGTCAGGAAAGTTTTGGCGTTGGAGAAATCGCCAGCATCGCATTCGGACGTGCTCGCAAGGGGGTTCTGGTGGCAATACGTGTGTACTGTGATGGAGCCGGGAAAGAAGATGCACATCTGGTCATCACAATCGGCGGGTTTTTGGCGGATGCCGATCTCTGCAAACAAATCGAAGATGATTGGCTACGCGCCACTGGCGGCAATCCGTTTCATCTTGCAGATTTCGGCACTAAGGCTTGTAAGCTGGGATCGCATTCATGGGGCAACACTCGGAAAGTTGATTTCCTGAAGCGGTTAGCAGCCATCGTCAATCGGGAAGGAGTCCACATCCTCAGCGCGACTATCGAAGTAAAACCTTATAACGAAATGCTCGACAACAGTCCGCATGCGCATGTGAATGGGCCAGTTTTTTCCGGCTGCGGGCAATCAAGCGTAGCGCTCGCGGAATTCTTGCTTCTGAAAGATGGGCTCCGGGGAGAGCGAGTGCATTACGTCTTTGAAAAAAGAGATCGCGAACACGAAATTGTAAAGATGTTGAAGGAGTGGGAGGATTCAGGGAACACCTATTTCGGCAAGCTCCGATCTCATGGTTTCATGCCGAAAGAAACTACACTCTTGCAACCTGCGGACTTGATTGCCGGGACGGTTCAGCATTGCTTTTTGGCTGCACACAAAGCTTTGCCATGCTTAGACAATGGATTAAGTCGCACTCCTTTGAACAATTACGAGCGGTACTACTCTCGAAATGGCGTTACTGCGGCGGTTGTGTCAGGCCATGACCGCGAGGGATGCTGGGCCATAAATCCATTGACGTTCAGTGTACTGGACAGATTGAGCACGGACTTCTTCGCTCGTCATCCTGAAGTTCTAGTAAAAAGGTTAAAGCAATCTCCGTTCAAACCCAAGACCAAAAGGCGGGGAAAGAAATGACAGATACGCCATCGGAAGCTGAGAAATTCGACAAGGTTGTGCGGACGCTGCTTTCAGTCTCGCACGAGGAAATACAACGGCGGGATAAGAAGTGGAGACGCAAGCGGGCCGCGAAAAAGCGGGCTAAGACTTCGCCCGCCGTCCGCGCTTCCGGCTCCAAGGTTTAGTTAATCGTTTCTCCGACCTTCCCGGTGAGTTCGGCGAAGGTAAGCCGTCTGCCGATCATCTGAGAAACGGCAAGACTGAAACGGCCAGCGGCATCAAGTTCTTTGCGATTGTTGTATCGGAACACTTGCTCGTCAACGTAGCGCTCCAAATGAAACGGTTCCACAGCAACGTAGGTGCCACGAAGGCCGCGCTTCAACAGCGACCAGAAGTTCTCAAGGCCGTTAGTGTGTACGCGGCCCTTCACGTATTCCTGTGCGTGGTTCACCACATCATGCGCGTACAGGCTGGCCAGTTCATTGTAGGCAACCGCATCGTCGCTATAGAGCTTCGCGCCAAACTCAACTTGATTCAGAATCGCATTCTGCAAAGTCTCGCGCTTTACGTCAGGGACAACGGTAGCGCGAACCTTGCGTTCGTCACGGTCCAGCATTCCATGTACGGCAGTTTTGCCGAGATGCTTGAATCCCTGCGAGTCAACGGTCTCGCTGCGCTTCGCAAACATCGCTGCCTTGCGGCCCTTGTGCATGTTACGGAACGATCCGCCGACGAAGGTTTCATCGGTTTCGACTTCGCCGCCGTTCTTACCGAACTTAGCGCCAAACGATTCGTCTTTCATGGCGAGCCGAATCCGGTGAAGCATGAACCAAGCCGACTTCTGGGTAACCTTCACGCCAGAGGCGATCTCGTAGCTGCTGATCCCATTCTTGCAATTGGTAATCATCCAAGTTGCCATCATCCATTTATCCAGCGGGATCGCAGAATCTTCCATCACGGTTCCGACCTTGACGGAGAACTGTCGCTTGGCATGGTGGGAGCTGCACTGCCACTCGCGGCGGGCAGGGTTGAACTTCACCTTATCCGACCCGCAGGTAGGGCAGAGAACGATGCCATTTGGCCATCGTCTAATAGCAAGATAGTCAATGCAGTTGTCAGGGTTGGAGAAGTAGATAACGGCTTCCTGAAGGCTTGTGGGTTCGGGTTTCATGTCGGCTTTCATGCTTAAAATGTAGCAGAAAACCGTGGATGTGTCAAGTAAATTGTCACCCCCCCGATCTCCTGGAATCATGGGGTTAGGGGGATTCTTCCCGCCAAAATCTAGAGCGCAAAGGACTTATTTTCAAAATATTCCGAAATAGGGACTTAGCTCGATTTTGGGCTTAAATTCCTGTTTTGGCGCACCATTTTGGGAAAATAGCGCTAGTCCTGTCGAAAGCATTTAGTTATCAAAGAGCCACTAGCGAACCGGGCGGTATGGCTTCTCGCGCCGTCTCTGGAGACGGGCGCACGTCGAAACCTGCCCTAATCAACACAATTTTCGCACGGAGTGGTTGGGGAGTCTGTGATGGCGCTCACGGGTTGTTTGTGATGAAAAAAGTCAAGGGAACCGCCCAAGCGGAGCCCGGACGGGGCGCCGTCTCGTTATCACGATCCATCAGTGAGTGAAATCGGGATGTTACGACAGTTGACGGCCTGGTACCGCACTCAATCGTGGTCGGAATGCAGTGCAATGCCGACATTAGGCGGTTGCTTGAGCTTCAGCGTTTCCGCAAAGCTACAGCCCCACGCCTACGATCATGATTAGGAAATCGTTCGACACAACGGTCGTTTCGCTGCACCTAGTGCGAAGGTGTTGCAGGGCTGAGCTTAAATGTGTCGATTAGGAATGACTTTACTGCCTTGACTGCTTCGCCATAAGCGTTCGGATCAAAACCTACCGTTGCACCGCGAGTGACGCACGCATCCTGACGCGTAAAGGGCTTTCCCGTATCCAGGTTGAAAATTTCGCCGCCAGCTCGCTCCTCGCAGTGGCAACGAGTGGAAACCTGGGCATCCGGAAGGGAGAGGATTGCTGGCAACAGCGCATTATCGAAAGCGTGCCGTGCGCCGGGGTAGATGGTGATTTGCACGTCTTTCCCTGCCCGACGCAACCGCTCTACGTACCGCTGGCACGGTTCTACTGGCGCATAATCGTCCTTCTCTCCGTGAAACATACGAATTGGGCGGTTACTCACCTGCTCATCCTCCAGGAACGGCCTCTCGCAGGGCCCGTAAAACGGCAAATAGGCAGCAAATTCAATGTTTGCTGGGCCGTACATCCGCTGGAATCGCTTCATGCTCGAATAGAGCGCAACAAAGCCTCCCTTCGAGAACCCCATGACTGCGATTCGCGAGGAGTCAATCCGCGGGTGTTTCGACAATAGGTCGAGCGCACGATAGGCATCGACGATCATTGCTAGATGTCCGAGCTGGGACTGATCCGTAATTGTTTGGACGATACCCCGTCCCGTAAAGCTGTCGATGAGGAACGTCGCTACACCAATCCCGGCAAACTCTTGGGCCCACTGCTCGACGTTGGCTCCGACCCCGGCCGAACTGTGGACGAGAAGGACGACAGGAAATCGCCCGGCTCCCGGAGGAAGTCGCAACTCGCCGCCAATTCGTGCCGGTTTACCGTCTTTAAGGCCGGTGAGGAATTGCTTATCTGTGACGGTCATTGTGTCGAACGAATGAATTTCGATTCTGGCGATATGGGGGGGCTGGACCGTTGCAGTCTTGGCCGCCTGCTGCGCCTGACCAGGCAGGACCGCACTGAGCACCAACATGAAGATGGTTACCACTCGGGAGAACATTCGATCCTCCTTGTTGCGGGCTACAGAGAGGGATCATACCCGCGACTGGCGGAAAGGACAAGAAAGTGGCAGTGCTCTAAGCGGAAAGCGCCCCCTCGTCAACTGTTGCAATCAGGCGATAGCGCTCATTGACCCCGGCCATGAGCGTTATGATTCCATAACAATGTCGGCGATATTTCGACAGTTAACACGCGTCGGCTCGGACTTAGTTGTGTGGCGGCTTCGGGATTATGGTAAGCCACGCCAACGGGGGTTTACACGAGCTATCCCGCACGCCATTATGGGGCGGGTTTGATGGGCTCTGGCCTTCCGCGCTGCCGTCTGACCGCAGGGGCTAAAGCCCGCTTCTTTATTGGCTCTGGGTGGCACGGCTCAAGCCGTGCCCTTCCCGTTCGCGGAGGGGGTTAGGTTTTTCCGCAGCGGTGAAGAGCGTACGTGAGGACTTCTTCGCTGGCTGCTCGGATTCCAACGAACGGGAGAATTCCCTGAGACGTCCTTGCTGAGCGAGAGGATGCAGGGGTCCTTCGACTCCGCAGGGGCTTCACTTCGTGAAGTCCCTGCTGCGCTCAGGATGACAACTTGAATAGGGTGGCTGACGCTGTGCATAACCTCCTCGCGCTCAGGATGACAACTTTGAATAGGGTGGCTGATGATGTGTATATCCTCCTCACTCTCAGGATGACAACTTGAATAGGGTGGCTGATGATGTGCATATCCTCCTCACTCTTCGACCGGTTGCGCGTTCAGTTCTTGAGCGGGTTCGCCTGCGGCCATGCCTTGGGCGACGATTAGGCGGCGGGCTTCGATGCGGAGTTCGGGCAGGGCGCGTCCGAACCAGATTGCGCCGAAGACGCAAGCCACTCCTCCGGTGGCGACCGTGATGGGTGCGCCGATGCGGTGGGCCAAGGCTCCGCCAAAGAACGCTCCGAAGGGCGCCATCCCCATGAACATCATCGAATAGACGGACATGACTCGGCCACGTAGCTGGTCGGGGACCATGGTCTGGATCAGCGTGTTCGAGCAGGCCATCTGCAACATCATGGAGTAGCCGGCGGGCAACAGGAGCGCGGCTGACAGCCAGAATGAGGTCGAGAATGAAAAAAGAGACAGGCTGATCCCGAGGCTCGCGCAGCTGATTGCCACCCAACGCCCGAGCCCCTTTATTCCAGTCTTGGCGGCGAGCGTCAAAGCGCCGAACAGCGCGCCTACGCCGGTGGCGCCCATCAGGATGCCGAGGCCGCGCGCTCCACCGTGCAGAATTTTGTCGGCGAAGATCGGCATCAGCACGGTGTAGGGCATGCCGACCAGGCTCACCAGGCCAAGCAGCAACAGCAGCGCACGAATGATCCGCGTGTGGTTGACCCAGCGAAAGCCCTCGATGATGTCTTCAATCGGCGAATGTTGGCTGGCGCGTGGAGCGCAGTGCACGTGCATCAGCGACAGGCCTACGATCACGGCGATGTAGCTAATGGAATTGGCGGCAAAGCACCAGCCTTCGCCGATTCTCGCCACCAAGATTCCGGCTATGGCGGGGCCGATGACGCGCGCGCCATTGAACATCGAGGAATTCAGGGCTATGGCGTTCATCAGGTCCTCTTTGCCAACCATGTCGAACGAGAAAGGACTGCCGTCCGGGAATATCGAAGGCGTTGACCACTCCGAGCATGGCCGCGAGCACGAAAATGTGCCACACGTGGACGCGTCCGCTTAGCGTGAGCGCGGCCAGAATTCCCGCAAGGATCATGGAAGCGGTCTGCGTGGCGATCACGAGTCGCTGGCGATTGACGCGGTCGGCGGTGATGCCTCCGAAAGGCGCGACGAGGAAGACGGGAATCTGGCTGGCAAATCCGACGCTTCCCAGCAGCAAGGCAGATTTCGTCATGCGGTAGACGAGCCAGGCCTGGGCTACGGTCTGCATCCAGGTGCCGACTAGAGAGATAAGTTGGCCGCCGAAGAAGAGCTGAAAATTGCGGTGGCGCAGGGCACGCAGGGTCGTGGCCCACTTCGGCAGGCGCGCCGCTTTCCCAGCCGCTTCTTCAGCTGTGGCAGAATTCTTCTCTTCAATCACTCTTTTAGAACTTTTTCACATCTTGGGGATGACGGCAACCGGCAGAAAGATGGCCATTGAGTCATTGAGACATTGAGTCAATGACTCGATTCAGCAGATTTCCACAGGTTGGCACCGACTTGGAACTTCCCCGCGGGTTCGATCCGCGATAGAGTTAGGGTTCACCCGTTTCGAGAGCATCGGATGTGGGAAGGATGAACGATGAGCACAGATCCTAATCGTCTGGAACATTGTCTCGAACGGCGAGGCGCGCAGCGTTTCGAACTGCACCTGCCGTTGGCGGTTCACTTCGAGGGACGGACTGTGCCCGGATTTGCTCAGAACTTGAGCGGCCGTGGAATTTTCTTTTACGCCAAGACGGCGCTCCCGGAAGGGGCGGTGGTGGAATTGACTTTTACCATGCCCGCGCAAATCACATTGGGGGAAAACATGCCGGTTCGGTGTCGTGGGCGGGTGCTGCGCGCCGCCGGTCATTCCCAAGG
>CAWCRQ010000056.1:0-96027 GCA_963797885.1 uncultured Acidobacteriaceae bacterium | reverse complement strand
CCGGCCCCAACACCGGCGGCAAAACCGTCTCTCTAAAAACGCTTGGCCTGCTCGCTCTGATGGCGCAATCGGGTATTCCCGTGCCGGCGGATCGCGCCGACATGCCGGTTTTCGACGCCGTTCTGGCCGACATCGGCGACTATCAATCGATCGAACAGAATCTCTCGACGTTTTCGGCGCACGTCACGAACATCGATTTCATCTCTCGCACTGCGACTGCAAATTCGCTAGTGCTGCTCGACGAACTTGGGTCCGCGACCGATCCCGAGGAAGGCGCGGCGCTGGCGGTGGCGATCGCCGAGCATTTTCGTAAAACCGGGTGCATGATCGCGATCGCGACGCACCACACCTCGCTCAAGGTTTATGGCGCGAATACGCCCGGAGTGACCAACGCCTCGGTCGGCTTCGACGAAACCACGTTGCAACCGACTTATGAGCTGAAGATCGGCGTCCCCGGAGCGTCCGCCGGAATCAACATCGCGCAGCGGCTCGGACTGAATCCAGCCATCATCGCTTCCGCGCGCTCGCGCCTCGGTTCGCAGACGCAAGATGTGGCGCGCTTCCTCGATCGTCTGCACGCCGACCTTCGCGATCTCGAACAAGAGCGCGCTCGCATGAAAGCCCGCGAGGAGGCGCTCGACCGTGAGAAGGCGCAACTCGCCGCCGAGGGCCGCAAAGAACAGCAGGCCAAGATTCGCGAGATGGAGACGAAGCTCGAAGCTCTGTTCCGCGACTTCGAGTACCACGCGCGCGAGACGGTGAACGCCGTCCAGGACCGCGCCGCGGCGCAGAAATTATCGAAGGACGCCGAACGCCGCATCGCCAAAATGCGGCGCGAATTTCGCGAGCAGTTCGATGCCACCGTAGTCGCGCACGCGACCGGCGCCGATCGCGGCGACCCGAACGCGCAGCCCAGCCTGGTGAAGCACGTCTCCGAAGGCGACACGGTGAAACTCAAGTCGATGGGCCGCGCCGCCGTCGTCAAAAAGAAAATCGGCGACAATCACTTCGATGTCGAGATCGGCTCGATGAAAATGCGCATCGCCCGGGAAGACATCGCCGAAGTTCAAATGCGCGTCTCCGACTCGCCCGTCGAAGCCGCTCGCGCCCGCGGGATCAGCGTCTCGCTGCAAAGCGAAGTCAGCGGCCGCACCGTGCCCACCGAAATCAACGTCATCGGCCGCACCGTGGACGAAGCCACCAGCGAGGTCGAAAAATTCGTGGACCGCGCGTTTCTGGCCGGCATGACGCGGGTGCGCATCGTCCACGGCAGCGGCATGGGCATTTTGCGTAAAGCCCTGCGCCAGTATCTGCAGAAGCACCCGCACGTCGAGTCGGTTACTGAACCGCCCATCAACGAGGGCGGCGGCGGAGCCACGGTGGTCGAGCTACGGGTCTAGCGGATCGGGTGAACTAGAACCGCATTAGTCAGAAATTGTGGGGGGGTGCCCCCCTACCCCAAAATGAGTTAAGTTGATGATAGTAAGGTAGTTAGAGGCAAAATATTCAAAGGATGGGACTTAGCTCTGAATTTTGCTGTTTGGCGTGCACTTGCGGGGGTGCTGTCCGGGGCCATTTGTCGGACATTTGTTGTCAAAGAGCACATGAAAAATTTGGGGCCGGAAATGCGTTCGTCTCTGGAGACTGGCGCAGTTCTCGATGGTGCACTGTCGAGGTATCTTCGCACCGATTGAGGAGCAGGTCTGTGATGGCTCGTACACCGCGTTTGTGATGAAAAAGGTCAACGGCCCCACTCAAGCCAAAACCAGGCTTGAGTGGGCCAACCGCCTTCGAAGTTCGATTCATCTTCTGGATGCGACGTGTTGTCAGTCATGACGCCTCCGTGTTCAACTCGATCTATCCCATGAAGTACCCGCGCGACTTCAAAATATCACCGTAGATGGCAGAGCCTGTCCTTTTGAAGTTTGCCATCAGTTCATCATCACTCATGTGAGCCGTATCAACGTTTGCGGGGGCAGGGGTAGGTTCCAACTTTCCGATGGGCCTTGTGTTCAGCTCGATCTGCCTCTGACAAAGAAGGGTCTGAGCCTCTAGCTTGAGATGGAGAGCTTTAGCACGACCGGCTGATACGCCCAAGCCCGCCGCAATGAGCGCACTTAGGATCGACAGCACACCTACGGGAAGTTCCGGGTTAGCTTTTGAGAGGAACGTGAGGGCGATGAAGACAACCACAATTGTGACCGCTACGTACTTGGTCACTGTCACAAACACGACGGCGCGCGCCTGACTATAAAGTGCATCCGCCTGTTGTTGGAGAATCTCCGCATCGTAGAGCGTCTGCCCCATGCGCGGAATTTTATCACCCACGATGACCTTGACACCTGCTGCGATCCCCAACACACTGCATTATTATGCTACTCTGTTTTTGCTAACTACCTTTGTTTGCAACGTCTATGGGCCTGGTGCCCCATCCTTTTCGCGCGCTCTGCGAAAAGGGTGGGTGATGGGGATCGTCGGTGCGCTCTACGGCGAGGCTGCAAGAGTCAGCGAAAGATCACGAGCGGTGGGCGCAGAATCCCACCCTTCAAAAAACGAAGGGTGGGGCACCCGGCCTATAATAATTTTCAGTTGGGAGTTCTTTACGGAAAGAAATCAGCGGCGGTTTTGGATCGTTGGCAACGTTTGGCTCTCTTGGGATGAGACGGAGACCCACTACATACTGAGACATGCATCGGGGTTTCAGTTCTTGCCCATCCCTAAATGGGCGCTGCTCTTGGACCGAGATCCTGCGCGTCTGCTGGGATGTGTTCGGTGGGATGTGTGGGGGCGAGAGTACAACTGGGTCGGGTAGTAACGAAGGCGTAGCTCATTTGGCAACCGTGCCGGTATTTTGGATATTGTATTTCTGCAAAAGCTCTTGCAATGATTCCCGGTTCACTGTGAAACCAGCATCCTGGTTACCCTTCAGAGACGTTCCACCTTTTAGAATAACGCCCCTGCTCCCGCTCCAGGCGGAGCCCGCATAGGGATCGTTTTCCCGGTGATCCCCGTAAGCGTGCCGCACAAGATGATTACGAATGGCTGCAATCGTCCGGAAGGTTGGCTCCCCCTTGAATCGCTTCGCCTCATCATCAGGCATCAACTTTGATGCTAACTCAAGTAGTTGGTGTGCGATTGTGTAGTACGTTTCAACGTCTAGCAGCATCTCTTCGTTGATTTCGTCGTTTGGCAATCTAGGAAACGAAGCAATCCGCAAAGAATGCGCGTCGTTGATCCTTTTTGCCGAAATATCCAACTGTCGCATCAGCTTTGCGATGCCGGAGCGTCTGTGCAGCTCGTAAACTCTCTCAAAGTCAGCGGCAGGCAGCACAGATGAAATCCACTCGCGCTGTTGCTTCTTGGTGTTCACTTCGCTCTCTCTCCCAAATTCGATACATCTAATTTAACAGCCAACAAGATTCCCCTTTCCCAATAAGCTATTTGCTTTTTATTCGCCCTGTAACATACCGCGGTGCGGAGGGCTGCCGAGCTTCGCTCGGCTGGACAGACGAGGGCGTCTGTCCCTACGTGTTTTTTGGAATACGCGAGTTTTTGCTGGACCTTGAATGTCCGCGGCGAGAGAATAATCGACGTGCCTACCACAACAAATGCCGCACGTTTGAGCCGCTTCATGCTGCTGGCGATCGCGGCATATCTTTGTTGTAGTCTCGCGCTTTGGGGGCAAACATCCGATTCGCAGAGCGACGGAGCGAACAAGTCCTGGACGGCCTCTACCGAGTCGAACGGTCAAAATGCGGAGCCCTTGCGCACCGTCGAAACTCACACCCAGAGCGGCAATCGCACCCTCGACAAACAAATGGTGCAGCGGCGCGCGACGGACGGAGGTTTCGTACCTTACCAGGACATCGAAAAAGAAACCGTGCAAGTGGACGATGGCACGGTGCGAACCACCACCCGCACGTTCGCTCACGATGCCGATGGGGGGAGAACGCTGGTGGAGGTCGTCGAAGAAGAAAAACACACTTTGGCCGGCGGTGACTCGAACGTAGTGCGCTCGACATCCGATCCCGACGTCAACGGCGATCTCCAAGTGATCCGGCGCCAAATTGAAGAGACAAAAAAGTTAAGTCCGAATGTGGAGGACAGCAAAACCACGGTGCTGCTGCCCGACGTCAACGGTGGTCTCACTCCGGCGGTGAAGATACACGAGCGCCGCGAACAAGGCGCGAATGGCACGATTGATTCTGAGGAAACTACGCTGCTTCCCGACGGCGCCGGAAACTGGGCGGTGGGTGAAATAAAACGAGCGACCACCCGGCAAGAAGGTGACCAACGTAGAACCGAGGAGCGAGTCTCCCTCCCTGACTCTGAAGGCAAGCTGGGCGAAGTGTCTCGTACGGTGAGCAACGAAACGGCGACTGCTTCAGGAGACACGAGCAAGACAGTGGATACCTATTCCGTCAGTATTCCAGGGGCGGTTGGGGACGGCAGCCTGCACCTGGTTAAGCGCGCAATCACCGCCCAGCAGACGAGCTCGACTGGTCAGCAAGTCACCGAACAGCAGGTGGAGCAAGCTAATCCCGGCGACCCCGGCTCCGGTCTGCAAGTGACCACTGTCACCATCGATACGGTGAGCCCAGGCGCTTCCGGAGCGCAGGCCACGCGAACCATTCAAGCGCGCGATGCGAACGGCAGTTTTCCGGTGATCTCGGTGGATACGACAAAGTCCGACAACGTTCACGCCATTCAGGTTCAGATCGCGCCTTCCGCACCTCCCCCACAGCCGAAAGAACAGTCGAAATAGGCGGCGCCGCGGGGCTAGGGCCCGGTTGTGGGCTCGATTCCTTTACATTCGTTGACTGGACAATCCCTTACCAGCGGTCGGAGAATAGTTGTCTGGAGTGACAGTCTCGCAAGAGGGGGTTCGACCATGAAAAAGCCTTGCGCTTCATCGTTCGCGTTTTTCGCGGGATTCACGCTGACGTTCGCATTGGGCTTGGTGCCCGCTCTCACGATGGCGCAGGTTACACGTTCGATCGTCGGAGATTGGAGCGGAACTCTGGATCCGGGCGCCCAGCCTAAGAAGCGGATTGTTGTGCACATCGCCGCTGCGCAGGACGGAACTCTGAGTGGCACGATCGACTACCCTGACCAAGACACTTCCGGCATTCAAATCACCGGCATCACCTACAAGAATTCTATTCTGCACTTCGAAAGTACCCCCAGCCTGACGGTTTATGACGGAACCATGAGCGCGGATAAGTCAACGATCACGGGCACGATAAAGCAAGCCGGAGCGAGCCTGGATCTCGTCCTCAAACGGACGCCGTAAAAGCCAAAGTTTTATCCATTCCAGGGCAGAAATTGGGATTGAGAGTGATTCCGTCGTTGGCGGAACGTCCTCATCTCGCCGACCGCCCGTCACCCACCCTCTCGCAAAGTACGCGAAAAGGGTGGGTACCCGCAGCCCTGCGGGTTGTTGCTTAATAGATTATTTTGCTTTTTGTTCGCCTTGTGGCATACTGCGGTGCGGAGGGCTGCCGAGCTTCGCTCGGCTGGACGGTCGAGGGCGGCCGTCCCTACGCGAGCACAGCAGATGCCGGGAAAATTTATTTTCGGACGCGTTTTCCTGCTGGCTCCTCATACCTCCACAGGCGGAAATAAATTACGATGCATCGCACTCACTTAAACATTGTGGCTACTCTCGAAACGACCATCGGCCGTTTGCCGGCTAACATTGAGGCCGAGCGCTCCATTCTGGGCGCTGTGCTGCTCGACAATCACGCCTTCAACGACGCCGCCGAGCACCTTAAGCCGGATGATTTTTCCATTGACTCGCACCGGCGCATCTATTCGCGCATGATGGATCTGGCTGCATCTTCTCGACCGATTGACATCATCACGCTGGTCGAGGAACTGGAGCAGAAGAAGGATCTGCAAGCGGTAGGCGATGTGGGCTACATTTCCGGACTGCTGGACGGCGTACCTGACCGGCCTTCGATCGAGCATTACGTTCGGATCGTCCGCGACAAGGCCATCCTGCGCGGGCTGATCAACGTGTCCAATACGGCCATCGCCAAGGCCAGCGAGCAGGCCGATCCCGCCGACGAAATTCTGAACGAGGCCGAAGCCGCCGTCTTCCAGCTCTCGGAGAAGCGCATTGGCAAGGGATTCCTTGGAATCAAGGAGATCGTCCGCAACTCGTTCGGATCGGTGGATGCCCTGCTCAAGCGGGGGCAGCGGATTACCGGCCTGGCCACGCACTACACCGATCTCGATGAGAAGACCAGCGGCTTCCAGAAGTCGGACCTGGTGGTTCTCGCGGCACGGCCTTCCATGGGCAAGACCGCGCTCGCCATGAACATCGCCGAGAACGCCGCCATCGACGACGGCAAGGTGGTCGGCATCTTCTCGCTGGAAATGTCGAGTGAGGCGCTGCTGCAACGCCTGCTGTGCTCGCGCGCCATTGTCGACGCGCACAAGATGCGCACCGGCTCGCTCTGGGGCGACGACATGAAGAAAATCGTCCGCGCCATGGAGGAACTCGGCAATGCGTTGCTGTTCATCGACGATACGCCCGGCATCACCCTGAGCGAAATGCGCGCCAAGGCCCGCCGGCTCAAACATTCGCAAGGACGCCTTGACCTGCTGGTCGTTGACTACCTACAGCTCATGTCCGGCGGCAGCAAGCGCTTTGAGAATCGGACGCAGGAAGTTTCCTCCATCTCGCGCGGACTGAAAGCTATCGCCAAAGAACTTCAGGTGCCTGTGCTCGCGCTGTCGCAGCTTAGCCGCGCTCCCGAGAGCCGGGGGGGCGACCATCGGCCGCAGCTCTCCGATCTGCGCGAATCGGGGTCGATTGAGCAGGACGCCGACGTCGTGATGTTCATCTTCCGCGAAGAACTTTATAAACAGGACGACCCCGACCTCAAGGGCCGAGCCGAAATCATCGTTGCCAAGCAGCGCAACGGGCCGATCGGCAAGTTCAATCTGGCGTTTTTGCATAATTCGACGCGTTTCGCGAACATGCTTGAAGGCAACAACGAACCCGGCGAGTGAGCCGGGAGGAGGTAGTAATATGGGGCAAAGCATTCGACCGCTGACGGTGGTATCTCTCGATAAGCTTGCAGCGGGCATCGCTAGTGCCGTAACCGAGCTGACAAACGAAGAGTGCACGGCGCAAATAACCCGAATCGATTTCGAATCGAAGCTCAATGCATGGATGGATGATACGACGATGGTGACAGTGCGACTTTCACTTCCTCACTGGTGGTTGCGTAGCAAGTATGAGGAGGAGGACGGTGCTGTTGCGAACGCAGGCGGCCCGTCCGACTCGAGCGAAGCCCCGCAGGGCTAGCCTTTCGCATCACCTCACCGCGTCTGGCCCGCGCGGGCGGTCGGCTGTCGAAACCCATCCGATAACGACCACCAAAACCCGAGCCTGAGACACCTCTACCCTGTGGAAAACTTTGTGGATGCTGGGGACGGCCCCCGGAATCCCTCGCCAGCGAGCGTTGGTCCGAGATATTTAGGCAGCATTTCGGCATTCCTAAGGCTATGTTTCTAAGTTGGTTAACTCTTTTTCGGCACCATTCGCCGGAAATGCTTGCGAATCAGCACTTTCGTCACAAGAAGTGAGATTTGCACATTACCAACAAGGAGGTATCCCGCATCGCCAGTGGTGGCACCCGCATAAACAGCATTGATGTTTGCTGGTCACAGCCAACCGTGACGGGCCTCATGGTGTTAGCGCTCGCCAAAGGGAGCGAACGGACTGCTCTACGGCGATCCGACGTTCCTCCGGAAACAAGGTCGTGGCCGTGACTTTCGCTTCGGTATGGGCCTTCGTGTTTACCTATGCGATGTTAAGAATCATCGACGGGTTCACGCCTGTGAAAGTGGACGAATTGAGCGAGGCGCTGGGCCTCGATGAATCCATCCACGGCGAGCGTGCGTATGAGGAGGTTCCCGAGCACGATCTCATTCATGCGGGGATACGCTAGGGCAAATCTGATTTGGTGGCTTTGAAAGGGCATGGCTTCACTGGTCGCCATGCCCTCAGAGGTTTTGGCTGTTACTTCAGCGATGCCATATCAATGACGAAGCGATATTTCACGTCGCTTTTAAGCAGCCGTTCGTAGGCTTCGTTGACCTGCTGGATGCGGATCAGTTCGATGTCGGAGGTGATGCCATGTTCGGCGCAGAAATCCAGCATCTCCTGCGTCTCCCGAATACCGCCAATTGCGGAGCCGGCTAGCTGCCGCCGCCTGAAAAGCAGGCCAAAGCCGAGAATCGGCGACGGCGTTGGCGGCGCTCCCACGAGCGTGAGCGTCCCGTCTCGCTTCAGCAGCGCGATGTAGGCGTTCAAGTCGTGCACGGCAGATACTGTGTCCAGGATGAAATCGAAGCTCCCTAGATGCTTCTGCATCTCAGCTTCATTCTTCGAAATCACCACTTCGTCGGCACCGAGCCGCAACGCGTCTTCCGTTTTGTTGGGAGAAGTCGTAAACAACACTACGTTGGCGCCGAAGGCATGGGCGAATTTCAGCCCCATGTGGCCCAGACCGCCCAGGCCCACGATGCCCACTTTCTGGCCTTTCTTCACCTTCCAGTGACGCAGCGGCGAGTAGGTCGTGATCCCCGCGCAGAGCAGAGGAGCGGCAGCGGCAAGATTGAGCTGCTTCGATACCTGTAGAGCAAATGCCTCGTCCACCACAATGCTCTCGGAGTAGCCGCCATAGGTGACGCCGCCAATATGCTTATCTTCCGAGTTGTAGGTGAAGGTCGCGGGACCGTCGCAATACTGCTCTTCTCCGGCGCGGCAACTTGGGCAGACGCGGTCCGAATCCACCAGGCAGCCCACCGCGGCAATGTCGCCCTCTTTGAACTTCTTGACGGCGCTGCCCGCCTTCACCACCCGGCCGACGATTTCGTGGCCCGGAACGCAGGGATAGACGGTGGGCATAACGCTTACCCATTCGTTGCGGACCTGGTGCAAATCCGAATGACAAACCCCGCAGTAGAGAATCTCGATTTGTATATCCTGCGGCCGCGGAGTGCGGCGCTGGATGGAACCTGGCGCGAGCGCCGAGGTTGCGCTTCGGGCTGAATAGACTTTTGCCGGATAGGTTTTCTGGGAGACTGACTGGGTTTCATCTAGCAGAGCGGTTCTTGAAGCTTTTTCGGGCATATTGGTTTTTCTCCTTCCTATATGCGACTCGAAACAGCCCCTCTACGATTCGAAAAAATCAATGCCGGCTCAAAGCGATAGCTAGCTTCCGTTGTCGAGATCGACGGCTTTCCCTCGACTGACCGAAGTTCTACGGTCGATTAGGAATCGACGCCATGCACTCCACATGTCCACTCACGCCGTCAGCCGTTTTCTCTACTGAGAAGTGGAATCCCAGTTGGCTCTCGACTCTGGTTGGAGTTCCGTTGAGCATGTACGGGCGAAAGCGGAAGGTTCGCAGCGCGTTCTTACTGGCAGCTATAAGCATAGGGTCGCCTCCGACCGGCTCGCTGGCTGTGATCTTACCGGTTTCATCGACTTCGATCTTGAAAATTACGTCGCCTTGAATTCCCTTCTTCATCGCTTCGTAGGGGTATACCGGCATCGTTTTGTGTTCGACCAGGCCAAGCATCACTCCGGTGGAAACGCGAATTGCCTGCGGACGGGCAGGCTGAGCTTGGTTTTGAGGGGCCTCTGACGAAGCGCCAGCGCCATTTTGAGCGGACGCAACGGCAGCGCAACACGCGACTAGCATGACTATCGCTCCGATTTTTGACATGCAACCTCCTTCTGGAAGGTGAGTTAGCCGCTTTCCTCGCCCACCTTCAGCAGCGCTAGGAACGCTTCCTGCGGAATATCCACGCGGCCGATGCGCTTCATCCGCTTCTTTCCTTCTTTTTGCTTTTCGAGCAGCTTGCGTTTGCGGCTAATGTCGCCACCGTAGCACTTGGCGATCACGTTTTTGCGGATCGCCGGCACGGTTTCGCGGGCGATGATCTTCGCTCCAATCGCCGCCTGGATCGCCACCTCAAACATTTGCCGCGGGATCAGCTCTTTCATTTTCGCCGCCAGCGCCCGCCCGCGATCATAAGCAAAGTCGCGATGGATTATGGTCGACAGCGCGTCGACGGGCTCGCCCGCTACCATGATGTCGAGCTTGGCCATCGGCGACACCCAGTTGCCCGATAGATGATAGTCAAGCGAGGCGTATCCTCGCGACACCGACTTCAGGCGGTCATAAAAATCGAGCACGATTTCATTCAGCGGCAGCTCGTACTGCAGCATCACGCGCGATGAGCTGACATATTCAAAACTCTTCTGCTTGCCGCGCTTTTCCTCGACCAGCTTCAGAATGCCGCCGACATATTCCTCGTTGGTCAAAATCACGGCTAGAATCACCGGCTCTTCCACCTTGGCGATCTCGCTTACGTCGGGCCAGCGCGAAGGGTTGTCCACTTCGATCACCTCTCCGTCAGTCTTGGTGATCTGGTAGCGCACCCCCGGCGCGGTCGTGATCAGGTCGAGATTGTATTCGCGCTCCAGACGCTCCTGGATGATCTCCATGTGGAGGAGCCCCAAAAAGCCGCAGCGGAAGCCGAATCCGAGCGCCACCGAACTTTCCGGCTCGAAGAAAAATGACGAATCGTTCAACTTCAATTTTTCCAGCGCCTCGCGCAGGGCGGTGTGTTCGTGCGCGTCCACTGTGTACAGGCCGGCGAAAACCATGGGCTTGATTTCTTCAAACCCGGGCAAGGCCTGGAGCGACGGCCGGTCATCGTCGGTGATGGTGTCGCCGATCTTCGTATCCGCGACGTTCTTGATATTCGCCATCAGGAATCCAACTTCGCCCGCCACCAACTCGTCGACCTCCACCGGTTTGGGCGTGAGCACGCCCAGCGTTTCCACCTGAAAAACGTGCCCGTTCGACCACAGCCGAATATTCTGCCCTTTGCGCAACCTGCCCTCGAAAACACGCGTCAGCACCACCACTCCGCGATAGGGATCGAACCACGAATCGAACAACAATGCTTGTAGGTGCCGTTCCGGCGCGCCCTTCGGCGGCGGAACACGCTTCACGATCGCCTCGAGAACATCGGGCACGCCCTGGCCGGTTTTCGCGCTGATCAGCAACGCATCGGATGCATCGAGGCCGACCGCGCTCTCGATCATCTCCTTGGTGCGCTCAACATCGGCGCTCTGCAAGTCGATCTTGTTGATCACCGGAATAATTTCGAGGCCGTGATTGATCGCCAGGTAGGAGTTGGCCAGCGTCTGCGCTTCCACTCCCTGCGACGCATCCACCACCAGCAGCGCGCCTTCGCAGGCGGCTAGGGAGCGCGAGACCTCGTAGGAAAAATCCACGTGGCCCGGCGTATCGATCAGGTTGAGCTGGTAAATCTGTCCGTCCCGCGCCGGGTATAACATGCGGACGGCATGAGCCTTGATGGTAATGCCGCGCTCGCGCTCCAGGTCCATTGAATCTAGAACCTGCTCCTGCATTTCGCGCATGGCGAGGGACCCGGTCAGCTCCAGCAGGCGGTCGGCGAGCGTGGATTTTCCGTGATCAATATGCGCAATGATCGCAAAATTGCGGATGCGAGCGGCTTCCATGAAGATAGGTCGATTCTAACAGGGAGCAGCCGTTGTGACTTCACCAAGGATTGAACAAGGACGCAATCCTTGCTATACTTCTTAATCATGGCTAAAGTCACGAGCAAGCTGCAACTTACGCTTCCGAAGGCAATTGCCGACCAGTACAGAATTCGTCCGGGAGACGATCTAGATTGGCTGCCTGCGGGCGAGGCGATTCGTGTGGTCAAGCGGGACGCGGCGGAAGCGGCCGAGCCCGCAACCGTCAAGGAGCGGCTTCAGCTTTTCGATCAGGCAACGGCCCGACAGCGCAAGCGGCAGGCGGTATCCGGCAAGAAGCGGCCGGCTTCCAGTTCTCGTAATCTTCAAGGCGGTTCTCCAAGGGGCCGGGGTTGGACGCGTGAGGAGCTCTACCAGCGTGGCCTATCTCGTTGACACGAACATTCTGGTCTACCGTTTCGATGCGCGCTTTCCCGAGAAGCAGGCCGCGGCGCGCGACCTTTTGCGCAGAGGGCTGGTGGAGGGCGCGGTTCGCATTCCGCATCAAGCCCTGCTGGAGTTTGTTGCGGTGGTGACGCGCGTTCGCGCAGGGTCGTCTTCCAAGCCTCTGCTTGCGGCAGACGATGCTCGCCGGGAGACGGAGGAGTTGATGGCCCAATTTCAGGTGCTCTTTCCGAACGCGGCCTTGGTGCGCACGGCGTTGCAGGGCGCCGCCGCTTACCAGCTTTCATGGTTCGACGCTCATCTGTGGGCCTACGCCGAACACTACGGTTTGGAGGAGATCGTCTCCGAGGACTTCGAACATGGGCGGTTGTATGGCAGCGTCCGGATTCGGAACCCATTTCGGCGTGGGTGAGGCTGCCTTACAGAGTAAAGTGCGGGGCCACGATGCTTATGAATTCGCGTGACGTGATTACCTTGGTCTTCTTCCAGAACTTTGGAAAATGCCGCTGGTTGCCGGTTATCAGGTAGTCAACACGGGCCACGTCCGCGCATTCCAGGAACTTGTTGTCATCGGGATCCTTCGCAATCTGGAGCGCACGCAAAGGGTTGACGAGTTGCGCGCGGTTCTTTATGAGCTGGAGAAGCTGCTGCCGAAGACCTCTACGGATTTTGAATTCTGGGCGCGCGAGGACTTCCCGGTATTCCGCAAGAATGGCTTTAGTGATGTACAGTCTGGCCGGCTTGGTCATCGCGAGCACGAGCACGGTGCGCTGCAATCCGTCCGGCTTCAGAGCTGCCGACACGAGGATGTTAGTGTCAATGACGAGCCGGAGCGGGATCATCGCCGTATCGGTCAACGACTCTTCGGTTTTTCTTGCTCCCGGGCTTTCTTGCGGGTGGCGTGAATGACCTGGTCAATCTGACGCGAGCTGAGCCCGTTTGTACCCCTTCGCTGGGACTCGTCTCCGATCAACCTGAGCACGTCTGGCTCGGGGGCAGCAAGTCGCACATAGTCACGGATGCTCAGCAGCACCGCCTTGGGTGTGCCGCGCTTTTCGATCACAAGCGACCGCCGTTCATCCGCCACCTGGCGCAACAACTTCCCGAAATTGGCGCGGATGTGCAGAGCGGAGACCACGATACTGTCATTCTTGTCGGTTCTCAGCATGATAAACTCTCAAGTTCAATCACTTGAACTGTACAGTTGAATTGCTAATGGAGTCAAGCACGATGGCATAAAACCTGCAATAACCTCAAGAAAAAGGGCGCGATTGCTCGCGCCCTTGAGATTCTGCGGAGCTTCGCTCCGCTGGACGGGCGAGTCGCCCGTCCCCACACTAGCCTCTAGTCCCTTACTCCGTCCATGAATGCTCTTAGCTTTCTCGAGCGCGATGGATGGCGTAGTTTTCTTAGGGCTTTGGCTTCGATTTGGCGGATGCGTTCTCGGGTTACTGCGAAGGACTGGCCTACTTCTTCGAGCGTGTGTTCGCTGCCGTCTTCGAGGCCGAAGCGCATCTTGATGACCTTTTCCTCGCGCGGTGTCAGCGTACGCAGCACTTGCGAAGTCTGGTCTTTCAGGTTGACGTTGATCACGGCCTCGGCCGGCGAAACTACCGCGCGGTCCTCGATGAAATCGCCGAGGTGCGAATCTTCCTCTTCGCCGATTGGCGTTTCGAGGGAGATTGGCTCCTGCGCAATCTTCAGGACTTTGCGGACTTTTGCCACCGGAATGTCCATCCGCTTGGCGATTTCTTCCGACGTCGGTTCGCGCCCCAGTTCCTGCACCAACTGCCTTGACGTGCGGATCAGCTTGTTGATGGTTTCGATCATGTGCACCGGGATGCGAATCGTACGGGCCTGATCCGCAATGGCCCGAGTAATCGCCTGCCTAATCCACCACGTGGCATAGGTGGAGAACTTATAGCCGCGGCGGTATTCGAACTTGTCCACGGCTTTCATCAGGCCGATGTTGCCTTCCTGAATCAGGTCGAGGAATTGCAAGCCGCGATTGGTGTACTTCTTCGCAATCGAGACCACCAGACGCAAGTTGGCTTCGATGAGCTCGCGCTTGGCGTGCTCGGCATCCATGTCGCCCTGGATGATCTCGCGCTGCGTGCGCTTGAGCTCCTGGAACAACAGGCCCGCTTCCACTTCGAGCTTTTCGAGCTCTCCGCGGACTGCGCGCGACTGCTTCTTGTATTCCTTGCGCTGTTCTTCGCTGCGCGTCGCCTCGGCCCGCTTCTCCAGGTTCTGGATCTGACGGTCGAGCGAGCGCATGCCGTTGACGGTGCGGTTGACGCGGTCGATGAGCCGTTTGCGTTCGTTGTTGGTGAAGCCCAACCGCCGCACCGCGGTCGACACGCGCACGATGGCGCGGGACAGATTGACGCGGTAACGGCGATGGTCGCGCGGACGCTTCTTGAGGTTGGCGGCCAGCAGCTTTTCCTGGAGCGGCGCCACCTTCTTGTAAAGCTTGTCGAGGGTGTTGATCTTGGCGAGAAATTCTTTCAGGCGGTTGTCGACGATCTCTTCCGTGATTTCCTCTTCGTCGAAGGTGACCAGCTCTTTGATGGAGCGGACGCCCTTCTCGAGGTCCTCGCCTAAAGCGAGGAGTTCACGAATCACAATCGGCGAGCGCGACAGCGCCTTCAGGACGCGGTTTTGCCCACGCTCGATCCTTTTAGCGATTTCAACTTCGCCTTCGCGCGTGAGCAGGGGAACAGTTCCCATCTCGCGGAGGTACATGCGGACGGGGTCGTTGGTTTTTTCCAGGGCTCCGGGGGTTAGGTCGAGTTCGACGTCCTCGGAGCTCTCATCTACTTCTTCGAATTTTTTTTCCAGATCGGTCGTCGGCCCTTTCGAGCTTTCGAGTACATCGATTCCTTGCGTCCCGATCGTGGTTAGCAGATCTTCCAGGTCCTCAGGAGAGTGCACATCGTGCGGGATAAGGTCGTTGACCTGATCATAGGTCAGATATCCCTTCTCTTTGCCTGCGTCGATCAGCTTTTTTATGTCGTCGTACTTGTCATCAAGTGCCAAGCTAGATTATCCTCAAGGCGTCCGTTGGTTCCCACCCCATCAAGCCAAAACCGGGCTTGCTGGGGACCCCGGGTTCGCGGACGGCAAATCGTTCAGCGGTGGGAGTCGTGACGGAGTTGTGCGCGAAGCGCACAAACTTTAAGAGTATAGCACGCCGACCGGTATTCCTGCCGGCGCAAGGTGATGTTTGTGCCAGCTTGCCGATTGCCCTCCGCCGCCCGTATCTCTTTTCCAGCTAATTCTTTAGATGGCGCTCGCGCCGATTTCGTTCCAAACTATAGGAAGGCGTCGAAAGTCCGTTCTCTCTGGACTCGCCGCCTGAAGGCGACGCTCGTGGTCATAACGGGGCGCGTAATGGCATGCCTGAAGGCATGCCCAGATACGAACCTTATTTGCCACGTATTCACCGTCCGTGAGGAAGCCTAGCTGGCCTTCTCTCCCAGGCCAGGGTCCATCAAAGCCCGCTTCAGACGATCCTTTTCCCGCAAAAGCGCCTGTGTCTCCGCCGTTAAGCCCGTCGCGCGCTGCGTCGCGAGCTGCACTTCTTCCAGCCGTCGCTCCAGATAGCTCCTTCGCAGACCCCGTACCGCGCCTTCCACGATTTCGGGCGTCAGGTCTTCCCCCTCGTGCATCAGGATCGAGGCCAACAGCCGCCGGTCTTCTTCCGTCTTGGGCAGCGCCAGAACGTCCGCCGTCTCGGCCCCAGACTCCAGCAGCGCCTCCATCAACGACTGCGAAGCCAGTCCCTCATACAGATGTTCCGATTGCAAGGCATATTGCGCCTGCCGGGCCGGATCGAATTCCTCGTCCGCTCCGTCGCGAGCCGAACTCCGCGCTCCGCCAGCCTGTATCTCGGTCGCCGAAGCCAGCGCCCGGATCAGAATGCGCTCAGAATCGGTGATCTGCGCTTCAGCGGAGGCCTTGACCTGGGTCGCCGAGCGGGTGGTAGCGGCATGCTTCAATTCCTGGCGCAGCACCGCGGAATCGATTCCCAGCTTCTGCGAAATCTCGAGCGCCAGTTCATCGCGCGCGATGCGGCTGGGCACGCGCTGAATGTGCGGAAGAAGATGGTTGACGGCCTTGACCTTGCTCTCCGAGTTCCGCCCCGGAAACTGCGCGCGCGCCCGATCGATCAGATAGTCAAAATACTTCTGCGAGTGCTTGAGCGCCGCGCCGTAGGCGTCCTTGCCTTTGCGGCGGATGAAGAGATCGGGATCGAATCCAGTCTCGAGCGTGAGCACCCTGATGTTGAATTCTTCTTCGACCAGCAAGCCGAGCGTGCGCTCGGTGGCGCGCGCTCCGGCAGTGTCGGGATCGAAGTTGACCACCACATTCTTTGAGAATCGGCCGAGCAATTTCGCCTGCAGCTCGGTGAACGCCGTGCCCGAACTCGCAATCACATTGTGGAAGCCGGCGGCGTACACAGAGATGCAATCCATCTGCCCTTCGACCAGGATGGAGTACTCGAGCTTGCGAATCGCCTCTTTCGCGTTGTACAGGTTGAACAGAACCCGCGACTTCGAGTAGATCGGCGTCTCGGGAGAATTTAGATATTTCGGGCCTGCCTTCTCATCGGTGGAAAGCGTGCGTCCGGTGAAGGCAATTACTTTGCCCTGGTCGTTACAGATCGGGAACATTACGCGGTTGCGGAATTTGGAGTAGATGGCGGGAGCGGCTTTTGGCTCTTGGCTCTTAGCTTTTGGCTCGACGCCAGCGCCATTCGCCATTCGCTGTTCGCCGTTCGCGTAGGACATCTCCACTGCATTGTCATCCTGAGCGGAGCGAGGAACCTGCTTTTGCTGAGAGCTGAGGGCTGAGAGCTGAGAGCTGGTTTCAGAGCTTTCTTTCCACGAAAACAGTCCACTCTCGCGCAACAACTCCTCATCGAATTCGCGGCGCAAGGCGTCTCGCAGCAGGAATCCTGAATCGGGCGCGTAGCCGATGTGAAAGCGAGCGATGGTCTCGTCATCGAGTCCGCGGCCTTTAAGGTACTCGCGGGCATTCGCGCCTTCGGGACGCCGCAGACATTCCTGGAAAAACGCGCCGGCGCGCACATGCACATCGACGAGCGCCATGCGAACCTGAGCGTCGCGCGCCTCCGCCGGACTGGAAAAGCTGATCTTCGGAATAGGCACGCCGAGCTTCTGTGCAATCAGGCGAATGGCTTCCGGGAAGGTGATGTTCTCGACCTTTTGGATGAAGGTGAAGACGTCTCCCGACTCTCCGCAGCCAAAGCAGTGAAAAAACTGGCGCGTGGCATGCACTGAGAACGAAGGCGTCTTCTCGGCATGAAACGGACACAGCCCGGAGAAGTTCTGCGCCCCAGCCTTCTTTAGCTTGACGTAATCGCCGACGATGCGGACGATATCCGCCTGCTGCTTGAGGGTCTCTTTGAAGTTGTCGGAAGAAGTCGAAGGCGATGTCATTGGGGGCGCACACTAGTCCCGTAGTGATTATGAGGGCGGAAGGGGCTGAGGGGAATAGAGCAGGGCGTTTACGATACGGAAAAGCTGTGGATATCAGCTGATTGACGTTGACAGGTGAGGAAAACCGCTCCGGCCTGGAGGGGCACGGCATTTCAGGCCGCGGAAAAATTCAAGTTTCGACTTTCTTTGACGGTGCGGCTTTCGAAGCGTGCCGCAAAGAGTAGAATGACATAAGTCTAGTAGTTCCCTGAGGGATGTTTTTCCGCGCTCTAAAGGGGTGGCCGGTCCGTCAAACGGCAGAGGGGCGCACAGATGTTCAGCAAAACGTTCAGCAAGACGATCGCCGTGGGACGCGCGGCGTTCCCTGTCGTTCTGGTCTCGGCCGTGTTGCTCAGTCAAGAGTTGCTCAGTCAAACCATGCCTGCGGCGCACAGTTTCCCGGCAGGGCTCGAGTTTCCTGTGAACATGCGGCAAACCGTGGCTGCCGGCAAAACCCCCGTTGGAACCAAGGTCCAGGCCAAACTTGCAGTCGGCACCATGGTCGGTGGCGTAGTGGTTCCGCAGGACGCCATCTTGTCAGGAGAAGTTACCGAGTCCGTGGCGAAGTCTGCAACGAACCCATCCCGCCTTGCCATTCGCATGGACTCCGCGCAGTGGACAAATGGATCAGCGCCCATCAGGGTTTACTTGACGGCTTGGTATTACCCCGTGGCGACTCCGACGGATCAATACCGCCAGATGATGCCGGGGGATCTGTCGCCTGGCCTACCGGACACCCCTAACATTCGCGGCTATGGCAGCGACTTCCCCCGGCGTCGGGCACCTGGGAGTGGCAGTGCGACCGACCCCGGCCAGAGGAAACCGACTTCACCGCCATTGTCAGGCTCTGACACGGGCGCCGCGCCGGCGTCAGACAATTCCAAACACCACGTCTTGATGAAAAATATAGAGTCCACGCGCAATAGTGACGGAGCCGTCACCTTAACTTCCAAGCGTTTCAATATCAAGCTCGATAAGCAGACTACCTATGTCCTCGCGGCGGGCGGCTTGGGGCGTGGTCAAGATTAGCGCGTCGATTGCTTGCTCACGAGACTGAGCCACACTCAGGAGGCTGCGGCACGTCCCTGCCTTTTCAATGACTTACCCCCATAAAATCCCCCAATTCCCCGCTTAACCCCGATTTTCCCCCCTTCATTGCCTTCTGCGTGCCTAAATGGCACGGATTCAATAGCATCAAGGTGACCAACTCCACGCATTGAAACTTCCAGGTTTCTTCGTGGACAAGTCTATTTACCTGGTTCCCGTAGGCGGAACGTACACGCGGAACGTACGAGGGACGTACGAGGAACTATGGGGACAGTTCTAACTCCCGAGTTGAGGAAAGCGAGAGCAGAATGCACAAGCCGATTAAATATGTCGAGAAGGCCGTGACCATTGCCGCCACCGGCGCATGGGCAGTTTTTGAACGCCTCAACCGCGTGGCTCCGAACACGTCGCCGACCCCGAAGTGGTCCGACAAGCCCCTGCTCAAATCCTGGGAAAAATCAAAGCCGCCGCTGGGCTGGCCGCGCACGACCGATTCGCTTTGTCCGAGGTGCGTGCCGGAAATCCGTCAACAGATTCTCGACGGCCATCTGCCGGTCGATGTGTTGATGAACGAAAAAGTGGGCGAGGTCAAGGCCCAGATCGTCGAACGCGACGGCAAAATTTGGATGGTCAAAGACTGCGCCAAGCACGGGCACTTCGAAGACTTGATGTCGATTGACACGGAATTCACGCGCCACCTCGAAGAAGTTTTCCCCGGCCGCGACATCCGCGCGCATAGCGACGAACATCTGCACCATCATGGCTCTTCGACCGTGAAATACGGACGCGGCGCGGTGCTCACCGTCGATCTCACCAATCGCTGCAACATGATGTGCGATCCCTGCTTCATGGACGCGAACCAGGTGGGCTTCGTCCACGAACTCACCTGGGAAGAAATCAAGACGGTGCTCGACAACGCCATCACGGTAAAGCCGAAACGGCAGATGTCGGTGCAGTTCTCCGGTGGCGAGCCTACGCTCTCGCCGTACTTCCTCGACGCGGTTCGTTACGCGCGCAAAGTTGGATACAACAGCGTGCAAGCGGCCACCAACGGAATTGAATTCGCCAAGAGTTATGAATTCTGCGAACAGGCGGTTGAAGCCGGCGTGCGTTACGCCTACCTGCAGTTCGACGGAATCGGCAACGCAGCCAACAGTCATCGCGCCGTCGGCAACCTGTTCGACGTAAAACTGAAAGCGATCGACAACCTGCATCGTGCGGGCTGCGAAATCGTTCCCGTCATCACCCTTATCAACGGCATCAACAACGAGCAGGTAGGACGCATCATCCAGTTCGCCCTGGACAATCCCAAGAAGATCGGCTTCCTCAGCTTCCAACCGGTGTCGTTCACTGGCCGAGACGAAGCCATCACCGACGAACGCCGCCAAGCGCAGCGTTACACGCTCGCGCACCTGGCCCACGACGTAAAAAATCAAACCGGCTTCGGCGTTCCCGCGCGGGACTGGTTCCCAATCAGTTTCATGAGCACCTTTTCCGATTGGGCTGACGTAATGCACGCGCAAGATCAGAACAACGATTGGGGCCAGCTTTCTTGCGGATGTCATCCCAATTGCGGCACAGGCATGGCGATGATGATCGATAAGGAAACCAAGGAGGCGGTGCCGGTGACGGCCTTCTTGAAGGGCGATCAACTGGCTAAGGATATTGCCAAGGTCAACGATGCGGCTCGCAGCAAATTCTGGACGGCGTTTGGCATGGCGCTTTGTTTGATGAAAAACTACGATTCGTTCCAATCGCCTACCCACTTCAAGATGATCGACCTCCTCAAGAAGTTCGACAAGAACTTCAACGCTACGGGCAGGAACTACGGCAAGGTCGGCCCGGATCGGACGATTGACGACGTAATGAAGCGGCGTCAGGACCGGTGGAATTTCCTGTTCATCGCCGGGATGTGGTTCCAGGATCTGTTCAACTACGACTTCCGGCGCACCGAGCAGTGCATCATTCCTTATGCCACGCAGGAAGGCGAGATCAGCTTTTGCGCTTACAACACGGGCGTGGGCTGGCGCAACATCATCGAGAAGATGCACATGACGTCTACGCTCACCAAGTGGTACGAAGAGCACGGGCGTCACGAGATCTTCGCGGGCGGCAAGAAAGTAAAGATGGAAGACGAGAAGCACGCGCTCTATTTGCGGGAAGAGATCGTCACTCACGAAGTGCAGCGCGATCTGGACAAGCTGGGCATTGCGAAGACGGCGCGCGAAGAAAAAGCGCGCGCGCGCGACAAGAAGGCCGAGAACAACAAGATCAAGAATGATCCGGCCTATGACGCACGCATGGCGCAGCTCTATCGGGAAGTTGTGCTGAAAGAGAAGCCGGCCACGTCGAATGAAGTGGGATTCATTCCGCTGGGCGCGATTGCTTCGGCGATGGCTCCGGCAAATGGGAACGGCGGCGCGAGAGAGAGTGAAGAAATCGGCGAGCCGGTGGCGGGAGACTAGGGTCGGGCGGTTGGCGGTTCGCTATTCGCTATTAGCTCTTCGCTTAAGACGCTCTTCGCTTAAGAAATACAAAAGGGTCGCTCGAAAAGAGCGGCCTTTTGTTTTGAGGTTGGTGAAAGAAGTAGCGAAAGACGAACAGGGTTTCCAGTTCGGGACGCTGGAGTCTTGCGCCTACTCCATATCTCCGCCCATGGGCACGTAACGGAACTTCTTGCCGTCGAAGAACAGGGCGGAGGTATCGCCAGTTTCGCCCGCTTCTTCAATGTATAGCGCTTCGACCATTTTCTTTCGCGTCTTCATTTTTCTAATGGAGATCGTCCGATACGGTAAATTCACAATCACGAACTTCGCTTTCGGAGTTGCCGAGCGCCAGGCATCCTTCCCCGCGCCATGAATGATGAGCACCACCAGACCCCGGCGCTCCGGAACGCCCTCGCTGAACGTGGTCGTCATCTTGGGGTCGCCATAGCCAAAAAAAGCATTCAGCGGATCGATCACCGTGTAATTGTGCTCGGCTTGATCCATCATCGGATTCTTGCAGCGGGCGGCAATGGCCACGTCTTCCACGCCGTCGCCGTCCAGATCGCCGAACGCGGCCCCAACCTCGGGCACCAGAGTGAACTGGTTGCCAAACTGCTGTTTCACGAAATCGTTGTCGATCTTGAAAGGGGCCGACTGCTCCTGCCCGAAAGCTGGAAGCAAGATCGCGACGCTGAACGCCAGGAGTAAAGATAGTTTTCGCATGGGCCTACTCTAGCCCCTCGCCGTCACCACGGGCAGGTAACGAAAGTCACCTGCAGGCCATACGTGGAGCGACGGGCGTCTCGCCCGTCCTGCGGCTCAGCGGTCGGGCGGGGACGCCCGGCTCTACACCAGTTGGTTGGATGTCGGATGGGCAGCCCCTGAAGGGGCATCTGATTTCGAGGAATCTGGCATCGCTAAAGCGATGCCCTGATACGAAACCAAATACCAAATCACAAATTGCTTTTGAAGTGCTCCCATCCTCCGGCCTGGAGCGGCTGCTGCTTCCCATCCTCCCCGATCAGGCGCATCCCTGCGGATCGCGTGGTCCGGCCGATCCGCGTCACTCGAACTCCCGCCACCTGCGGGGGGATGGTTGCGGCTGAGGTAAAGAGCAGTTCGTAGTCGTCGCCGCCGTGCAAGGCGAACTCGAGCGCGACCCGTTTTTTCCCCACCCCAACCTGCGCTCGCGGAATCGCCTCCGCCTCGATCTCGGCGCCCACGTGGCTTTCCTGGCAGATGTGTTCGAGATCGGTGGAAAGCCCGTCACTCAAATCGATCATGGCCGAAGCCACTCCGCGCTGGCGCAGCCTCTGGCCCACGGCAACCCGCGCTCGGGGACGATAGTGCCTGTAAAAGTCGCGCAAATACTCCGCGCCCACACGCTTCGATTCCGCCAGCCGCGCCAGCGCCGCCGCGGAGCCGCCCAGTTCCCCGGTCACATAAATCCGCTCGCCCGGCTTCGCCCCCGACCGCAGCACCGCTTTTCCCTTGGGCACCGAGCCCACCACCACAATGTCGGCTTGAATCCCGCCCCCGCCTGCCGACTGCGCCGTGTCGCCACCGGCCAGCGGAAGCTTGAATTCTTCCGCCAGGTCCAGCAGTCCCTTGAGGAAGCGGTCCACCCACTTCTGCGGGAGGTCGCTCGGGACGGCCAGCGACAAAAATGCCGCTTGCGGCTTGCCGCCCATCGCCGCTATATCGCTCAGTCCGCGCGTTAGGCAGCGCTGCCCCACCAGCTCGGGACGGTGCCAATCCCGGCGGAAATGCACCTTTTCGATGGTGAAGTCGGTCGTGACCAGCAGGTCGTTTCCCGGAGGAACGCGCAGGACGGCGCAGTCATCGCCGATGCCGGTTCGCACTGACTGGCTTCGACGGGCGCGGGCCATTCGGCGGATTTGGTTAATCAGTTTCTTTTCGCTAAGCGGCATGCCCATCACTATACCCCGGCTCCCAAGGACCCGCGTGCCTGCGCTGGCCGAAGGATAACGGGCGCCGGATCCCCTTACGGCGGTAATCTGCCCGGATGGGCACGCCAATTACCGCTGCCTTGGTAACCTTCCAAAAGGGCATAGTGAGGTTGACAGGGGGAATCAGGTTTGTTACCGTGTAATTCGCCGTTCACATATACTTTGCCGAGCCAACTACTGCAACATGAATCAGTTGCAGCGAATTGGATTTCGGCTTGCCTGGTTCCTTGGTTTGGCAAGAGCCAGCCTGCTCCTGACGCGGCTGGTGGAATCAGGATTCCGAGCCCGAGCATGACAGTTCCGCTCCGGCAGGATTCCGAAACAAAATTTATTATCCGGAAGCCATATTGCGTAAACGTTTCTACATATTTTTCGTAGCCCGCGACGAAGCCGGACAGCTTCGCAAGATCTCCATTCCCGTCCATTATCTGTATGTTCTTGCGGCGGGGTTGGCGATCGGCGCGCTCTGCCTTACGGGAATCGCCAGTTCTTATACCCGGATGCTGCAGAAAGTTGCCCACTTTAACCAGCTCCGTACCGAACAGGCCCAGCTCAAGGATCGCTATTCGCGTCTGGAACAGGTCGCCAAGGAACGTGACATTCAGGTGGCTTCTCTGGGTTCGCTGGCGAGCGAGGTTTCCGCGCTGTACGGCCTCAAGTCCGATCCGGCGATGGTGGCTGCCTCGACCGAGCAGATTCAAGAAGCGCAGGTGCACTCGTCGCTCGACCAGCTTTACGCGCTAAAGCACACTGCGCTGAGCGGCGCTGCCAGCGTTGGCATCTCACTTGGCCTGACCAAAAACTCCACCACGGCCGACTGGATTCGCGCCAATTCGGCTCCGAACCTCTGGCCAGTCGAGGGCCAGGTCACCGCGTCCTTCGGCGAGCGTATCGATCCGTTTAACGGAGAAGGCGCCTTCCACTCCGGTGTCGATATCTCCGCCAATGTGGGCTCGGCTGTGATTGCTCCCGCGGACGGCTCCGTTACTTTCGCCGACTTCCTGGGCGGCTACGGACGCGCCATCATGGTCGACCACGGGCACGGCATCAGCACCCGCTACGGCCACCTTTCCAGCTTCGCCGTCACCGCCGGACAATACGTTCACCGCGGCGACACCATCGGTTACGTGGGTACAAGCGGTCGCACTACCGGGCCGCACCTTCACTATGAAGTGCGCATCAACGACGTTCCGGTAAATCCCTACAAGTATCTGCGGCTCACGCTGGCACACCTTGGCGGATTCGCGGCGGGCTCGTAGTCTCGAAATTCTCAAGAAAAATCAGTTATGTGCGGGCGTCGCGACGCAAGGGTTCGCAACGTCGCCGTCGATAACCCATAGTCGACGATGAATGATCCGCGATCAATAATTAGCGATCAATGATCGACGATCAATGATCAAATGCAGAGTAAAATCATCCGACGGGGTGCTACCCATGTTGGATGGAAGCTGGCGCATCGTTGCTCTGTTTGCATGCCTTTTGCCGTCTGCCTATCCCGGTTCTTTTCTTCAGGCAGCGAAAATGGAGGCAAGGTCTTCATCGGAATTTAAGGTTGGAGGCTCGTTTCGGAAGTTCACGCCGCCAAACAAATCGTACAACTGGCGTGGAGCGAAGACCCACGCCTTGCTGGCCGCAGTCTGGTATCCTGCCGCACCATCTGCAGTTGACCACATTCAGGCAGAAGCTCGACAAACAAGTGGAGACACAGATCGCCCAAGCGAGCCACGCCCAGAGCGAGGCGGACAGGCAGACGGCGCTCGCCCAGTCGGCGGCCACGGCTCAGCTTGCGACCAGAACGTCACGTCGAGCGTGCCTTCGACTCAGAGCACGGTCTACACGGATTCATTCGACACGGGCACGCTGAATCCCGACTGGATTCGCATCAACTGCAACGCGCCCAACTGTATGGGCGCAGGAAACCCTGTGGGAAGAACTGTGACCTTCAGCCCGTCGAAGATCAATATGGAGCAGCGCTATCTCAGACTGGAACTCGACCAGAAGGCGGGCGGGATTAGCACTGGCGCGGAAATCCAGAATAAGAAGTGTTTCGGGTACGGTACCTACGAGTACGTCATGCGTGCAGGCAGCACGAGCCCCACCTTGGGCGGCGATGGCACCTCTGTCAGTGGGCAGGTGAGCGCGGGCTTCACGATGAGTGACCCCACGAGCATCACGGAGATTGACGCCGTGGAGATCGAGGGCTTGGCAAAGCGGAGCAACTGGGTCCAGTTCAACGTATGGATGGACGAGCGCAACACTCTTCCGTCCCCATCCTCGTGCATTTTGTCCAAGCCCGAGGCGAAGGCGCATAAATACAAGTTCGTGTGGACGCCCTGCAGTATCACCTTCTTTGTGGATGGGGTTCAGGTGAGCACCACCAGCACGAACATCCCCACGGCGAAAGCAAAACCGACCATCAGCTTCTACGGAACCGACTGCAAAAACTGGGGAGGGCTGAAAACTCCCGGGATAACGTACATGTTCGTGACCAAGTTCACGTACACGCCGTTTGCGAATGCTGGGACAATCAGTTGTCCGCACGGGAAGACGCGCAAAACTCCTTAAAAGCTTCTGGATCGGTGATGCCGCCAGCGATCTCGATCATCGGCAACGTGGCGCGCTATGTTTTTCTGGACTCCTGCACCGAAGCCGGCCGAAAGACTCTGCCGCTCTTATGCACCGATGGCGAGGGAGCAGACCGTGACGCGATCCACGCGAAGACCGCTGCCCTCGCCGTGGACTTTTTCAAGGCAACGTTGAAGTGAAGCAAAAAAAGTGAAGCAGAAAAGCCGCAAACCCGTCCTTCAAGTATCTGCGGCTCACGGGGGCACAACTCGCGGATTCGCGGCGGGCTCGTAGTCGCGAAATTTCTCAGAAAAAAAGAAGTTGTCTTCAGCGTGCCGGGCTCGAACTCTCTTGCCGGATCAACAAGGCAAGCCGTGGAAACAGGAAGTGGCCGCCGGCATCATCGATCACATTTATCTGGCAGGTATAGAAACCGGGTTTGAGCGAGGTCAGCGGCACGTCTAACTGGAAGACGGCAGCCTTTCGCTCGCGCGCATTCAATTCCGTCAATTCGACCAACGAGCTTTCGTAGGCTTTGGTTTTACCCTGGAAAAAGGCGACGTTGGACAAGAGTCGGATGCCGGGCTTGTTGGATTCGCCCCTTGCGGAATCCGTACCTCTTGCGGACTCGGCAGCCGCCGGCCGCGCGGGATCGTACACCTCATAATAAAGAAGCAGGTGCTGCGTGGCGGAGAAGACGTGCGTGATGTTCGGGATAATCTCGGAGCCGTCGTGCACGAGGGGGTTCAGATCCGCACTCGTCTTTACTCTTACTTTTACAGGTTGAATCTGGCTGGCTAGCACCACTGAACTCATCTTCAGCGGCAGGGCCTTTAGCTCCGGCACCTCGATGTCGGTTTCGAACGATCCCATGCGGCCGGTCTGATTTTCGCGCACGACAAACTTCAAGTGGTACTTGCCGCTCAGCAGGCTCATGCCGGTGTCATACTGCACATTCTTTTTTTTCACCTCGGCCGATGTGCTCACCGCGAGTTTCACGGTGTCGCGAATTCTGTTCAGTGGGTGTTGTGCGTTATCGAGCACCATGCCAATCACATCCAGCGTCGCCTGGTCGCGGTCGCTGCTGCGAACGAAGGGAATCTGCGAGCCCGGCACCACCAGCGAGATGGGAACGAAAAACTTGTTGCCGTCCAGCCGGAAGTATGCAACGCCCAGATACAGCGGCAAATCCATGGCCGGCAACTCAGATGCAAGTTCTTCCTCCAGTTGCCGCTCCTTGTCCTCCTTCGTGGAATGCCGGTAATCGGCGGGCGCATAGTAGCCGCGGCGGTAGTCGATCTTCACATCGCGCAGGTTGCTTTTCACGACGATGCGCCGGTAACGGCCGTCGCGCGCGGGGTTCGTGCTGTGATAGCCGAGCAGATAGTACGTCGAGGTGTCCTGCTGCACTCCCTTGAAAATCTTGCTGAAGTCGTTGGAGTCGAGAAAAGCGCGTCCGCCGGTATCGCTAGCCAGGGTCACCAGGGTTTCCTGCGTGGTGAAATTGGAATTCAAGGCATTGAGAGTCGACTGTCCGGAATACGCGGAAACGCCGCGCAGGCTGGCGTTCTGGGCCTCTCCGCCCGCCACCAGCGCCTGCAGGCCGCGCATATCCACGGTGTAAAACGCCATGTTCGAACGCACCGCCGCGTTCACCGCCGCGCGCAGTTCCGATTGATTCTCGATGCCGGTGCGGTCCATGCCGCTGGAAAAATAAATCAGCGATTTCTTCTGCTGAACGTGCGAAAGCTTTTCCGCCACCGAGCGCAACGCCTCCAGCCGCCGGTCGGTATTGAAGATGTTGTATTCCGTATCGTCGGCGGTAAAGGGCTGTCCGGTGTCGGGCGTCCCCTCGGTCGTGCCCGTGGTGCCTTCCTCAAAGCCCTGGCCGCTGCCCGTGCTGAATCCGTCCAACTGTTTTTTCAGCAGCGCGTGATCCGTTGTGAAGTCCTGATTCACCAGCAGAGAACTTCCGAGCGAAACAATTGAAACCAAGTCGGCGGGCGCCATTTGTGCATCGACATAGTGTTTGGCTGAGGTAACCGCGCGGTCGATTTCATCCGGTTCCATGGCCGAGAGATCGAAGAACAAAACAATCAGACGGCGATCTTTAAACTGGGAGGCGGACTGGGCCGCCGCATCTGCCGCGGAAGCCGCCGGACTTGACTCCCCAGCCGCCGATTCCGGCAGCGGCTTCGCCTGCGCTACATCCATCGCTGGCACGGCATCGACGTTCTCCACATCAAAGGAGACAATCTTCTGCGGTTTGTTGTCCTCGAAGATCGTGAAATCTTCCGATTTCAATCCCGGCACAAACTTCCCGCTCTTGTCCCTCACCGTCACATTCACCAGCACGAGATCGGATTCCGCGTGAAATACATAGTCCGATTGCTGCGAAGGGGAAGTGGGGCACAAGAGCACAATCGCCAACAGGAGCGCTGCAGCTCTATCGGCGAATCGGTTTGGGATGAGAGTCATGGTGGTCCTATTCGAGCATCGACGCCCAGCCCCTAAAGCGGCGTCTTTGAGAAAGACTACGGTATCGCTGAGATACCCCGATACGAACCCGAGTTTCTCACAGTTGTTCTATAGAGTCTCCCGCAGCGTTCTCCTTAGAAACGAAAGCGTGCCGTCATGGTGAACTGCCGCATGGCCCCCGCCGCCGTAACCCGGCCAAAGGTGGGCGAGGTCACGTTCGTATCAATCGAGGAGTAATTCGGTTTGTTGAAAATGTTGGTGGCCTGAGCGCGGAACTCCAGCACCCGCGCTTCTTTCATGGGAAAGATTTTTGTGAATGCCATGTCAAACACTTTGCTGCCCGGGCCGATGATGCTGTTGCGGCGCGCATTGCCGTAGTTGCCGGGCAGCGGCGCAACGAACGCAGCCTTATTGAACCACTCCGCAATCGAGGGATGCGCCAGGCTCACCGATTGCCCAGGAACCAAGTTCGGCCGCAGCGTGCCGTTCGTTCCCGCGTTCACATCATTTACATTGTTTAGCAGGCGCGGCGTAAACGGCAGCCCGGATGCGATCGTCCAGTCGCCGCTCCATTGCCAGCCGCCAAAAACGGCGCGCAACGGAGCCTCTCCCGTGAGCCAGCGCTTGTCGTGACCAAAGGGTAGTTCATACAAATAGTCCGCGGTGAATTTATGAGTCTGGTTGAAGCTGGAGAGGCCGCGCTCCGCAGACAGATTGAAAGGATTCTGCGCAACATTGGCCGTACCTCCGCTCGTCGAAGCGCCGCCTCCACCGGCGCCGGTACCGCCCGCGCCCAGTCCGGGAGTATTCGCCACCGAGGTTGCTCCCGCGCCGATGGAAGACGCGTCATCGAGCGCCTTGGAAAAGGTGTAGATGCCGCCGATCGCGAATCCTCCCGACAAGCGCTTGCGCAGCCGCACCGATGCCGCGTTGGCCCCCGAATCCGCGACGGAGTTTTCGTAGGTGAAGGCGTCAACCCCGTCAATACGGACGCCGGTCGGAGTTCGGTTGGGCGCTTCCAGAATGTCGAGATCCGTTCCCTTGGTTCCGGTGTAGTCGATATTCAGCAGCAGGGTGGGGCGAATCTGCTGTTGAATGTCCAGATTGCGAATCTGCACGTAGCCCAACCGGTAATTCGGATTCACCGCATAACTATTGGTGATGTTGCCGGGAGCGGGTTGTGGGAATCCACTTTGCAGCGTCAGGTTGGGGGGCGACGGAAAGGCAGCCTGAACGTTGGTCGCCGCAGTAGCGAACGGCGGCTGCAAGGCGAGTTGCTGCGCGATGCCCTGATAGGCGCCGGTGTTGTAGTTGATCCCATATCCTCCGCGCACCACGGTTTTGGAAAACGGCTTCCACGCAAATCCGAGTCGCGGCGCAAAGTTATTGTGATCCGGCCGCACCAGGCTCGCGGGCAGGCTGCCGCTATATGGCCCCACTTGCCCTGGTTGAATCGCCGTCACCACCGACGTCAGCGCCTTATTCATCACCAACACCCCAGGGGACAGGTCGAGATTCACGATGCGATTGTTCACTTCTGTGAGCGGCGAAACATATTCGTAGCGCACCCCGAGATTGAGCGTCAGGTTCGCGCGCATCTTCCACTCATCTTGCGCATACAAATCCCAATAATTGCCGCGGAAGTAGTCGCTGCCTCCAAACTGCACTGAAGTTTGCTGCGCATATCCCAACAGGAAGTCAGCAAAATCGTATCCCGTCCCGGTCACCTGGTTTCCGGCAATGAACTGCGCGGTATTGGTGCCGGTGAAGACGAACGAGCCGCGCGGGTTGCTGGCAGTTTCCGTATTCACCTGTACGCGCCGAAAATCTCCGCCCCAGCGCCAGGTGTGCTTGCCATGATTCCAGATCACATAGTCTGAGAAAGTGTAGGTCTGGGGTCGCGTGAGCGAAGGAGTCGTGTCTTGAAGGCTGGCGACGTCAGTGAAAGAAAGATTCGGCAGTCCCCAGTCGAAGGGATTCGTTGAAACTCCCATAATTCCCAGAGTGCCCGCAATGTTGTTGTTGAAAGCGTACAGATTCTGTGTGCGCGTCCGGTTGCGGTTAAAGTCGGCGCGAACGATGTTGGTCAGCTTTCCGATGCTGCGCGTGTAAGACACCGGAATGTCAAAGCTGCGGACGGTGGTGCTGCCGCCTACGCTCGGGAACGGATTCGTCAGAGTCGCGCTCGATTGGTGGTAGTGGAAGCCGATCTGCAGGCTGTTGCGCGGAGCGTTGCGGCCTCCGCCGCGGCGTCCGCCCGCCGGCGCTGCGCCAAAGCTGTGGTTCAAACGTATGTTCAGATCGTCGCTGTCGCTGGTGGCGGAGGTCACGTAGTGGAAGTTCTGATAAGTGCCTGGCAAATTCGGCAACGGAATATAGGTCAATAATCCTAGCGCTGCCGAGTTGAGGTTAGCCTGTGGAATCGTGTTGCAGGTAGGGCTGCAGGGGAAGGGGGCGTTGGTCGCAGGATTGAAAATCTGCACCGGTTGTCTCATTTCCGCTCCCGAAGTGTATGTGGTCTGGGAAAAGTTTCCCTGCCGCTCCAGCAGCGTCGGCACCGTCGAAAACTGATCGAAAGGATTGTCTCCGTGCTTGCCGTTGAAGTTGACGAAATAAAAAGTCTTGCTCCCGCCGTGGTAGATATGAGGAATGTTCAGCGGTCCGCCTACCGAGGCGCCGAAACTGTTCTGAAAATACGCCGGTTTTTCCTCCGGCTGGCCGGTGAGCGCAAAGGGCGATGCATTCAGCGCCGAATCGCCCGCCCCGTAATATAACGACCCGTGCGGGCGATTGATGTCAAAACCCCGACGGCCAAAACCCATCGGGCCTCCACCACCGAACCCTCCGCCTCCGCGACCACCGCCCGGCCCGCCAAATCCGCCCCCACCTCCGAATCCTCCACCCTGTTGGCGGGCATCGTTGAAACGCTGCTGCAATTCGTCGGCGCTCAGGGCATTGAACGAATTGGAAGTGTTGCCCGAAACGGCCACGGATTCGGTGGCACTACCCGGCGCAATCCCCGGAACCGGCATGCCGGCGGGCGCTACGTCGCTCATTGAACCACTGGCCGAACCACTGCCCGCATCCTGTCCCGCTTCACTCTGAAACACGGAAAGATTCTGGAAGCCGCGTCCTCCCGCATTGGTGCGCCGCTGGTCTCTATCGGCGCCGGCGGCGCGTGCCCGCGACAGCAGCACCAGTTCAAAATTCGCCTGCGCGTCCTGATGGGTCGCGTCTAACACCACCTCTTGCGCGCCCGCGGCAAACGCCGCCATCTGCACGCGGACGGTATAGTGCCCATCGGCGGGAATCCGCAACCAGTAACTGCCGTCCACATCCGTCGAGGTATTGAGTTGTTCCTCGGTGGCCGCATTCGCCGCGGAAACTCGAGCGCCGGGAATCGGCATATTCCCCGACTTCACTACGCCGTGAATGGTTCGCCCTCCAGCCGCTGGCGCAACCGCCTGCCCCCGCAACAGATGCGTGTGAAACACGACAACCTGAAACAAGAAGAGGAACTGAAAGACGAACTCAGGTCGCAGGCTGCCCTTGATCACCAGAAAGTGAAGACTGGAACCCCTCATAGGATCGCGCGCATTGGTGCTATCTTACTGGGATCATAGCGCTTCGACCCTCTCTGAACTGTAGAGTTTTGTGACTTTTCGGGGAAAAAAGTCGTCGGTCGTTAGTCGCTGGTCGTTGGCGAGCAGCTGGATATTCTGCGGCGAATCACGAACGACCAACGACTAACGACCAACGACGGTTTGCACTCACCGGTACCGCAGATACCCAATCCCCACCCGCATGTGGTGCAGCAGGCTGTCGGGCATGAGGATGGCAAGAGTAAGTCCCAGCATGGCGTGGACAATCCCGAGGACATAGATGCTGCGGTAGCGGCGGAACATTTCGCAGAAAAAAAGGGCGCCGATGAGGGCCGCGGTAGTGAGGACGGGATTGGGCAGGTGGGCGGCGGCAAAAAGCGTGGACGCCATCCAAACCGCAGCCGCGCTTCCATACAGATCTTCACAGCGGTTGAAGAAAAACGATTGCAGCAGGAATTCCTGAAGCATGGCCCAGATGATGTACCCCCATGCTGACTGCAAATTCGGAAACCAAGTCGGATTGGCGGGAATTTCGCCGCCGGCCCAACTCACCAGAATCGCCATACAAACAATCGTTGCCAAACCGATCCCCAGCACCACGCTGGCGCCGAACATTTTCGGCAATCCGAGGCCGAGGCGAGGGAGCCCCGACCACGGCGACCGCGACGAACGGTCAAGCAGCACGTCTGTAAGGACGAGGATCAGAATGGTAATGGCCGCGATGGCGGCCCAGCGGTTCCGGATCTCCGGCGTCGGCGCCCAAATCGCAAACTCCAAGAACAGAAACGCGACGATGATCTGGGCCCAAACGAAGTACCGGCGAAGGGCAGCGGGAACCGCGGGAAGAGTTTTCGAATCAACTGCCATTTGCCTATCTCTATACTTTCACATTTTGGGAGCGGCGATTCCGGAAGGACTGGCTCCGTAGTGGAGAGCCGGCGTCCCGCCCGGCTGGACGGGCGAGGCGCCCGTCCCTCCACGCCTCCGGTCCCTTGCTAAAGCCAGAACGACCAGACGGCGTCCACGCTGGCGTGAGTGATTGCCGAGGCCGGCACTCGCCGTTGTTCGCGCCATGCCCGGCCGTAGAAGATCCCGGCGACGCTTGCCAGCAAGACGTAGCGCCAGTTGAAGTGCGCCGATCGTTTGTTGAAGTGTGAGAGCCCAAACAACACCGCCGTAATTCCGAGCGCCGCTCGCCGTCCCACCCGCCGCTCTAGCAGATTTTGCACCCATGCGCGAAAAAAAAGTTCCTCGGGAACCGCAATGAAAATGAAGATATAGATCCAGGTTGGAATCATCAAGAAGCGCGGCGCGTTGGCATGGGGATGGAGAAAGCCCAGCGCCAGCCCCAGCCCAACAACTAATGGCGTTAAGAAAGCTAGTTCTCTCAGGCCAGTTTTCCAATCGCTCCAGCGGAGGTGAAAGTCAAAGCCGGTCCCGCGGAGCCGGCGGATCGCGACGAATCCATACAACGCAGCATCGATGAGAAGCAGTTTACCCAGGCCCGTAAGTCCGCTTGGCCATGCCGGCTCGAACCAGCGCAAATCAACCGCCAGCCCCAGGGTTAGGAGAATGATCGCGTCCCGCCAATTGCCGCGTTGTTCGGGATCGGCGATCGCAGCCTGCCCCAGGAGCCACGCGATGGCTACGGGCAGCGCCGAGTAGAGAGCACACCATTTCCATGAAAACATTTGTTGCGAACAGGAAAGCAGAACGTAAGGTAGCGCGCAGAGCGCCGGTAAGGCGGTTCGTAGGATTGAAGGCCAGCGGGCACATACCTGGCCAACCCGCTCCCCGGCAAATCCAAACAGGGCTGCCGGTGTGAGCTCCAGCGCTAGCACCGCAATGGCCGCCGGTGTTGCGTTTTGCATGGCGATAATCTTAATTCGGAAGAGAGTTCGGGAGAAAGTGGGATTAGTCTAATTCCAATTCAATTTTCTTTGTCTCGGGGTCGAGCTTGGCGATGCGAAACTTTCGGATCTGCCCTGCCCGCAAGGCTTCCGACTTAGTCTCGCCGGCGGCTGCGCCGCTCTTCCAGCGTGTCTGCAACATGGAACCGAGCGACGACAGATCAGGTTTTGACGATGACGGCGAATCCGCTTCAGCGCGCTTATCCTCCGGCGCTGGACGTTCCTCGGAAATTCGGCAGGTTGCCAGGACGCCTTCGCCAAGTTCCACGCGTGTGCGTCCTTCGGAAACGTCGACCATGCGGCCTGTGACGATGTCTCCTTCTTTATGCTCGGCTAGGTATTCATCGAGGCCGGTTGGAACCATCTGTTTCATGCTCAGGCGAATGAGCCGCTTTTCCGTGTCGAGCGCCAGCACCTGGGCCTTGACCACTTGCCCGGCTTTCAACACCTCTTGCGGGTGATTGATGCGTTTTTCCGCGCTGATTTCGCTGACGTGAATCATGCCCTCGACACCTTCGGTGAGCTGCACGAAAGCGCCGAACTTCGTCAAGTTGGTCACCGGCCCTTCGATCACCGTGCCCGGCGCAAACTTTTGTGCGGCTCCAGCCCAGGGATCACCCAAGGCCTGCTTCAGGCCGAGGGAGATGCGGCGTTCCGTCAGGTTCACTCCGAGAATCACGGCTTCCACGGTCTCGCCCGGTTTCACTACGTCCGCCGGAGTTCTCACTCTCTTGGCCCATGACATTTCGGAAATATGAATCAGACCTTCGATGCCCGGCTCGATTTCCACAAAGGCGCCGAAATCGGCAATGCGGGTAACCGTGCCTTGCACACGTTCTCCTGCCTTGTATTTTTCGGCGACGGCGTCCCACGGATGCGGCTGAAGCTGCTTCGTGCTGATCGCAATGCGGTGCTTGTCCGCGTCGATCTTGATGATGACGGCTTCGATCTGCTGTCCCGCAGAGAGCACGTCAGAAGGCTTGTTGATGCGACGCCATGAAATTTCTCCGACATGAAGCAAGGCATCGGCGCCACCGATATCGACGAACGCGCCGTAATCTGTGAGGCTGCGAACCTCGCCTTGCACGGTGTCGCCTTCTTTGAGTTCCGAGAAGCGGCGCTCCTTGCCGGCGCGTTCTTCGTCTTCCGCAATGGCGCGGCGATCGACCACCACGTCTTCTTGTTCGACGTCGAGCTTGATGATGCGGCAGCGGATTTCCTGCTCCACCAGTTTCTCCATTTCGGAGGCGTCGCGGGTGCCGCTGCGCGACGCGGGCATGAAGGCTCGCACGCCGATATCGACGCTCAGGCCGCCCTTGACCACGCCGGTCACGGTGCCGATGATGGTCAACTTCTCGGCGAAAGCTTTTTCCAGCGACGCCCAGTCGGCGGGACGCTCGACCTTGCCGCGGGTCAGTTCGTAGTAGCCTTCGGGATCGCGCCCCTTGATGGTGACTTGCACTTTGTCGCCGGGCTTCGCCGGCTTGTCCGCCGGGAATGCGGAGAGCGGCAGAACGCCTTCCGTCTTGAATCCGATATCGAGAACGACGGAGTCGGCGGTCACGGCGATCACCGTTCCTTCGCTGCCCTGAGCGCCGGGTTCGCGCTTACGGGAATGACTGCGCTCGTACTCGGAAAAAATATCCTTGAATGATTCAGCCGGGAATGATTCGGCCGGCACGTTGGCTGGCGTGGATTCCGGAGTGCCGGCGTTGGACGTGTTTGGATCCGACCTATCGGGATTGGACGTCATGGGATTGGACACGAGAGGTTACAGCGCCTGCGACATGACCCCGCTTTCAGGATAACACCGGTGGCGCGACTCCATATCCCGGCTACGGCCAGTCCCAAAATACCCGTTACGAGGCAGATGTTCTGGGCTCAACAGGCTCGTGCCAGAGCCGCGATCTGTCTTGGTTCGACTACTCGTTTCCGTCGGAACTGTCGCCCGATGGCAAGGAGTTGCTCTTCACCGAGGGGGGGTGAAGGGTTTTTGCGGCGAGCGATCTTACCGAGAGAATTCACAACCTGCTTTTGACTCATTTATTCTTCGTCGCCTCCCCGGTTAGTCCAAAGATCTGCAATTGCTGGTTGCTGGCCACGAACACCAGGCCGTTTGCCACTACCGGCACCAGGTTCGCATCGCCGCCCAGATTCGGCCACGTCCCCGCAGTCCCTTTGAAGAGCTGCTTCATTGTGGTTCCGCCCGACTCCGGATTAAACGCAAACAGATGAATCAGCGGCTTGCCTGCGTTTGGCGGACGCGCTAGAGCCCAAATGATTGGACTGGCATTGCCATTTGACGAAATGGTGGTGAAGAATCCCGGATCCTGCCCGCCGCCTACTCCGGGAGACACTGCTACCTTGGTCAACGCTACCTTGGGCGACGTCTGTAACTTCCACACTTTCACTTGCCTGCCGCCGCTGCTCACCACTCGTGCTACTCCGTCCGAAGGATCCACGTAATAAGACGGGCCACACCAGCAGGCGCCCACAGAATAGGTGCCCAGCACGTTATTCTTATGCGGCGAGTAACCACCTAGGTTGTCTGCGTTCATCAGAAACATCGTGCCCACCTTACCCGCCGCCACCGCCAGATGCGGTATCGATCCCGGCTGATCGGGCAGTACCAGCACTCCGCCCGAGCCGAAATCCCCGTCGGTGGCATCCAGATCCGGCTGGTTGCTCGGGGTAAACACACCAAGCACCGTGGTTAGCGTGGGCGAGACCTTGACCACGCTCTCCTGAATGTTGGTTACGCCGTCGTAAGTGCCAGAATCCGAGTTCGCGGTCACGAACAAGATGTTGCCCGCATCATCGGTGGTCAATCCGTACCCCGCCATCCAAATTGATGACAGAAAGAAGTTGTACTGCGAAGGTGCCTGCTGGTCGATGAGCTGGTTCGACGGAAACGGCGTCAGCGATCCCGCCGTCCACCCCAACAACCAGCCCCGCGAAAAACTCGCTGCCAGATCGCAGAAGCTGCCAAACCCCGCATAAATGCTGCCGTTCGCGAGCAACAACGCCGGACGCTGCCGCTGATACGTCGCGTTGAAGGTGAATGTGGTTCCATCGGTCAGCGTATGCGACGCCCTTACCACATGCGGTTTCACCTTATCGGTCAAGCTGCCGAGGTCGAGCGCGTGCAGGCGATAGGCCGGTCCACTTATATCCTGCGTGTAACTCATCGTGTACAAGGTGTTGCTGGCCGCGTCGATGACCGGCGTCGAGGTGATCCCCACATTCGGCCCGTTGTTCGTGCATCCCAATGGATACACTACCGGCGTTCCAAAATTCGCACTCAACAACACCGCGCCGCTGTGAATGTCGATGGCATATACGGTGTTGTTTTCGGTCGCCACATAAACCACATCGTGCGCGCCCTGATTCTTTCCGGCGGTGATCTGCACATCCGGCACCACCAGTGGCTGAGCGTCCACCTGGTCGTCGAGGGGGACGGTTTGCAGTAAATGAAACGACGAACTCCCCACGTTCGCGGGCGTCAGCACCGACTCATTCTGATTCCAGCCGGTGCGGTAATTATCGTAGTGATAGGTCGTGACCGACGTTTGGCCAGCAGCCAGCAGTGCGCCGGCGCTGATAAAAGCCAAAACGCTCAATACAACCGTGCCGCCAACGCGGCATTGACCCTTAAGATGTCCTGGCATGTTCTGATCTCTCATTTTTGTTTTCTTGACCCGCGATTCCGCTCGGGTGCACCGGAACCTCGCGCGAGGAACTCTACTATCATGGGGGAGAAGGGCGAAGCCTGGCTTCATGCGTCTGGCAGCAACCTGCAAATAGCGATTCCGTGGTCTTTGCGAAACGCCGGATACATTAACTCAATCGGAAATCTCTTTACTTACGCCCAGATACCGGAATGTACTATACACGACCTCCACGGATTGCGACAGTGTGAAAGAATTTGCATACTTGAAACGCTGGGCAGCAAGTAACTGTTAAGGATTGTTACTGGATATTTTTATTTCGCTATTTTGCGATGCGCCCACAGGATTGAATGCAGAAGAGGAGCAAAGCCGATAGGCTGAGGAGCACGCCGCCGCGACAGACCTGGCGCACGCGATTGCACCAGTCCTCTGTTCCGCTGGTAGTGTGCGGTTTGGCATTGGCGGTTTACTCGCGCTCGTTGTTTTGCGGCTTCATCCGCGACGATCTTCCGCAGATCGTCAACAACCCGGAGGTGCAGTCGTGGCAGTACCTTCCGCAGATCCTGACCTCGCACCTGTGGAGTCACATGGCGGGATATCATGCGCATTTCTATCGTCCGCTGTTTTCGCTTTGGATGCTAGTCATTCACACGCTCGGCGGACTCTCGCCCTGGTTCTGGCATCTGTCCAGCATCCTGTTGCATGTCGGCTGCACTTACCTCGTCTACCGATTGAGTAAGCGACTGATGGGCAGCGCAATCGGGGCTGGTTTGGCGGCAGCGCTTTTTGCCGTGCATCCCATTTCACGTTGACGCTGTCACCTGGGTTTCAGCCAGTAACGAGCTTATGTTCAGCGTTCTGACGTTGGGTGCGATTCTGGTCCTGTTGGCGCCCCACGAACATGGTGACCGATGGCCGATTCTCCTCAGCGCCGTCTTGTATTTCACCGGTCTGTTCGCCAAGGAAACTGGGGTGACGCTAATCGTTCTCCTGATTGCTATGGCGTGGATACGCCTCAAAGGCCGGGAAAGCAACTGGAGCAAACGTCTTGTGCTTACGGGCAGTCCATATATGGCTGCGACCGGAGCCTACCTGATCATCCGCTGGTCGATGATGCATGGTGTGGGGGTCGAAAAGGGCGAGCACAGCTGGCGCGAGGTTCTATTCAGCAGCCCCTCGATCATGCTGTTTTACTTGCGAAAGCTGATGGTTCCAGTGGGTTTGAGTGGCGGATACGTGAACCCCATTCACTCGTCGCCAACGATGGCTTTCTGGCTCCCGCTGGCGGCGATCCTTTTTTTTGTACTTTTGATGACGTGGCTGGCGTTTCGCCTGAACCCAGTGTTCGGGTTTTCGGCGGCCCTGATCGTACTGCCTCTACTGCCCGCTCTGGCGGCGATCCGACTCTACCCGCAAGGAGACATGACACATGACCGCTACCTGTACTTGCCGTCGGTAGGGCTGTGTCTGCTGGTCGGGGCTATGGCTCAGCGAACGCTGGAGGCCCCAAGGAGCGCGCGTATTACGTCCGCTTCGGTTTTGGCCATCGTGCTGGTTGCGTTTTCCGTTCTTGCGCTCGCGCAACAGCGGTTCTACGAAGACGACGTCGCATTCCTGCAAAGGGAGATCGACGTGAATCCTGCTAACGGTTTTGCCTATGCCATGCTCGGGAACGTCTACATGGACCAGGGCAGAACCGATCTCGGCCTCAAGACCTTTCGCATGGCTTCTGAACTTGCACCTGACGATCTCAAGATCAGCCTGTTTCTAGTTCGTGGGCTTTTCGCCGATCAGAGGTACACGGAAGCGGAAGCCATTCTGAACCGCCTGAGGTTACGAGATTTCGACGCGAGCCGGCAAAATGAGATCCTTCTCTCCCTGGCCAACGTGGAGATCGGCTTGGGAAAACTGGATTCAGCGCAGCGTTTGCTGCAACAAGTGGAACAAGCGGACGCGAATTTCCCGGAACTCCATTGGGCGCTCGGAATCTTGTATCGGAAGCAGGGACGGATCCCACTAGCTCAGGCGGAATTTGAAAAGGAATATCAGCTGACGGATGACGAAATGGCGCACCGGCAATCCATCATGCTCTCGAAACGGATGCTCTCGGGGACGACGCCGAACAATGAATCGCGATAGTAGTCCGGCCGGCCAAATACTGAGAAGGGCTGCGCAAGCGCGATGCCGGTCGCCGCGGTTCACTCCTGACGCGGAGCGCCGCGAGTAGAAAGGCCGATCCCATGGTCGCGCTGAACTACGAATGAGGGAGGATGTTCGACAGGTCTCTCCGCCGAAACGCTCCTCCCGTGCGTCCTCCCGCAGGTTCGCGGGAGGAGCCGGGAAAGAAACAGAGTTGCGAAGCTAGAAGCTGAACTTGACGGCCAGCTGAATGCCGCGCGGACCTCCGCCGCCAATGAAGGGGTTGCCGATGCCGACGTCGCCGGTGGCGGAGATCGGAAAGTAGTTCGATCCCCCGGTTGCCGCGGATCCTCCCACTTCGCGGCCGTTGAGGACCTGGGAGCCCGATATGAAAGGATCCGAGATGTAGGCAGGCAGGAACGGGTTACAGAAGTTGGGGTGATTGAGAATGTTGAAGAAATCGGCGCGGAATTGCATGTTGAATCTTTCCGTAATCGCCGTGGTTTTATAAATGGCAAAGTTCCATTCCTTAAAGGAAGGACCATGCAGCGAGTCGCGGCCTTCGTTGCCGTAATGGCGGGTTCCGGGGACGCAGTCTGCGGCACTTTCGGTAGGCAAGGCTTGCGCGGCCGTTTTGAGCGTGCAGGGGACAGCAAACGAGGTTAGATTGAGATACTGGAACGGATTGCTCGAATTGTACTTGATGGGCCCGACCACATCGGGGCGATCGTCGAGATCGCCGCCGCCACTGAAGTCGCTTTCCCCGTTGTAGTTGAGCTGGAAGGGCTGACCATCCTGCAGGTTCAACACGCTATCAATACCCCAGCCGTTCTTCAGTCGCTGCCAGTTGCCACCCCTTTTTGGAAGTGCGTAGGAGAGATTCCAGGTGAGGCGACGAGGGATGTTGAAGTTGGAGGGTCCATACTCAAGTTGTGGATGGTTGCTGTCGTTCGGCTGCGCAAAGTTTGGATCGACGTCTTCGCCGTCGCTGGAGTTATCCATGGAGCGCGACCACACAAAGTTCACGACCGAAGTTATGCCGTGCCAACCGTTGACCCGAAAACTGGTTTGCAGCGCGTTGTAGTTGGATTTTCCAGTGGAGTTCTGCTGGTAAAGGTAGAACGAACCGTAAGGGTTCGCCGTGATGTAATTGCGCGGCACGGTGCTGCTGATGGTGCCATTGGGGCACGGATTGGGGTAGGTAACCGACTGACCGGCACAATCGGCGGCCCAGACTGTCGCGTTGCTGGGCTGGCTAAGGTCGAAGAAGCGCCATAAACGATGGCCCTGCGATCCGACGTAGCCGACCTGAATCACGGTCTTGCTCGTAAGCTGCTGCTGGATGTTGAGATTGTAGTTCTCCATGTAAGGGGTCTTGATATTGCGGTCGTAGGCGAAGGTGTCGCACTCGCCGCAACTCGTCGGAGCGCTAGCGGCAAAGAGCGGTGTCAAGTTCTCCATCGTGTGGGTGGCCAGGCTGGCAGAAAGGACTCGATAAGGGTCTGGCCCGACATTGTTGAAGGCGGGACCTGGGGCGTAGGGCGACGCGTAGGGAAAGTGACCCAGCACCATGTCCTGCGAGGAGGCGTCGTAGAACATGCCGAAACCGGAACGGACAACCGTCTTGCCTTTCCCGGTGACGTCCCAGGCGACGCTCACGCGCGGGGCGAAGTCTTTCTTATCGGGATTGTAGAGGCTGCTCAGGCCGGGCTGACCGACTTGCGTGAGGGTAAAGGTCCCCCCTGAAAGATCAAAGTTGGTGACATTGCTAAGGAAATTGTTCTTTTCGCCGATGACACCCATGTAGTCCCAGCGCAACCCATAGTTCAGGGTCAGGCGGGGTGTAACGCGAAAACTATCCTGGGCAAAGAAGCCGAAGTTGTTTTCGAACGTGTGTCGGTCGGCGTTGCCGAAGTAGGAATAACCGCCGTCCATGTCGCCAGCAAGGAAGTCCGCAATCGAGGCGAATTCCAGTTTGCCTCGGAAATTGCGATCGTAGTCCGGTTGCGTCACTGTGTTGCGGTAAAAATCGAAACCGAACTTCAGATCGTGCTTGTTGATCTTCCACGAAAAGTTATCGATGACCTGATCGTTACTGTCGATGCGATCGCGGGGATCGCCTCCGTTGGCGCCCAGTTGTGCCACGCCGCCCACCGTCATGACGGGAAGGCCGGAATCGTAAGGGGCAGTTCCGTTGCAGCTGTTCGGACCGGTCAATGCGGTTGCGGCACAGAGTCCGATGGAACTGGGGTGGAAGGCCTGATCAAAGGGGAAGAATCCCTCGGCAAAACGGTTCCAGCCGTAGCGCAACTCATTCACCTTGTTGACGCCAAAGGTGTGCACGTAGGACAGAGAGGCGAGTTGCACACGGGTCGGGGTGAAGGTATTGTATCCGGGCAACTCGCCGCCAGAGGCAGCGAGCGCGAGTGGGAACGACTGGATGCTGTCGCCAAAGAAATAGCGCCCGGTGAGGATATTGTTGGCGTTGAAGTTCTGGTCAATCTTCACAATGAAACTGGTGAGATCGTTAAAGGAGGGGGAGATGACAGAGGCGATGCCGGGCTGATACAAAACGGGGTTTTTGAAAAGATTGGGTGCGGGCCAGGGGTCGCGGGCGAGCAACTTTTGGATTACCCCTGAAGGATCGGTGGCGTCGCTCGGTTGCAGTGAACCGTCGGGGGCGCTGCCGGTGGGCACGTTGGAGATAGTGACGACTCCCACTGGTTCCTTTTGGCCTTCGTAGTCGACGTAGAAGAACGTTTTGTCTTTGATGATCGGTCCGCCTAAGGAGGCTCCGAACTGGTTGTTGTGAAAGAGGGCCTTGGGCTGGCTGGAAGGATTGAAATAGTTACGCGCGTCGAGTGCGTCATTGCGCATGTATTCGCCGGCGGTTCCGTGGATCTTGTTGGTGCCGCTCTTGGTCACGATGTTGACGACGGCGCCGGCGTTGCGACCATATTCGGGCTGGAAGTTGGAGAGCACGTTCACTTCGGCGACGGCATCGATGGGCAGAATGGTCGAGGGCGTGCCGAAGACGCCCGCCTGATTAATGGCGGGGTCGTTGCGGTAGCCATCGTTCATGTCGGTGCCGTCGAGCAGATAGTTGTTGGAGCGTCCGCGGGCACCGTTCATGGAGAACTCGCCGAAGGAGCCCGGGGAATCGGAAATCTGGTCGGGAGAGCCGGCCACGCCGGGATTGAGATAGATGAGCTTGGTGTAGTCGCGGCCGTTGACCGGCATATCATCGGCAACTTGCGCAGTGATCACGCCGCCAAGGTCATTCGTTGTCGTCTCGACCATGGGCAAATTTTCAGCAGAGACTTCCACCCGGGTGGTGACTTGTCCGGTCTTGAGGGCGGCATCCACACGACGTTCGGTGGCCACATCGACTGCCACTGCGGTGGCCACAAAAGTCTCGAAGCCAGTTTGCGTCACGGTAACGGAATACTTGCCGATGGGCAACTGGGGCACTGCGTAGCTGCCGTCGCTGCTGGTTACGGTCGTGCGCTCCAGCCCAGTGGCCTCGTTGCGCACTTTGACTGTCGCTCCGGCCACGTATGCTCCGGAGGGATCGGTTACGGAGCCGAGGATTGTCCCACGAAAGGTTTGGCCCACGAGCAGGGCCGTCGAAAGCAGAACGAACACCACTAATAAATGCAGTTTCATTCCTGGTCCTCCTTAGTCGCGGGCACTGGAATGGACCCACGCTCCGCGAGCAGCAAATACAGTTCCACTTCAGAACGCGGCATTATAAACCAGTGTGCGCGCCAGGTCGGTGTCGAACCTCACAAGAGGAAGTTCGTGGAAGCGGACGGCGGCAACGCACAGGCTGACGGCGGTGTAGTTTTCGTGTTGGCGATTGTCCGGTCACCACGCGCGCCGCTGGCTTGCTATGATGACAGCTCCTATGGTCACGCCTTTGGCCAATGTCGCAGAGCGCAAGGCGTACGGCAAATCCCGCCGGCAGGTTGTCCACAGTGTTGACCAATGTTACTGGAAGGCGCCGGGAAGCCGGGCCGATCCAGTCGAGCTGCTGATCAGTGCCAGCCGCGACCGGCTGCCAAAACTTTTGCCTATCAAGTGGGCACGCATGGCAGCTTCGCCCTTCGGCTTTTTCCGCGGCGCGGTGCCGCTGATGGCGGCCGATTTGGCCTCGCTCCCGACCACCGGCATCACCGTGCAGATTTGCGGTGATGCGCACGTGCGCAATCTTGGCGCCTTCGCCTCGCCCACTGGAGCTGTGGTGTTTGATATTAATGACTTCGATGAAACCATACCGGGGCCGTGGGAGTGGGATGTCAAGCGGCTGGCCTCTAGTCTCGTGCTCAGTGGCCGGGAAGCGGGGCACTCCGACGGCGCATGCAAGGAGGCCGTCAAAAGCTTGGTGGCTGAATATCGCAAGTCGATCCACCACTGCTCGGAGCTGACCGTACTGGGCATTGCGCGCTACTCCGTATATCGGCACATGGAGGCGGGACCACTTCCAGAGCTGCTCAAGAAGGCGGAGCGCGCCACGCCGGAGCATACTCTGGAGAAGCTCACCCGGAACCGCAAGGGCGGGCCGCGTTTCAAAGAGGAAAAGCCGCTTCTGACGAGGGTTTCCGGCAAAACTCGCCGCGCCGTGCTGACCGCGCTGGGGAGCTATCGCGACACGCTTTCGCCCGACCGGCGCCACTTTCTCGAACGCTACCAGCCGGTGGACGTCGCCTTTAAAGTCGTAGGGACGGGCAGCGTTGGCACGCACGACTACGTCATCCTGTGCTTTGGCAACGGAAGCGAAGACCCGCTTTTCTTGCAGATGAAGGAAGAGCCGCCTTCCGCTTACGCGCGATATGTCAAGGCTCAGATCCCGCGCCACCAGGGAGAGCGCGTCGTGCAGGGACAGCGGCTGATGCAAGCACAGTCCGACATTTTTCTTGGTTGGACCAGAATGGACGGACGCGACTATCTGGTGCGCCAACTTGCCGATCACAAGGCCGTCATCAACGCCGAAGATCTCAAAGGCGCCGGTGTGATCGCATACGCCAAGATGTGCGGCGAGGTCCTGGGCAAGGGACACGCGCGTTCAGGTGACGCCTGCGTGCTGGATGGCTATTGCGGTGACGCCGAAAAACTCGGCAACGCCATAGCCGAATTCGCGGTCGCCTATGCCGACCAGAGCACGGCCGATTACAAGCTGTTCACCAGCGCAGTGAAGAAGGGGCGACTCAAAATCGCGAAAGGCGTGAACTGATGGAATGACGGCTCAGACGGGAGCGTTTTACCGCGTGTTCAAGTCAACATAGTGGACGAAGCTGGAGAGCGCGACCTGGTCATTGCCGGGAATGTAAAAACCGAACCTGCCTAGACTTAGATTGCTGCCGGGCTGAGTCCAGCGATCCAGAACGACCCAGCTATCTCCTTGCCTGATCTGGTGGGTGATCTCATTCGGTCCCACGCGGATCTGGAGAGTTCGGAAACTCTTCTTATCACCCTTGTGTGGAACTTTAGCCTCGTTCCCCTTCTCGCCGTTCCGGACTACGGTGCGGTAGAAGTTATTGTCGTCCATTTGGAAGAGGACATAGTTGTTGACGTCGATGCAGTTGAGCACCCACTGCAGGCGATGCCCCTTGGCTAGCATGGCGGAAAAAATAAATGTACCTGAGGTGGGAGATACGCCGTACATCACGAAGTCCCCGCCCTTGTGAAGGAACGAACCTTTCTCCTGGTTCCAACCTGCCGGGTCGTTCCACTTGGACATGCCGCTGGGCGCGAGAGACAAATCCAAATTTTTGGAATGGCCGGCGATGACTTCCACCACCGACGAGCGCGTAAAGTTAAAGTTGTCGGCAGTTTTCGCGGTGAGAAGGTAGGAACCGGCTGACAAACTCAGCGCGCCCCCATTGCTTACCTTGGTCGGAGTCTCGCCCGCTTTGGTGAGCGTCACCTGAGCGTCGGCAGGCGTGAATGTAATTCTTAACTCGCCCGGCGCGGCGTCCAATGCCACATCCGCAGCCGCAAGGGACACCGCTGCTCCAACGGCGAAGTGTTGCTTGATCTGCTTGGGCTTGAATCCGGCTTTGCGCAGTTCGACGATGTGGTCTCCGGGATTGACAGTTGGCACGGTGAGCGTTCCATCAGGCTGAACCGTTCCCACAGGAGTTTGGTCGATCAGAACTGCGGCTCCCGGAACTCCCCCCTGGATCTTCAGCGAAGCCAAAGGCGGGATAGGTTGCAGGTTGAAAATCAGTTTGGGTGGCTCGCCTTCGCGAAGCCGGATCTTTTGTTCGGGAACGTCCTGGAATCCGTTCTTGGAGACTCGTACAACGTATTCTTTGAGTTCGAGATTCGAGATGCGCAATTGGCCGCCCTGCGTGAGTTGCGGCTGAGGTTTTCCGTTGAGGAAAACTTTCGCGTTCTCCTCACCGGTAAACACCACGAGTGCGCCCAGATTCTGTCCGGATTCGAGGAAGGCGCTTAGCGTGGGCGCCGCTCCCGCATTAATGTCGAGTTTGTACTGTTGCTGATCGCTGCCGCGGGTCACGGCTAATTCGTGAGGGCCGGCGGAGATGGATGGAAGATCGAGACCGTTCTGAGGCACGTCGAGCGGAGCCTGGCCATCGAGGCTGACTTTGGTGGAAGAATCGCTGGAGTATACGTGCAGCCTGGCGGCCATGCTGCCGACAACCACAGCCAGTACACCATGGGAAACGATGGAGCCGTTGACGGCGGGAACCGCTCCCGCTTCGGTTGAGAAGGTGAAGGATGCTCCACCCCGCGGGCCATCAACTTTCAGCTTGTGTTCTCCGGCGGGTACGTTGTCGAGAATCCACTGTCCATCCTGAAATTCCGCGGGCGGTTGATCATCGAATGTCACTTTTCCGGTGCCGGTGTCGGAAGACAGTTTCAGCACCGGCAGAGCCAGCTCGGGAGGCAGCGGCGCCGACGCCGAGGCGCTAGGAGCCGCTTCGGGGGTCTGAGTGGTGGGCGCGTGATGCTTTCGCACGAACAGAAAGATTGCTCCGGCCAGGACTATTGCGGCGACGGAGGCGAGGATAGCCGTTGTGTAACGCTGCGGCGATCTCGCGGGCTGCTGAAGATTGGATGATGGAGATGTGGCTTTGGGCGCGCGTGCAGGAGGCTTGGCCGCGGAGGCGGTGACTTGTGCCGGAGGCGGAAGCGGCGGTGCTGGCGAAACTGTCGGCGCGGCAACTACGTCAACCACGGGCGGAGGGACGGGAACATTACTCATCGTTGTTGTTGTTTTTGTTTCTGTCCCAGCCGGTGAAGATTCGGTCGGGGTGGTTGGCGGAGTGTGGAACGTCAGGGTTGGGCTTTGGCTTCCGGGCGACTCAATCGAACTTTTTTGGCTCACTTCGATCAGACCCAGGCGGCGCAGAAGGCCATTCGCAAGGGACAGGACTTCACTATCATTCGAATACTTGTCCGCCACAGTGCGCACTCGTTCCCCTAAGGCCTGCTTGGACACGTCATCCGTGGCAGCATCGATTTCACTCTCCATACTGCGCAGCTCTTCCAGGTCGCGGCGCCGCGTTTGGCGGCGCTGGATCTGTAGGTCGCGCTGGACGGTCTCCTGAATCTGAATCAACCTGGGCTCACGCGGATAAACGGACAATCCCTCTTCGATCCGGGCTAAGGCCCCGGCCAGATCGGCGGCAGTCTGCAGCTTGCGCGCCTGCGAAACACATTCCGCGATGAAGGTTTCCCGCTTCTTGTCGAGGATCAGGGTCCGAATGGTCTTGGCCATGGGATGCCCCGGGTTTAAGTCGAGTGCTTCCCGTGCCAGCTTCTCGGCTTCCCGCCAATCGCTTTCCACCGTGGAGTGGGCGTGTTCGACCAGGGCATTGGCCAAAACGGCGCGGGATATCGGATTGTTTTCATCCAGTTCGTAGGCCTCCCGCAGCAATTTGATTCCGTCAACAGGCTTCTGCCGCGCGCATAACTCCTGGCCTTCGGTCATGAGGCGGTGGGCTTCGGTTTTTCGCTTCACACCGTCCTGGGCAAGCTTCTCGAGCTCGGTTAATTCTGCGTCGTTGGGAAATTCGGCGGCTGCTTCTTGCAACAGATCCAGCGCGCGAGCGTAGTCGCTGGAATGCAAACAGGTGTCGATCTGTTCGACCAGACGGGTTTTGGATTCGATCCGGATCTGCTGGTCGCGTCTCTTCTGCAAGCGCTCAATTTCGAAGGTTAACCCCGGATACTCGCTATAGATGGTGCGTAGAATTTCCCAATCGTTCAGGGCATCGCCGAACGATCCCTGTTCTTCGTGGAGGTGTGCCCGGGCTACGATGGAGTTGACCAGGTCGCGTTTGTCCTGCACCAAGCGCAACGCGCCTTCAAAATGCGATTCTCCGGGATGCAGATCCAGCGCCTCGCGCAGAATGTTGACGCGCTTGTCGAGGTCCGGTTCAGTTTCTACCTGGCGATCTACGGAAGCAATGAAAGCCGAGAGTTCCTGCCGCTGGTGCTCCTCGATGTCGTATTTGAGAGCCTGGAAGATGGCATTGTTCGGGTACTTGGTCAAATATGCCTGGCACGCAACCATGGCCTTGCCGAAGTTGTGCTCGGTGAGGTGTCTGCGCGCGTCGGCATAGGCAGTGTTCATGGCGTCGTGTTCGGAGCGCACCTCGTTGTAAAAACTCTGATAGGTGGCGCCGCTCTCGAGATTGACAGAATCCGGGGCGCGTCGATCCAGGTCCAGCACCACGCCCAGTTTGGCGAGGGCGCTGCTTACATCGCCCTTGTGCCAGGCGTCCATGGCGGCGCGATGGAGTTTCTCTTTCTCCTGGCGGAGTTTCTGGTATTCCTGTTCCTGGCGGTTGACCTCCGACAGCAATTGCAGCGCGCGGGCCTCCTTCGGACGGAGTTGGAGAACATTCTGCAAAGCCTCGCGGGCATGCGCGTAAGCGTTATTGTCGATGTGCTGCCGGGCAAGGCGGTACCAGTTGTCGATCTGGCGTTCGCTGCGGCGGTTTTCAATCTTGCTCTTCAGGGCCAAGGCGGCGGCGTTGTCCGGTTCCATTTGCAGCGCCTCCTGTAACTTCTGGAGAGCCAGCGGATCTTCCTCTTCTTCAAAGCGCGCCCGCGCGGCCTCGAGCAACTGAGCAAGTGTTTTTCGCCGGATGGCCCCGTCGAGTTGCCGGCGCAGAGAGCCAATGGAACTGTCCATATGGCCCTCGGCTTCCAGTTCGCCCAGAATCTCTCCGGCAAACTGAAAATCGCCTTCTTCCAGGGCTTTGGTGGCGCGCTGCAGACGTGGCCTGGTGCGCTCGGGATCGAAAAACTCGATGGGCTCGTTGCGCAGTGCTTTGTTGAGGGTGTCGCCGAATTCGCGGGCGCTCGCGAAACGGTGCCAGGATTGCTTGGCCATCGCTTTGTGCAGTACGCGGCTGACGGGCTGGCTTATGGTGGAATTCAACTCTGCCGCCAGAGGCGGTATCTGTCGGAGAATTGCATCGACCACCTCATCGGCTCGGGCGCGCTGGAACGGGTTCCGGCCCGTCATGGCTTCATAGCAGACCACGCTGAGGGAAAAAATGTCGGACGCCGGGGTCAGCGCTTTCAATTCGATCTGCTCTGGAGACATGTAGAGCAGCGTCCCTTTTTGCGCCCGAGTGGTATGGGCATCGGCCATGTGGGCAACGCCGAAGTCTATGATCTTCACCGAGTCGTCTTCCATCACGAAGATATTGCTCGGCTTTAAATCGCGATGAACCAGACCGCGCTCGTGCGCCGCCTGCAGGCCGCGGCAGGCCTGAGAAATGATGTCGATCGTACGCTCCACCGTTAGACGATGGCTGGCCTTGCGGATGAAATATTCCAGCGTGGTGCCCGGGAGCAGCGGCATAACGAAGTAGGGTTTCTTCTTGCCCTCTTCTTCGAATTCTCCGATGTCGAAGATCTCGACGATATTGGGATGGCTCATGGAGGCGAGCACGTCGCACTCCTTGTAGAACAACTGAAGCGAGGCCGGGTCGGGAATGTCGAGGATGGTCTTGACCGCTACTTCACGGCGCACGACGGTATCGTAGGCCCGGTAGACCAGGCCCATGCCGCCCTGGCCGAGGATCTGCCTGACCTCGTAGCGGCCTGCCAGTTTTTTCTGTGAAGCCGGATTCTCCATGGCGCACCCCGGTGTGGGGGCCCTAGCATCTTAACCCACAATTCCTGGCTGATCCTAGTCCTGACGCTCGATTCGGGGCAGCCGTCCTGCTGGCGCTGTCATTGCGGGGAACCAAAGCGACGTTACAACCGGTCTAAACATGGTAATCGCCCTATCGATCAGTTCGATTCTCGCACTCCTGCCCGATCTGGCATAATCCTTCAATGTGCGGGCGTTATCGACTGTCACGGAGAAAGCAGATTGTTGAAGAGTACTTCAATAGCGTCTCTGGGGAGAAGGACTGGGCCCCGCGGTTCAACATCGCCCCGACCCAGCCGGTCCCCATCATCCGTCAGAATCCCAAGGAGCCAATCCGTGAACTGTCGCTTGTCCGCTGGGGACTGATTCCGTCATGGGCGAAAGACCCGTCCGTTGGCGCGACCATGATTAACGCAAGATCGGAAACTGCGAACACCAAGCCCGCGTTCCGGGATGCCTTGAAATCTCGCCGGTGCCTGATCCCCGCAGACGGGTTCTACGAGTGGGCACGGACGGGGAAAGCCAGGCAGCCGTACTGTTTCGAAGTCAATGAAGGGAAGTTGTTCGCGTTCGCAGGAATCTGGGATCGCTGGAAGGACGCCAGTGACAAAACGGTAGAGACCTGCTCGATCCTGACCACGACCGCAAATGCAGTGACGGCAGCTGTCCACGACAGGATGCCGGTTATCCTTGATCCGGACGGCTACGACCTATGGCTCGATCCGGGAATGAGGGATGTGCGTGCAGCGTCCGAACTGTTGAAGCCCTACGACGCTCGACTGATGCGGTCCTATCCTATAAGCACTCGAATCAATCACGTGGCCAACGACGACGCCGAGTGCTCTGAGCCCGTGGAACTCGCAGAGATTCAAAATCGTCTCTTCTTGTAGAGGTTACTTTTCGATGAATGCCATCCTTCAGTTCCTCCTCAGACCCACAGAAAGCTCCCGTAGCATACTGTTCGTTCGTATCGCGGTGGGGTTGATCTTCTTTACACAGGGCATTCTCAAGTACATCGACCCCAACATGGGAGTGGTTCGCTTCACAAGAATCGGATTTCCCCACCCGTACTTCACGGCCCATTTTGTCGGTGCCTTTGAGGTTCTGTGCGGCCTCCTAGTGTTGCTGGGGCTGTGGACGAGACTCGTCTCCATTCCGCTGCTGATCGTGATTACGACCGCGATTGCGACTACAAAGGTTCCAGAGTTGTTTCGCGCGAACAAGGGCTTCTGGTATATGGTCAGTGACGCGCGCACCGATTTCGCCATGTTCTGCTGCCTGCTCTTTCTCATCTCAGCTGGTGGCGGGAGTTGGTCTCTTGATGCAACGAGCGCTCGTGGGGAAAGAACTTTGTGAACTCCGTGGCCTCAGTCCGATCATTGCCGCAGGCTTGGTACACCGGGCTCACGCCAACGCACTGGCGCGTGCTTGCCGCCAGCTTTCTGGGATGGATTTTCGACGGCTACGAGTCATACGCGCTGTTTGTAGCTCTTCCCTTCGCACTGCGGACGCTGCTGCGGCCCGAGCAACTGAAGTCGGCGCCGGTTTGGGCGGGCATTGCCATCAGCACAACCCTGCTGGGATGGGGCATCGGTGGCCTGATCGGCGGAACGCTGGCCGACTATGTGGGCCGCAAGCGAATGATGATCTGGTCGGTGTTCTTATACGCGCTATTTGCCGGGCTAACCGCTCTGAGCCAGACGTTTCTCATGCTCGCGGTTCTGCGGTTCATTACCGGCCTGGCCATGGGCAGCGAATGGAGTACCGGTGTAGCGATGGTGGCCGAAACCTGGCCCGACCGCGCCCGGCCCAAAGGGGCCGGGCTGTTGCAATCGGGCTTCGGATGGGGCACACTGCTGGCCGCCCTGGTCTGGTGGGCCATCGGCCGGATCAATCCTCTGGGACCTCAGTCGTGGCGGCTGATGTTTGTGGTCGGCGCTATTCCCGCATTTTTCACCCTCTACATCCGCCGTGCTATCAATGAATCGGAGCGTTGGCTGAAGGCCGTCCGCGAGCAACGCTGGGCAGCGACCGACGCTGCGACCGAAAAAGACAAGGGAGCGGCCAGCAAGTCCGCCCGGCGTCCATTGACGATAGCCGAGATTTTCCGCGAGCCTGAGAGTCGCCGTCGCGTGCTTCTGACTTTTCTCATGTCCCTGGCCACCATGGTTGGCTGGTGGGCCATCTCCAGTTGGCTGCCCGCTTACACCCAGCAACTGGCCAAGGCCCAGCACTATGCCAATTTTGTTGAATGGGGAAACCGGGCCGCGATCCTGTACACCATCGGCGCGGTCAGCGCCTACATGATCGCAGGTTTCCTCATCGATGCCATCGGACGCAGAAAGTTCCTGTTCCTCACCTATGCCGGAGCACTGCTGATGACGCCGGTCACATACTTGTGGACGCACACTGTTGAAGCCATGATGCTCGTGGCATTCGTCAATGGCTTTTTCACGCTGGGGCTGGCCTATTCGTGGATGGCCATCTACCCAGCCGAACTGTTCACCAGTAGCGTGCGGTCTACCGCGTGCAGCTTCGTATTCAATGGCACTCGTATGATCGCATGGCTGTTCCCGATTCTGGCAGGAACGATGATCCAAAAGTTTGGCGGCATTTCGCGTGGCGCCGTGACCTTAGGACTCATCTATATATTGGGTTTAATTGTGCCGTGGTTCGTGCCGGAAACCAACGGCAGACCCCTGCCGGAGTGAGCGGGCGAAGCAGTTTGCGGGCCGTTTGTGCGGCATGCCAAGGGGGAAAACATTACTATGTCGCAGCGGATTTATCGTATTGGGCAGATAGTCCCCAGCTCCAATATCACGATGGAGACCGAAATTCCCGCCATGTTTCGCGCCCGCGAAACCGTGGAGCCCGAGCGATTCACTTTTCATTCGAGCCGTATGCGAATGAAGCGCGTTACCAAGGAAGAATTGAAAGCGATGGACGGCGATTCTGTTCGCTGCGCTCTGGAGTTGTCCGACGCGCGCGTCAACGCGTTGGTTTACGCGTGTTTGGTGGCCATTATGAGCATGGGAAAGGGCTACCATCGCCAATCCGAGGCCAGGTTACACGATGCCAGCGTAGAAAATGGCGCCCCGGCTCCGGTCGTGACTAGCGCCGGCGCACTCGTAGATGGGTTGAAAACGCTGGGAGCGAAGAAGATTTCAGTCATCGCACCCTATGTTTGTTCGCTGACCAAGCTGGTTTGCGACTACCTCGAGGCGGAAGGGTTCCAAATTGTGGACAGCATATCGCTGGAAATTCCGGATAACTTGGAAGTCGGGACTCGTGATCCTATGGCGCTGGTGGACATTTTCAAACGCCTGAAAATTGGCGGCGCCGATGCCATCGTGCTCTCCGCATGTGTGCAGATGCCGTCTCTCGCCGCCGTCCCGATTGTGGAGGCCACCTCTGGCCTGCCGGTAGTCTCGGCGGCAACCTGCACTGTGTTTCAAACTCTGCAGAAACTCGGTTTGAAAACCGTAGCGCCCAACGCCGGCATGCTTCTTTCCGGCAAGTTCGGCGCGAACGCGCCGGCGGCTGAGCGTGCTCTTGTTGGCCGTTACCCATAGAGTACGGTGGACACCGGGAGCTCCTCAGGAGAAGAAATGAACTACGTCAATCTTGGTACAACCGGACTCAAAGTATCTCGTATCTGTCTCGGCTGCATGAGCTATGGAGCGCCTGCTACCGGTAAAGTTAAACCCGGCAGCCATGCCTGGGCTCTAAACGAGCAAGAGAGTGAACCCTTCTTCCGTCAGGCGCTTGATCTTGGAATCAACTTCTTTGACACAGCTAATGTCTACTCCGCGGGCGCAAGCGAGGAAGTGCTTGGACGGTTCTTGAAGGCTAACTTCCGCCGCGAAGCCGTCGTCATAGCCACCAAGGTTCACGGCTTGATGCGCGACGAACCCAACGGCCAGGGTCTCTCCCGCAAAGCTATCTTTTTTGAACTCGAGCAGAGTCTCCGCCGTCTGCAGACCGACTATGTGGATCTGTATCAAATTCACCGCTGGGATTATGCAACGCCGATCGAAGAAACGCTGGAGGCGCTGCACGATGCGGTGAAATCAGGCAAGGTGCGTTACATCGGCGCCTCGTCCATGCACGCGTGGCAGTTCACGAAGGCACTCTATCTTGCCGACCTTCACGGCTGGACCCGTTTCATTGCCATGCAGAATCATTACAACTTGCTTTATCGCGAAGAGGAGCGCGAGATGATTGGCGTTTGCCAGTCCGAGGGTATTGGCGTCATTCCCTGGAGCCCTCTGGCGCGTGGCCGCCTGGCTCGTCCCTGGCAAACCGAACACACCGTTCGCTACGAAACCGATCAATTCGGAAAGAGCATGTACTCGCGGACCGAAGAAGCCGACCGTAAAGTTGTGGACCGCCTGGGTCAGGTCGCAGAACAGCGCGGTATTGCCCGCGCGCAACTTGCGCTCGCCTGGCTGCTCAGCAAGCCGGTCATCACCTCGCCCATTGTTGGCGCAACCAAGCCGCATCATCTTCAGGACGCCGTGGCAGCGCTCTCGCTCCGCCTGACGCCGGAAGAGGTTGCTTCTCTCGAGGAGCCGTATGCGCCGCACCCTGTCCTGGGCTTCAGTTGAGTCCGGGTCCGAATTCGCCGGTGGACGGCTAGTCATCGGAAGTGGAAGTCCGCACGCCCTGCGTGGGCTAGTTCGCAATCAAAACTCTTGAAAATTCTGTTGAGCATCGTCGTCATCCGCTGCCAGAAGGTTTAAAATTAAAGAACGCCGCGACCACAATCAACTCTCAACTCATGCACCTGAGAAATAGGACACAAGGAGAATCTCAATGCCATACGTGAACGTCGGTAAAGAAAACTCCAGTAACATCGACCTCTATTACGAGGACCACGGTTCTGGTAAGCCCGTTGTCCTTATCCACGGATATCCACTGAGCGGTGCTTCCTGGGAGAAGCAGGTGCCAGTTCTCTTGGGCGGAGGTCACCGCGTCATCACCTATGACCGCAGAGGGTTCGGCAGGTCCAGCCAACCAACGACGGGCTACAACTACGATACGTTCGCCGAGGACCTGCACAAGCTCGCAACACATCTCAAACTACAAGATTTCGCGTTGGTCGGTTTCTCGATGGGTGGCGGCGAAGTGGCACGCTATCTGGGGAAATATGGATCGAAGGGGGTGAGCAAAGCGGTGATCGTCTCGGGGGTTCCGCCGTTCCTGCTGAAAACACCTGACAACCCGGAGGGCGTGGACGGGAGCGTCTTCGAGGGCATCCAGAAAGCCGTCGTCGCAGATCGTTACGCGTTCTTCACCGAGTTTTTCAAGAATTTCTACAACACAGATCTTCTGCTGGGCAAGCGGGTCAGCGAACAGGCCGTGCAGGCCAGTTGGAATGTCGCAGCCGGAGCCTCGGCCACGGCTAGCCTCGCTTGCGTGCCAACCTGGCATGAAGACTTCCGCAAGGACCTGAACCGAATTGATGTGCCCACGCTGGTCATTCACGGAGATGCGGACCGGATTCTGCCGATCGCTGCCTCAGGGCTCCGGACTGCCAAGCTGATCAAGGGAGCCCGCTTAACGGTAGTAAAGGATGGACCACACTGCATCACCTGGACACATGCGGAGGAAGTGAACTCTGAACTGGTGAACTTCCTTGGAAAAGGGGCTGCGCAGCGTGCAGTCTCAGCGCCCCAGCACGAAGCAGTTGCGTAACCAAACCGTTGGTCAAGTACTGCTTCACAGTGGGTGCCGTCTCCGGCGGCACCCCAACCTCTGGGCGATGACCGCCGCAGTCAGATCGGACTCTACAAGCGACGGACAAGTTCCAGCCCGGCTTTTCTCCCGCCTGGCTTCACCCTTCAATTGTTGCACTGCGGAATTGACCTGAGGGCTGCTCGCCTAGGGCTGAAGGAACCGACTTCGATCCAGTCCACCACGCCGCCACAGATCAGTGTAGATGCGACGTCGCCGATCGCCAGACTGGTGGTAACTCCAAAACCACCGAGACCCGAAACGTGGAACAGCCCGTCGATTTCTGGATCCCATCCGATGACCGGGAGCCGATCGGGGGCGAAGGTCCGAAGGCACGCCCAGCTACGGCGCAAGCTGATGTCGGCCAGTCCGGGAGCATGCATCAAAAGCTTATCGACGAGAAGATCCTCGGCCTCGGGATCAAGCGCAGGCATTCCGGGCGGATGCTCGGTTTCATCGCAGGGACAGAGAAGCAGGCCATCTCCTTCCGGCCTCACGTAATATCCGACGTCCAGATCCCACACCAGCGGAGCGTCACGGGGAAGGATTCCGGCGTCGTCGCCGCCGACGAACAGGTGTCGACGAAGGCGTTTCAGCGGGAGTGGATCGGACAGCCGGCCAAGATACCCGGCCCAAGCGCCTGCGGCCTCGACGACGATGCGAGCACCAATTTCGCCATGCGGCGTTCGGACACCACGCACGACCGATCCGTCAAGGATCAGGGATTCACAGCCGCAGTCAGTGATGACCTGAAAGCCGGCGCTTCTGGCTTCTTCCAGCAAATCGGTCAGCAGCGCATGGATATCAACGACGCCATCGGTGGGGCAGAAGAGCGTGTAGTCAAACTCAAACCGGCTCAGAAACGGGAAACGTTGCCGCGCTTGGGCAGCTGGCAACAATTCGGAGGGTACGCACGATTCGTGCAGTTGCTTGCGCAATTCGGTGGCTCGGTCTGGCTCACCATGAATCAGGTATAGACCCCCGGTCTGGCAGAGGACTGGGCGTCCAGCAACCTCCTTCGCACTGAGCTTACGAACGCCTTCAATGGTGAGCTTGAGAAGAGTGGGATTCGTCTCCAGTTGGCGCGCCATCGCGGCGTTGCGGCCGGATGCGTGGCTTCCGGGCAGCGGCTCCCGTTCGAGAACCAAGCCGCTCGTTACGCCAGCTCGCGTTAGCGCTGCGGCAACTGAGGCGCCGGCGAAGCCGGCGCCAATCACGACGACGTCCACCTCAGATGGAATACGGCCACGCGGTGCCATACCCTCAGTATACGGGGGGACCAACCGGCCAGCCGCAGGCAGTGTGTGCGTGGCAGAGGAGGACATCTTGGCGGGCGATGATATTCAAGCGGTTGGTTGGTGGTGCAACGCCGTTCCACCCGCTCCGACTTTCGTAGAGAATATTAACCAGTGTCGTTGGGATCGATTGGAAGCGGCACCGCAGGCCGGGTGATCTTTACGATTGGGCGACAGTTCTAACGCACTCGCTCAGCATGACAGCGAAATTAGTACACCACCGTGGATCTGCTCTAGCCTCTTCGCTTCACACCCGCTTGGTTACGCCAGATCGAACTTCAGTTCTCCCAGCTTTTCCAGGCTGCAGGCAATCTTGTCGCCGGCTTTGAGCCAAACGTACTTCTCCTTGGACATGGCAAGCCCGCCGACAACTCCGCCGAAGATCACTCCTCCCGGCGTGCCGGTGAAGATGATGTCTCCTGGGCGGAGGGAAATGCGGGCCGAGGTATAGCTGATGATCTGGCTGCAGTTGTAGATCAGATCGTTGGTGTTCGACGACTGGCGGGTTTCGCCATTGACCCGGCATTCCAAGTTCAGATTGTCGGGATCAACCTGCTCGGCGGTGACGAAATAAGGGCCCAAGGGGGCAAAGCCGTCCGAAGACTTGCCCTGCATCCACTGGCCGCCGGTTTCGAACTGAAGGTCGCGCGCACTGAAATCGTTGCCGGTCGCGTATCCAGCGACGTAGGAAAGCGCGTCCTTCTCGCTGACGTCGCGCGCCTCCTTGCCCATCACGATGACCAGTTCGATCTCATAGTCGAACTTGGCAGCCACGGCCGAGGGCAACTTGATAGTGCCGCCGTGGTGTAGCAACGAGTTGTTGTACTTGTTGAAGAGCACCGGTTGCTTGGGGATGGGCATCTTGATTTCCTGCGCGTGCCGGCGATAGTTCAAACCCACACACACGATCTTCTCCGGGCGGGTGACCAGCGGCCCATACTCGATGTTGTTCTCTTCCTTGAGGAACAGCTTCTGTGCGGCATGCGATTTCATGGCGGCTTCAACCACCGATTGCACGCTGGCGCCCTCCTCGCGCTGCAGCATGTCATCGAGCGTGGCGGGAGAGTAAAGCTTCAGAAGGTCTGCTGCTTCCTTAACGTCGAGAATGCCCTCGCTGGTCTTGGCTCCCAGGCGGTATTCGCCGTTGCGGCGCATGGTCAGCAAGGTCAGACCGCGCGGCAGGCCTTTCTTCTGCTGGCCTGCCGGCTTGGTCGGCTTGGTTTCCGCGCTTACTGTTTTCATCCCGCCCAGTGTAGCCACGGCGCCGATCGCGCTTGCTCCTTTCAAGAAGCTTCTGCGGCTCGAATGCATAGACTGACTCCTTTATCCCTCAGCCGGAATTTAATTTTGACCACAAGCGCGGCGGCTATTGTACCCCAATCCCGGTTCGCGTCAATGTGAAACAACGAACAAGAGGTCAGGAGAGAGTTTCATGGAGGATTTATGTGTTCGACTGCTGTTCCTTGGTATCCCGTGTTCTCGAGCGACCAGGCGATGTAAGCCGTGATCCGCAGCACGTCCGAGTTGAAGCGGTTGGCGCTCCGTCGGAATCGCCAGCGAGTACAGTTCGGCGCTAGCGGACGAATCGCATTACCTCGGTGACGGCCGGCTCATCCCCATTTTGTTTGGATGTTCCCACGTCATTGCCAACCGGCGTGGCATCACCCTCACCCGGTGCCAGGAACAGATTGCTCTCCAGACCATGCTGCTTGGTGTACAGATCGAAGTAACGTCCGCGCCGCGCATAGAGTTCTTCGTGAGAGCCGCGCTCGACAATCTGTCCCTGCTCGACCACCAGAATCTGATCGGCGCGCCGAATGGTTGACAAGCGGTGCGCGATCACAAAGGTCGTGCGACCCTGCATCAGGTAAGAGAGGCCTTGCTGGATCATCTGTTCGGATTCGGAATCGAGGCTGGAGGTCGCCTCATCCAGAATCAGGATGCGGGGTTCAGCCAGAATGGCGCGTGCAATCGAGATCCGCTGCCGCTGCCCACCCGATAGCTTCACGCCGCGCTCACCGACAATGGTGTTGTACTTGTCCCCAAAGCTCTCCGCAAATTCATCGACCCGAGCGATTCGGCATGCACGCATCACGGCTTCTTCGCTGGCGTCAGGCCGGGAGAAGGCGACATTCTCGCGGATGGTACCGTCAAACAAAAATGATTCCTGCAACACAACTCCAAGTTGGGTGCGGTAGGAATCGAGCCGTACCGTGCTCAGGTCGATGCCGTCCACCAGAACCTTACCCCGGGTCGGAACATAGAACGCAGAAATCAGTCCGATGGTCGTCGATTTGCCGGACCCCGACGATCCAACCAATGCTGTCACCGTGCCCGGGGCGGCGTGGAACGACACGTCGTTCAGCACGGTGCGGGCGCCATCGTAGCTAAAGCTGACGGCCTCGAAATCGATGTTGCCCTCGATCGCAGGCAGAGTGACGGTGCGCCGAGGCTCGCTGTCTTCCGCAGGTTCGATCAGGATTTCGTGCGTACGTTCCAGTCCCGCCAGCGCTTCCGTAATCTGCGTGCCAATCTGAACAATCTGCATGATGGGCGCGATGAGGAAGCCCATGAACAACGTGTAGGTAAAAAAGCCGCCAATCGTCAGCGCCCCGGCCAGAATCTGCTTCGCGCCGACAAACATGATGACGGCACCCACCACGCCCAGCAAAACGCTTGCCGAAAGCCCCATGACGGAAGTTGCAGTCAGCGAGCGCATCACGTTATCGAGCAGCCGCATCACTCCGAGCGAGAAGACCTTTTCCTCCCGGTCCTCGGCGTGGTAACCCTTTACCACCCGCACGCCACCGAGAGATTCCGTCAAACGCCCGGTCACCTCGGCGTTGATTTTGCCACGAGCCCGAAAGATCGGCCGGATCGTCTGGAATGCTTTTTTCAGGGCGAGTCCGAAACACAACAGGAAGCCGAACGCGAGTACCGTCATCAGTGTGCTGATCCGAAACAAAACCACCAGAGCGATCGCTGCCGTGAGCAGTCCCCCGACAAGGTCCACAAGTCCGGTGCCGATCAGGTTGCGTACGCCTTCCACGTCGGTCATGATGCGCGATACCAAAACTCCGGTTTTGGTCGAATCATGAAATGAGACCGGCAACCGTCCGATATGAGCTTGCACCTTCTGCCGCAGCTCAGCGATCAGGCGCTGGGCGGCCTTGGAGAGCAATTGCGTGAGCGAGAACGAAGTAATCCCCTGAATGACAGTCGCCAGCAAAACCCCAAGCACCAGTGGCTTGAGCAGTTGAATGTTGCGCTTGATGATGACGCTATCGATCAGGTATCGAGTGGAATAAGGCAACACCAGAGAGGCCACCCGGTTAATCGCCATCAAAACGAAACCAACCGCCAGCAGCCCGCGACGCGGACGGACCAGTTCCCACACCAAGGGTAGAACCGCGCGCAGTTGAGGGCCCGAGGCCCCGCGGGCCTTCGAATGAGCAGTCACCATTCTTGATTAGACACGGCCTGTCCGAGAGAGGTTCAATTTGTGGGCTGGTGGCTGCGTAGTAGGCAAGCAGTGCAGTGAAAAGATGCGAAAAATGGGCAGAATGGTGAGCGCGGAAGGAATCGAACCTTCAACCTACTGATTAAGAGTAGGCGAGTCTGACAGGGTCTTCCGCGTCTTATCGCCGTTATGATTCAATAACTTACCGACAATCAAGCCCGCACGGGAGCAATTTGGTCTGGTATTGAAAAGAAGCAAGTTAGCGCATATGGGATCGAATGGTACGGCACACTTATGGCACACCTGAATGTGGTGAACCCCTGGATTTAGACACGTCTACGATTGGCACACTTGGCAAGCCAGGTGAACTTGCTTGCTACCTACAAGTTTGCCTTGGCAAGTTGACGCAGGAAGCTCTCCTTGGCGGCGTGTACTTGCCGGATCTTCTCCAGTTCTGTTTGAAATTCTACCGTCTGTCCGCGGCGAACTGCGAGATCATGCAGGTCAGTTAGCAAACTGACCGCTTTGTCATAATCTTTGGGCTGCCGCATCTGGATATGCGTTGCAACCTGTTTCCAGATTTCCGGTTGGCGTCGTCCTAGTTGATCGAGATACCGAGTCCGGCTTGCCTCGTCTTCCGCTCTTCGTTTTGCCGCTTCAGCTGTGCGCTGTTCGTTCAGTAGCCGGGCTCTCTCCTTCGCACGCGCATGGACCGCTGCCAGAAGATTGCCCACCTTACGCCGTGCGCTTGCCAAGGGCACGTCAGAAGGTTGCTGTAAGTTCGTACGCCGGAAACGCCGCATGAAGTCGTTTCGCCAGCGCTCGCCCTGCTCCACGACCGCAGTGATGAGCAGCTCGTTCTTGTCCTTTTCCGGCAGGCCTCGAATCCATGCGGACAGCTCTTTGCGGCTCGGTCCAGCGGCGAGTGGGCTTGAAGCCTGTGCCGCAACGTCGACGAGATCCTCGTCGATTTCGAGGAATTCGATCAGCGCGTCGAGAGGACCGGACAATTCTTGCAAGCCTGCAGGTACGGGCGGCTCCATTTCATCTTCATCAAGTCCTCCATCCTGCGCACTGCGAAGCCAGCCGAGATACAGGCATCGGAGGTCGCCGCGAAGCAGGTCCGAGCGCAGAGGCATCAGGGAGGCCATCCATCCGGTCCCGTCGTCCTCGCCATCCCACTCCGACTCACTTCCAAATTCAACGATCACGAATCTCGCGGTTTTTCGCACTCGCACGGTCTCGCCTAATGGGACCATGGCCTTGAGCAACCTGTCGTCGACCGATTCCTGCGGGAGGCGAATATAGAACTCATGCGTCCCCCAGTTCGCGACGTAGATAAAAGTGTCAAAATATTTCTCCAGCAGCTTGCTCGGATCGGCTTTCAGGTCTCCCCATTCGTAGTGGTTCGTGAAGCTCGTGGCGGTGATTGCGGCCCGCGTCGAGATGGAACGGAGTGCTGCCATCTCTTTTTTCGCCAGCGGACGGTCAATTGCGCGGAAATCGTAGTACTGGTATTCGCTCACCAGGTCCCTCGGCGCCAGTGGCGATAAGCGACAATCCACTCCATACCTGCCGGTGCCGGGGTGGGCAAAGGCAGGTCAAGGATTGGGATCTTCTGGCGCGTTTTGCCTCGACGGCAAATGGCAACAATTTGGCCATCTAGCGTCATGTCGACTTTCTGCACGCCAACATCGACGCCGAGGACTTTCACACGGAACGGCAACGCTAGGTGCTCCTCAATCATGGTGAAAAAAACGCCCACTTGTTCTTCTTCGCCGTAAGCATCCACGATCGCTTGTTCGATCAGTTCCTTCAGCCTCGCCTTGCTGAGCGAAGGGAGATATATCCCAGACTCGCCTTTCAGCTTCCGGAGATGCAGAACCGCCGGGCGACTGCTCCGTTTCGTCATGTTTCTCCGTTGATCAAAGGCTCTTTGGGAGATCGATTTTCAACCCTCTGAAAAAACGACGTTCCGTTGCTGGCGTCCCGGATCGTATAGCCGATCAGGTTGTACCCTTTCAGACGACGCGCGTACATTCGCGCCAGCATGAGGACGTTGGAATCCACGTAATCGTAGACTCGCACAACTCGCTTGGCATCATGAAGTCGGTGGAGACGCCCTACGTATTGCTGTAGCGTTCCCTTCCAAGAGATGGGCATCGCCAGAAAGAGCGTATCCAAGCGGGCGTCGTCGAATCCTTCGCCGATGTAACTGCCGGTCGCCAGAATGATTCTTGGCTCGCACTCTGGCACGGCCGCGATTGCCTCTGCTGTCGATCGTCGTTGTTTCTTGCCCATGCCCCCCTTGAGGATGAACACGTTGTTCACTCTGCCAGCAAGCTCCGCCTCGAAATATTTCAAGTGCTCAGTTCTGCCGGTAAGAAGCAACGGTGAGCGGCCATCACTGCTTGCCTGGATGAGATCGGTAAGGATCAATTCATTGCGGACGCGATCATCAACAAGTGCTGCGTACACCTCCTGAATCGTCATATCGCTTTGCTCAGACGGCAAGAAGAAGTCCGTCAGCCGCGGAACTACTTCGTGCTCGAACGGCGTAGCTGCCGTCATTGAGCGGGCGCTGAGCTTGAATCGAATCGGGCCGCACTGCATATAGATGATGGGATGATGTCCATCTTTCCGTTCTGGAGTTGCGGTCAATCCGACGACATACTTTGCTTTCACCTGCCTCATCACCTGCTCAAAAGTAAACGCCGATAGATGGTGACATTCGTCAACAATCACTTGGCCATACTCTGCCACGAAGTCTTTCACCCCTTCCTTGTCGTGGGCGCTTTGAAGAATGGCAATATCCACACAGCCGCTGCGTTTGGCCACCCCTCCCCCGATTTGGCCGATTGACTTTGCGGGAAGACCGAGAAACATCGCCAATCTTGCATGCCACTGGTCCAGCAACTGTTGACGATGCACCAAGATCAATGTGTTCACCTTCCGTGACGCAATCAACCATGCTGCGACTGCCGTCTTGCCAAAAGCTGTGGGAGCGCAGAGAATCCCCTCATCGTGCTGTGCGAACGCGTCAACGGCATCCTGCTGCAACGGGCGAAGTCGACCCGAGAACTCTACTTCGATCGGGCGACCAACGGACCGTTCGTCCCTAACCATGGGCTTGATGCGGTGCGATTTCAATAGCTCGATGACCTCCGCCAGACAACCACGTGGTAGGGCAATGTGGTCGGCAAGTTCCTCGCCACAGGCGATGACTCGCGGCTTGTTGAAAGTGGGAAGCCGCATTGCTTGCGCCTTATAGAATTCGGGGTTCTGGAATGCCCCAAGGCGAAGCAACCGGTTCAGCATCGCGGAAGGAAGATCCTTCTTTTCGATATACAAGAGGTTGCCGCGAACAACTTGGACCTGCACCGGAAAGGGGCCTGGTATTGGACGCTCTGCTCGCTTTCGGGATGGTGGCAACGTCCAAGGATCTTGTCCATCATCTTCCGCAGAGCTGATTCTCACTCCGACAAGATCTCCACTTCGTTGGGCTTCCAGAACAACGGCCTCAGCAGCAGCAATAGGCATCCGTTTCACGCTCGCCAGAAAGGCCCATTGGTCACTGTACGGACGAAACTCCGCATCTACGAAGACGCTGTTTCCGTCTGCACGAGGAAGTTTTTGCAGAGGCAGAGCGATTAAGTTGCCAAGCCCTCCCTTTGGCATGGTGTCTTGGTTGGGGAAAAAGCGGTCATACGAATCCAGTCCAAGTTGGTGACGGGACTCCATAGCACGAGTCAGGATTGCACAGCCGAGTTTTCGTGCGGTGGTTGCGGGGATCGCTTGGTCGAAGAAGATCCACACGTGGCCACCGTTTCCTGAGCGCGAACGCTCTAGTGCCGCTGGCACATTCAGTTCGCAGCATACGGCCAGAAACGCAGCGACATCCCTTTGCCATGTTTTCTTGTCGAAATCAACCGCGAGAAACCAGCAATTCTCATCCTGCAGCAGCGGATAAATGCCGATGGTGTGATCTCCAACGAGGTGCCCACGCACTACCTCGTCGGTCAGCGGTCTGAACTTCCGAGTCTGGCGGTCAACCTTCCTGCGGTCCTCGTCTTTGGCGCGGAGATAGGCCTTCCAGTCACGATCTGCCCTGGGCATGTAACCAGATCGCCCGTCGGTGTTCTCCCAGCGAACTGCATAAACATCGTCGCGCCCGTGGAAAAGGCTCCGGAACAAGGCGATTCGTTGTTCAGCTTTCAAGACAGGAATATGAGCACTTGGCAGTGCGTTCGTTGTGACGGGAATCACGGTATTGGACTGCGGCGCCGGAATCTGTATGCCGTGCTCCTGCAAAAGACACCGTAGACGAACATTTTCTTCACGCAAGCGCTGCATCTCAGCAAGAGCGGACTGCAGGTCCAGGAGCTTGGGATTAGATTCGTTCACGTGAAACCATTGTCGCCGTCTACAATCTGTGATTCGATCAGGAATAATCTCACAGTTTGCGGACCTGTCAGTTGTCGCGTCCGAAGGTTCGTCTGCTAGGTGCCGGTCGCCTGGCACAGCAGCGAGTGGCGTGCTGCGGGGCGCTTGGTCGCGAAACAACTGCCCAGCCGACTCGCGACTAGTATATTACGCACAACGTTGACGAATCGATTGTATGCATAGTATATTAGGCATACCATGCTGAAGCTGCACTCCATTGGCGCTAAAATAGCGTCCAGACGGAAGGCTCTCGGGTTTAGCCAATCCGCGTTGGCTGACAAGGCCGGTGTGAGTCGGGCAACGCTCGATGCACTGGAAAATGGACGATCAGGTGAACTTGGTTTTTCCAAGGTCGCCAACATTTTGTCGGCGCTCGGCCTGGAGTTGAAACTACAAGAGGCAAACCGGCAACGGCCCACTTTGGACGAGCTCTTAGAAGAGGATCGTGATGATAAAGGTCTGGACAGACGCCGCTGATGCAGGCCTGCTGGACAGGCAGCGGGATCGCGGAAGCGCTTTTGCGTACTTGCCCGAGACGGTCCCACAGCGTGCCGTCTCCGTTACCATGCCCGTGCGGCTTCCCTCCTGGGACGTGCCCTTTGGCCTGCCCCCAATCTTCGAGATGAACCTCCCGGAAGGCGCGTTGCGGGAACGGTTGCGCCTGGCCTTTGCGAAAGCGACTGGAACGTTCGATGATCTTGACCTGCTCGCCATTGTTGGCCGCTCACAAGTTGGCCGCATACGGTACACCGGCGACAAGGAGCGGCTCAACGAGGATGTTCCTTTTCAATCGGTAGACGAGATTCTGGCGAGTCGCCGCGACGGGGACTTGTTTCGCTTCCTCATTGAGAAGTTTGCAGCTTTTTCCGGTATCAGTGGCGTCCAGCCGAAGGTTCTTGTGCGCGACGAGAATGCGTCCCTCACCCTGACAAACGCGCAACCCCGAATCTCACCGAGCTGTAGGGGTGCAACTCACATCGTGAAGTTCTGGGAGCCAAACGAATTTCCGCAGCTCGCGGCGAACGAATACTTCTGCCTGAAGGCCGCAGAGCGTTGCGGGCTGGACGTACCTCGGTATCGGCTCGCAGAAGACGGAATGGCCCTTGTCGTTGACCGTTTCGACTTGCGCCCCGATGGCAGCTACCGGGGCTTTGAAGATTTTTGCGTCCTGAACGCGAGAAGAACGGATGAGAAGTATCGCGGCAGCTATGAATCATCAGTCATGAAGCGATTTCAGCAGTTCGCAAACTCACCCGCTGTACTCGCGGATGCTGAAAAACTATTTACGCTGATCGTGCTAAATTGCGCATTGCGCAACGGCGATGCTCATCTCAAGAATTTCGGCATCGTCTATGACGACGTGCTCGGTGAAGCTCGACTCGCACCGGTCTACGATCTCGTAACCACTTCCATCTATCTACCGAAGGACAGTCTGGCACTTACGCTCAACGGAACAACTCAGTGGCCCGACAGCAAAGTTCTCCGTCGGCTCGGCGAAACTCGGATGACTGGCACACCTGCAAAAATTCGCGCGATCCTGGAACGGGTCTCGGATGCTCTTTCGCAAACCGAAATCGATCTTCGGTCCTACGTCAACGAACATCCCGACTTCGAGGAAGTGGGCGAGCGCATGCTGCAGGAATGGATGAAGGGCCGGCAACATTCACTTCAAGCCGGCTAATGGTTCGTACCCCCTTGTGCTGGCGGTGCGAGAACAGTAATAACTGACGTTATTAGGCCAGCGCACTCAGTGGAGATTCTGGATCTCCCAAAAGAGACCGTCGAGCGGCTAGTCCTGTTAGGTGAACCGATTGTGTTTCGAGTCGGCTCGGCTATGCTTCTCGGCTCCGCTAAGGCAACTACAACCGCCTCGTGGTGGAACTGGCCCAGATCGAGGGTGTCCCTCGAACAGTACTTCACGCTGGGGCACGTGAGCCTCCATCACTCCAAACAATTCAGTATTAGACAACGATGCGAAACTTCCATTTCGACAGATCTCTGCGTGTAATGTCATGATGAGCGAGATGCAAGGTCGCAACCCAATTCGGCGAAATCGGAACATTGGCACTCCCAGGAGTGGTCACGGACAGAACAATCGAATGACCGTTCCTGAGGTCGCTCAGGAGAGGGTCGACAACGCAACTGAAGTCAGCAGGACCGTCTTGGGTCGAGTCCTCAGGTTCTTCATTCAGCCTACTAGAGCAGATTGCATTCACGCCAGCACCGTGGATGACATCGCACGTTTGATGTCGAATGTCCCACCAGCCGACTGGGAGGGGCTTGAGACGGTCGTGCTCCGTCAGCCGCGTCGGAAAGAGCAGGCGCTGGCTTCGGTGTGGGGTAGATTGTCGTATTTCGCCGAACTAGTGAATAGGCGTGGAGATGTGCTTTACAGCGGGCCGGCAATCGTGATCGAAGCCGTGAATCCAACCGAACCGCTCAAGTTCGGGAAGTCCTTATCGCTTGATGATGCGGCCGAGTTGGAACGTCTCAGGGCGGATGGGCACAAACTGCGCCACGGCGACAGAAATCATACGATAGAGCCCACCCTCGAAAGCTGTCGCGCGACACAACTGTACCGGACTATGCCCCATGAACTTGGACATTGGGTGGACTTTCTTGAGAAGGTCCAGCGTCCCTCTGCGATGCTGGCGCCTGATGAAGAAGCAGACGGCTATGGTGGATTGCTAGACCGATACCACAGCCGCCCGCACCGCGAAAAGGAGGATTTTGCGCATGCCTATGCTGAGCGCTTGCGTGAGCACCTTGAAGCGATCCGCGCTATTCCATTTGATCGCGAGCTGGACCTCGGGCAGGTCAAGCAAGACGGGTTACGCTTGGAGGACTTTCGTCTTTCTCAGTCCTGATAGCTGACGGCCGCCGACAGCTAAGTCCGATTGCCATGCGACGCTCGCCAGTATTTCGTCTTCAAACGGCTCTCGTCGGCGACGTTGTATAGAATCTCGCAATCGCAAAATGCTCCCTGCTCCATCAGGACGTGAAACACATCAGACGAATCAGACTGCTCGAAGCCACACGCTTGCAGTGCCCGCTTTGCGTAACGGAAGTCCCCAGAGCACCTCTGCGGCTCGGATTTCTCACTCGCCGGACAAAGCAGTTCATCAAGTGCCGCAAAGAACCCCTTCTGCTGAAGCGCACCCAAAACATCTGGCGCTATTGATGCGATAAGTTCCTGGTCGGGGTGCTCGATCGTTTCGGGACTCTCGTCGGGAGCAAGCTCAAACCACAACGTGTCCGCAAGCGTAGAGCGGTAATAATCGCTGGGAATTAGCTGCACAAGGTAGTGGTATCTCTGACGGGCGTACAGCTCCCTGAACCGTTCATCAATAAAGAACAACGCGATGCGGAACGGGTCTTCTGTCCAATACTCAGCACGTACAACCATCTCCGGATACGCAGCCCGAACAAATTCCCGAACCTCCGACTCGATCTTGGCAAGGCGGCCGTCGTTCATCGCCACGCCATACTCAGAGACATGGTTGCTCGGCACCGGCCGCACCGCGCCAAAGCCTCCTGTGGTTGCACGAAATTGATTGAAGCCAAACCGGGAGAGTTCATTTTCTAGTTTGTCACTGAGTCGCGCACCGATGACTTCAAGAACGGTGTACGGTGGATCGGCTGAATAGCTCCCGTGATGAAGGTCGATTGTGTCTAGCTCGTTGATAAGAGTTTCTTCGCTTGAACAACAAACGTCTTCAGCCTTGAACGTGGTAACGCCCTCCAGATGATTCCGATTCGGATTGGCGGCCCAAAGCTTCTGCGCTGCGGCAAGATTTTGCGGAGTGTCCACGATCCACACCGGACCGCTGCGAGCAAGTTCGAAAAGACGCTCGCCGTATTCTCGATCAAGCACAACGAATACGCGATAAGCTTCCGGCATAATCCTGACCTCTCACTGCGTCACAATTGGCGTTTCCCAACCATCGTAATCGCCATCGAAGCGCCGAGATAGGTTCAGCAGTTCAATGACGGTACGGTCGATAGAATTTTGCTCAATGGCTTGAGTGCGAGCGACAACGATGCCGAATGGCAATTCTCCCTTAGAGCTTGATTCCGAAATAAATCCGAAGCCTGCTGCAGTTGCGGCATCTCGGAACAAAGTCCGAGCGGGCTCAGAGCGAAAATATATCCAATGCTGGACCTCTCTCGCCGCAGTGAGAACGTCGCCTTTCTCCACTAGCACATCTAGCAGGTCCATGTTTGCAATGCGCTGAAGGTCCTCCGGTGATGGATATAGGACGTTGAGGTACTGCTCCCATAGCGAATCTTCCTGCTCGCCCACATCGAACTTGTACTCGTCAAATCCTGTCAATGCCTGTCCGACCGCCTTACGAAAACCATGCTTGGTCTCGCCATAGAAGTAGAACTCACGTCAACCCTCAGTGGTGATTCTTCCGCAGGGTATCGCCCTGCAGGCACGGGCTACGCACGAGTTGAGCGCGTCCTCGATTTTGTAGAGTGTGGGAGCTTCTTTGCCGTCGGACAGGCCATCGGCCCGTGGTGATTGAAAGTGTAGCCATGTCCACAGCAGCCAAGGTTTCGACCCCATTGGTACCGACTCCCGGAGCCCCAGATCGACAAAAATCGATGCGATCTTTCCGTTGACGTTACAGAGGTAGGGTTTCCAGTTCTCGCTCATAGGTGCATGAACATGATAACCGTTCAAATCAGGTGATGGCGCTCACAAGCTGGCTATCAAGAGCCCCGCGGGAACATCGGCATCGCCGCCCGTGTCTATTCCCTCATATCGGAGGTTCAATGGTCATCCGCTGGGGAGTGTTCTTCGCCAAAAGCAGAACGGCGCTGAAAACAGGCTGGCTTATAACGGCCGGAGTTGTCGCACTCTATTTGGGACTCATTCAACCCCGTGACCGAGTGCGAGGCATTGCCTCGGAGAAGGCGACCGGCCTCGCCGCCGTCAGCGGTGGTGTGGGTTGGGAGCCAATCTCGCTCTGGCGACAAACCTCAATTCTTCCGCACCTCAGATCCGAAGCCTACCTTCAAAAAGGCATTGTTGGAGGCGTTCCCGTGGACCGTGCCGTCGTCGCACCCGCCTCTCTCATGACATTTTCAGGAGGACGTGCCGGCGGAGAGGACGGCCCGTCGGAGGACCGTAAGCTAGCCCGAACGGAGTCCCTTAGCGTCATCGTCAAAGCTCCGGCCGAAACTGCTGAGAAAATCATACAGATCGCGAAAGGTGCAGGAGGATTCCTCGTAACCTCTAATGTCAATGGCGGCGCGGACGCGATCAGCGCCTCGCTCACTATTCGCGTGTCGGCAGAAGAGTTCGACGAAGTCCGCGCCCAGATCCGAAAACTCAGTTTGCGCGTGGAAAGCGAAAGTATCGACGCCCAAGACGTCACCAAACAATATGTCGACCAGGAAGCACGCCTGCGCAACCTACGGGCTCAGGAACAACAGTGTCTCGGCATTCTGCGCAAAGCTGCGACCGTGAAGGACACGCTCGAAGTCAGCGACAAGCTGAACGAAGTCCGCGGAGCGATCGAGGAAAAGCAAGCGGAATTCGAAGCGCTGTCGAAGCAAGTGGAAACCGTAGCCATCAACATCACGCTGCGGGCTGAAGCCGATGCCCAAGTCCTCGGTCTCAATTGGCGTCCGCTGTATCAGCTGAAGATCGCCGCCCGCGAGGGCCTCGATGGGTTCGGTGAATACGCTGCATCGATGACGACGTTTGTGTTCTATCTGCCTACGATCCTGCTGTGGCTGTTCACGATCCTAGCCGGGGCCGCCCTGGGCTGGCGGATTTTGAAATGGGCAGCCCGAAGACTGTTCATTTCTCCGAAAACAAGCTTGGCTGAGAAAGCGGCGGGTTAGCGCGCACACTCGCGCGCGGCGCACTGAGCGACATCGCGATCCAACGTCAACCACTCTTCGGTTCGCTCGTTTGAGACTCCTTAGCCTCTCGCTTCCGCGCCAATGCACGAAGTCCCAGAAAGCCGAGAAAATACATCACTGCTTGAAATATCGCCACAGCACCGATTTCCCGATAATAGCCGGTGAATAAGCCCGCGATCGGAAGGACCAGCATGAAGAAGGAAACTACTCGCAGCGCTTTCGGAGTCATCAGGCCACCCTTGTGTTTGCTCCCTGTCAATAAACGAAAGCACTTTTCGAGTACCCAAAGGCAGCCGAGCAATAGAACAAGCCCGACGACTACCGCCAGAACCGGGCTCTGTTTATTGGGTACGAGCAAAAGCGAGAGTGAAGCAAATCCGCAGAGCAGAGTGAACAATCCAAGAACCAAGCCAACGGGCACTTGAGCGTCGAATAACGCGCCCGACAATCGAGTCCTCACCCTCCAAAAGACTCTGGGCCTGCGCAAAAGCTGGATCGGAGCGGTTTAGTGCATTCGCCCAACGTAGTAGCATTGCCATCTTTTCCTCGAAATCGCCCTCAGACCACGGACTGGGTTTAACTATTTGGCGGCCAGAGTTGTAGCTCGGAACCGAAAAGGCGGTTCTTATCCGAATCGCAGAGTGACGAGTCGGTTTCCTTGTACGCGGCGTAGTTGATGCCTTCCACAACGATTTGTCGGGCTTCCTCTAGCGTCATGCACGCAATCATAATTGACTTTCAGGCCATAGAAGCGCTCAGAACCCGTCGGTGAGCGCAACCCGCGGTTTATCGCCAGTCATCAGTTTCGGTATACGATGACAGTCGTAGCTGTCATGGATAATCCTATGAAGTTAGGTCCACAACCTCTCACAAGGATCGGATTGGGAGTTTTGCTTCTTTGGGGAGCCGCGCTCTGCGCTGCCCAGCGTCCCTCAGCACCATCTCGTGTGTGGTCAGTTGGCCCACTCACGAAAGGCGAACAGGTGATGGGGTTTGCCGTTGGTGCTAGCGGCGGGACAACGTTCGCCGGCCCGCATACAGATTCTCAGACAAGCTCGATTTTTGCCGCGACTCGCAGCGTTGTGTTCGCTGGCGACCGACTTGTTCTGGCGTCCAAGATTGGCATGCGGCAGGTACCGAACGCGAAGATTCCGGCGCAGGTCTATCAGCTCTTATCTCTTGACACTCAGACTGGTCAGGTCAAGGAGAGTCGGGAGATTACGGCATTCGGTTCATTACCGGTGTTTGCGACAAATGATGCGCACGTCATAGTAGCTGGGCGCACTATGTTGCGGCTGACGCCCGACCTGAAGGACGCAGGCGTTTTTGATTATCACGCGGACGGGCGCAAGTCTGGAAGCGTGGAGAATATCTCTCCAGACGGATCGACACTCGGAAACGCGACAAGTCCGGGCTTCGAGTTCATAGACACTGGAAGCTTGAAAAGTACCAAGCTGACGGATAGTCCCGCCTACGCTACATCGGTGAGCAGCAAGGGTTTCGTGACAGACAACGTGCATTGGACGGGGAAATACCCGAATGACCTCGGATTCGTCACGTACAGGGACGCTTCTGGAGACCGCCTGCTCTATCACGGCAGTTGTGGCGGAAGACCTCAGTTTCTTGCCGATGACCTTATTCTCGAGCCGGGCTGTGAGAGTCCCCTGATCATTGATACCCGCGGCAATCTCGTTGCGACGCTGTCCGTAAAAGGCGGATTCTCGTTCGCTGGAGTTTCGCAGAACGGAAAGCGCTTTGCCCTGCAACTCACCGGTTTGGGCCAGCACGAGAGGTTCGTGATCTTTTCCGTGGAATCGGGGGAGTTTATTGCAGAGCTGAAGCCAGACCAGGACGGCGAACAACAGTCATGGACCGCATTTTCTCCTGATGGTTCGATGTTCGTTGTCGGGTCTCCGTTCAAGTTGACTCTTTACCGTCTTCCCTGAGGAATCGCCTGCTAAAGCCAACTGGCGACAAGTAGCCAGCTATCGTAGACGGGTAAGAGCGAAGATGATAGCTGGGTACGCCAGCACCCCGAGAAGACCTACGGCAGCAACGCTTTCTAGGCTGAGCCAAATCACGTAGACGGCTGTGTTGGGGACCGTGCCAACTCTGCGCCACGCCTGATTAAAATAGGTAGTCAAAGCGACTGGAGTTCCAATCAGGAGTAGTGCATATCCGACGGCCACAATTGCCTTCACTGTTGGGTGGGCTTGTGCGTGAGAATCGAGGTTCGGCAGGACCAGTGCAGCACCCCACAGGAACACAATCCACGCGAGAGCAACCTTGCCGAGTGTCAGCCGAGAAAGAAGCATTTCGTGCGAATGATAACCCCGATAACCGATACCTGTCGATGATAGGCGATGTAACTCGGCACCCACCAATGCGCCACACCGCGACGTTACAACAATTGCGCCGATGCACCTTGAGCGTCGGCCTCGGCCATTCGCTCAATCGCTTCTGACATGGTGAGCTTAAAGGGAGACGGGAACCGCCTCTTTCTCCGCACCACAACCGTTCCTTGGATGGTCTGGAACTGAGGCTTTGTCACGCGGAACGAGTAGGTTCCATCGGCAATAGCAGGCAGACTGAAGCGGCCTTTCGTATCGGTGACAACGGCCACGGCTGGATGAAAGTCGGCGCGTATCTCGAACCGAGCATCAACCACAGGTTTGTCCATGGCGTCGCGCACAGTCCCTCTCACGAACCGTACTACTATGGGCTGCTCGCCGCGTCGCCTGAGTTGGGGCGCGACGAGCAATAAGAACCATGTCAGGGCCGCGCCCGTTAGGAACCCGCCAACATGCCCCCAGAACGCCACCTCCGAAAACCGCACCGCCTGGGTGAGTAGCGCAAGGATGGTTTGTTCGCCAATCCACGCACCGACAGCGCCGTACGTATACGTCTCGATGGTCTTGACCGGCCACCGGAAGAATACGACTACGATCTCAAATCGGGACCTGGGGAACAGCACGAAATAGCAGCCGACGATGCCGGAGATCGCACCGGAAGCTCCTACGCACGGAATGTTGGACGCGCTGTTGAACGCGTAATGCAGCGTACCAGCACCACACCCGCAGACGATGTAAATTGCTGCAAATAGCCAGTGTCCGAATGTATTCTCCACGCGGTAACCGAACATCCAGAGAAAGAACATGTTCCCGGCGAAGTGCCAGAACCCGGCGTGAAGAAACATCGATGAGAGCAGCGTCGAGAGGTGCGGATAGGCCGGAACGAAAGCGTATTGCCGGAACACGGTGTCAGAATTGGAAGGGTGGATATAGGTGGCGGCAAGCACCAACGCGTTGAGGACGACTAAGCCGAGAAGGACGTACGCTCTTCGTCCTATGTATCCGTCTTCGTTGAGAGGCAGGATGAACACGCGGCGATTCCGTCTAGCTGATGCGCCAAGTGTAGCAAGGAAAATTCATTGACGTGCAACTGGCTTTGCGCTGAAGAGCCCAAGATTCTGCCAGAGAGGTTACCGGTCGTACATCTCGTAATGGGTGGAGCACGGTTCCAGTCCGAGCAGGAAATCCTTGTCGAAGTCGTAGTATTTCTCGCCGCGCTGATGTCGTCTCCAGCGAAGGCGCGGATAGCCGCCTCGGATTCCCAGAACGTGACCATCAAGAAATGTGCGGTGTCGCCCTCGATACGACGTAGCGCATAAGCGCCCTTGTTGCCCGGAGTCGCACGGTAATCGGGGATGGCGACGGTTCGCATCAAGTTTAGGTACTCGTCGCTTTTGGATGCGTGGGTCGCGCCATGCCAGATCCGGGTGATCATCTTGAGACTCCGTCTGTGTCATCGTTTAGAACACTTAGATGTCCCAACCAGGGTTAGCGTTCAGAACGCGGTTGTGAGCGATATATGGCCATGTCTCGACAACAACGAGCAGTGGTCCCACTGCCGAATTTGCTATTCACTGTGGGCGAGCGGCGGGCGGGACTCGAAATCGGTCTGATCTGCTGGTTCCCAAATTCCTTGCGAACTTCTAAGAGATTGTCATCGAGCTTGGCAAAGAAATCTATGCCATCCAAGGACTGGGGCGAGGTTGACCTATCGTTCATAATAATGTACATTATGCGTATTAGTGACCATTATTGTGGACGTTAAATATGAGGACCAGTCGATCATCCGTCGTAATGCCACTCCCGGTAAGGCATGCCCTGCGCAAGCTCGGCCACGACATCCGTGATGCCCGGCGGCGGCGGCGCATCCCGGCGGCCATCGCGGCGCAGCGCGCCTCGATCAGCCGCACGACCCTCGTCAAGATTGAAAAGGGCAATCCCGGCGTCGCGATCGGAATATACGCCACGGTCCTTTTTGTCCTGGGCATGGCGGACCGGCTGGGCGATCTCGCCGCGCCGAAGAACGATCCCGTGGGCCTGCAGCTCGAAGAAGAAAACCTGCCGCAGCGCATTCGCGTGGCGCGCAGCGCGAAACGCACGAAAGACAAGTGATGGACAGAGAGACTCTCGTATACGTGGATCTCGACGGCGTCCGGCACCTGATGGGGCGTCTGTGGGCCCGTACGCGCAAGAACAAGGAAAGCGCCACCTTCGAATACGACAAGACATGGCTGGAAAATCCTGCGCGATTCTCTCTGGAGCCAGCCCTGCAGGTTGGTCCCGGCCCGTTTCACACGCCGGCAGACACGCCCATGTTCGGCGCCATTGGCGACTCCGCGCCCGATCGTTGGGGGCGGGCGCTCATGCGTCGCATGGAACGCAGGCGCGCGGAGCGCGAGGGCGGGGCGCCGCGCACGCTCCAGGAAATCGACTTCCTGCTGCTGGTGGACGACGAGGCCCGTCTGGGCGCGCTGCGCTTTGCGGAGAAAGAAGGCGGACCCTTCCTGCGGGAGGAGGGCGTCAAGCGCATCCCCCCGCTGATCGAGCTCCCGAAACTGCTCTCCGCGGCCGAACATGTGATGGAAGAGAAGGACACCGAGGAGGAACTGCGCATGCTGTTCGCGCCCGGCTCCTCTCTTGGCGGCGCGAGGCCCAAGGCTTCCGTCAGGGAAAAGGACGGACATCTCGCCATCGCGAAATTCCCACGCAAGGACGACGAAATCAACACGGTGGTCTGGGAGGCGGTCGCACTGTCCCTCGCGCAGAAATCTGGAATCCCCGTTCCCCAATCGCGTGTCGAAAACATCGCCGGCAAGCCTGTGCTCCTCCTGCGGCGCTTCGACCGCGACGGCGAACGGCGTATCCCGTTCCTCTCCGCGATGAGCATGCTCGGATCGAATGACAGAGAAACCCGAAGCTATCTGGAAATTGTTGACGCGCTGCGCCAGCACGGTGCAGCGCCGCAAGCCGACATGGAAGCGCTGTGGCGGCGACTGGTTTTCAACATACTGATCTCCAACACCGACGACCACCTGCGCAATCACGGCTTTCTGTACGAAGGCCAGGCGGGCTGGCGCTTGTCGCCCGCTTACGACCTCAGCCCGGTGCCGACCGACATCAAGCCGCGCATCCTCAATACGGCAATCAATGAGGATGACAACACGGCTTCACTCGCACTAGCGATGGAGGTGGCGGGATATTTTGAACTGGACACTGGCAAGGCCCGTGAAATAGCGGCACACGTCGGTAAGGCCGTCTCTAGGTGGCGCGATGAAGCCGCACGGCATGGTCTCGCCAAAGGCGAAATCGGTCGCATGGTGTCGGCATTTGAGCATGATGATCTGAAAGCGGCTCTCGCAGCGCGGTAAGTAGAAAGAGCAGCACGATGCACGGCATGTTGTTTGCCTTCATAAGGGAATTTTCTTTTCCCGCTCGGGGCTAAACGCCTACGTCGACTGGCAGACCCGCCCCATCAAAATCCTTGCATTCAAAACCGCCAAAGTTGCCAGGATATCCGAGCTGATTTGAAATGATCCGGGTGTGGCCGATCGTCTGATCGTCGCATTCATGCGTGTGGCCATACACCCAGAGGACAGGCTGGTGGGTCTCAATGATCTCCACCATGTCCAGGGAATTGAACGCCGGCGTGAGAGGGCCGCCCTTGTATTTGGAGTTGGGATTGATAACCGGTGCATTATGGCTGATGACCACGCGCGGACCACTTAGATTCTTGCCAAACCAGTTCAGCAATTTCGACGAGAAGTTTTTATGTAGCGCAATCGAATCTGCTGGCGTGAAAGGCGTTTCGTCGGGGTTATAGATGAGACGGTAATCATTCATTTGAGAGCAGGCGGTCTCCATGGCGCGCAAATCGCCGCCGTTGAAATCCGTCCACATCGTGCCGCCGAAGAAATTGACGCCGCCGATGCTGACCTCTTCATCAAGCAGCAGTTTCACATGCGGATGTCTATCTTCGAGCCACGCCTTGAATCTATTGTCCTCTTCGTTCATTGGCCGCCGCGTGTAATATTCGTGGTTTCCCGTCACATAGAGGACTGGTTTCCTCCACTTCCGCAGAATCTGGTCGAGTGGCGCATAATCCCTGAGCGTGACGATATCGCCTGCCAGGATCATGACATGTCCGTTCGCTGCCGGGGGCAACTTCCAGCCCGAGCCAAATTCAAGATGCAGGTCGCTATAAGTAATGATTCTCATGCTCGTTAGAGAACGCTTGTTTGAACACGTCTCTCTCAAGTGCTAGATCTCCTCCGAGAGCGATTCGACTCGGCACGGAGCGCGGTTCGTGAAAGTAAGAATCTGACATCCCCCGGATAGCTGAATACTAAGCCGAGGCCGCAGAGGTCTGTGTCAAGACCGGGCGAAGCCCGCCGCGGAACGCGGTCGCAGAGTCTTGACACAGACCGGGTCTCGGCTATGCTCTGAATATCCGGGAAATGTCGTTCAGACATACTGCATTAGAGACCAAGACCGAAACCGAAACCCTTTTCGACCTGATTCGTATGCGTGGTTTGTGGTTCTATCTTGTTAATCGCCAGTTCTTGCCGAACGGCGGGGGAGTGGGACACGTCGCGGCTGAGTTCCTGCCCTAGCGTCGCTGCGTTGTTCGTATAAATCTGGGCGTCATAGCGTCCACGCGAGACCGAGACGTATGCCATGCGGCTATTGAGCAGATCCTTAGCGCCCAACTCGGTGTCTACGTGAATCAGGACACGGTCGGCAGTCTGCCCCTGGCTGGAGTGGCTGGTCATGGCATAGCCATGGTCGAGATGCGGCCACTTGCGCGGGTCGAGGTTGACCGTGCGGCCACCGTCCATTTTCACTCGTAGGCGCCCGTCTTCGCCGATGCTCTCGATGGTCCCCAACTCGCGGTTCGCAACTTTCAGTTCGTTGGTCGGCGCAGTGAACTGAATGCGGTCGCCCACTGAAAAACTCCGCATCTCCTCGCGGAAGATGGAAACACCCTGCTGCCTGCGCGGATCGTAAGTGCGCTGCGTGCCGTCCTGCGCCTCTACTGTCAGCCGGTTTCTCGGAGCGTCGATGCTCCTCACCTGCGCGTACTCGCCTTTCCCGATGCCAGTCTCCTTCGATGCGCGCGAATAGCGCAGCACGTCCCCCACCTGATAGCGCTCGGCCCATGTGCGGTCCGCTCCGGTCAGGTCCTGACGCGGCACTAGCGTCCTGATGCGGTGCGCCTCGTTGCTGACAAGGCCACTCCGCTGCAATTCCGCATGGACGCGCTCGTTGATCTCCATGCGAGAGCGATTATCGGGAGAAATCACGAGCGTGTTCTCCGGCGATTTTGCGTACTCGTTCGCGATAGCGGCGATGCGCTCGTCGTGGCCGTGGATCTCGTGGACTCGGCCGTGCCGGTCAAGATTGCGTATCGCCTCGCGCACTTCGCCGCGTGCAAGCTGCTCGACCACTTGTTTCAATTCTGGGTCTTTCTGGCGCACGATCTCTTCGAGCTTCACCGTTCTCATACCGGCGTCCTGGAGCTGTGCGAAGGGCCTCCCGGCCTCAACCGCCTCATGCTGCCGCCGGTCGCCAACCAGCAACACGCGGTCATTCGGATGAAGCCGGTTCAGAAACTCATGCACCTGCCTGGTCGACGCCAGTGAGGATTCGTCGAGTACATAGAGCCGTTTCTCGCCGGTATCCTGCTGCTGCCCACGTGCCAGATGTTTCTGTAGCGTAGATGTCTCCATGCCTGCTTCGGCTAGCTTCTGTGCCGCGCGGGACGTGGGCGCGAAACCTTCCACCCCGTAGCCCTCGGCCTCCGCGCCTTCGCGGATCACGGACAGAGTTGTTGTCTTGCCCGCGCCTGCGATGCCGTCTAAACCGACAACCTTCTCCCGCGAAAGAAAGATTTCGTCTACCGCCTGGCGTTGTGAAGCGTTCAGTTCCGGGTGGCGGTCTTCCGTGGCGATGCGCACGTGCGGCGAGACCAGCATGGGATCGCTGTAATCGCGCCGATTGCCTTCTTGCATCCGGCCAATGACCTCGCGCTCCATGCGTACCATCGCGGCGGTCGTGTATTGTCGGCCAGCACCGACGTGGGAGACTTCCCTAAACTCCCCGGCCTCGATCCGACGCTCGAACTCGCACCGGACCTGGGCATAGGTGGTTTCTCCCATGCCGCGCATCAGCGCTGTTTCAAGGATCGCGCGGCGGTCCTGCACGGCCGATCTCTCGAAGACATGATCGCGCGCCCATGTCACAGCCTGCTTCGCCTGAACCTCTGGCTCCGGCATCTGGTATTGCCTATGTTGGTGCGCCTGTGCGACGACGCGGTCCGCCTGATGCCCATACTGTGCGGCCAACTCGCGGTGGCGCTGTAAGACTTCTCCAGGCGACAGCAGTTCCTTGCGGTCGCGCGTATGGTGGGCCGCGATCTGTGCCGCCGCGGCTCCGTCGATTCCTTGTTCCCGGAGATGGTCTTTGATCTGTTCACGCCTAGGACTCGAAGCCTCCAGATATTCCTTCGTGTAGCCTTTTACTTCTGGCTGTCCATGCTTGCCGCGCTCCAGTTCGTAGCCCAGCTTTTCCAGACGTAGAGCCAACTCGGATCGGTAAACCGCCGTGGCGTAGCGCTGGGACACGAACATTTCGTGCGGCTGCAAGGCGCGCGTCTGACCATTCTCCTGCTCCGTTACATTGAAGATCACCGCATGAGTATGAAGTTGCGGGGCAGCGTAGCCATCGACGGGCCGCGCGGTATCGTGCTCGAAGGTGGCGGCGATAAATTTCCCGGTCGTCTCCGGCGCATGGACATTGCCGATCCGCGCCTGCGTGTATCGCTCAAGTTCCCGAAGCGCCACGCGGACACTTTCTCGATGCGCCTCCCGCACCCGATCATCGCCGCCTACAAGCGCGGTGAGCGATACCGACTTCGGCGCGGAAAATGTCGCGTCCCATCCGGCTCGGTGCTCCACACTCGTGACTTCTTTGCCGAACTTGCCTTCGTAGGTCTTGGCCGTCTGATGACGCACGAGTTGCGCCTCAGTCTCCGGGTGCTGGCCTTCGCTCAACCGCGCAAAATGTTCGGAGCCGACTGCGCCGTGCAAGCCCCACTGCTCAGCGAGCCTGCCCTGCCACTCACTGTGGCCTTGCTGGTCGCGGCTCCAATAGTTCTGCTCGTGCGCGGCAAATTCCCGCGCATGGTATGTTCGCGCCTGACTGGCTGAAAGCGGCTTCGAGATCGTAAGCATAAGTGCTCCTCAACTGTGCGGGAAACCGTCACCGCGCCAATCATGAACGAGACAGAAACGCATTCTCGGCAGATTTCGTCTCATTCGATTCTCTTCGTCTCCTTCGAGGCAAACCGTTCTTTGGGCCTGTCGTTGGCGGCAGCGATGGTCGAACCGAAGATTGGCAGCACCGACTGGATCAGCTTCTTCGGCGAGTCGGCGTGAATGCAGGCCTGTGTTTGTGGCGTTGCCTTCCGCACAATCTCTGGTATCTTCCGCCTCGCAAATCCCGGCAGGCCGAATCGCGTTCTGCCGATCTTTTTTCTCCATCTCTGCGGCCAATTTGTCGGAGGTTCGCCCCATTCGATCCTCTCCAAATCCCACTGGTCATAGGCGTTCAGGCCCCGCAATATACTTCCCCCCGCCAGTAGGAAAAAGAACATCGCGGCTCCCCAAAGCAGCGGCGTCAATAGCAATCTCCAGAAGCTCTTTCCGGCATAGAACTGCGCCTGAAGAAACGGCTGGAGCATGGCTGACTGAAGCCACTCATCCGATCCCTGTATCAGGCCAGTCCAGCCGGCCTGCCGCGCCGCTGGCGAAAGCTGCATCGGGATTCCACGGTCGTCGCTCGCAGTTGCCGGAACCACGTCGGCATCCGTAGCTAATTCCTGTTTCTCGTTTGGTGCGGTCTTGTACAACCATCGGACCTCGGTGCCCGCAGCCGGGTCTTTTCCGAACAAAGCGCACCTCAAATACGCTCCAAGGTAGTAGCGTTGCATGGGTGTCCAGACCAGCCAATCGCACAGAAACAACGCCCCGGAAAAGGCCAGTATTGCCATAGCAGGCAGCCATGGAAAACGTTTCAGAAACGGTATGTTATTCATGGCTTCCGTCCTCGTTCCGAGCCCTCTGGTGCGAGAAAATCGGCGAGCAATTTACGCGCCTGTTGCAGCTTCCGCGCATCGGATTCGTCGCGGATTTTGAGGATTGATTCGGACGACATTTGCCTGCCCTCCGATGCCGCTTGAGCGCCAGAATGGAAGAGATTCAGAAGGGCATAACGTAATGCCCAAACCTCGGCCAGTAGCAATTCAACGGGATCGGCAGGGCGCCGCCGCGCGGCGCGCAAAGCGGTCGCGCGCAGCCATTCGGAGAGCGCCTGCCCAGCGCTTTCGGCGGCAGTTTCGACCTCGGAAAGCTCGTCGGGAGTCAGCCGCGTGGCGGCTGTTTTTGTGCGGAATCCAGCCTTCGCCTCTTCACCAAATGGCAGATTGGGCTGTGGAGTGGCTTGCATGCGGCGAACATTCACTGAGGAAACCGCCTTGTTTCCCATACTGCACCCCACTCCGCCGCCATCAAGCGGCAAAACGCTGTTTCACGGAAAGTGCTGGCGCTTCAACGCGTTTACCTGATCGATGCGCTGGTGCCACCTGTCTGAGACAAACGTCACCGTTTGACATCGCAGTCACTCGGCACTTGACGAATCTCGTTGACGCAGCAAACGTTAACCTACGTAAACATCGAAGCGCCGGACAGCGCTCCGCAGTTCCCAACTTGGGGGTGACGTGTCCACACTTCTTCCGGTGCGAAGCACCGCGTTCTTACAACTCGCCATACTCAAGAGCCAGCGCGTCCCACAGGCGGCGTACTTGCGGAGCCTGCCACGCGCGTCGAAACAGCTTCTTGATGGACTGCCAGTCTTCGCCACGAAAGTTAAACGTAATTCCGTTGTCACCAGCGCGAAAATTCACGCCGATTTCGTCCTTCTCGTCAGCCACCGTGTACGCGAGAAAATAGCGGCCATTCCAGGAGATCAGAACCCGCCTTACATCCAGCCGTTCTAGGATCGTCCTGAATTCCGAAATCTTTGGGTATCCCTCCACGGGATAGAGCGGCGCAAGTCTTCCGGGGAAGGACAACCAAACGGAAAAGCCTTCGCTCGGCGAGCGCACGAATTCGAGACGGTAGTCGCCTTCTTCAAATTTCGGTAATGGCGGATTCAACGGAGCGTCCATTCCCCCTGCCGACGAGTTCGGATCTTGCAAGGGCTTACCATAGTGAAAATAGTGGCCACGGGCGCACACGCGCCACAGGGTCGGCCAGAACGGCCGAAGCGCCTCGTTTAGCCTCTCGATATTGGGGAAGTCTAGCTCGTCGAGGAGAAAGTAGAGGTTCCGGGCGACAAAGATGGGTCTCTGCCGCTCTTCTGTCGGGTTTTTTAGCATCCGAATGGTGCGGGTGACGGCGCGCCGAACATCGTCGCTTCCGATCTCTTCCGGTTTCTTCGCTTCGGCTTGCCGATCGGGCGGGAGATGTGCGACGAAGAAAGAGTCCAAATGGGTCTTGTTTGGTTTGCGAAGCAAACCGTAAACCGCCTGGAATGCCTCAAGGATTCCGGCAAGAGATTCATATGAAATCTCCGTCTGTGCGGTGTTGGCAAATCTCTCCACTCCGTGCAGACAGAAATAGGCAACGGCGGTCCATTCTGCTTGCGAAAGCGGGAGCTTTGAGTCTGCCTTTCGGCGAATCATTAGCAGAGAATCGGTCGGCTCGGTAAGCAGACTTACCAGCTCAAGTCGTTCTTCTTTTGAGGACTCAAGAAGCTGCTTTGCCGCCTCCGATGTGGAAACGGGTTCGCCGCTCTTCATGGACATGAGCACCTTTAAGCCCTCAAGCTTTAAACGCAGAGCCTCGGAAATACGAATGGAGATCACTGGCTGCTGCGCTATCGCTGCCTTCTCCGTCGTGAGCTCTCTTTCGGTCAATTTCACCTCCTATGTGTAACGATACAGCTTGACTATATGTGTACACCTGCGCTACCGTCAAGGGCAATGTCGTCCACGAGGGGCGGATGAGTCTCCCCTCAGGAGTAGATGAACCATGCCCCAGCCAATCGTGATGAAAAAACCAGCCATGCCTCAGCTCGTCAACACGCGCAAGGCCGCTGAGATTCTCGGACGCTCAGCAGCAACATTGAAACGATGGCGCGCCGAGGGAGTCGGGCCGAATTGGATAGAACTGCAAGGTCGGGTTAGTTATGATGTGAATGTTCTTTTGGAATACATCCAGAAGAACACACGAGTTGCTTCCGTGCGGGCTGCAATGGAGGAAGCTCGTGAAGCTGTTTAAGAAAGCGAAGTCCAAGTTTTACTGGTATGACTTCACGGTGCGCGGACAACGCTACCGTGGGTCAACCAACGAAACAAAAGCGGCCAGGGCGGCAAAGGTTGCTGGTCTGAAACTCGCCCATGTGGTCGAGAATACAGATCCGCTTCCCCAAAAAGCTCCTGTGTTGCTGGAGTTTTCCCGGCGCTTCCTGGAATGGCTGGACAAGGTCAGACTGGAAGACAAAACCAAAACCTACTACCGCGATGGCTGGCGACTCCTCAAGACGACAACCGTCGTGAATATGCGATTGGATCAGATCACCAGGGACGTTATCGAAACTTTGCGGTTTTCGGGCGCGTCCTCAAATGCCAATTGCGCGCTGAGAACGTTAAGAAGGATGCTGCACAAGGCGGAGGAGTGGACACTGATTCGCCACGCTCCGAAACTCAAACTGATGAAGGAATACGGACGTTCACTCAGGCTTGACGATGAAGCGGAAAAGAAATTGTTGGTGGGCGCCGCTGCCTGCAATTGGCGGAAACGCAGCCTTCAACTTTTCCAGGACATCATCATCTTGATGCGCGATACGGGCATGCGTAACGAAAGAGAGCTTTACCGGATGCGCATCGAGAACCTGGATTGGGAAACCCGCGTGATCTTCGTGCCGGACAGCAAGACCGAAGAAGGAAGGAGACGCGTGCCGATGAGCAATCGCGTCTTTGACGTTCTTAAACAGCGGTGCGGAGAAAAACGCGAAGGATGGGTTTTCCCGTCGAAACGCGCCGAGTCTGCTCATCTCACCACAATGGCGAAGAGATTTCGCGAAGCTAGGGTCAAAGCTGGGCTTCCCGAAGATCTTGTCCTCTATTGTGGACGGCATGATTACGGCACCCGGATTCTGAAGAGAACCGGAAACCTGGCTGCCGTCATGAGAACCATGGGACACAGGGATGTGAAGACTGCGATGCAGTATCAACATCCCGAACTAGAGATCGTGCGCGCTGCGCTCGATCAAGACACAACAGTGGAGAAACGGGCGTAGCCGGATTGAGTTACGGCACACTTTACGGCACACCCGAAACATCAACTCCGGTAAGTGATTGAAAAGATGGTGAGCGCGGTAGGAATCGAACCTACAACCTACTGATTAAGAGTCAGTTGCTCTGCCAATTGAGCTACGCGCCCAAGCTTTTGTTTTCAGTTAATTACGGCCGATGCCATTTCGTCAAGAAGGGCATTGTGTCGTAATTGTGTCGTAGACCTGCGGGTGTTCAGGACTACGCGAATACGCTCGACCTGTTCCTTGGGCGGATGGTTGTAGCGCATCGTGGTTTTTGGTGTCGCGGTGACCCATCAGGGTGCCCACGAGTTTTGGATCGCCGGTGACTGCCATTGCCGTGGTGCGTTGCGGAAGACTTGATTTATCGTCGTTAAGTGTCCGGTCTTGGATCTCGATGTTGGGAAGACCCATCCTTGCGCGGGCAGCCCTTGTTTCAGGTGCCTGCGTTTCAAGATTTCCAATACCCGATCACTCAAAGGAATTCCCGGCCTTTCCGCGGCTTCCGTTTTACCCTTTGGGTTGGTGTAGCAGAACCAATCCCAGTTGACGTATTCCCACCTCATGCGACAGACTTCGCTGTGGTTGCCATTCCGCTGTCTCGCGTAATCACAATCACGTCGGCCGCGTTTTCGGACAGCAGTGGAAGAATCTTCGCCTCAGAAGCATCGTCCATGAGCAACGGACGCTGGGCTTCGTTTCGGAGTTGGAGTTTGGGAAATCTTGCGACCAAACCGTTGTCCTTCGCTTTACCCAACATCCTGCGTAAGGTTCGGATCGCACAGTTCGCGTTGGACGGACCAGCGGAAAAGGTTGTTACTTCGACATTCTCGTCCTTGATCTGATCCATACGAATGTGTTTCAGTTTGGTGCTAGCCAAAAGATTCCAGCCCTGGCGGTAATACTTCCGAGTACTTTCCGTGATTCGTTGGCTGTTCTTAACCCAATTCAGAAATGCCGGAGAAAAAGCCTCCAGAGTCGGGGACTTGCGTACTAAAATCCCGTCCTCCCTGAGTTGGGCCATTAACTTCGATTCAAACAGTCTTGCCTTCTGTTCTGTGTTCTGCTTGGTCGATCCTCTGTGTCTCGTACCGTTCCATTCAAAGTCGTAGTGGTAGAACGGCGAGCCATCTCTTTTATAGACTGACACGCGCCGCCTCTCTTTCAAAGTGTTCGTCCCGCACAGAGAAAGTGATTCGGTTAGCGCGAAGCCATTCTATCACCTCCTCTTCGACGTAGGCCCACTGCCCTTCCAGCTTGTAGCAAGGCGGACCTTTGCCGGTGGATCGCCATCGGCGGAGTGTGCTTTCGGGGCGACGGACCAAGCTCGCAGTTTCCTTTGTGGTAAGGAAGTTCATAAATTCATCTCCGCGCGCGTTTTGGTTGTCCAAGGAAGGCCACTTGGAACGATCGAAGCATAACGTTTGTAGCCCTGTAGATTTCTCACGAGAAATTCATCTTCCACTCGGGCACGTCGAAAAATGACAGCTACGAATCCGGTAGCGGGTGCCAAGGCGAACCACGAGCCGATGGCTAAGGCACTTGTTGGAACGGCGATGCACATGGCGAAATAGCCGGGATGCCGCATGAGTCGGTAAGGGCCCGTAAGGATGAGATGGTGACCTCGCTCTGTCTGAATCCGCACAACGGGTGAGAAGAACGGATTAACGATCATGGCCCAAGTCTGAAACGCACCGCTGAGTAGGAATGCGGCAAGGGCCAAGTGGCGGATCGACGGAGGAGGCGCGTTGAAACCTTGGCGGCAGTGCCCTACCGAGAAGCCGGCGACGGCCAGGGTAAGCAGGAAGAGTAGACCTGTGGCGATTCGTGAATCGTCGGTACCTGCATCTTTGGCGGCGCGCTCTTGAGCCAAGCTGGGGTCTACTGCGAGCATCGTGACCAGAAGCAGAAGTGAGAATGCGACAAGGTAGTTTCGGATGGAGGCGACGTGGACTGTCCCAGCAGCTGGCTTGGCATTCATAGCGAAAAAATCTCCTGCATGATTTCGGGGTCGGGCATTGCAGGGCGCAGCCTCACTGCGTCACTGACGGAGGCGTAAATCTTGAATCCGGCGCTACTCTTGGCAGCCAGGCTCGCGTGGCGGTAGAGCGCTGTGGTAAACGGGGTGAGAATACATCTCGGCAATCACGGTGTCCGATTGTAGCCGATACAACAGTCCTATATCTATTATCTATTGAGAAGACTTCGGTTTTCGACGCGGAGGCTTCGCTTTCTTGGGGGATGTCGAGCGACGCCGATTGATCTTGGAGGCGCTGAGTTCCTTACCAAGACTCCTAGCCACGCGTGTCACGAATTGGGACACACTCAGGCGTTCTTTCCGGGCGGCCTTCGCGATGAGGGCAATTTCCTCTTGGGTGGCCAGGACCCGAACCCTGAACACGAGCCACCTCCCAAATTCGGCCCTTGAGCTCGCCTGGATTCAGGTGTAGGAGTCCACTTCACTTGAGGCGGCTGGCAAGGCATCTGAGCGGTTAGAACCCGGAGTCACAGCAAAAGTTTCATGCCGGTTGCGGAGACAGGTGGCTTTTTGAGGTCAACCCGGTTGACGGACTCACGATGGGGCGTTCCGGACAGCCAGGGGGGCTCAACCTCCGGGTAGCCGACGCTACGGCCAACATTACGTGCCGCTCTGCTAGGCGGGCTGCGCGATGCCTTGGTAGGTGTAGGTCATTGGACGCGGTCCAGGCTGGTAAAAAGTCTTTAGCTCAACGATCTCAAATCCCGCCGCCGTAATGAGATCGTCAATCTTACGGTTCAGATGGCAGCCGCCCCCGATCCGCTTCCACATTGGTGTCATCCTGTCCTGCCAGGCCGCAGTGCGGCGATCAGGAGATCGGCCATGTTCGATGAACAGAAGGCGACCGCTCTCTCTGAGAACACGCTTCATCTGTCGTAGGGCCTTTGAGGTGCCGGGTATAGAACAGAGCGTCCAAGTCATAACAACCGTATCAATGGTTCCATCCGCTAATGGCAGAGTATCTTCAGTGGACTGAGACAAGAACTCGACTCTTGCACGGGTTGTTGTCGCCCTCTTCAATGCCATCCGTTGGAGTTCCAGGGAGGGGTCTACCCCATATACGCGCTGAACTTCTGACGAATAGAACGGTAAATTCAAGCCGGATCCGATGCCCACTTCCAATACATCGCCGCGGGCATGGGGAAGCCATTCCGCTCGCAACCGACTTGTTTCCTTGTTCCTCATCGAGAGGTCCACAAGGCGAGGCAGTATGTATTTTGTGTAGAGCCCCATTGGATTCTTTCACAACAATTATTATGCAACCACCCAGGCAGCATTACAGATGGCCGTCACGATTTGGACGCCATCGTCTTCCGAACCCCTGTTGAACGGCTCTCCTTCATGGTCCGTTGAGTTGCTAACATGAGCGACGACTGCAATCTGCGCGTGCCGTGCCTGGGCTAGCGCAAACAGCGATGCAGCCTGCATTTCGACCGCCAGCACACCCTCTTCACCGTACTGATCGAGTTGTTGTCGAGTCTCGCGGTAAGGCGCATCGGTAGTCCACACTGTTCCTTTATAAACCGGCAGCCCAGCCGTTTGAGTTCACGCGCTAGCAGTGCGACAGGTCCGGGTGGCGCTGCTACTGACCTCGACGCTGGCAGGTAGTGGAACGATGTGCCCTCGTCTCGAATGGCGGCAGTCGCAACCACGAGACTGGGAATCTGCAATTTTGGGCTTACACGTCCCGCCGAGGTAAGACCGACGATCATCCGCGCGCCCGAGGCGAGCAATTGCTCAGCCACCAATACGGCGAAGGAGCCCCCGATGGCGCGGGGGACAATCCCGCAGGGTTTCCCGTTCACCTCAAGTGCGAACATCGGCGTGTGGAAACATGCCCAATTCCGCCAAGGGAAAACGGTCCTGCTCTCGACAAGGTGGTCGGTGATATCACCGTCAAATTCCAGGATGCAAACCTCGGGCACGGCCACCGAGACCAGGCCCCTTTTTGTGCGCACGGCTTCGACTAGGGCTAGTGGCGTAAAGTCGCTTTCCAAATCAAGCGGGTGGGCTAACAGCGGGAGATCATGGTTACGATCGTCGATGAGTTTCATTTAAGCGTCGGCTTGTTCAGAGTAGTGACTTGACTTCCCGTTCAATCAGGGAGATGTCCGTCTCACCTGCATGTTTGGCATAAATTCGACCATTGCGACCAATCAGAAAGCTGACGGGCAGGCCGAGAACCCCGCCATAGTGCTCAGCAAGCTTCGCATCCCCGATCGCGACGGGATAGTTCATTCTTAATTGCTGATAGAACGCATGCACCAGCTTCGGGTCGTCATCAAGAGAAATCCCAATGATCTCGAAGCCTTCTTTGTCGTACTTATTCTGCAGGTCCACGAAACGGGGGATCTCGTTTCGGCAGGGTGCACACCACGTTGCCCAGAAGTTGAGGAGAACCACCTTGCCGCGATAACGAGAAAGCTGGAGAGTCTGCCCGCTCAAATCTGTGAGGGAGAAATCAGGTGCCAATGGATGCGTCACCGCGTTGCCGCCTCGCAGGGGCTCGGTTCGCCGATTCCAGTGACGGGTTGCGATAAAGGCGACAACGGCCAGAATGGCCACTGCCGCAAGGGCTCTCGTTTTCACATGCTCCTCTCGGACCGATTCGGGTTCTACAGCGAGTACGCCCGCTATTCGCCCTTTTCCACGAGATAACCCTTGTCAACCCAGTCTTTGCCGAAGTTGTCCGCAATGTAGAGGAGCTTGATATTGCGGAATCCCAGGGCGCGCAGTTCTTTGTATGCGGGATCAACGTTTGGACATTTGTTCCATGGACAGCACCCGCAGTAGAGAACGATATATTGCGTCCGCGGCAAAGGGTGAACGCGCTGGCGAAGACGCTGAATGCCTTCCGGCTCGGACGCAGGGCCTATGTACTCCGAACGCGGAACGTGCGCCTGCTGATAAAGAACACGATACCCAACATGAAAAATGAGCGGTTTGTCGCCTTTCGGAGCCTGCAGGATTCTGGCCAGTTCCTCCGGCTGGATAAGTTTCGGCGCGGCGCTCGAAGATTCGCCAGACGTCGTCTTCGACTTTGATGAGACGGCCTGGGCGAACACCGGAGCGCTCACCAGGGCAACAACGAAAGTTAGCGCTACTGCAATCTGGCTTACCGCGCGGCGAACAAATAGTCCACTCGTCATACTGAACGGATTCATGTGATGTTTTCCTTTCACTGGAACCTACGGCTGCGTCACTGGACTTGGAATACTTTCAGGTTCGCGCTTTGTAAGCCCGTGCGTTTCACGCTTTCTGAACGCGACCTGCAGCCCAGATAGCAGCGTCAAGGCCGCATGGTGAGCCAGTTTCAACACGGCTCTTTTCTGTCGTATCTATAGGCCAACTCAAAGAAACTGGCACTTGAGAGCGTGTGCGCCTCAATCGGCAGCTTTTGAAACTGAGCCCTAAATTCTTCAGTCTGATGCGCACGGTCCCAAGCATCTTTGCTTTCCCAGGTTCCGTAGACCAAATACTCTTGAGGAGTTTTCAGCGACCGGTGAACCTTTATTTCAACGCATCCATGTTGTCCACTCATGGACTGGAGACGCGCGGTGCAGAGACTCGAACTCATGGATCTTGGATGCTTGAACTTGACATTTCACCAGGGTGTGAATCATTGTTTTCTCCTTTTGCGGCCTTTCAGTCTCAAAGAAGCTCTCGGTGAGGAGGCGGACACGTTGCTCAAGTCATCAAACAGGGAAACGAACTCGCCGGGTGCAGCCTGGCTCAGCCGTCCATTCCATCGAGCGAGCACCGGTCGCAACTTGTTGCGGAGAGTTGACAGTTCGTGAATCTGATGATCCAATTCAATGAGTTTCCGTTGGAGCAAATCTCGCACCGAATGACAAGGGGGCCTTCCTGCGCGGTACATCTGAAAGATTTCGGTCAACTCACGGAGCGTGAACCCTGCCCGCTTGGCCAAGGCTATCCACTTGAGGTATCGCACGTCATGCGCGTTCCACATGCGGTACCCGCTCGGAGAACGCTCCGCTTTGGGCAAGATTCCGATTCGCTCATAGTGGCGGATACTGTCCGAGCCAACGCCCGCGATACGCGCAACCTGGCTGACCTTCAATTTCTGAGGCGACATCCTCGGGCCTCCCAACACAATCCCCATTCTAGAGGTTTGAATCGTATCCAAGGTCAAGAGCTTCTTACTGATTTCGTCCCATTGCCGTTGTGCCTTCGTTTTGCTGCCAATGATGTAGACAGGCGAGGACTCGTCTGAAACTTACAAATTTGCCGCTGGACTAGGAATACTTTCGCGTTCGCGTTTTGTAACCCCATGCGTTTCACGCATTCTGAACGCGACCTGCAGCCCGGAGAGCAGCGTCAGGGCCGCAACAACTTGAATTGCCGACCGCATCCCGAGCAAATCGGCGATTACTCCGGATATCAGAGCGCCGAGGGCGTAACCCAGATCGCGCCAGAAGCGATAAGCACCCATGGCAGTTGCGCGCCACTCAGGATGTGCCACGTCACTGATTGCCGCTAGAAGCGTTGGATACACCATCGCCGTGCCAACCCCCTGCAACAAAGCGCCAATCATCCATGCCGTGTACACCGGTACTTGGACAGTCAGCCAGATTCCGCCGGCCTGTACTACCATGCCGCCAGCAATAAGCCACTTTCGTCCCCAACGATCGCTTAAAGGGCCCGTAACGAGCTGCAAGATACCCCAGGCGGCGGGATATACCGCCTTGATCGTGCCAATTGCGGCCACGCCCAACCCGAGGCTGGCAAAAAACAGTGGGTAGATTCCCCAGGACATGCCGTCGTTGAGGTTGTTCACCAGCCCTGCCTGACTGCAAGAAAACAGGTTTCTGTCTTTCCAGGATGTGAGCGCGAAGATTTCCCGTATCGAACGCGGCCGGCGAGGATCATCTGCGCTGCTGTTTGTAGCGGGCGCGTGGTGCAGCTTTGCCTCAAGGGTGGCATAGTGTCGCGTCTCTTTCGCAAAAAACAATGAGAGCAATAGTCCCGCAAACGCTACACCGATACCCAGGTAGAACGGTTGTGGGCGCAGCGCGTAAATTGATGCGATGTAGCCCGTAATCCAGGCGGTAAAGCCAACGGCGAGGTAGCCGGCAAATTCATTCAGCCCGAGCGCAAACCCTCGGCGCTTGGGCCCTACCAAGTCCACCTTCATAATTACCGTCATCGACCAGCACAGGGCTTGGTTGACGCCGAGCAGGATGTTGGCAATGTCGAACCAGAACCAGTGTTTAGCGAAGAGGATAATGAAGGGAACCGGCAGCCCAATCAGCCATCCGAGCACGAGGACTTTCTTGCGCCCGACAGTCTCCGAGACGTGCGCTGCGAACAGGTTGCAAATGGCTTTCGTGACACCGAAGCTGACGATGAAGGAGACGATTGCTGTCTTGGAAACCAGCCCGAACTCTCTCTCCCCAATGAGCGGCACGACCGTCCGCTCCAATCCGACCATCATGCCGACAAAAACGTTGATCGGCACGAGAAGAGAGAACTGGCCTAGATTTTCTCGAAGGCCTAAACGAATCGGGCTGGTTTCGGTGTTCGCGTCCATAACTACCGTTAGCTGGTTTGAACACCGAGGTTGATTGCCCGGATCTTGGCGGCGTCCGCAGGCGGCGAGGGTATGTTCTCCAGCATGTGGCGCACAGATTCCTCTTCCTCCTCCATTGCAAACGCGCGATTGAAGCGGCGTTCGAAACCGATGGTCGAGCTGGGCTTGCCACTCAACGAACGTCCGCACACTGAGCCGGAGAAAGCTCCCGGCAGCACTTCGAGGTAGTCGGGAAGATTCCTGAGTTTCCGTACGCTCTGCAGTTCTCGTTGAGACACTCGTCGCGGAACTTGCCGTTGAAGCTCTCGATGAAGCCGTTCTCCATGGGCCGTCCGGGGGTGATGAAGTGCAGTTGCACCTGGTTCTCGTAAGCCCATCGATCTACCACCTGACTGGTAAACTCGGTTCCGTTGTCGATCACGATCGCCTCCGGCTTGCGGCCTCTTCGCTTCAGTTCTTCCAGCACCCGCACCACGCGCTGACCTGGCAACGAGGTGTCGACCTCGATGCGCGGCGCGTAGCGCGTGAAGCCGTCCATCAGGTTCAGAGTTCGGAACTTGCGCCCACTGGCGAACGCATCCTGCGTGAAGTCCATGGTCCAGACCTCGTCGGGGCGCACCGGTAGCTTCAGGGGCACGCGTGCGGCGGTCGTCGGCATCCTCCGCCGTCCTCGCTTCCGTCGCAGCCCCAGCTTCTCCTCCACGTACAGTCGGTACACCCGTTTATGGTTCACCGCGAAGCCCTCGCGTTGCAGCAGGATCTTCAGCCGTCGATAACCGAACCGTCGTCGGGTCGCCGCCAGCTCGCGGAGCCGCTCCCGCAAACGCGGATCGTTGACCCTTCGCCGCCGATACCGGCATGTCGCCCGATGTACCTTCACCAGCCCGCAGGCACGTCGCTCCGAAACCGCTGCTTCCGAGCGCATCACTTCCACCGCCTGTTTCTGCATCTGCGGGCCTACCACTTTTTTGTGACCACCGCCTGCAACGCGCGTTTGTCCAGCAACAGCTCGGCCACGACGTGCTTCAGTTGCCGGTTCTCCTCCTCCAGTTGCCGCAATCGCCGCGCCTCGCTCACTTCCATCCCGCCGTACTTCGCCTTCCAGCGGTACAGGCTCCCGCGGGTGATCCCGTGCCGCCGGCACAACTCGTCGGGTCCTATCCCAGCTTCCCCCTCCTTCAGGATGGCGATGATCTGTTCTTCGTTAAAACGACTCTTGCGCACGACTCCTCCTCTCTGACCCTGAGTGGGCCATCGTAAATGGAGAAGTCACATTTCCGCTGGACTACTTTTCGGGGGCAGGTCAGAGGCATGCATACGGCTCAGTGCGGCATGCATTCTGCACGGTTGTAATAGGCAAAGTGCAGCGCCGGGGGTACCTTCAGGTTCTCATTTTTCGAGAACGCATTCGGATTTCTGCAATCCGATTTCAATCCCTATCGCGGCAGCGGCCCGGACATGCTGGCGAGGGCGTATCCCATGACCGCCATGGCAGCGGCGTTTTCGCGCAAATCCTGCGGATCGACTTTGTCGAGTGTATCGGCGGCAGTGTGGTGATAGTCGAAATATTTGCGGCCGTCCTGGAGGATGCCGATGCCGGGGACGCCGGCTTCCACGAGTGGATCAATGTCGGAGCCGGGACTGTGTTCGGTGGCGCGGAAAACCGTCGAGCCGACGGGACGCAGAATGTCGCGCAGCGGCTGCAACGCGGCGAGGGCGGCGGGCGTCATCTTCATATAGAAGCCCAGGGGGTGGCCGGCTCCGGAGTCGCTTTCGATGGCGGCGACGTGGTTGGCAAATTCCGCGGCGTGAATTTTGGCATAGGCCTCGTGTCCGCCGCCGCCATTTTCCTCGTCCATCCAGGCGATGACGCGCAGCGTGCGGCGGGGGCGGATATGCAGCCGCTGAAGAAGTTCGGCGGTCGCCATGGCGATGACGACGCCCGCGCCGTCGTCGATGGCGCCGCGACCGAGGTCCCAGGAATCGAGATGACCGGAGACGACGACGATCTGCTCGGGATGCTCGCTGCCCTTGAGATCGGCGACGACGTTGTAGCCGGTGGCGTCAGGAAGGCTTTGCGGAGTGAGCGTGAGGTGCATGCGGACGCGGCCCTGGGCGGCGAGGTGGTCGACCAGGTCGGCATCCTCAGCGGCGAGAGCGGCAGCGGGAATTCCGGCGGGAACGCTGTAACCAGTGTGCGGCAGGCGATAGTCGGCGCCTCCGACGGAACGGATAAGGGAGGCGACGGCACCCAGTTCCGCGGCCGCTTTGGCACCTCTTGTGCGATAGACAACGGCTTCGCCGTAGGCCTCAGATTCTATGCCGGCGAGGGCTTTGCGCTCGTCGAACGGAATGTTGAAGAGGACAATTTTGCCGGCAACTTTTTGGCGGCCGAGAGCGGTGAGCTCGTCGAAGTTGTGGACGACAACGACCTCCGCGGTGAGGCCTTCGGCGGGAGTCGCAGAGCTGCCGCTGATGGTGGTGAGAACGATGCGCTGGGTTGTCTCCGGCACCTGGCCGGGATATTCGACGAGCTGGGCTTTTTCCTCGCCGCGAACCCAGTGGGAGACTTGCGCGGGCTCCAGGTGAACCTCGAGGCCGAGTTTGCGCATCTCGGCGGCGACGTATTCGGCGGCGGCCTGCGCTTGCGGCGAACCGGCGGGGCGAGGGCCGATGTTCTCGGTCAAGTGCGCGAGCTGATGCCAGGCGTAGTCGCTGGTGAGAGCGGCGTCCCGCACCGCTAGCAACTGATCGCGCAGTTCTTTGGAAAAAGCCGGTGCGGGCGGAGCGGCCTGCGCTTTGGACAGTGGCGTCAGGCACCACGCGGCAAAGCTGGCGGAGAGCAGGAGAGCGGAGAGCGGAGTCAGGGTTTTCAGGTTGAGCTTTCTCATTCTCATTGCGGACGTTCTCATTCGGAAGTGCTCATTCTCAGCACACTCGGGTTTCGCGCGCCGGTTCCTGGCCGGAAACCGCGAGTGTACAGGAGCGCGAGAAACAAAAAAAGCGGCCCCATTTCGGGGCCACCCTTTTCAAAGAGGCTAAGTGGCGGGAATCAGAGGAAACTTAGTTTGGCGCCGCTCCGGGGGACGGGAACGGACAGAGTGAGATGTCGAGAACATCGAGAGTGAAGTTGTTCCAACGGTGCGGCCTCTTCAGATGGATGGAAATGAGCATTTGCCGAACCAAAATAGGAATTGGGGGCGCGGGCGCGGCCCATTTTGGGAAGCTGTTCAAAATCAGGACCTTAGGGTGAATACCTTAGGGGCATGCCGGCGTCGGGATCACCGAGCAACGTGATGCCAGGTGCATAAAGCTGCACTTTGGCAGAAGTTAAGGTGGAAATTCGCAGTGGAGACGGGGCTTGCCCCGTCTGTGCCCGCGACCGGAGACGCGGCAAGCCGCGTCTCTGCATAACCTCTTCTCCAAAAAGCAAAACCCCCTCGAAAGGGGGCTTGGCACAAAGCACAGAGGTTTTAGCTGTCGCCGGCGACGGTGCGCACCTTCCCCGGCAGGAAGTGATAGGGCGGCCAGGGGCCGGTCACGAACAGCTGGCAATCCTTGAATTGCTTAGCCGCCGTGCTGTAACGGTTCTGATACTTTTCGATCGACTTGGTATCGATGAGGTGAGCGATATCGAGAAGCATTCCGTCGCTATTGACTTTCTTGCAGCTGACTTCTTCCTCGATGGGGTTGAAGAGCTTGTGTACCTGGACGGAGAGGGCGCGCGCTTTGGTCTGGCGCTCGCGCTCGCGGGATGCCTTCTCGCGGAGCTTAATAAGGTACTCGCGGCCGACCGTATCGGGCAAGACAATTTCTTCCGTAGAGCCGCGGAGAGAACCATCGCGGACCACCAGCTTGAGGCGCATTTCCGACTTGCCGCGGAGCCGGGCCACGCTCTCACAGAAAGTGCGGCGGTTGGCTCGGACGGCCTGGCGGATGGCATCCTCGGTATCGAAAATCGTTCCGAAGCGGAAGGGCAAGACGGTGGCGGTTCGAAAGCTCTGGCTCACAACGCGGGCGTGCTCGAGAACTGACTTTTCGTCGAGTGTGGAGGTGGCGCGGTCAAATTCGCTGACGATCACCGCGAATTCCCCGCTCGGATAGCTCATGACGGGAGCGGAGTTCACACCCTGAATCCCATCCAGTACGAACGGACGGCGGGCGCGAACACCGTTCAGAAGGGGCTGGTGTTCCGTGAGGCAGTACGCGTACCACGACATGCATTCTCTCCGAATTGCACCGGGGGCTTGGGCACACCCCTTTAGATTTTTTTCAAAAGCTAGGGCTGCGTTTCTACCTGGAAGTTTGGGTTTTGTTGGGACAAGATGAACGCGGAACGCTGCGTCCAACCGATTATAGTACTTCGGGTCGGTGTGATTTGCAACCTTT
>CAWCRQ010000055.1:0-9288 GCA_963797885.1 uncultured Acidobacteriaceae bacterium | reverse complement strand
ATGATAGTTGCATCGCCAATTTTGTCTCAATTTGCTACGGAAGCGATTTTGGCGCGTAGCAGGGCGTGGCGCACCCGGCTAGCCCAGAAATCTTGAGATGCGGCCGGGTGCCCCATTCTAAATTTCGCGTTTTTTGCGAAATTTAGAGTGGGGATTTTCGCCGCGGCTTCGGCTTGCTCTTGCCCTTGAGATTGACCGGGGCCCCCACGAAGCCCGGTGTTGGCTTCGTGGGGTGGTTGAGCGCCACTGCAGCGCGGATGAGATCCTTCAAGGCCGCCTCATCGACCTGGTCGCCTTCGTGGATGTCGATGGCGCGCCTGACATTCCCCTCGAGGCTGGCGTTGAACAGACCGGAAGGGTCCTGCAACCGAGCTCCCTTGGCAAATGTCATCTTGACGACGTTCTTGTACGTCTCTCCCGTGCAGACGATACCGCCGTGCGAAAAGACGGGAGTCCCCGGCGAGGTCGTCCTGACCCACTTCAACTCTTCGACGATCTCGGGGTCTGCTTCGTGTATGATTCCGCGCACTTTCGCCAGCGTCTTCCCGCGCCAGTCCCCAAGTTCCTTGATCTTCTGGTCGATGAATGCAGAGGCAGATTCCACCGCGACGGGCCTTTTCATTTACACCTCCAACTCTCGCACCTAATTTAGCTGCGCTCAGGCGCAACCTGCAACCTCGGTAGTGTGGTGGTTTTGGCGAGGACGATTCCGCATTTGTGGTGCGGGCTGATAACAGGCCTGGATGGTTCCGGGCGGAAGGTCTTCGCTGCCGCGCTTGCCGTCTCGGTTGGTTTGGGTTGAGGCTTTGACGGGGCTAGCTTCCCGATCAAGGTTTGCAGGATCAAGGTTTGCGGGATCATGGCTTGCGGGTTGCGCGCTTGCCGAATTTTCGCGGTCGGTCTGGTCGTCGTCACGGGCTGCCATGGGAGTTTCCGATTTCTTTTCGAGATTGGTGACAACCTGCTCTGGTTGCGGCTTTTCGAGTTCGATACGCTTGAGATTCGAAGAGGCGATCTGGAGCGCGTAGAGCAGGAGGCTGGCGGTTTTCCGTTCGAGTCTTTTTTGCAGGACCATCTGCACAACCTGACGAATGACGGTCTGAACGGAATGGGCATCTTCAAAAAGGGGCAAAGCGATTTCGCCGGTTGCGTAGGGCCCTTCGGAGTAGCACTCGACCTTCAGGGGACGATCCTGTTGATGGTAGAAACAGAAATTCTTGCTGCGGAGTGCGGGCGAACCGCATTGGGTTCCGTTGACCTTGATGTGTCGGCAACGAGGTGCTGCAAGGGATGACATAGTTGCTCCTGATTTATTGGCTGCGTTTATTGGCTGCGATCTGCTTGCTTGCCAAGGTTGGTAAGGGGTACCCCCTTGTGGTCCGGTATATTAGAATCATCGACTTAGCGTCCGCTGTGCGCCAAAGTCTTGAAAGGAAGATAGTTATTGGTAAAGTCTTGATTCGGCATGGGTTGGTGGAATCGGGTCCTTAATCTGCCGGATAGGTCACGGCTGGCGCGGAGTTGTAAGTGGAGAGACCGCGCTTATCTTCTGTGTTTTGCTTTTATTTCTATTATACGGTGAGTTGTCAAGTGTTATTACCGAAAGAAGTCAAAGGCCCCGCCCTTCGCTTCGCGATAGGACGGGCCACCCGCCCATGCACAAGCACTCGCTGCCAGTGCTGTCCGGGTGGTATCCTTCGCAATCGAAGTCAATCCGAATCAATGCTCGCTGAACGAATCCCGCCGCTTCTGAGGTGGGCAGGCGGCAAGAGACAATTGCTCCCTCGCCTCATGGAATTTGTCCCTGAGAATTTACCCGACGGAACATACCGGGAGCCGTTCCTTGGCGGGGGGTGTTTGTTCTTCGCCCTCCAGCCGAAGAAAGCCGCGTTGTCTGATGCAAATGCCTATCTTATTTCCTGCTACGAACATGTGCGGGACGATTGGAAGGCGGTTAGCCGATGTCTCAAGCTGCACGCTGGACGGACAAGTGAGGATCACTACTACAAAACCCGCATTCTATACAACAAATCTCAGCACTCAGCATCGCAAGCAGCCCGGTTCATCTACCTGAACAAGACGTGCTTCAACGGCATATTTCGAGTGAACACCAAAGGCGAGTTCAACGTCCCCTACGGCTGGAAGGAACCGCCATCCATCCCTACCGCCGAGATTTTGGAACGTGCTAGTAATGCCCTGAAGCATGCCGTGCTGGCGAGCCAACGCTTTGATGAATCTCTCCAAGACGCAAAACGGAACGATTTTGTATACTTAGACCCGCCGTATCCCCCCTTGAACGGTACAGCATATTTTACGCATTACACAATGGATCGCTTCACGCAGTCGGATCAAGACAGGCTATCGTCTGTTGTTAGGCATCTTGACCAAGTTGGCTGTCGAGTCCTGATGACCAGCGCTGACATACCGCTGATCCGAAGACTCTATAAGGGATTCCATATCAGGTCGCTTCCGGTCACAAGATTCATAACCTGTAAGGCAGTGCGGCACATTGTGAAAGAGGTTGTCATCACGAATTACTGAAACGCGCAAGCGAATGGCAACAACACCTATCAATCCGGTTAATCTGTTTTCCGCCATCCGTTCCTGTAGCAAAGAGCATTGGCGGAGCACAGGCAAGTGGTTCGCCTATACGGTTGGCTGCGGCTTTTTGCCGATAATGATCGGACTCCTACTGGTGTGGGTGTTCTCAACCAAGCCTGTGAATTGGTACGACTTTGTAATACATGGCGAGATTGCGATTTACAGCGCTGCCCTAATTGCGGCGTCAACCCGACTAATTGCAAAGGACACCGCGACTTTCCCGTTCGTTCATCGAGAAATGTTTACTTTGGTCGCGGGTCTTGCCTTGGTATCGTGCGTTGCGCTTTACTCCGGTATTAAGACCGCTATCCTGTTTAGTCTTCAGAACACTCTCAACAACACGCGCATAGCCAGATTCTCGATAGTCATCCTGATCGTCAGCCTCATGTTTTCTACCCTTGTATTTTTGCTTGACCAGCAGCGACTCAAGCCAGATGTCATAGGAATCCTTGCACACCAAGAAAAACAACTCGACAATGACTTTGACAAGACCGGACCCGCCCAATGAACGATTCTGGATGGATTAGCATACCGTGCATCGAGATACAGCAGCCTATCGGTAAGTTCTATATCGGAGCGATTGATAGCCATGCGCTGGTGAACATCTCGTTTGCTGATCGCCGACGTATAGAAAAGGGCGAACGGGACATCGAGATTATTTCTGGTATTCAACGACCACTGGCAAAAAAGCGAATCGAGGAACTGCGCAAGTACGTGCAGAGTGTGGACGCTTCGTTCCCAACAGGCATCATTCTCGCCATCGAATCCGAGGATGCGGATTACGACTCAAAAGCGCATGTCATGAAGATCAAGAATGACAGCAACGTCGCGAAGATTATTGATGGCCAGCATCGAATTGAAGGTCTGGTCGGCTACGAAGGGCAGGAAGCCTTTCAACTCAACGTCACGATGTTCATCGAGATGGACATGGAGGATCAGGCGCTACTGTTCGCTACCATCAACCTGAAACAGACCCCAGTCGGAAAGTCGCTTGCCTACGATTTGTACGAGTTCGCGGAGACGAGAAGTCCACAGAAGACCTGCCACAACATCGCCCGGTTACTAAATTCAAGAAGCAACAGTCCTTTCTACAGACGAATAATGATTCTGGGAACCGCAACAGGCAGCCCGAACGAAACGCTGACTCAGGCGGCTTTCATTGATCCGTTGCTGCGATACATCACGCAGAGCCCGCTGACGGCTATGGCGGATCGCGACGCTTTGAAAAGAGGCAAGAAGCTTCCAGAAATTGCACCAGCCGAAGTTCGCGTAAAAAAGCTGATATTTCGGAACCTCTTCATCCAAGACCGTGATGCGGAGATAGCCCGCGTCATATTTAATTATTTCACTGCGGTCGCGCAACGATGGCCCGAAGCGTGGGAACTAAAGACGCCGGGGTTAATTCTGAATCGCACCACTGGATTCCGTGCGCGATGAGATTTCTGGGTATCGCTTACATGTCACTTGGCCGGGAGGCGGTCTTCCCAACCTCTGAATTCGTGGGAATATTCAACAGGGTCAAACTTAAATCAGAGGACTTCACACCAGATAACTTCAAACCCGGTACGAGCGGACAAACCGAGCTGTATCGAAAGCTTCAGGCAGATACAAAACTAGACGAGTCATCGGTTTGGAAGGGCGGCGTTACAGATAGCTAGTCGAGAAAGATACCCTCGGAGGTGCGCCACTTCTCGCGCTTCTTAAGAAGTGGCTCGCCGGGACTGCTGGCATTGTGAGACTCCGCTTTACGCGGACGGAGGTCGGATCTTTATCTTACGCACGCTCATTTGGGGTACTCGCGGCGTGAAAGGCAAAAGCCTATTGTGCGATCAGTCTGGCTCCCACTCTTGCGCAAAGAACGCGCAAGAATGGGGCACCCCCGGCGCTGGTTGTGCAGGCGGGTAAGAACTCGGCCACCGCGGCGTGAAGGGCGAGGCCCATTGTGCGATCAGTCTAGCTCCCACCGCTTCGACTTCCTCGTCCGCCGAACTGAGGGCGAGACGCCCTCAGAACAGCCGGCAAGATGCCGGCGCTACGCGGCGTTGATTGGAGTCGCCATCCACATGGTCAAGCCTTCACCTGCTTCCGCGCAGCGGCGCGCTCCTGCAGGGTGATGGTAACCGCGCGCAGCATATCGCCGGCGGGAGCGGGCTTGCCGGTCCAGATTTCAAACTGGCGGGCGGCCTGTTGCACAAACATTTCGACTCCGGGGATGACGGCGATTCCCTTGGCGCGCGCCACCTGCAGCAGGTGGGTCTCGACCGGGTCGTACACCATATCGAAGACGACGTTGGCCTGGATCTCGTCGTCTTTGAGCGGGCAGTCGCGCGTGTTCCCCATTCCAATTGGAGTGGCGTTAATAATGACGTCAAAGGCAATCTTGCGGAGGTCGGCGCGTTTGATGCTGCGCGCTTTGGCCTGGCGCGCGAGCTTCTGCGCCTTCGCGGAAGTGCGATTCAATATCCAGACTTCGGCGCCGCGCTCTTTGAGACCGAAAACCGCAGCCCGGGCTGCTCCTCCGGCGCCGAGCACGAGAACTTTCGCGTTCGCGATGGCGAGGCGCTGCTCCAGGGGACGAACCACACCAGCCACATCGGTATTGAACCCGTAAAGCTTGCCATCCTGTCCGCGGACAACAGTGTTGCAGGCGCCGATTTTGGCCGTGTGCGCGTCGGTGTTGTCGAGATATGGAAGCATGGCCTGCTTGTACGGCATGGTGATGCTGAGACCGTGCAGCGGAATCTCGCGCACGCAATGGATCAACTCCTTGAGCGTCTTGGCGTGCAGAGGAAGATAAACGCCGTTCACGTTTTCGCGGCGCAGCGCGGTGTTCATGATAACCGGCGAGAGCGAATGCTCGACGGGATCGCCGGCGACGCCATAGATGCGAGTGGCGGCGTTGACTTGATCGATGCGGTAGATGCTGCGCAGGTCCCGCGCACTGACCTGACCGGGTGCGGTTTTGAGATCGGCGCTGACCGCGGCGAAGGTGAACGCGCTGCCCGCACGCACGCTGAGCACGCGGCTGATGATGCCTTGCTCTCCCATGCACAAGCCGATCAGCGCATGCTTGCCGCTCTGCGTCTGCAGAAACTTCATCATGGCCACGTTGTCGGAAAGCGTGGTGGCGGTGCTGACGACCTTGTAGAAGTCGGCCGGAATCTTCAGCATTTTCCCCAGCGTTTCATCGAGGTTGCGCGTGGCGCGGAAATCATGGAACGAGAGGATGAGTGCGGCGCGGCTGCGCAGGCGCGCGATTGCTTCGGGCTTCGCTTTCGACGCACTCTGAAGTTCCAGGTTCGACAAGCTGACAGCCCGCGGCGTGGGCCTTGGTGAGCACTTCCAATTGAGAAGCCAGCGATCCCTTGAATTTGCCTCCATTGTCGGCGCGGCGGCACGTGCCGATGGCAGTGACGTACTGATGGGTTTCAAGAAAACGATGGATTTTCGGAAGCGCGGCCAAGGGCTGCTTCAGGTAGTCCAAACGGAACTCGAGGAAAGGGTTATCCCGGGCCATGGACTCGGCGGTAGCGACCATGTCATCGGCAGTGTCGCCGCTCAGCGCCAGGCAGACCTTAGGCAGGCGCTGGGGCAGAAGACGGGTCGCGGGAGTGGAAGACAAAGCCAAGGCCATTTGTTTTCAACGACGGCGCGATATTACAGGGGTGTAAGCGCAGATGCAACATAAGGATTGCCAAAGGAATCAGGAAAGCACTTTGGGGCAAAGGGGCCAAACACCCTCGTAACCTTGACCCCTGCCTGTCCGCTTGTTACTTTTTGGCTGTAACCCTTGTCTTCCGAGAGAGATAGCTGGGGCAGCCCCGGAGCAATTTGGAGTCGGAGGTAACATGAAGAAAACAGGATTGTTATTGCTGTTGGTGGTGACGGCGACCTTGGTCGTGGCCCAGCAGCAGTTCGACGACGGCGGTCACGCCCGATGAGTCGGGTATCGTGCACACTGCGGTCAACGTGCCTTTCGTGCGCTACCAGACGCCTACCGCAGCGGATATTTACTGCGCAGGATTTCTTACCAAGGACCGGATTCCCGACGCGAACTACGTGAATGGGGGCCTGGAGACACCGACCTCAACCAAGTTCGAGACCGGGGAACTGGTCTACCTGGCGGGGAGCGGCTACCAAGCAGGACAACTGTATTCGATCGTCCGCGAAATGCGGGACGTCAACGAGTATGAGATCTATCCGGGGCAGAGAAAAGTACTGGCTGCCGCGGGACGCCCTTACGGAGAAATTGGAAGGGTGCGCGTGGTCGATACACGCAGTCACACCGCCATCGCCCAGGTGGAGTATAGTTGCGATCCCATCAACCCTGGAGATATTGCCCTGCCTTTCGTGGAAAAACCGCCGATTACATTCCACGTGCCGGGGCATTTCGACCGGTTCGCGCCGCCGAATGGGAAGCTGAGCGGACGGATCGTGCTCGGCAAAGATTTTGACGGCTTCCTGGGTACGGGCATGAAACTTTATATGAACATGGGTTCGAACCAGGGCGTAAAAGTGGGGGACTATTTCCGCGTTGTGCGTCCCTACACAGCCACCTTGAACGATCCGGTGGACTCGCTCTCCTTCAAAGCTCAGACTTCAGAAGACACGCAGATGCGGCCGCCGGCATTTGAGGCCAGTCGCTTTACCAAGCCCAAAGGGCCGAACATTCATGTGAGCGATCTGCCGCGGCGCGCCGTCGGCGAAGTGGTAGTTCTCAACGTAACCCCGACGGCATCGTCCGGTATGGTCGTCTTCTCGCTAGAGGATGTGCACGCGGGCGACACGGTGGAACTGGACGAGCAGCAGTAAGAGAACAATAATTGATCGGAAGGAGGGGAGAGCGAATCTCCCCTTTTTCATTTTGCGGTGGGTCCGGACTTCCCATAGGAAGAGAAGAAAGGTGTCAGGTCACAGGTGTCAGGTGCCAGGTCTCAGGAAAGATCAAAGTCCACGTTTGTCCTGAGACCTGACACCTGCGTTATTCAGCGGAAGAATACGATTTTCGGATTCCCGGGAATCATCGCGCCCGCGACGAGCACTACAACGATCACAACAGCGAGTTCCATATTGCCCTCACAACACTGCCTGCACCATCAAAACGCCAGCGCTCAGCTTACGTCCTTTGGCAGAGAAGGCAAGGGTACGAAAGTGGGGGACGTGCGCACAGGAGTGGAATGCAGAGTCCGCGAAGAAAATTCCTGGAAGGAGATTCAGCCGGGAACTTCGACATCGGCGTCGGAAAAGACCTCAGCGGTAAAAGCCTCGATGGTTGCGGTCTTGCGCCAGGCATCCAGCGGCAGGCCGGCTTTGCGGCAGGTTTGCTGGAGGAAAGTTTCCCGGTCCCAACCATATTCGACCGGAACCTGGGGCAGCAGCAAGCCGCGGCGAACGCCATCGGAGATGAGCAGGCCGTGGCGCCCGACTTCCACTGCCTCGGGAAGAATCGAGACCAGGCGGGAGAGCACGCTCAGAGAAACCTCCAGCTGTAGAGCTTCTTCCTGGGTCACCGGTAAGAAACGGGAATCGTCGAAAGCGGCGGCGCGGGCAGTTTCTGCCACGGCGCGATACAGAGGCGCGATGGGCAACGCATACCCGACGCATCCCCGCAGTTGGCGATGGAGTTCCAGATGACTTTCACTATGACTTTCGCCATGAAGTTCGCCGCCGAGTTCGCGATGAAGATCGCCCCTTAGATAAAGAGTGGTGAAGACGCCGCGCGGCTCCGCCAGTCCGGGCGCAAAGGGCGGCGTGTCCGGACAAGGCCGACGCTCCAGAGCGCAAAGAATCGCCTGGTGCGCGATGCCGAGCAGAGTCCGGCGTTGCTCAAGGGAATATTCCGGAGATAATGGGGAACGAGCGGCTTCGCGCTCAGACAGATTTTCAGACGGCGTTTCAGACAGCTTGGACATCGCGTTTTCTCCGCCGGGAGAGGACGAAGGTCCGGCGCCGCCGCTTTTCCGATTTGCGGTCGATCCGCGACCAGAAGGCAACGAAGTAATCGAGCGCGGAAACCAGCGAAAGCAGAACCATGAACCAGATGGCGATCCAGGCAATCCAGTAAACCGGGAAAATGCAAATGCCGCCGAGGGGCCATTCGTGCCAGCGGCGGGCGAGAATCACAGCCACCACCGAAATGATCTGCACCAGCATCTTGAACTTGCCCAGTTCGCTCGCTTGAATCGTAAAGCCTTCGGACGCGGCGATGGAGCGCAGCCCGCTGACCAGAAACTCGCGGCCGATGATGACCACCGCCATCCAGGCCGGCACCAGCGCGGGATTAAACTGCACCAGCGTGACGAACGCCGCGGCGATCAGCAACTTGTCGGCCAGCGGATCGAGCAACATGCCCATGGTAGTGATCTGGCCGCGCCTGCGCGCGAGATAGCCGTCAATGCCGTCGGTGATCGAAGCCAGAATGAAAACCACCGAAGCCAGGATTTCTCTCTGCCCGGTCTGCTCGCCCGAGAAGCGCGAAGTGCAGAGTATCCAGATGAGAAGCGGAATCGCAGCGATGCGGGTGAGCGTGATGTAGTTAGGAAGATTCACGCGATGACTGAGCCAAGGCCACGGGGGCGATAATGTGATTATCCTCCACATCCGAGGCCAAGGCAACGGAGGAACGTGAGTGAGCCATTGAATCATTGAGCCATTGAACCGATGCCTCATTGCTTCAATGGCTCAATC
>CAWCRQ010000054.1:0-32462 GCA_963797885.1 uncultured Acidobacteriaceae bacterium | reverse complement strand
CTTGGTGGGGTACTTTCCCGTATAGCAGGCGGAGCAGTAAGTGGTTTTGTCGCCGTCCGCGCAGGCTTTCTTCAAACCTTCCAGCGAGAGATAGGCGAGTGAGTCGGCGACAATGTATGTGCGTATCTCGTCGATTGACTTGTTGGCGGCGATGAGTTCTTTCTTTGACGGCGTATCCACTCCGTAGAAGCAGGGGGAGATGGTCGGCGGGCAGGAAATCCGCATGTGGACTTCCTTCGCGCCGGCGTTACGAATCATGCGGACGATCTTCTTGCTGGTGGTGCCGCGCACGATGGAGTCATCCACCAGAATCACTCGTTTGCCCTCGATCAGGCTGCGAACGGCGTTCAACTTCAGCTTCACGCCGAAGTCGCGGACCGACTGTTGCGGCTCGATGAAAGTACGTCCGACGTAATGGTTGCGGATGAGGCCAAGGCGAAAAGGGATGCCGCTTTCGGCGGCGTATCCGATGGCAGCGGTATTGCCGGAATCGGGGACGGGAACAACGATATCGGCGTCCACGGGGGCTTCGCGGGCGAGCTGGCGTCCCATGGCGTCGCGGCTTTGATCGACGGAGCGCCCAAACACCAGACTATCGGGACGCGAGAAATAAACGTGTTCGAAAATGCAGCTCGACAGCGCCGGAGACGGCGAGTAAAAACGCGAACTGACGCCTTCGGGCCCAACGATGACCAGTTCACCCGGCTTGACGTCGCGCTCGTAGGTGGCGCCGAGCAAATCAAAAGCGCAGGTTTCAGAGGCGAAAACGATCGTGTCTTTTTTCTCGCTGGTCAGAGCCGGGATGCGGCCCATGGCCAGTGGGCGAAAGCCGCGCGGATCGCGGGCGGCGAAGGTACGGTCGCGGCTGAGCATGACCAGCGAAAAGGCGCCTTCCACGCGGCGCAGGGCGTCGGCGATGGCATCCGGCAGGGTCTGCTCGCGGGAAAGCGCAATCAGGTGAACCAGCACTTCCGTATCGCTGCTGGTTTGGAAGATCGAGCCCTGGCCCTCCAGCTTGGCGCGAATCGCCCGCGCGTTTACCAGGTTGCCATTATGAGCAATCGCGATTGTGCCCTTGTTGGACTGCACCATGATGGGCTGGGCGTTCAGCAGGGCGGAATCGCCAGCAGTCGAATATCGCGTGTGTCCGATGGCGAGAAGACCGCGCAGAGAAGCCAGCACTTCGTGGCCGAAGATATCTGCGACCAAGCCCATGGCCTTGTGCTGGCGCAGGCGCTCGCCGTCGGAGGTGACGATGCCCGCCGATTCCTGTCCGCGATGCTGCAGGGCATGCAGTCCGAGATAGGCGAGCTTCTCCGCCTCGGGGTGGGCGTGGATGGCGACTACGCCGCATTCATCGCGAAATTTGTCGGAAGTCAGCATTTAGTCAATTCAACCTAACTCACGTAGGGACGGCCGCCCCCGGCCGTCCAGCCTGGCAAAGCCCGGCTACTCACAGTTCGCGCAAAAACCTCTGGCGAGCTTTCGCTCGCCGTGGACGGCCGACGGCGGACGTCCCTACGTGAGCCTGTCAGTCCGCAGCCGCAACGCGCGGTTCCGTCCGCAGAGCGCTCTCCAGCGCGCCCTCATACGCTTGCCGCAATTCCGCGACGCTCGCGGAAATCACGAGCTGCCCATCCACTGTGATCTCAACGCTGTCCGACCCCGTTTCGCCCAACACATCGGCGATGACGCCGTACTCCTCCGCTACTTGTTGGATTCGCGGCAAGTGGATTGGGTCGCAGCTTAGTACGACCCGGCTGGCGTCTTCCGCGAACAGCAGGAACTCAAGCGCTGTTTGCCGCCTCGGCAATCTGACGCTCAGGCCGACTCCGCCTGGCAGTGCCGACTCCACCAGCGCCACGGCTAACCCGCCATCGGCGCAGTCGTGAGCCGATTCGACCAAGCCCGCCTGAATTATGGCCACCAGAGCCCGTTGCAGCGTGGCTTCCTTCTCGAGATTCAGATCCGGCGGATAGCCCCACACCGCTCCGAGAATCTCTTTTGCGTACTCGGACGACCCAAACTCCAACTGGGCATCGACGGCGTCGCCCGCTTCATTGGCGCGCAGCAGGATGATCTTTCTTCCTTTGTCTCTTCCTTCCGGCGCGAAGTGCATTTTCGTGGTTTTGTGGACGTCTTCTAGAAGACCCACTACCCCGATTACCGGAGTCGGATAAATTCCCTCGCCGAGAGTTTCGTTGTAGAAGCTGACATTGCCGCCGGTAATCGGCGTATCAAGTTCCTCGCAGGCTTTGGTGATGCCGTCAATTACCTGCGAAAACTGCCACATGATGTGCGGCTTCTCGGGATTGCCGAAGTTGAGGCAGTTAGTGGCGCCAATCGGAGTGGCTCCAGCGCAAGCCACTTTGCGCGCAGCTTCGGCGACCGCGTGCATGGCGCCCAGACGAGGATCGAGATAGCACCAGCGGCCGTTGCCGTCGAGCGCCATGGCTAGTCCGCGCTTGGAGCCCTTGATGCGAATAACGCCGGCATCGCCCGCTCCGGGCGCCTCGACCGTGTTGGTCTGCACCATGTGGTCATACTGCTGCCAGACCCAGCGCTTCGAGCAAATGTTGGGGCTCGCGAGCAAACGCTTGAGCTGGGTTGAGAAGTCTCCGGTCTGGGAGAGGCGGATATGCTCCGGCATTTCCCGCTCGACCGGCGGTTCCCAGCGCGCTAGCGGACGTTTGCACACCGGCGCGTCATCGGTGAGGGCGGCATTCGGAATTTCGGCGACGACTTTGCCGTGTTCGAGCACGCGCATCTTCGCGTCGGAGGTGACCCGACCGACTTCCACCGCATCCAGTCCCCACTTTTGGAAGATGCGGAAGACTTCTGCTTCGCGGCCGCGCTGCGCGACCAGCAGCATGCGCTCTTGCGACTCGCTAAGCATGATCTCGTACGGGGTCATGCCGGTTTCGCGTTGCGGGACGCGGTCGAGTTCGATTTCGATTCCGGTGCCGCCACGCGCGCCCATCTCGCAGGTCGAGCAGGTCAGCCCGGCGGCGCCCATATCTTGAATACCGACGATGGCGCCGGTTTGCATGGCTTCCAGGCAGGCTTCGAGCAGCAGTTTCTCGAGGAATGGATCTCCGACTTGCACGTTGGGGCGCTTCGCTTCCGAGCCTTCGCTGAACTCCTCGCTCGCCATGGTGGCGCCGTGGATGCCGTCGCGTCCGGTCTTGGAGCCGACATAAATTACGGGATTCCCCTCGCCCGATGCGCGACCGTAAAAGATCTGGTCGCGGCGAACCAGGCCGAGAGCGAAGGCGTTCACCAGCGGATTGCCGGAGTAGCAGGGCTCGAACTTCACCTCGCCGCCGAGGTTGGGGACGCCGAAACAGTTGCCGTAAGAAGCGACGCCGCTGACCACGCCTTCCATGACGGAATGATTCTTGTGAATCTCCGCCTGGGTAGGTTGAGCGTCTGTGGTAGCGGGGCTCTGCCCCGCTTGGACGGGGCGAAGCCCCGTCACCACACGCCCATTCTCCGCACTGATCGGGCCGAAGCGCAGCGAGTCCATCACCGCAACCGGCCGCGCGCCCATGGTGAAAATGTCACGCAGAATTCCGCCGACGCCGGTGGCCGCTCCCTGAAACGGTTCGATAAATGATGGATGATTGTGCGACTCGATCTTGAACGCGCAGGCCCAGCCGTCGCCAATGTCCACGATGCCGGCATTTTCACCGGGTCCTTGCACGACCAACTTGCTGCGTGTAGGCAAACGCTTCAGGTGAACGCGCGACGACTTATAGGAGCAGTGCTCGCTCCACATCACGCTAAAAATGCCGAGTTCGGTGCGCGTGGGCTCGCGTCCGCCGAGCAGGTGCTTGATTTTTTCGAATTCTTCCGGGGTGAGACCGTGCTCCCGGATCATCTCCGGTGTAATGGCAGCGATCGCAGAGGTGGTCATGAGTGGGAAGTCCTATTGTCGCATCTCAACCCACTTTTCGCATGCGGATTCGTCCAAGATTCGATGAAAAAAAGCGATGGAGCGGACACTCTTTCCCGCTGCATGTGACGTTGAGTCTCCCGATTGAAGAATCGAGCTCAACCCTAGAACCAGATCAACCCCAGGATCAAAGGCGGCGGACAAGAGTGTCCGCCCCACACAGCCGTCTATACTGTCGCAGATGAAGTCCGTCATCGTTGGCACGGCCGGACATATCGATCACGGGAAGACGGCGCTGGTGAAAGCCCTGACCGGCATTGATGCCGACCGCCTCGAAGAAGAAAAACGGCGCGGCATCACGATTGACATTGGGTTTGCCCACTTCGAACGCCCCGCCCCCGATGGCACCCGGATTCAGCTGGGGTTTGTCGATGTCCCGGGTCACGAGCGCTTTGTGCGCAACATGCTTGCCGGCGTGGGCGGCATCGACCTGGTGCTGCTGGTCATCGCCGCCGATGAAGGCATCAAGCCGCAGACTCGCGAACACTTCGACATCTGCCGCCTGCTTGCGCTCCGCCGCGGCATCACCGTGCTCACGAAATCCGATGCGGTGGATGCGGAGACGCTCGCAGTGGTGCGTCTGGAAGTGGAAAATTTTGTGCGCGGATCGTTTCTCGACCCAGCGCAATCGCCGATAGTCGCTGTCAGTTCGTTGACCGGCGCAGGTCTGGACGAATTGAAAACCGCGCTCGCCCAGGTTGCGTCGGAAGTTACGGCTAAAGACTCGGGCGCGCTGGCTCGGCTTCCCGTGGATCGTGTGTTCACGATGAAAGGCTTCGGCACGGTCGTGACTGGCACTCTGGTTGCCGGGACGATCCGCAAGGAAGAAGAATTGGAAGTGTTTTCCGCCGGCAAGCCTGTGCAAGTTCGAGTTCGAGGCGTGCAGGTGCATGGCTCGCCGACCGAAGCCGCAGTCGCAGGGCAGCGCACGGCACTGAACCTTAATCTTGCAGGGCTCTCCACCGACGACCTGGCGCGCGGAATGACGCTCGCGACCGCGGACACTTTTCATTCCACCTCGCGAGTCGATGCGCTCCTTTCCCTTCTTCCCTCAGCAAAGCCGCTTAAAGACGGCGCCCGCGTGCACTTTCATGCGTACACAACGGAACTGATTGCGGAAGCGCGGCTGTATGGAGCGAAACAGCTCAAACCCGGCGATGAGCAATACGTGCAACTCCGATTGTCTGAGCCTGCCCTGCTTTTACCGGGAGACCGTTTCATCGTGCGCCAGTTTTCGCCCGTAGTGACGATCGGAGGCGGCTTGGTGCTGGATGCTTCACCCTTGGGTCGAAAACAGCCTCAGAATGACGTCTTCGCGTTTCTGACCAAAATGATGGCGGGTTCACCGGAAGAGGTGCTGGCCGCGCGCGTTGACCGACGAAGAACTCTCGGGCTTCCTCTGGATGATATCCCCGGAGAAATGAACATCCGGCGGGAAGAAGCGGCGCAACTAGCGGCCAAAGCCGGATTGGTGTGGTGCAATCAGGTGCTGGTTGCGCCGGCGTTCTACGCCGGAGCAAAGGCAGTTACACTTCAGGCCGTCAAGAAGTTCCACGATGCGAATCCTCTTGTCGCTGGAATGAGCAAAGAAGAGTTGCGCGACCGAGTCAACCTGGGCCCCGAAGTGTTCTACAGCGTATTGGAAAAACTGGCGGAAGAAAAGAAACTGGAAATCGCGGGCGAACTCGTCCACCTGCCTGGGCGCGGCGTGGTCATGAAGGACGAGGAGGCCGAATCCAAGAAGATCATCGAGCAGACATTTGCTTCGGCAGGATTAAAGGTTCCGTCGCTGAAAGAAGTGTTGGCGGGTTTGAAGGTAGATAAAATCCGCGCGCAGAAAATCGTCACTCTGCTTTTGCGCGACAAAGTTCTGATCAAGATCTCAGAGGAGCTTGTCTTCCACCAGAGTGCGCTCCTGAATCTGCGCCACAAGATCGCCGCTCTCAAAACTACCGCGCCGAAAATTGATGTCGCCCGCTTCAAAGATATGACAGGAGTCAGCCGCAAGTATGCGATTCCGCTGCTGGAATATCTGGATCGCGAGCGGGTAACGCGGCGCGTGGGGGATGAGCGGGTGATTCTCTAATTTCCGGTGGAGCGACTTAGATCTTTTCTTCCGGGAATTCCACTTCCAACGCCAGCGGGCCGGTGACGCGGTTGGTCAGGTTCGCCAATCCAATCAGCATGTGCAGGTCGACAATCTGCTCTTCGGAGAAATGCTTCTTGAGTTCCGCGAAATCGGCGTCGCTGGCGCCGTCGGGCGTCCGCGTTAGTTTTTCCGCATAGCGGAGCGCGGCTTGCTCGGGCGCGCCAAATCCTGAGTAGTTGCCTTCCTTCAGAGCTTTCATCTGCTCCGGCGTGAGGCCGGCGCGTTTGCCGCTCTGGATGTGGTGCTGCGTACAATAATTGCATCGGTTGATCAGTGAGACGCGCAGATACACGGCCTCGTATAGCTTGCGGTCGAGCGAACGTCCTACGCTGGCATAGAATCCGAGAAAGTTGCCGAGCATGGCGGGACGGTGCGCGAGTGTCTTCTGGATGCTGCCGGGCTTACCTTTCAGCTTGCCATCGTAGATTTCCTTAACCTCCGGGGTGGCTTGCGCGGGTTCAATCAGACTAATCCGGGCCATGGGTCCTCCTCCAAATGCCCCTCTATAATAGATTCCAGTGGTATCTTCTCACTCACGCCCTCATGTTAACAATTCGTGCAGCCACTATCGCCGACGCCGCCCTGATCAGAAGACTGATCTCGGAACTTGCCGAGTTTGAGAAAGCGCCGGACCAAGTCCGGAACACGGAGGCCGCCATCGCACGCGACGGCTTCGGCGCGAATCCTCAGTTTCGCGCTTTAATCGCCGAATGGCACGGACAGCCCGCGGGCTTTGCCCTCACCTTTAACTACTATTCGACGTGGCGAGGCGCGGGATTGTATCTGGAGGACCTTTTTGTCCGTCCCGATTTTCGCGAGCGCGGAATTGGCACAGCGCTATTCGCCCGCGTTGCCCGTGCAGCCGAGCAGGAAAATCGCAGCTTCATTAAGTGGGCGGTGTTGGACTGGAATCAACCCGCCATCGAAATGTATGAGGCGCTGGGCGCCGAGTTTCTGGACGAGTGGCGAAGCGCTCTTCTGGAGGGAGACGGTCTGCAGAAATTGGCGGAGAAAGATTCGGCGAAGAAAGACTCGGCGGAGAAAGATTCTTGATGCGAGTACGAATCATCGGAGCTGGCCTAGCAGGATCCGAAGCGGCGTGGCAGTGCGCGCGACGTGGCGTCGCCGTGGAATTATTCGAAATGCGGCCGGGGCGCACGACGCCCGCCCACCAGACGGACAACTTCGCGGAACTGGTCTGCTCCAATTCTTTGAAATCAGACAGCGAGAACACTGCGCCCTGGCTGCTGAAGGAAGAGATGCGGCGCGCGGGTTCTCTGCTGCTCGAGATCGCACGGGAAACTGCGGTGCCCGCAGGGCACGCTCTGGCGGTGGACCGCTCCGAGTTTTCGCGCAAAGTGACGCAGGCGATTTCCCGCGAGCCGCTCATCACGATTCGCCGCCAAGAGGCCACGCAGATCGAAGCCGGAGAGCTCACAATTATTGCAACCGGCCCGCTGACGTCGGATGCGCTCTCGCGGGAGATTGCGCGATTGGGTTCTTCTGCCGCCCCTAAAGGGGCATCCGATTTCGAAGACGCCGCCTCGCGATGCCCCGATACGAATCTCTCTTTTGCCGCAGACTCTTCGCGGGCGGGGGCGCCCGCGCCACACAACCTTTATTTTTACGATTCCATCAGCCCCATTGTCGAGGCCGACTCCATCGATATGAGCAAGGTGTACCTGGCGGCTCGTTACGACAAAGGATCGGCCGACTACATCAATTGTCCAATGTCGAAAGACGAGTACGACCGTTTCTACGACGCACTGCTCGCGGCCCATTCGGTTGAGCAGAAAGATTGGGAAGGCCTGAACTACTTCGAAAGCTGTCTGCCCATCGAAGAGATCGCCCGGCGCGGACGCGACACGCTGCGTTTCGGGCCGATGAAGCCGGTCGGACTCAAGGACCCTCGCACCGGCAGGATGCCTTATGCGGTCGTGCAATTGCGGCAGGAAAATCTGCGCGCCGATTCTTACAATCTTGTCGGATTCCAGAATCACCTGAAATTTGGCGAGCAAGCGCGCGTGCTGAGGTTGATCCCAGGACTGGAAGGCGCGCGGTTTCTGCGTTACGGACAGATTCACCGCAACACGTACATCAACGCGCCCGCGCTGCTGAGCCCGACGCTGCAAATGAAGGCGCATCCCCATGTGCTGTTCGCGGGACAAATCTGTGGAGTCGAAGGCTACGTCGAATCGATTGCGACCGGCCTGATGGCGGGACTGAATGCGGCCGCGCTTGCAACCGGCGGCGAGCCGGCGCCTCCACCACGAGCAACGGCGTTTGGCTCGCTTGTCCACTACATCACGCAGGCGGAGAGCAAGAACTTTCAGCCGGCGAATATCACCTTCGACCTCTTGCCTGCGCTCGAAACTCGCGTTCGCGACCGCAAGGAACGCCACCGCCAGCAGTGTGCACGGGCATTGCGCGAGTTCGACGGATGGTACAGCCGGTGCATCGGGCAAACTGCAGATTCCGCGCTGCGTACGGGATGACAATTGCGGGGCTCTTAGCTATTGGCCCTTAGCTTTTAGCGAAAAGCCAAAAGCGAAAGGCCAAGAGCCGCCCTACAAGTTCTCGATTGTTTTTTCGGTCGGTTGGCTTTAGGGTGCAGATGTCAGAGTGAGGTCCGTCTCGTGCCGGTTTCTGCCGTTGATTGTGTACAGCCCGCGCTGCAGCACGCGCGGGAACAACTCTTCACTCGTTTCCGCTTCGGGCAATGGTCTCGCTTGGCGCTGGTTGGAATTCTGGCGGCGGAACTGCATGTCGGCGGATGCAATTTCGGAAACTTCGGGAGCAATTGGCCGCGCATCCCACACAAGAATCAGAACGAGTTTCTGCAGTCGCGCGTGCCGAATTGGCTGCTCCCCCTCAATCACGCGCACATTTCCGAGCACATCGCGCCGTTCATCGGATTGATCGTGGTGGGAATTTTCGCCGCAATCGTGCTGGGGTTCGTCTTTCTGTACATCAACAGCGTGTTCCGGTTCATCCTGTTCGACTCAGTTCTGCGGCGGGAATGTTCGATCGGTGAGGGATGGGGAAAATGGCGTCGCGCCGGCGGCCGATTCTTCCTATGGCAGATTGTGTTCCAGATTGCAGCCTGGCTGTTTCTGCTGGTTCTGCTTGGCATGCCCTTGGCCCTGGCCCTGGCTGCGGGGTGGACGACGGATCTGCGGCAACACATCGGGCGGTTGATTGTCGGAGTCATTCTGCTGCTGGGCCTGTGCGGAGTGTTCGTGCTGACCGCCGCAGTGGTTCAGGTGCTGGCGAGAGATTTTCTGGTGCCGATTATGGCTCTCGAGGATCTCGATTTTGCCGACGGCTGGCACCGTTTACTGACGATGATCCGGCCTGAGAAGGGACGATACGCCGTTTACCTGCTGCTCAAGCTGGTGCTTTCCATTGCGGCGGCGATCCTGTTCGGCATCATCGCGCTTATCCCGGCGCTTTTCATCTTCGTCCCTGCTGCCGCGGTCGTGATTGCGGGCCACGTCGCGGGAATGGGATGGAACGTGACGACTATTAGTCTGGCGATAATCTTCGGAACTTTGTTGCTGCTCCTCCTGATTTACCTGATCGCTCTGGTGAGCGTGCCAGCCACTGTCTTCTTCCCTGCGTACGCGCTGCATTTTCTTGCCGCTCGATATCCGAATCTCGACGCGCTGCTGCATCCGGCGCCTGCGCCTCCCGCTCCGGAGTTGCCTCCAGTTCCGGAGTCTCCGCCGCCCTTCGAAGCGCCTCCCTTGCCGCCGTCGGCGGAGCCCATCGGCTAGAAGCTACTTTTGCGCGGTGCTCTGCTTGTGCTCATGCCCCCAACTGAAGCGGCGTCCGACGATGCACTTTACGATTAAATGATCGGCGGAGTTGGTTACATCCACTCCCGCGCCGAAATTAAGCTCCCAGTTGGGCGAAACATTAAGATCAATCACGGGAAAGATCTGCTGCGACTGTTGGGAAATGGGATCGAAGTTGGAGACCGGCCCGAGACTTCCGTAGTATTCGAAGCCGCCGGTGATCTCTTTGGTGAAATCAAAACCGACTTTCACGTTTGGAGAAAACTCCCATCCCTTACCCGTGTTCAGACCATGCAGCGATCGGTCGAACGTCGGATTGAAGTCTAAATACCAGCGGCCGATCTTCTTGTCGATGATGGGACGAAGCTCGTAATCCCAGCTGTCCTCGGCAAACTTCCGCCGCTGATACCCGATTTCCTGCGAGAGGCTCAGGCCAACCGGCAAGTGCCACGACTCAGGAGCGGTAAACCTGGGGCGAATATGGTCGCCCACCCAGTCCCAACCATCGCCATTCTGAAAGCTCGTAAACACATAGAAACCGGTCTCGAACCAGTTTGTCCAACCCTGCGTGATCTCGAGAGTCTCGTGCGCGGCGTGATTCGTGGGGGCAACGCCATTGACCACCGTCTTTTGGCCGTCCACGGTGAAGTTGGAATGTATTTCCACCATGGTGACACTTTTCGCTGTCGCTTCAGAACTGTAGACCTGGATCTCGTAGTTGTCCTGGGCGAAAGCGGGCTGAGTCAGCAGGAAGAGATTGGGGATGAAAGAGAGGGCGACAAGCACGACTCGCAAGAAATGTTCCGCCGCACGCTGCATGAATTTTCGATTCTAAAGCAGTTCGCAAGTTGCTGTAAGGGGAGCCGGGAACGGGAAGGGCACGGCTTGAAGCCGTGCCGCCAGGACTGCAAAGGTTCTGGCTTTAGCCGCTGCGGGTCCGCACTAGCCACATCGAGAAAGCCACTCTCGTGGGTCGTAGCGAGGGGCGACAAACTCGCGATCTGGAACTCTCTGAATCATCCGGGTGTCCAATGATTCAGACACGCGCGTGCCGTTCCCGTTTTCCGATTGCGTTTCAAAGAGAGGAACTCCAAATGGGATTTTCAACGGCCGGCGGTGGTCCGTTTTCTACAGGTCCAAAAATGAACGTCACTCCCTTGATTGACGTTCTGCTGGTGCTCATCATCGTTTTCATGGTGGTGGTAATCGAGCAACGGCCAACCGGTTTGCAGACAGATCTTCCGCAGCAGCCCAAGCCCACGGATCACACGATCCCGCCGCCTCAGTCGACGATTGTGATTCAGATCCATCGGGCGAAGCCGGGAGCGGGACGTTCGCAGGCGGAACATCCGCAGGTGCTGGTGAATGAAGAATCGGTGGAATGGGACCACTTGCGCGAACGCCTGCGCGATATTTTCGCCATTCGCGTGGAGCGGATCGCCTACGTCGAAGCCGATGATGACATTGATTTCCAACACGTCGCGGACGTGATTGCAATTGCCCGGATTGCGGGCGTTGACCGCGTGGGTCTGCTGACTGAGGATGGGAAGCATGTACCGATGGCGGGGTAGGGTGCTCTGACTCCCCTGTGTGGGGACGGGACTTTGCCCCGTCCAAGCGGGGCACAGCCCCGCTTCCACACTAGTCCCGCGACCGGTTCTTGATCCAGATCGGCGAGCCCATGAAGCCGAACGCATCGCGGATCTGGTTCTCAAGAAATCGCTGATATGAAAAGTGCAGCTTCACGGCACGGTCGGTGAAGAGCACGAACGTGGGCGGCGCCACTCCCGCCTGCGTCATGTAGTAGATTTTCACGCGCTTGCTCATGGGAACCGAGGCGCGTTCAAAGTCAACCGTCCTCAGGAAGCGGTTCATCTCTCCGGTGGTGATGCGCTTGCGGCGCTCTGCGGCCACCTTCTCGATCAGCGGCAGAATCTTTTCCGTTCCCTTGCCGGTGTGCGCGGAGAGAAAGAGCACCGGAGCGTAGGCCAGGAACTTGAGCCCGTAGCGCAGGCGCTCTTCGTAGAGGGCGCGGTCGTAGGGGCGCTTGGCGTCCTGAATGCGGGCCGTCTTCGACTGGCTGACGGCTCGCTTCTCGCCGCTGGCCACGAGATCCCACTTATTGACCAGGATAATCACCGAACGTCCACTCTCATGGGCATAGCCGGCGATGTTGGCGTCGAGCCCGCTGGCGCCTTCGGTGGCGTCGACCATGAAGAGCACGATGTCGGCGTCTTCGATATTCTTGCGCGCCATGACCACCGAAAGCTTCTCGGCCATCAGCTTCGTCTTGCCTTTGCGGCGAATGCCGGCGGTATCAATGAAGCGAATCTTGCGGCCTTCGTACTGGATGACTTCATCGATGGAATCCCGCGTAGTGCCGGGGATAGGCGAGACGATGGCCCGCGAGGTTCCCGTGAGTTGGTTCAGTAGCGTGGATTTGCCGACATTGGGGTGACCGATGATGGCCACCTTGATTTCATGCGGCTCCTCTGGGGGTGGCTCCCCTGTGTGTTCCCCCGTGACCTCGGTGCCTGCCCGTTTTGCCGAAGCCCCGAGCGAAGCCGAGGGGGAAGCCGAAGGGTCCTCTGTGGTTGCTTTTGCACCCGCGGGCAGCACGAGAAGAATGGCGTCGAGCAGATCGTCAATGCCGCGCCCATGCTCGGACGAAACCGGAAACACGTTCCGCATTCCGAGCGAATGAAATTCTCCGAGCAACGAATCCTGCTTGTCGGTGTCCATCTTGTTGACGGCGAGAAAGAGCGGCTTCCCAGTGCGCGCGAGCAGTCTCGCCAACTCGCGATCGGGCCCTGCGATCTCGGTACGGGCATCGACGACCATGACGATGGCGGCGGCTTCTTCGAACGCAACCTTGGCCTGGCGGAAGATTTCCGAGGGTATGAAGTCTTTGTCGTCGGGGACGATGCCGCCCGTATCCACGACCCGAAACTCGTGCCCACGCCATTCGACCTCGCCATAGAGGCGGTCGCGGGTAATGCCGGGCTCGTCTCCGACGATGGCGCGCCGCGACCCGGTTAGATGGTTGAAGAGCGTCGACTTGCCGACGTTGGGGCGTCCGACGATGGCGACGAGTGGTGTTTGCTTTTTTTTGCTCAAAGTTTTTTCATACTCAAAGGACCACAGGTCAATTCTGTGTTGAAGGGTAAGTAAGCTACGAGCTACGCGCTTCGAGCGAACCGGATGCTCGTAGCTCGTAGCTCGCAGCCCACTACCCGCTATTATAGAGACTCCGTGCCTTCCTCATCCCATCCCGTGTCCCATCCCGTGACTGGGCCTGCGGGATTCTCGCTGTACCAGTTCTTCGCGCCGGGCGGCTTGCTCTCCAAAACCCACCCCGCCTACGAATTTCGGCGCGGGCAGTTGCAGATGGCGCAGGCCGTGGAAGAGGCGCTCGAAGAAAAGCGGCATCTGATCGTCGAGGCCGGCACGGGCACCGGCAAAACGCTGGCTTATCTCTTGCCGGTGATCCGCTCGGGCAAACGCGTCATTATTTCGACCGGCACGAAGAACTTGCAGGAGCAGCTCTTCCACAAGGATGTCCCTTTTCTGGAGCAGGCGCTTTTCCCCGGCGGCAAGGGCAAGCTGAACGTCTGTTACATGAAGGGCCGTAACAATTATTTGTGCCGCAAGAAGCTTTACGACCTCACCAGAAATCCTGTGCTGAGCGGGTTGGAGGAGATCGATCATTTCTCCGAAATTTCTCGATGGGAAAAGCTCACGACCAATGGCGACCGCGCGGAATTGGCAGCCGTGCCGGAGACGAGCGCGCTGTGGCACAAGCTGGACGCGCGTTCAGACGCCTGCACAGGGCAAAAGTGCAGCGAGTTTGACCGCTGCTTTATCACCGAAATGCGGCGCCGGGCGGCGGAGAGCGATATCGTGATCGTCAATCATCATCTTTTTTTCGCGGACTTGACGATCAAGCAGCAATCCGAATACGCGCCCGATGCTGGGATTCTGCCGGAAGCCGGCACGGTGATTTTCGACGAGGCGCACGAACTGGAAGACGTGGCGAGCAGCTACTTTGGAGTGACTGTGAGCAACGCGCGCGTCGACGAACTGGCGCGCGACGTCGAGCAGGCGCTCACCCGCAATCGCATGTATTCCGCCGGGCTCGCCGGAGCGATTGGCAGCCTGCGCGACCACGCCGCGCTGTTTTTTTCGCTGCTGCCCACGGGCAACGGGCGGTTTGCCTTTGAGAACCGGCGCGACTTTCTGGAAGAAAACGGCGAAGAATACGATGCGTTGCGGAATTCGTTGCAGCGCCTCGACTCCGAATTGCAGCAGATGCCCGAAAAGCCCGAGGTAGTGTTTGCCTTCTCCCGGCGCGCCGCAGAGTTGCACTTTCAACTTCGGTTCGTGATGGAAGAGGAGAATCCGAACACTGTCTTTTGGATTGAGCGGCGCGGCACGCGCGGAGGCAGAGGCAGAGACCATGACCGGCATACGGTGTTTCTGCAAGCCACTCCGATCGACGTAGCGCCGATTCTGAAAATGTCGTTGTTCGATAAACTCGATTGCGCCGTGCTGACTTCGGCCACATTAGCCGTCGGCGGGGGTTTCGATTACATGCGCCAGCGGCTGGGGCTCGAACACACGCGAGAGTTGCTGCTGCCGTCGCACTTCGATTACGAGAGCCAGGCGCTGCTGTATGTGCCCCCCGATCTTCCCGATCCGCGCACGGCGGAATTTGCGGCGGTGGCGGCGGAACGCATTCGGCAACTGCTTGAGATCACGCGAGGCCGGGCGTTCGTGCTCTTCACCAGTTATGCGCAGATGAAGGACGTTTATGAGCGCCTGTGTTCCCAGCTTCCGTTTCGCCTGTTTCTGCAGGGAGAAGCGCCAAAGAACGCGCTGCTGGAGGAATTCCGGCTGACCTCCAATGCGGTGCTCTTCGGCACATCATCGTTCTGGCAAGGAGTGGACGTGCAAGGCGAACAGTTGAGCTGCGTGATTATCGATCGCTTGCCGTTTGCCGTGCCGAGCGATCCGGTGGTGGCGGCGCGGGTGAAGGCCATCGATGCTAGCGGCGGCAACGCTTTCTTCGAATACCAGGTGCCGAGCGCCGTCATTGCACTGAAGCAGGGATTTGGAAGATTGATTCGATCGCTGAATGATCGTGGATTGCTGGCTCTGCTCGACAATCGGATTTTGAAGAAGGCGTACGGGCGGGTGTTTGTGGAGAGTCTGCCGAGCTATAGCCGAACGACGGATTTGAGAAAAGTGGAGGAGTTCTTCGGAGCGGATGTCGGATGATGGAGCGCCGGGCGTCCCCGCCCGGCAGGACGGGCGAGCCGCCCGTCCCCACACGAGCATAGCGAAACAAAACTATTCTTCAGCCGCTTCCTTGTCGACAATTACCTTCAAGTGCGTGGTCACGTCCCGGTGCAGCTTGATGGGGATCGTGAACTCGCCGACCGTCTTGAGTGGTTCGTGCAGCTGGATTTTCCGGCGATCGATGTGGAAGCTCTTCTTCTCGAGGGCTTCCGCAATATCGCCGGCCGTGACCGATCCGAACAACTGATCGGCTTCGCCTGACTTGCGCAGGAACTTCACCTCGAGGCCGTCAAACTGCTTGGCCAGCGCTTCGGCTTCCGTCTTTTCCTTCGCGGAGCGGCGGACAGCGGCCGCCTTCATCTGCTCGATTACAGTCTTATTGGCGACGGTGGCCTCAATCGCCAGTTTCTTGGGCAGCAGAAAATTCCGCCCGTAGCCCTCGGCGACTTTCACCACTTCGCCGCGGTTGCCCAGCTTGGGCACGTCTTCTTTCAGGATGACTTCCATGAATGACTCCGTTTCGCAAGTAACCTGGTCGTTAATCGCTTGTCGTTGGTCGTTTGCAAATTCTCGAACAGTCGACAAACTCTCCTGATGCCGCTGACTGCGAACGACTAACGACTAATGACCAACGACGATCTTGAATTTACTGCGCGCGTCCGGCGAACGGCAACAGGGCGATGTTGCGCGCCTGTTTGATGGCTCGCGACAGACGGCGCTGGTGCGGCGTGCACACTCCGGTCAGGCGGCGCGGAGTGATTTTGCCGCTTTCCGCCACGAACTGCGCCAGCAAGCGCACATCTTTGTAATTGACCGCTTCGATCTTCTCGACGCAGAACTTGCAAACTTTCTTGCGCCGGAAGAACTTGCGCCCGCCTTCGCGGGGACCACCGGGGCCTCCGCCAGGACGCGGACCGCGCGGACCGCTGCGCTCGGGGCGATCGCCCCCACTACGCTCCGGACGGCTCTCTCCGCCTGATGCGCTCGGTGCTTTCGTTTCTTCTGCCATAATGTTCCTGCTTTCCAAGAATTCGTTCAACGGACGGGCGAGATGCCCGGCCCCTAAAGGGGCATTTTATTTCGAAGATTTTGCGGTATCGCTAAAGCGATACCCTGACACGAAACCCGAGTTTTTCCGCAGCCGCGAACTTAGACGGGGGCCGAGGCCGGAGTTTCCGCGCCTGCTTCCGGCGTTACCACCGTCGCGGGAGTTACTGGAGCAGCGACGGCCGGTTGTGCGCTGGCCTTCTTTTTCGAGTCGCGGATCTTCTTGATCTTGTCGAGCCGCTTCAGTTCTTCGTCCGTGCGCACGGTAAGGAACTTGATCACCGGCTCGGTCACGCGCAGGCGGCGTTCGACTTCGTGCACGATGGCGCCGGTGGCTTCGATCATCATCAAGACAAAGATGCCATCGCTGAACTTGCCTACCCTATACGCGAGACGGCGCTTGCCCCAGACCTCGCTCTTGGCCATTCCTCCCGCCGTGGTCACCGAAGACTCGAGCGTGGAAATCAGCTTGTTCAGATCCTCGTCCACCATGTCGGGCCGGACGATGAACATCAATTCATATTTACGATTCATTCGTTATCTCCAAAGTCTTAGTACAGTCGCTGGTCGTCAGCCGTTAGTCGTTCGGGATTCATCGTGCGCCGTAAGAGTTTGCCAACAACTAACAACCAGCGACTAACGACTACCATTCACTCATCCGGTTCGTTCTTGCGATTGAAGCGGTTCATTGCCGCCGCTGGTCCTTCTTTTAGAATTACCTCAACCGCCTGCGCTGCCGTGTCGAGGAGTTCATCCACAACTTTCTCCTGCGCCTTGCGGAACGGCGTCAGCACATATTCCGCGCTGTCCGCGACTTCGTGATCGGGCGCAATCCCCAGCCGAATCCGCAAAAACTCGTGGGTCAAGAGGGTGCCGGAACTGAGGATGGACTCCATCCCGTTATGCCCCGCCGAACTCCCCCGCTGCCGTATGCGAATCGTGCCCAGCGGCAAGTAGAGTTCGTCGTAAATCACAATCAGGTCGCGCTCCACATCGACCTGATGTTCCACCACCAGTTCGCGCACCGAAAGCCCACTCAGGTTCATGTAGGTTTCGGGTTTGGCCAGGACCACCGCCTCACCGGCGACAGTTGCCCGTGCCGTCAACGCGCGGCACTGGCGATTCCTGATTTCGATCCCGAGGTTGTTGGCGATCCGGTCGATCGTCAAAAACCCGAGATTGTGCGGCGTGAACTGGTACTCGATTCCAGGATTGCCCAAACCGACGATCAGTTTCACGCAAGTTAGCTCTTGGCTCTTCGCTTTTAGCTCTTCGCTAGACGCTCATTGTGGGGACGGGGCTTCGCCCCGTCCAGGCGGGGCAAAGCCCCGCCTCCACACAAGCTCTATTTTTTCTCTTTCTTCTCGGCCTTTTCGGCCTTCTCGGGCTTGGGCTTGGCCTTGGCATCGGCCTCGACCTCGCCTTCACCCTCGACTTCCTGCTTGCCCTTCTTGATGACTTCTGGTTCAGCCGGAGCCGCCGCCTCCTCCGCCACCACCTCGGGAGCCGCCACCACTTCTTCCTTCACCGTGGTGATGTGCGCGATCATCTGGTTCTCGTCGGTCAGGAACTTCACCTTTTCGCTGCGCGGCAGGTCTTTCACCCGCACTTCGACGCCGAACACAAGGTGGCTGATGTCCACTTCGATGGACTTCGGAATATCCGCCGGAAGACACTCCACCTCGATTCCGCGCAGCAATTGCTCGAGGATGCCGCCCTCCGTCTTCACGCCCGCTGCCTCGCCTTTGAGCACGACAGGAACCGTGACCGTGAGCCTCTGGTCCATGGCGATGCGCTGCAGGTCCACGTGGAGCAGGGCTCCCTTGATGGGTTCGAACTGCCAGTCCACGATCATCGCTTTCGAGCGATCGCTGTCGAGCGCCAGTTCAAAGATCGTGTTGTGCCCGCTCTCCGACTTCAGGATGCGCAGGATCTGCCGCGGATCGACCGCGATCGCAGCCGTATCTTTGCCCGCTCCGTATACAACGGCCGGGATCTTTCCGCCGGCGCGCACACGCCGGGCGGCGTTCTTGGTGCCTGGTTCGCGCTTGTGCGCTTCCAGAATGCTGATATCCGTTGCTGTCGCCATAATTCCGTTTCCGTCCTTCGTTAAAATCGTCGTTGGTCGCTAGTCGTTGGTCGTTCGCAAACCCTACGTTAATCCAAGAATCTTTAAATTTGCTAAAGTGTCGCTCGCTGTTCGTCCTTCGCGATCCGCTAACCCCTCGCCTCTCCGGCGAAGAGCGAACGACCAACGACGACCGACCGGCGACGGTTCTAAATAAAAAGTCTGCTGACCGAGGTTTCTTCGTGAATGGACTGAATCGCCCGCCCAATCAGCCCCGCGATCGATTTCACCTTGATCTTTGAGACTTGCCTCGCCGCTTCGGTCAGCGGGATGGTATCAGTCACGACCACCTCGGTGATCGGAGAGTTCACAAGATTTTCCACCGCCGACCCTGAAAGTACCGGGTGCGTGCAGCAGGCATACACGGAGTTCGCGCCATTCTCAAGCAGGGCTTGCGCCACTTTCACCAGCGTGCCCGCCGTGTCGATCAGGTCGTCAATGATCAAGCAAGTCCGGCCGTTGACGTCGCCGATCACGTGCATCACTTCCGCCACGTTCATTTCGCCGCGACGTTTATCGACGATGGCCAGCGCCGCATCCACTTTCTTCGCGAAAAAGCGCGCGCGCTCCACGCCGCCCGCGTCTGGCGAAACCACGGTCAGATCCGGCAGGTTCAGCTTCTTGAAGTAATCCACCAGCACCGGCGAAGCGAACAGGTGATCCACCGGAATATTAAAAAATCCCTGCAACTGCGGCGCGTGCAAGTCGACCACCAGCGCGCGATCCGCGCCCGCGGTGGTCAGCAGGTCGGCCACCAGCTTCGACGAAATCGGCACGCGCGGCTTGTCTTTGCGATCCTGGCGCGCGTAGCCGAAGTACGGAATCACGGCCGTGATGCGCCGCGCCGAAGCCCGCTTGAGCGCGTCTATCATCAACAACAGTTCCATCAGGTGCATGTCCACCGGCCGGCAGGTGGGCTGCATCACGAACACGTCGGCCCCGCGCACGTTCTCCTGGATCTGCACATACACTTCGCCGTCTTTGAAGCGCGAAACCTGAGCCTGGCCGCGCGTCAGGCCAAGAAAGCTGCAGACCTCATCGCAGAGCGCCTCGTTGGCGGTTCCGCAGAAGACCTTGAATTTGTCGTCGACCCGGGCGCGCTGCTGCTTGCGCTCCGGCTTCTCGTCCGTGATCGGCTTTTTTTCCGCGGTCGTTTTTTCGGCAGTCGTGGTTGCAACTGTGGACATAGTTGAGGTCTCAGGTCTTAGTTCTCAGGTCTCAGCCTCAACAGGCAACAGGGTCTTCCTGAGACCTGACACCTGACAACTGAGACCTGGTCTTCTGGCTGGGCCGCTAGGATTCGAACCTAGACAAAGTGCTCCAAAGGCACTTGACCTACCATTAGTTGACGGCCCAAGATGCACGATCCATTGGCTGGCCCCTAAATCATACCCCAGAACCGAACGCCAGCGACCAACGACTAGCGCCCAGCGACTAACGACTAGCGACCAGCGACTAACGACCAGCGACCAGCAACTTTTTCCAATACTGCTGGCGCGTCAACGTACTGGTCGCTACTGCCTTCAGCCCCTGCTTCCGCAGACGGCTGGCCGCCTTCGCGGCATCGGCTGGCGACCGGAACAGCCCGTACAGGGTTGACCCTGACCCGGAGAGCGAAGCGTATCGCGACCCTGCGCGCTCCAGCGCACCTTTTATGTCACGCAATTCGGGATATTGAGGAAAGACGACCTTTTCGAAGTCGTTTTCAATCCCGGTACGGACAAGGTCGAGAAGCAAGTTCCCGGCCCGGCTCCCACCTTTTCGAGGAGCACCGGTGTTGGGTAAACCACTCAGCCACGCCGACAGCGCGCAGCCAACCTCAAACAGTCTATCGGAGGCTCCGGGCCGCGTCAATTCATGATTCTGTGTGGAAACAAGAGCCTGTGTGGTGACGGGGCTCTGCCCCGTCCCAGCTCGCGTAGGGACGGCCGCCCCCGGCCGTCCAGCCGAGCGCAGCTCGGCCGCTCTATCCCCTTGCATCAGCGCATCCCAATCCGCAAACGCTTTGGGCGTTGAGACCCCCACCTCCGGCGTCACCACCACCATCGCCACGGCAGGTAGGTCGGGAAGAGGATAAACCTCCTCGCCGCGACCCACTCCCAGCGCCGTTCCGCCCACCAGAAACAGCGGCAGGTCCGAGCCGACTTCGGCGGCAATTCGCAGACGCGCGACAGCGGATAGCTTCCTTTTAAGGGCTCGCTCCAATGCGACCATCGTTGCTACTGCGTTTGACGAGGCCGCGCCCAACCCTCCCTGCACCGGCAGACGCTTTTCGATTTCGATGCGAACTCGGCGCTGGGCACCGAGTTCAGCCAGTACGCGCTCGGCCATGCGATAGCAGGTGTTCGAGGAATCCAGCGGAACCCGCGGGTTTTTGCAGAGAATTTCAATTCCGCTGCCACGCCCAGATTTTCGTCCAACGTCCACCCGGATCACATCGTGCAGCGCGATCGTCTGGTAGACCGTGCGCAGATCGTGATATCCGTCCGCGCGCGCGGCGCCGATGTAGAGCCCGAGATTGATCTTCGCAAAGGAACGAACCGCGACGGTCATGATTAGGATATCGCAGGAAGGGGAATTGTAAGCGATTTGGATTGGGGACGGCGGGTGAGGTCCGCAGTTCGTGGCAGAAATCCATGCTGTCATCCTGAGCGCAACCGAGCTATGCGCGAAGCGAATGGCTCGGCGGAGTCGAAGGACCCCTACCGCCGCACGAAGCAACCGGGAGCGGCAGACTCCAGATGGTCACTTCCGGCTGGCGATGACTTGCCAAGTGACCGGACGATTCTTGGGTTGTGAGCGTATGGAGACATTACAACAACGAGCTTGACATGGGGTGTTCGGTCGTTCTGCAATAAGGTGGTGAAATGGACTAAATCCCTCATTGTGGTGATCTCGATTTTTGCTGTGCCACTGACGATGGCCCAGATCACGCCACCTGAAGAGAGTAGCGCAACAATGTCTGAGCGTGAACAGCGCGGCTTACGTGGTCCGGTGAAATCCTGTATTCAGGAGAGCAGCTATACCGGTATGACAGATGCTGAAGGCAAGACGTATCCGGAAGTTCATTCGGAATATACGACGGAATACGATACCGGTGGCCGCATACTGGCTACGCGTAGCAGCGACTCCAACGGCTCAGAATGGGTGACGCGCTACTCCTATGACCCTTCCGGGCGGCTGCTCAAGAGGCGCTGGGGAATTGAAGGGCAAGCAGGGACGGAGACCGACTACTCCTACGATCAGCAAGGCAGGCTCCAGAAAATTAGCTACGGTAGTAGACCTGACAATCCGGTCATTTTTCGTTACGACGACCACGGAAGAAAAAGTAAGATCGAGATCTCCCGTCCAGCGGACTACCTAGGGCCCGTTGCGGTCGAAGGGTCCCCGTTTGAGGTTGCAGACCGGGCGCCGAATCTGCCGGGTGGGGGAAGCGCGACTACCATTTACGACGAACATGACCGGGCCACGGAAGTTGAAGTGCGTGATGCCAGCGGTGAGTTAGTGAACCGGGCCGTACGAACATACGACGCACAGGGACACGTTCTCGAAGAGAAACAGATTTTGGACAATCCCGAGACGATGTTTCCGGCGGAAATCCGCGCACAGATCCTAGAACAATCGGGTCTTTCCGCCGATCAGCTGCAGCAGGAGTTACGCACGCAGCTCACGAAGCTCATGGCAGGCCAATCCGGGCCGTACTCGGTTTCCTATGGCTACGACACACTTGGCCGCGTACATCATATGAATCGGCGAATTTTCAACGAGGAGCAGGAGATCGAAACTACTTACAACGAACACGGAGACACCGCATCAGAGATTACGCGGAGCACGCGATTGGTGGGGGAGACTGATCCAACTACTCCTGCTGCCGGATTGCCTCCCTACTCCGAAGTTCGCTATTCCTACAAATATGATCACCGCGAAAATTGGATAGAGCAATCAATTTCGTATCGCTCCAGTCCCGACGCTGCATTCCAGTCATCAACCGTGATTAAGCGTACCCTGACGTATTACTGATCAGGGTATCCGGCCATGTCCCAGGCCTTTGATCTCGCTGGCGTAAATAACACTGGGGGTGCCCCATCCTTCGCGCACTTTGCGAAGGGTGGGTGTGGAAATGTTCGCACAACGGGACGAACGTGGCCTGACCTTTTTCATCACATTTTTCTTGTACCGCCATCACAGAATCCCAACCGCAACCCTGCGAGAATGCTTCGGGAGTGCATCATCAAGAACGGTCCCGTCTCCAGAGACCGAACCCTACGCTGCCGAAGAGCTGCCTTCGGCGCTCTTTGACAACCTTCCGATTTATTCGAAAATCGCGCCAAATCTGACAATGTCTTCAATTAAGTCCTTATTTCTTAATATTTTAAAACTAAGTCCTTTGGTTTTAATATTTTAGCGGAAATGGGGGGGGGTAAAAACCTTGCCAACTCTCTACCGGTCAAAACCCGCGCCCGTCGCGGAGTCGCTTGGGAATGCCGCGTAGCTTGCGGAAAAAATCTGCTTGCGCGCGGAGACGATTCTCCCCTAGAGGCCGGATACATTTTCGCAGACTGCTTCTCGTCCAACTCAATTCTTCTTGCATTCGGGCGGCGGACCATACATTTGCAACCGTATCCGCCGCGCACAGTGGAACAGTCAAAGCATCGGCCTTCGAGACATTGGGCACACGAAGCGGTGTTTACCTGAAATCGAAGACTATACTTTAGGGGTGAGTTCTTTAAAGGTAAAACAGGTGGCGTCCGCGGACTTCCCGACGCGTTGGGGACACTTCCTGATTCATGGGTTTGCGACCAGGGCGCCGGCATCGGGAGACGGCTCCCGGACCGAAGAGGCGGTGGCGCTGGTGATGGGTGAGGTGCACTCGGGGTCGCCGCTGGTGCGCATCCACTCGCAGTGTCTGACCGGCGACGTGTTTGGCTCGCTGCGCTGCGATTGCCGCCAGCAACTGGAAATGGCGCTCTCGATGATCGCGCGTGAGGGGGCGGGCGTCCTTATCTATGAGCAGCAGGAAGGCCGCGGCATTGGGCTAATGGCGAAACTACAGGCCTATGCGCTCCAGGACAGCGGATTTGACACGGTGGAAGCGAACGAGCGCCTTGGTTTTAAGGCCGACCAGCGCGAGTTCCAGATGCCGGTCGCGATCCTGAAGGCGTTGGACATCAAGCGGGTTCGCTTGCTGTCGAATAATCCCGATAAAGTCGCTGCGCTCGAAAACGCCGGGATCCACGTGACCGAGCGCGTGCCGTGCGAAGTCGCGCCCACGGAACACACCGAAGAATATTTAAGGACGAAGCAAGAGAAGCTTGGACATCTGTTCAGCAGTCGCCGAGTTCAGCATTAAGTGCCACGATCGCGTGATTGTTACTGCTGTCGATCCAAGCATTCTGATGGAGAGCCGGGCGTCCCCGCCTGGCTGGACCCTTCGGCTTCGCTCAGGGCAGGCTCGCGAGGCGCCCGTCCCTCCACTATATGACTCATCTTGCGGTCACGGTAAAGGATCAGAATTAAAGAGCACGCAGCAACTGTTTTAGTTCATCCTGGTTCTTCACCGGCAGGCCGCGCATTGCGGCTCGCGCCAGCGCCACGTAGACCTCGCGCGCTCCGGGATGCTTTTTCAGCACCGTCAGATGTTTCGCCACCGTGTCCACGTCTCCGCGAACCAGCGGGCCACTGAATGAGTGCGCCGGACCGAGGCGCGAGTAGTTGGCCAGAGTCTGCCGGATGATGGGCAGGATCTTGCGGCGCGCATCTTGCCGCGTAAGTCCGGCGGCGCGGGCGGCTTCTTCTAGCGTCACCAGGAACGCCAGCAAGAGCGGCGAAGTCATCGTGGCCCACGCGTGGTATGCGGCTTTGCGCTTCGCGGGTAATGAGAAACTCTCTCCTCCCAACGCGCGGACGATTCGCCGTGCAACTCGCGCGGCCGCCTCATCGCCTTCGATGGCAAAGGGGACGCCCGTCATAGAAGGATAGTCTGAAGGATGCTCTGAAGGATTCTCTGAAGGATGCGCTCCGGCAACGAAGGTCATCAGCGGATGCGCCGATGCGACCGCGGCGCCTGCTTTGCGCAGAGGATCGAGTTCGCGGCTGGAGAGCGCTCCGCTGGAGTGCAGGGCGAAACGGGCTATAACTTTCTGCTGTAGCAGCGCCCGAGCAACGAGATGATCTGACAAAACCCAAGCCGCGCGGCGAATCTCACGATCTGGAACGCAGAGCCATAGCAAGGTGGCATCCAGCGCGGCGGAATGTGCGGTGACGGTTTGAGCGCCCACCTTCGCGGCCAGCGCGCGAGCGCGCTGGCGCGACCGTGGCGAGTCGCGCGCTATGATCTCGGTAATTGGGAAACCGGCGTTGTGCAGCGCCACGGCCAGAAAAGTCGCCAGGCTCCCGGCGCCGACGATGGCTATGGAGGGCTTTCCGGTCATTGTTTTCCTGGTCATCTTTTTTGTTCTTCCGGTCATCTTTTCGGTAGTGGGTTTTCGGGTCACCGGCGCAGCATACCTTATATTGTTGTCATGGCGAAATCAGCAGGAATGAAATCAAAGCAAGGGCGCGTCCTCTCTTCCCGCATCAGGTTCCAGGGCCCGGTGTTCAGCGTCACGACTGATGAAGTGGAAGAGCCTGGAGGCGTGCGCGCCCGCCGCGATGTCATACGGCATTCCGGCTCGATCGTGGTTCTGGCCGTCGATGATCTGACTATCAATGATCTGGCCCTCGATAACTCGGCGAAGGCGGCCCGCAAAGCCGAGCCGCGCATCCTTCTCGAGCGCCAGTATCGCCACGCCGCGCAGTCCATGATGTGGGAGCTGCCCGCCGGACGCATTGACGATGGCGAAACGTCGCTCACCGCCGCCAAGCGCGAGTTATTCGAAGAAACCGGCTACAGCGCTCGCCAGTGGAAGAGAATCCTGCATTTTTACGTGAGCCCCGGTTTCCTCGACGAAACCATGACCATCTACCTGGCCCGCGGTCTCCAGGCTGGCGAAGCCCAGCCCGAGCCGGACGAGAAGATCGCAACCAGGTTTTTCACTTTATCGGAGGCGAAACGGATGGCGCTCAATGGACGCATCCGCGACGCCAAGACTATCTCGGGGATCTTGTGGCTGGCTCAGACGGCGCGACCAGCGCGCTAGAGGGCCAGCTGCGAAAAAAACTAATTCGAGGTGCAAAAAGCCGACCCGAGTCGCTAAAGCGCGAGCATTTCCGCGGTCATAACGGCACGGCGGAATGTTATGCCAATACTGCCTTTTGAGGCTAGGCCGAGCTGCGCCCGGCTTGGGCGGGCGAGGCGCCCGCCCCTACACGAGCGGTCCTTGCCCGCGAACACTGATATGTGACGCTGAGCCTTGACAGCACCCCCGGTGAGCAGCACAATTCCTACACATTTTTTTGCGGGCCCTGAAATCGCGCCTTTTCGGGGAAATCCGCAAGAAAGAGGGGCGCACGTGGAACGTTTGAAAGGCACCGTCAAGTGGTTCAACAACGCCAAAGGATACGGCTTCCTCGGCCGAGACGATGGACCGGATGTATTCATTCACTACAGCTCAATCACCACCGAAGGGTACAAGAGCCTGCAGGAGGGCGACAAGGTGGAGTTTGAGATCGTCCAGGGACAGAAAGGGCCGCAAGCGGCCAATGTGACCAAGGTCCCCTGATTTGAGGTCGCATTACTCAGGCCGGTCTTGCGGATCAAGCTGTGTGTGAGTTCGACGCTCGGGCTGGCTGTGTCCTCAGGTCCCTGCTAACTCTCTGCTGCGACCTTTTCATCGGCGTTACAATCATTCTCGTTACAACCGTCGTCCTGGGCCGAAACCCGACAACTTTGGATGGACAACAAAGCCATCGCCGGACTTCTTTACGAGACTGCCGATCTGCTGGAGATCGACGGGCAGGACTCGTTTCGGGTGCGCTCTTATCGCAACGCCGCGCAGGCCATTGAAGCGCTGCCACAACAGGTGGCCGACCTCATCCAGGAACCGAAGAAACTTCTCGAAATCCAGGGCATTGGCAAGGGCATGCAGGCCAATCTGCTGCAGCTTTTCAAAGACGGCAGCATTGAAGCGCACTCCGAGCTGTTGAAAAAATACCGCCCCTCGATGCTCGAACTGCTCAAGATTCAGGGTCTGGGGCCGAAGACGATTGCCTTGATCTGGAGCGCCTACCAGGTCAGCGACCTCGAGGGCGTAGAGAAGTTGGCGCGCGAGGGCAAGATCCGCACGCTGCCGCGCATGGGCGAAAAGCACGAACTGAAGCTGCTTAAGGCGATTGAAGACTACCGCCGCATCGCCGGACGATTCCTGCTCGACACCGCCGAAGAGCTGGCGGAAAAACTGGTGGAGCATCTGTTGGCTGCTTCCTTGGGCGATCTCGGCATCGAAAAAGTTACGCCTGCCGGATCGCTGCGCCGCGGACGTGAAACCGTCGGCGACCTCGACATCCTGGTCACGGGCAAGGCCTGCATCGAGGCAGAACCGCGGCAGAAGATCATCGAACATCTACTCCGCTTCCCTGGCCTGATGGACGTCATCGCGCAAGGGGAGAACAAGGTCAGCTTCCGGCACCGCAACGGCATGCAGGTGGACGTGCGCCTGCTGCCGCCGGAGTCTTTTGGGGCGGCCATGCAATATTTCACCGGGTCAAAGGCGCACAACGTGGCCTTGCGCCAGCGCGCGCTCAAGATGGGCTTCACGCTCAACGAATATAGCCTGGCTCGAGTGGAAGACGAGAAGCCGGTTGCGCGCAAGACAGAAGAAGAAATCTACGACAAGCTCAAGCTGGACTTCATTCCTCCCGAACTGCGAGAGAATCTTGGAGAGATCGAAGCCGCCGCCGGACACACGCTGCCCGTGCTGATCCAACTGTCCGATATCCGCGGCGACGTGCACATGCACACGGTCGAGACCGACGGCCGCAACACCATTGAAGAGATGGCGGAGGCGGCACGGGAACGCGGCTACGAGTACATGGCGATCACCGATCACTCGAAAAATCTCGCTTTCGCCAACGGCCTCACCGACGAACGCGCACTGGCGCACATCGAAAGGATTCGCGCGGTCGAAAAGAAGATGAAGGGCATTCGCATTTTCGCGGGAATCGAAGTGGACATTCTGGGCGATGGCGCGCTTGATCTCTCCGACCCGGTGCTTGAGCAATTGGACATCGTAATCGCCAGCGTGCACTCGCAGTTCAACCAGGATCGCGCCACCATGACCGAGCGGCTGCTGAAGGCGATCGCCAGTCCCAATACCTCGCTGATCGGGCATCCCACCGGACGCCTGCTGCTGCGCCGCGACGCCTACCAGTTCGATCTTGACGCCGTGCTCAAAGCGGCGGCTAAACACAAAGTCGCGATGGAACTGAACTCCTATCCCGATCGGCTCGACCTCAGCGACGTTCATCTGCGCCTAGCCAAAGAGCATGGCGTGAAAATTGTCATCAACACCGATTCCCACCACACCTCGCACATGGAGAAAATGCGCTACGGAATTCTGCAGGCGCGGCGGGCCTGGCTCACGAAGGAAGATGTGCTGAATACCCTGCCAGTGGCGGAGTTTACCCGGGCCCTGAAGCGCGGTTGGTAAGCGAGCAGGGGCAAGAAAGCACGGTTATTTACTTCACAAAAATGCGGAGAGGTGCTTAAATGTACCGAAGCCGCAGCCGCATTTGTCCATGCCGAGACCGCTGCGGCTTGCACAGGTGCGCCGCATGACTATAGCAGCCGGGATGTTTTCAGTGCGGGGCGTGGTGCTTGCATCCGACACGAAAGAAAGTTACGGAGAAACGCATACCTATGTCGATAAAATCACGCCCATCTACGGGTCTAAGTGCATTTCGGCAATCGCAAGCTCGGGCGGGGCCTATCTGCTTGACTACTTCACCCCGCACATAGTTGAACTAGTGCGCGGGAACATCTCTTCATATGACGAGATGCAACACCAACTACAGGACTTGATGGTGCGTCTTTATAAAAATGACGGCGTGTTGTCCTATCCAAAAGATTCTTCTTCTGACCTTCTCACACAATTCCTTATTGCCACCAAACATGAGAACGAAGAGAACGGGGAATTATTTGTAATAAATTCGACTTTGGTCACAAGAAAAAGACTCGGTGCAGTTATTGGTTGCGGCCCACTCCGAGAGTTTGGAGATGAAGTAGCCGAAGCTGGGTTTCTGACACTAGAACGTGCAAAAGTGGCGGCATTGTCCGTGGTTCACGAGGCGAAGCGAAGATATTCCGATGTCGGCGGTAGGGTTGTTACATTCACTATAACGAATGACATGCAGATGACATCGGAAGATTCAACCATTCAAGCGGCGAAGGAACAACTCCTCGATTCGATACGGCAATGGCAACACGAAATGACGATTTTGACATTGGACGGATCGATAGATACTAAAGAATACAATCGTCTGTTAAATCACTTGCTCTACTACTTTAGAGTGACTCACAAGGAAGCTGCGCGAATTGAAAAAGATGCTATGCGAAAGCGTATTGCCGTTCCAGTGGGGCAGATGCGAGCATTGAAAAGGAAGGTGGCTAGGCAACTAGTTCGTCGAAAGTCAAAGGGTCAGCAGTAACCATATGACGCAATGTATCAATGAACAAATCGGAACGCTTGCGGCGATTGAACCGGAAGGTCATTTCGTCAAGGTACGCGGGGAGATGCTTCGCGCTGATCTTGTGCCAACTTCCCATGATGCCGCGTTTCAAGAGCGAGAAAGCAGATTCGACGGTATTGGTCGTAACGCAGAAGCCGTCCTCATATCGGACATATTCTTGATCGGTGTGCCTCACGGTCTTGTGTGGAATATCCGCGACGGCGCTTTGATAGGCGTGGAGACTATCGGTGACAATGACATCCACATCGGCGGAGACATTTTCTTTGATGTATTTCGCCAGTGTTCCAGACTTTGCATCTTCAGCATGAAAGAATCGCAGGTTACCGTTGCGCTGCCGAATGCCGATAACAACCTCTTTTTCATTTCCACCCTTGTAGGCATTTCCTTTCTTTCGTCCGCCGATATAGGTTTCATCCATCTCCACGGTTCCATCCAGCATCGGCTTGTCCACTTCTTTCATGGCAGCACGAATCCGGTGGAAGAGATACCACGCTGTTTTATAAGAGCCCTTGTGCTCTCCCCAGATTGTGCGCTTGAGTTGCAATGCGCTCATTCCCTTTTTCGCTTCGCAGAGAAGCAGCGTAGCCATAAACCAGATCGGCAACGGCAAGTGGGAATCATTGAAAATCGTGCCAGCCAAAACAGAGAACTGATAGACACAGGTTTGACAGAAGAACAGTTCTTTTGCGGTCGCCAGTTTGATAGCATCGGCTTTGCAACGCGGGCAGCGTACACCTTCTGGCCAGCGAAGCCGCTTGAGGAGTTCACGGCATTGTTCGTCGGAAGAGAACATTTGAGTAACGTCTAGGAGCGTCATGACAGAACCTCGCAAGAAGTCAGAAAAGCGTGAGAGATCGGCGCTTGAACGGGTGCCGACGCGGAAATTGATAGCTTCTGTGAAAAGTGACCTAAAACAGAGGATTCGGCGGGCTGTAGAGTCTGGCGCTTTACCTCGCAACTGGAAGAATCGCTAGTAGTTAGCCTGACCATGCATAAATCATATATCAGGTCGTTATTTTTGTCAAGTGAATAATCGTGCAAGAAAGGGAAACAAAATACCCATCGTGGATGGTCGCTTGCCCAGGAGATTTCAGTGCCGTTTCCTCCCGACGATAAACATCCATTAAAATCAAACAGTTAGACTGAGGTACTGGGGCGGGGTTGGACTGCGGTTTGCTGGATCAGGGTCGCGGGAGGGGTGTGCATTTTGGACGAACGGCAACAACCTCTGGTGAGCGTCATCATTCCTGCGTATCAGGCGGCGGAACGTATACGGGAAGCGCTGGATTCCGTGTTCGCGCAGACGTATCCGAACTTTGAGGTCGTGCTGGTGAATGACGGCTCGCCGGACACGGAGGCGCTGGAACAGGCGATCCGGAGCTACGGCGCGAGGCTGATCTACATCCGGCAGGAAAACCGGGGACCATCGGGGGCGCGCAACACGGCGATCCGCACGGCGCGAGGCAAGTACATCGCCTGCCTCGATAGCGACGACATCTATTTGCCCGAGCATCTGGCCCGTCTGGTTCCGCTGCTTGAGGAACAGGCGCTGGATCTGGTTTACTGCGATTCCTACTTTATGAAGGGATGGAGTGCATGTCGGCCGGTCTTCTGTGGGCCGGTCTTTCGAGCGGCAACCGCAGAGTCCACCGGTGACGTTCGAGAAGCTGCTGACGGAAGAATGCGCGGTGACGACTTCGGCCGTGGTGGCCTCGCGGCAGGCAATGATCGACGCCGGACTGTTCGACGAACACTATCGCCGCTCGGAAGACTTCGACCTCTGGGTGCGCATGTCCTTTCGCGGGGCGAAGATGGATCTTCTGCGGCAGGTAGGGATTGAACACCGGCTGCTCCCCGACGGGCTCGCAGCCGATAGCTATCTCCTCAAGCAGGCGCAGATCGAGATCTACAAGAAGGTGCTGGCGACTTTGCCGGTTTCAGCAAAGCAGAAAAGGCTGATCCAGGAACTGATTGCGCGGGTTGAGGGGCTCTGCCAAATGGATCTGGTGAAGCGCTACTTGCGGGAGGGTCGATACCCTGAAGCGCGTCTCGCGGCGGGCCAAGCGGCGGCACTGTTGCAAGACTGGAAGAGCCGGCGAGTAGCGCTGGCGGTGCAGATTGCGCCTTGGGCAGCCCGCCGCTTTCTAAGCTTGCAGGAGGCGCGGTTGGCGCGAAAAGGCAGGCAGAGAGCGGGTTCTAGCGGCATCTTGCCAACTAAGGACGGGACCGGTTCAGCAATAATCTATAATCAAGAAGTTGGGAACAAAGCAAGTTTGAAGTAGTAGGACGCCCCCAACCGGCGCGGTCGCCCCGGATACAAGCCGCGTCTCCCCCGAAGAGCCCCGGAGGTAGTCGATCAGAAACAGCGAGAGGTTCGACCTATGATGGAAAGGCTGATCCGCGGAACGCGGCGGGCGCTGGGCTTGCACCACCCAGGACGCAATCTGGACGTTTTTCCAGACGATGTTTTTATCGTTTCTTACATAAAGTCGGGCAATACCTGGACCCGGTTTTTGATTGCCAACCTGGTGTATCCAGAAACCCCGGCGGATTTTTCCAACATCAATCGGCTGACGCCGGACCCGGAGGCGCTCTCGAAACGCGAATTAGCAAGAATGCCGCGGCCCCGGGTCCTCAAGAGCCACCAGTATTTCGATCCACGCTATCCGCGAATCATCTACATCGTGCGGGACCCTCGGGATGTGCTGCTGTCGGGATACTACTTTCAACGCAAGCGCCGCCAGATCGACGACCAATATCCGTTCGAAAAATACGCAGCCCGGTTCATGGCAGGAGATTTCAACCCGTACGGCTCGTGGGGAGACAATGTAGCATCCTGGCTGGTGACCCGGCACAACCACCCCGGGTTTCTTTTGCTGCGCTACGAGGACATGCTGGCCAATACCGCGCAGGAATTGACTAGGGTGGCCGTTTTCCTGGGAATCGAACCAGATCCGGAGCGGATCGCAACCGCTGTACGCCGGAGCGACGCCAGCACCATGCGGAAGCTGGAGAAATCGCAGGCCCTGTTGTGGAGTTCGACCCGGGAGACGCGCCAGGACATTCCTTTTGTGCGGGCTGCCAAATCCGGAGGCTGGCGCACCGAGGTGCCGGAATCGGCCATTTTGCAACTGGAATCTCGATGGGGACACCTGATGACTTATTTGGGATACGAGCTGCATTCTCCCGCGCAAGAGACACATTCCGGTTCGCACCCTGTAAGCGCTCTACTCGGCGAGGCTTTTCGCTAGCTCAGAGCCGTTTCCGGTATGCTGATGGCGGATGATTCGCAAGATTCGTAATCTACTATGCGATGCGTTGGGGAGCAGCGGGAATGACGGAGCCGATCCGGCTGGCCATTCTAGGCTGCGGAGCCATCACCCGCAGCGAGCACATTCCGGCTGTCGGCGCACATCCCGGCGTGCAACTGGTGGCGCTCGTGGATACCGACCTGCCACGGGC
>CAWCRQ010000053.1:0-111687 GCA_963797885.1 uncultured Acidobacteriaceae bacterium | reverse complement strand
TTTAGTTGTGCGCTGCCTTGTAGCCGGCGGCCTTGGCTTCGGATTCGGTCATGAACTTGCCGGACTTGGTCTTGCCATACCAGCGCCCGCTCTTGTGGTAGACGCCGCTCTCGGTGTTGACCCAAACCTTGCCGCTGGCTTTAGCGGCGGCGATCTCCGAACTGGAAGGCGTGCCAGCCGTTGCCTTGGTCGCCGTCTTGGGCGCAGCCGGAGTTGCGCTGGGATTAGCCGGAGCTGCGGGCTTTGCAGCGGCGGAGTTGTTGTCGGTCGAACCCGCCTGCGCCTTCGCCAAAGCCGGCGAAATGCCGATGGTGATGATCAGGAAGAAAGCGCTTAGCCAAAGAGTAAGTTTGTTTCGGGGGCGATTCATATTTCCTCACACCTTTCATGAATTGTCATCCCGAGCGAAGCGAGGGATCCGCATTTTGAGGCGAACTGCAGATCCCTCGCTGCGCTCGGGATGACAAAATCTTGGGGAACGAATAGTTGAAATGAGGTGTTCCACTTGTGCCACGGGTTCCTAAGCATAGATTCCGCGCTGGCGGATGGTGTACGCCACGCGGTCGATGGCCAGCATGTAGGCGGCGATCCGGTTGTTCACGCCATGAGTTTCCGCGTAGCGGACAACATCGTCGAACGCCGTGTTCATGATATCCCCCAGACGGTCGTTCACTTCCGATTCCTTCCAGAAGTAGCCCTGGCGATCCTGCACCCACTCGAAATAAGAAGTGGTGACGCCGCCGGCGTTCGCCAGGATGTCGGGAATCACGAATACTTTTTTCTCGGAGAGGATATCGTCCGCGATTGCGGTAGTCGGACCGTTCGCGCCTTCGGCCAGGATCTTGCATTTAACGCGGTCCGCATTTCGGCTGGTGATCTGGTTTTCGGTCGCCGCCGGAATCAGAATGTCGCAGTCGGCCAGCAAAAGCTCGGCCGAATCGTACGTCTCGGCGCCCGTGAATCCGTGCACCGTGCCCGTGCGCTGGCGGAATTCCCACAGCGCTTCCATGTCGATGCCGTTCCTGTTGTACAAGCCGCCGCCAACTTCGATGATGCCGATGATCTTGTATCCCGCTTCCGCCATCAGGAGGGCCGCGTTCGAACCGACGTTGCCGAAGCCCTGCACGATGACGCGAGTCGTGTCGCGATTCAGGCGCAGTTTCTTGATCGCCTGTTCGCAGACCATGAGAACGCCGCGTCCAGTAGCCTCGCGGCGCCCGCGCGATCCGCCGATGTTGACGGGCTTGCCGGTTACGACCGCGGTGCAGGTCTGCCGCATGTGCATGGAGTAGGTATCCATGATCCAGGCCATGGTCTGCTCGTTGGTGTTGACGTCGGGGGCGGCGACGTCCTTCTCCGGACCGATGAACTCGAACAGTTCAGCGGTGTAGCGGCGGGTCATGCGCTCCAGTTCGCCCTGCGACATTTTGTGCGGATCGCAGATGATGCCACCCTTGGCGCCGCCGAATGGAATGTTCACCACCGCGCACTTCCATGTCATCCAACTGGCCAGCGCGCGGACCTCGTCGAGGTTCACGTCGGGCGCGTAGCGCAGCCCGCCCTTGGCCGGGCCTCGCGCAATGGAGTGCTGCACGCGGAATCCGGTGAACACCTCCAGGTGCCCATCGTCCATCTGCACCGGGATGTGAACAATGATCTCGCGGCTCGGACTCCGCAGCACCTTCCACAGGCCTTCGTCGAGATTCAGCTTACCCGCGGCCAGGTCGAAGCGGGCGGCTTGCGCCTGCCAGGGATTCGTTTCCTGCTCGAGCTCCAAAGTCGTCGTCATAAAGTCTCCGATGCTTGCAATTGACGAGCTTTGCAATTGACGCTTGCGATTGCCGCCCAAGTCGCCGGGCAAGCCTCGCAAAGTATATTGCCGGTGGGGAGGCTAGGCAAGCGAAGAGGTTTATAATGCCCAAAGCGATGACGGAAGAGATCAAAAAGAGGCTTCGGGACGAACTGAACACGCTCGAGCGTGAACTGTCCCATGACATCCCCAGAGAGCTCAAAAAGGCCGTCGCCATGGGCGACCTCAGCGAAAACGCCGAGTATCACATGGCCAAGCAACGCCAGGAATACCTGAAGGCGCGCCTCCGCCAACTCGGCAAGCGCCTGGCCGACCTGTCGCTGATCAACATGAACAATATCCCCAGGGATAAAGTTGGCCTCGGCTCGACTGTGACCATCTACGACGGCACAAAAAACGAAGAAATGGCATACCAGTTGGTGACCAGCGAAGAATCCGACGTGGCCGCCGGCAAAATCTCAACCACCTCGCCGATCGGGCGCGCCCTGCTGAATAAGAAAGTTGGCGACATCGCCATGGTCGTCACCCCCGGCGGAAGCCGCGAGCTGGAAATCCTGAAGCTTTCCACCACGCACGATCTCGCCGAAGCCAAGCTGGAAGCGGAACTGGCGGACTTGCCGGAACCGGAACGGGAAACGGAATGAGCGGCAACTTTACGAGCAGGGCTTTCATGGGTTGGGTCAGCTTGTGTGGGGACGGGGCTCCGCCTCGTCCAAGCGGGGCGAAGCCCCGCTTCCAGACAGTCATAATGGGTAGGATCCTATGAGCTGGACCAGCGGAGTCGGACGCGCCTGCGGCGTTCTGCTCGACGCCATCGTGCGCCTGCTCGCTCTCGCGCGCATCAATCCCAACTTCCTGACCGTGATGGGACTGGTAGTCAACACCTACGCCGCCTTTTTATTTGGATATGCCAACGGCGACAACCAGCGCCGCATGTTTTTCTATGCTGGCCTCGTCATCATCGGATCGGGATTCTTCGACCTGGTCGACGGCCGCGTGGCCCGCGCCTCGAACCAGGTGACCCGCTTCGGAGGGTTTTTCGATTCCATCGTCGACCGCTACAGCGATGCCTCGCTGTTCTTTGGATTGCTGGTTTTCTACGCCCGCGGCAACCGCTTCTTCTACGTAGTGTTGGCCGCGCTGGCCATGATCAGCGCCATCATGGTGAGTTATGCCCGCGCCCGCGCCGAGTCGCTTATCGGCACGTGCCGCGTCGGTTTCATGGAACGCCCCGAACGTCTGGTCCTGCTGATCATCGGCGCCCTGTTCAACGTCATGGCTCCGGTGCTATGGGTGATCGCCGTGCTCTCGACCATCACCGTAATCCACCGAGTCATCTACACCTGGCAGCGGACCACGGAGATGGACGCTCCCGCGAAGGCCGCCTGAGCGCACTGCAAATCATCACACTTTCTCCGCAGCCTGCTAGACTATCTCCCGCAACTTCCCGCAAGGACTGAAGGTGCCAACCAATCCTGTTCTAGTCGTTCACGGCGGAGCCTGGGCCATTCCCGACGACATGGTCGAAGCGCACGTCACCGGTGTACGCAATGCCGCCGCCGCCGGATGGCGCGTGCTGGAGCGCGGCGCCTCCGCTCTCGACGCCGTCGAAGAGGCCGTGGTCGTGATGGAGGACGACGAAACCTTCGACGCCGGCCGCGGCAGTTTCCTGAATCGCGATGGCAAGGTACAACTCGATGCTTTCATCATGGACGGCGCGACCCTCCGCGGCGGCGGCGTCGGATGCGTCGAGCGTCTGCGCCACCCGGTTCGCGCCGCCCGCAAAATTCTCAGCGACAGCCCGCACGTCTATTTCGTCGCCGAAGGCGCCGAGCGCTTCGCCGCCGAGCACGGCATCGCTCTCTGCCGCAACGAGGACCTGATCATTCCCCGAGAGGTCGAGCGCTTGCGCGCATATCAGGCGCAGGACTCAGCCCACGGCAACGATCTGTTCGCGCCCGAAATTTCGCACGACACCGTGGGAGCCGTCGCGCTCGATCGCCATGGCAATATCGCGGCTGCGACCTCAACCGGCGGCACGCTCAACAAAGCTCCCGGCCGCCTCGGCGACTCTTCGCTCATAGGCTGCGGCTGCTATGCCGATAATCTCAGCGCGGCCGCTTCCACCACCGGATGGGGCGAACCGATCATGAAGCTGGTGCTCGCGAAGTGGGCGGCGGATCGCGTCGAATCCGGAAGCCTGCCGGAGTGGGCGGCGCAGGAAGCGATGAACTATCTCAAGCAGCGCCTCAACGGCCACGGTGGAATCATTCTGCTCGATGCTCAGGGCCGCTTCGGAATCGCCCACAACACCCCGCGCATGGCCTGGGCGCTGCGTGCCGTACAAAAACAAGAAGCAGGGATTCAGCGCCCCTCCTAGCTAACAGGCTGCAGAAAAATTAGGGTTTCGTATCAGGGCATCGCTTTAGCGATGCCGTAAGTCCTTCGCAATCCGACGCCCCTTTAGGGGCTGGGGCGCGAAGTCAGACTTCTTTCGCAGCCTTCTAGTCAGGGCCCTCCCGATGCTATGCTTCGTTCCCCGACGTACCAGGGCGCAGTCACCGCAAAAATACGCTCATTGCCGCGGACGAGAAGCACCCATTCCAGGAGCCGGCCACGCTGATTGTGCAGGAAGTATTCATACCATTTGTCTTCCACCAGTTCGGGTATGACCACGATGATGCTGCGATCGGGATTGTTTTTCGAAAGGTCGAGAATGAACTGCACGATGGGAATGATGATAAAGCGGTAGGGTGAAGGCAAGACGTGAAGCTGCGGCGGTTCCTTGCCGGCCGCGCGGAAGGGTTGCTCAACATACTCCTTCCAGTCGTCTTGCAGCAATTCGGAATGCTCGTTGGGCTCGACGTGCAAGGCGATCACTTCCGGGGAAAGCCGGGCGGCAAATTCAATTCCCTGGCGGGTGATGTTGCTCCAGCGATCGATGGCAATGACCGCAATCGGATGCTCGTTAAGACCTGCCGCGTCAACGGGAACCTTGCAGCTGGTAAGCAGTTTCACGGAGTGATAATGACGGCGGACGAGCGTGAAGAAAAAAATTGTCAAGGGAATGAAAAGCAGCGTGATCCAGGCGCCTTCCAAGAATTTCGCAACCAGCACGACAGCGGTGGTCATGCCGGTGACGAGGGCGCCAAGCCCATTCACGAGTGCGCTCTTCAGCCAATTCGGACCGCGATTTTTCCGCCAGTGCATGACCATGCCGGCTTGCGAAAGCGTGAAGGCCATAAAAGCGCCCACCGCATAGAGCGGGATAAGCCGATCGGTGACACCGCCGAAAAGAATGAGCACGCCGCCGCAAAGCAAAGCCAGCACGACGATGCCATAGGTATAGACAAGCCGCCGCCCGCGGTATCCGAAGGCGTGCGGGAGGTAGTTATTTTGCGCGATGGCGCGGCAGAGACGCGGAAAATCGGCAAAGGCTGTATTGGCGGAGAGCGAAAGAACGATAAGAATTGAGCCCATGGTCAGGTAATAAAAAACGCCTTTGCCAAAAACCGAAGCAGTCAGCATGGAGAGAACGCTCTGATACCCGGCCTGGCCCGGATCGGTGGCAGCGATTCCGTAAGTCTTAACAAGATACGAAATTCCCGCCAGCAGCACCGCCAAAAGAAAAATAATCACGGTCAGAGTGCGCTGGGCGTTTTTCACCGTGGGCTCCCGGAAAGCCTTCACGCCGTTGCTGACCGCTTCCACGCCAGTCAAAGCGGTGCACCCGCTGGCGAAAACCTTGAGCAGCAGCCAGTAACTGACTGCCGCCGTCATGGGCGGCACAGGCGGAAGCGGAACTGCCGGTGTGGGATGCCCTCCGCTGAGGAGAACACGGAGAACGCCTGCGGCGATGGTAATGAGAAGGGTGCCGACAAACAGATAGGTGGGAAGCGCGAAGGCAAGGCCCGCATCGCGCACGCCGCGGAGATTCAGGATGGTGACCACGATAAGAATGCCAACGCAAATAGAAACCGTGTGCGGCAGCAATGACGGCACGGCCGAAACCAGGGCGCCGACTCCCGCGGAAATGCCCACCGCGGCCGTGAGGATGTAATCGGCAAGCAGCGCAGCCGCGGCCAGCAGGCTGGCGCGTGAGCCAAGGTTGAAGCGCGCCACCGTATACGAGCCGCCGCCCGAGGGATAAGCGGCGATGGTCTGGCGATAGGAGAAGTAAACGATCACCAGCAAAGTGATGATGGCGGCGCTGATAGGAACGATATAACGAACGCCGAGAAGGCCAAGGGGAATCAGCAGGCTGAGGGCCGCTTCCGGGCCGTAAGCAGCCGAACTCAGCGCGTCCAGGCCAAAGATCGGGATGCCCTGCACCGGACCGATCTGCTCGGCGCGTTCGTCACTGCTCTTGATGGGCTTACCGACCACCAGGTCAAGTATGTTCATAAGCGCTAGGGTCCACCGGGCTGTTGCGCAGCAGAAACAGTGTGCGTGAGAACTCGTTTTCGAGCAACCCTCCGAAATCAGACGCCCCTTCAGCAGGACGAGGAAAAAGTCGAGTTTCGTGTCAGGGTATCGCGCGATACCGTAAGTCCTCCGAAATCAGACGCCCCTTTAGGGGCTGGGCATCGAGAATCGACGCCGGAATCCGTTCCCAAGTTTCTTCCCCATGTGACCTCCGCCCTTGCTCTGTCTCCGCACCCTATGTTTGACTTCCTAATGGATCAGGAGGCTCGTTCATTCATGGCCGAAGTCGAAACCAAGTCTCTTCCCGAAAACGCGTACCAACCGTTGAAGGACGGCGAAATATACATGCCGCTGGTGCCCGCCAGCATGGCGCCACCGGAGGTGACCTGGCGCGCCGTGCTGTGGGGCACGTTGCTGTGCATCGTCTTCAGCGTCGCGTCGGCCTATTCCGCCCTCAAGGTCGGCCAGGGAATGGAGGCGGCGATTCCCATCTCCATCCTCGCCATCGGCTTGGCGCGCGTCTACCGGCGGCGCTCCACCGTGCTCGAGAACATGATCATCACCAGCATGGGCGGCGCCTCCGCGGCCGTGGTGTCGGGTGCTGTCTTCACCGTCCCGGCGCTTTACGCTCTCCACCTCGACCCGCATCCGGTGCAGACTATCTTCATCTGCCTGGCCGGGGGCTGCCTGGGCATCCTCTTCCTCATTCCGCTGCGGCGCTATTTTGTGCGTGAAATGCACGGCAAGTTCCCATTTCCCGAGGCCACGGCCATCACCGAAGTCCTCGTCACCGGCGAGAAGGGTGGCTCCCAAGCCAGGCTGCTGCTGCAGGCCACAGCCATCGCCGCCGTTTACGACTTCTTTGTCACCACCTTCCACGTCTGGAAGGAGTACCTGAACTTCCAGTTCGTGCCCGCGGTGCGGTCCCTGGCCGAGCGTGGCCGCATGGTCTTCAATTTCGACGCGGTCAGCTTCATCCTCGGACTGGGCTACGTGATGGGCCCGCGCATTGCCCTGATCTTTTGCGCCGGCGGCATTCTGGTGAACTTCGTGCTCGTCCCGATGATCTGGTTCATCGGCAGCCACATGGGCGACGTCACTGTCTATCCCGCGACCATCCCCATTTCGCACATGACGGCCGCCGAGATCTACCGCTATTACGTGCGCTTCATCGGCGTCGGCGCCATCGCGACCGCCGGCCTCGTCGGCATTCTCAAGTCGCTGCGCGTCGTCGTCGGATCGTTTGCCATCGCGATGCATGCCTTCCGCCACGGCGAAGCGCCGCACATGGAACGCACCGACCGTGACATTCCCATCCTCGCCATCCTTCTCGGCGTGGTGCTGTCGGCAATCGCAGTAGCCGTCTTCTTCGGACAACTTCATGTTTCGTGGACCGTGGTCGCCGTGGGTCTGGCGCTGACGCTGCTCTTCTCATTCTTCTTCACCACGGTGGCTGCCAACGCCATTGCCACCACGGCAAACAACCCGGCCAGCGGCATGACCTTACTGACCGTCATAGTCTCCGCGGTGGTGTTGCTGAAGTTCGGTCTCTCCGGTGCCACCGGCATGTTCTTCGTGATGGCCATGGCCGGCATGGTCTGCGTAGCCCTGTGCGCCTCGGGCCAGTTCATTACCGACCTGAAAGCCGGCTACTGGCTCGGTTCCACCCCTTCCGCGCAGGAGAAGGTGAAGTTTATCGGGGTCGTCGCGGCGGCAATCACCGCGGGGTTAACCATCATCCTGCTGGCCAAGGCCTTCCAGTTCGGAGAGGCCGCGCCCGGCGACCCACGGCAGGTCCTGGTCGCGCCCCAGGCCTCCGCACTGAAAGCCGTGGTCTCGGGATTCATGAGCGGCCAGCCCGTCGCCTATATGTTGTTCGGCATCGGCGCCATGGTCACCGTGGTGTTGGAGATGCTCGGCCTCTCTTCCATGGTCTTCGCGCTGGGAATCTATTTGCCGCTGCAGCTGACCACGCCGATCTTGGCCGGCGGATTCCTCTCGAACCTGGTGAACAAGCGCGGGGAGAAAATTGGCGGCCAGCATGGCAAGACCATCCGCGAGCGCGGCATCATCATTGCCGGCGGCTTGATGGCAGGCGGCGCACTCGGCGGAGTGATTGGGGCGGCGCTGCGCGTGCTGCCTCACTTCCAGGAAGAGTGGATTCAGACGCCTTTCTACGCCAACCTTGCGGTGTCGCAGAGCGTTTCCGCGCTGCTGTTTATTGCACTCTGTCTGTATGTTTGGTTTGGCTCGCTGAAGAAAGTTTCCCCGGAAGAAGAAGAATAAGAATAATAATAATAATAAGGAGATCAGCATGGACTCGATCGCACGATTTGTCGCAGATGCAGTTCTCGGTATCGACACGCTCTGGGGTGGCGATGTCATGTGTCCCTCCGGTACGGGACGGTTCATCGCCGACTCATGGTTCTCGGACGAGCCGCTGCCGCCGGCCTATACGGTGCCGGCGGCGGCGCGGGTGCGGGAGACCGGTGGCGTTTCCGGCAAAAACGTCGATCGCCAAGCGGTGGAGGAGTATCTGCGTCAGGTAGATCTCCCGCAAGCCATCGCTGGAATTCGCGATGAGGCCCGGAAGATCGATGCTCGGAAGATCGATGCTCGGAAGCGAAATGCTCGGAAGATCAATGCTCGGAAGATCAATGGCATGCGCCGTCAGTATCTCGAAGGCCTGTCGCTCTGCCTCGAGACGATGTGGGACCTGGCCATGGAAGTTCTCGGGAAAGGCAAGCCCGTTCCCTATGCCCGGTGTGTCGAGTCCTCGACGGGCCGGCCGCCGGAAGCCTCTAGCCCCGGAACAAAGCGCGATCGTGTTGCCGAATTGTTGGGCCGCGCCGGTTACTCAACCTCCGGTTCTGCCGGACTTCTCGGAGCGGTCGATGCCTGGCGGCGCGCTCGGGTGATTCCGATGGCTGCTGTCCGTGCTCTTGGCGCGGCGATGATTGCCCACTTTGACCGCCTAAGCGCAGCCAACTTGCTGCCCTACCTTCCCCAGGATCTCATGTCCGTACCGCGGGCCAATATTGAATTCCTGCCCATCAAGGACGCATGGTTTTCGGGCTCGATGAACTACATTGGCCGAGCGCGGAACGCGGACGGCAGTCCGCAGTACGAAGCCACTTACGAGATCAACGCTTCGCTGCAGATCTCCGTACCGGAATTCGAGCAACTTGTGAGCCACGAAGTTGTGCCCGGGCATGTTACGACATTTGCCTACTTACAGAATCTCTATGTCCGCGGGAGAGCCGGCTTCGAAGCCTCGGTATTGACCATGAACACTCGTGCGGCCACCCTGTTCGAGGGCATCGCGAACAATGCCATTCTAATCGCCCATGGCGTAACCGAAATCGAGCAACTCCCCGACGAAGATTTGCAGATCGGCGTGCTCTTGGCGTTACTGCAGGATGACGCCAAGAATCAGTCGTCATATTTAACCTGGGGAGAAGGAGTGCAGCGCGAGAAAGTGGCTGCCACTCTTCGTCGGGATTTCCTCGTCACAGAAGAGCGCGCGGATAAACTTTCCGGCGCCTGGGGTCAACATCCATTACTGGGCCGAATGTATCTTCCGGCTTATCGGGCAGGAACGGATCGAGTAGCGCAATTGCGACGCACTTACCCTGCGGATCGCATTCTACCCGCAATCTACGGCTGCTCTGGGTTAGCTGACATCGTTACGATCGACGAGATGTTAAAGCGAGCGTAGTGCTCCAATAGAAAAATCGTTTCGCAATATCGCGATGAGGCGAGATGGGCATACAATGGTGTCGTTTTCGAGGTCAAAGAAATTCCGGTTGATAGGAGAGACTCTTATGACTAAGACTAAGGTGCGGTTCACGATTTTCTTGACCATGGCGTTGTCGCTTCTGCTGCTGGGAACGGCGGCGGCACAGCCGCGCGGCGAGGGCGAGTACTTGATTCTTACCGCGCAATATGGCTCGGAGTATCACCATGTGGACGTCACGGGCCGGCTGAAGGAATTGGCGCGTCATGACCTGACGTTCCGGTTGGACTTCCGTACGTTCGGCGTGGACCCGGATCCGGGACATCAGAAGGCGTTGCGGATTTATGCGCGCGGTCCGAATGGGCGGGAGCGCATGTTCGAGTATCTGGATGGCAGCGTGATTGACGGAGGGCAGTTCCGGGGCTGGGGCCGTGGCGACTGGGGCAACGGTGGCTGGAGCGGCAACTGGAATGTCGCCGCGGTCGGCGAGGGCGAGTTCCTGATTCTGAACGCGCAGTATGGCAGCGAGCGCCACCATGTGGATGTCACGAACCGGTTGAAGGAATTGGCGCGTCATGGCCTGACCTTCCGGTTGGAGGTCGGTGCGTTCGGCGTGGACCCGGATCCGGGACACCAGAAGGCGTTGCGCATTTATGCGCGTGGTCCGAATGGGCGGGAGCGCATGTTCGAGTTTCTGGATGGCAGCGTGGTGGACGGAGGGCAGTTCCGGGGCTGGGGCCGTGGCGACTGGGGCAACGGTGGCTGGAGCGGGCGATGGGAAGGGGAAGAGCACGAGCGCGAGAGGTAGTGATAAACGAACTTTCAGTCCTCCCCCTGAGGGCGCATCTTTCCGCTTCGCAGATAACGGTTGTGCCAGCCCAGCGATTCGGTGAGCAGGTGCGGCGTATGTTTGCCATACGACAACCGCTCGGACCGGTTGAGATAGTCGAGGAGCAAAGGTTTGTAGTCCGGACTGGAGCACTTCTCGATGATAAGGTGCGCCCGCTGACGCGGTGAGAGTCCACGCAAATCGGCCAGTCCGTGCTCGCTGACAATAACCTGCACGTCATGTTCGGTGTGGTCGACATGCGAGACCATAGGAACGATGGTCGAGATGGTCCCGTGCTGCGCGGTCGATGGCGCCATGAAGATCGAGAGATAGCCATTGCGGGCGAAGTCGCCGGACCCGCCAATGCCGTTCTGGATGCGCGATCCCATGACATGCGTCGAGTTGACGTTGCCGTAAATATCGGCTTCGATCATGCCGTTCATGGCGATTACGCCGAGCCGACGAATGATCTCGGGATGATTGGAGATTTCCTGCGAGCGCAGAACGATGCGCTCCCGGTAGTGGGCCATATCGGCGTTCACTTCGGTCATGACCGCGGGGCTAAGCGAGAATGCCGTGGCCGAGGCGGTAGTTAGCTTGCCTGACTTCAGCAGACGAATCATGCCGTCTTGAATCACTTCGGTGTAGGAGGTCAGTCCTTCAAATGGGCCTTCTTCAAGCCCAAAGAGAACCGCGTTGGCAATGTTGCCGACGCCGGATTGCAGCGGGAGCAGGTTCGCAGGCATACGGCCCTTCTGCACCTCCCAACTGAGGAATTCGAGGATGTGGCCGGCGATGCGCTTGGAAGCTGCATCCGGCGCTTTGAAGGCGCTGTTGCGGTCGGGAGAATCAGTGAGCACGATGGCGACGACCTTCTCCGCGGGAACTTCAAGATACGGCGTGCCGATGCGCTGGCCGGGACGCACGAGTGGAATCGGCCCGCGATTCGGTGGCGGCTCGAGACCGTAGTAGATGTCATGCATGCCCTCCAACGAGGACGGCTGCCACGAGTTGACCTCGAGGATGACGCGCTCCGCTTGATCGATCCAAGTCTTGTTGTTGCCGACCGATGAACTGGGCACCAGCCGTCCGTCCTCCAGCACCGCGGTGACTTCGATGAGCGCGACATCGAGCTTGCCCAGGAATCCATATTCCACGAACTGCGCAACATGGCTGAGGTGAATGTCCATGTAGTCCATTTCGCCAGCGTTGATTCGCTTGCGGGTTTCTGGATCGGACTGATAGGGAAGGCGCAGATGGATGCCTCCCGCCATAGCCAGCGCTCCATCCAACTCAGGGCCGGTGGAAGCCCCTGTAAAGACGCTGACCTGAAACTTCTGCCCGCGAAAGTTCGCATCGGCAATGTGGCGTGCCAGCTCAATCGGAACGGCCTTGGGATAACCAGAGCCGGTGAAACCACTCATGCCGACCTGGTCGCCGGACTTAATGAGAGCCGCAGCTTCGTCGGCGCCCATGATCTTCTGCGCCAGACTGGAATTCAAAACCCGCGTAGTGGTTGGGGAAACGATAGCCATGCACGAAGCCCTTCCCTGGAGAATAAATAATTCCTTCTAAATATACCGCGCCACGTTCGCCAGTGTGTGAGCTTCGGCGGCGGCAGAAATATCTTCGAGGGGAATATCTTTAAACGGTGGATGTAGAGCGGTATGACCTTCTAATCTTTCAGCGGCACAATGGTTTGATCGCCACGGCAAAAGGTTGCCACTTTCACGAGGCCTCCTTGCGCCTGGGGCAAGGTCACGACCGGTCCGTAGCAATACACGGCGTGCCCGGTTGCGGCGAAGTACCATTGCCCTCCCTTCTTCTTTGCCGGTTGCTGGCTAACGGTGGGAGAGATTTGGGCCGGTGGTGCCACCCTGGGAACAGGAAGAGACAGGATGAGGGCTAGGGCCAGGGTCTTCATGATTGTGTCTCGCTTGCGTTGCGGCCACCACATTAGGCCGCGTTTCACAGAACCGCTTTTCTTCTTTCTTTTACAATCTGGGTCCAAAAAATCTGGATCTCAAAAATCTGAATCTAAAGCCCGAATCGCTTTCGCTGATCCGCACTTCTCACGCTGGTACGACCGCTAGATCAACCGAGTGCAGCGCCGCACATCCTGTAAATCCGCAGCCGGCTTACTGGGAGCTTCCTTCATGGAGTGCTCCGATTTACCGGGTCGTTTTGTTTCTTTGTCCGCTCCTTTTGCCCCTGCCGCAGGATTGCCGGAATCCGCGTCTTTCTGCTCCGTCGGCGCAGACGCCTTGTCGTGGGAGCGCTTGCTGTCGTCACGAGCCAGCTTGCCTTTCAGCGTGGCCAGTTGGGTACTGTCCTTCAACATCTCGCGGATTAAACCGCGCTGCGACTCGATGGTCCGACCCTGCTCGAAAACCAGCATGGTCAGGATGCCGTAGGAGACGATGAACAAAATCACCAGCAGCGGCAGGACGACCGCTGGCCGCGTCGTCGTTTTAAGAGCTGCTACGCACTCAGCGCTGCGAATGACAGTCAAAGATCGCCCCCAGCTCGTCCCATACACTCCGGACCTCACAAAGGAGCACTGCACCCGTGAAACCATACGAAAAGGAAAGTGTAAGTGTGTGTTGTGAACGGAGTTAGTAGGCGGAGACGGGATCGGGCCGGGCCCGCGGATGCAAGCATCTGCACTTTATGAGTAACCAAACCATCGTACCCAAGCCGTCCTGCCCAAGCTAGTGCGCTCGAACCACTTGCCCCGAAACCCGCGCCGGCCAAGGCCTTTGGAGGGGACCCGGTTGTCGCCGCGAAAATTCGTTTGACCGCAACATTCGGATAGTCCGCGCGGCGCGACTGCCCTATGTTACCGGCATGGCCACCAATGCGATACTTTCAGAACAAGAAACCATGAAACGAACTCCGCAACCAACCGCCGTGCCAAAGGCAGCCGAAGTTGCCGTTCAAATAGCCGTGCCAAAGGCAGTTCAAACAAACGCCCGCCGCTGGCAAGCCGTCGTCCATCGCGACGGCTCCCTCGACGGCACCTTCGTTTTCGCCGTTTCCAGCACCGGCATATTCTGCCGCCCATCGTGTCCCGCCAAACGCCCGCGCCGCGAGAACGTCAGCTTTTTCGATCATGCCCTGCAAGCCGAGCAGGCCGGCTATCGCGCCTGCCTGCGCTGCCGTCCGAAGGCGGTGGACGGAAATCCTCAATCCGCGCTGGTTCGGTCGATTTGCCGCTACATCGAGCAGCACATCGAAGGTCAATTGACGCTCAGCCTGCTGGCCAAAGAATTCCGCCGCAGTCCTTTCCACTTGCAGCGGACGTTCAAATCGGTTCTCGGCGTGTCGCCCAAGGCCTACATGGACGCCTGCCGCCTCCGGCAGGTGAAACAAAACCTACAGGCCGGCCACTCCGTGACCACCGCGCTCTACGCCGCCGGATACAGCTCCAGCAGCCGTCTCTACGAGCGCACCGCCACGCAGCTAGGCATGACACCGGAGAAGTACCGCCGAGGCGCTGTGGCCGCCGTCGTTCGCTATACAATCGTTCGCTACACCATCGCCGGCTCGCCTCTCGGACGCATGCTGATCGCCGCCACCGACAAGGGCATCTGCGCCATTCAGTTCGGCGATTCCGAGCAGCAGCTCCTGCAGGGATTGATGCGCGAGTTTCCTTTCGCCGTTCGCCGCCGCGACGATGCCGCCATGTCCCAATGGCGAGAGAACCTCACCCGCCTCATTCAAGGACATGAGACCAATCGCTCGCTTCCGCTCGACATCCGGGCGACCGCGTTTCAACGCCGAGTCTGGGAAGCGCTGCAAAAAATTCCCCGAGGAGAAACGCGCTCCTACAGCGCCGTGGCCAAGAAGATTGGCATGCCGACGGCGACGCGCGCCGTCGCCCGAGCTTGCGCCACCAATCCCGTAGCAGTCGCAATCCCATGCCACCGCGTAGTGCGGCAAGATGGCGGGTTAGGCGGCTACCGCTGGGGCATTGAGCGCAAAGAGCAGTTGCTGACGATGGAGAAAGAGGCCGGAACTTAGAACGTTGCCGTTGAAGGTGCGACGTTTCGCTGACGCGTTCATTCGTATTACAATTAGCGCGGCTCGCCTGCTCCGACGAGCAGTTCTTGCCAATTCCATCAGACAAGTTTGTCAAAGAGCCCCACATCCGCGCCAGCAGTTGACCCCTCCCTCTACTATTCGGAGCCCCATCCCGCAGGTAATCGAGGGCGTTCTCCTAAGTCGAAACCGCTCTGGCTTGGCGTGATACGGGGTGATCGTTCGCCATCGTTCTTTTAGTCAGCCGCTCCCGCGTCACGGCGTCTTCGGGTGGAGCCGAGCCTCGATCGTTTCCAGCAATCCGGCGCCGGCTTCACCGGCATCGCGGGTAGAAAACTCGTTGCCCAGTTCGATTACTGGAAGTCTGGCACACGCGTCCTGGAAGGATTGCGGCGAGGCCGCGGAAGCGGCCCTGTCGGGGCCTACCAGCAGGAGATCAAAACGCGTGACGCGCATCAAGAGAAGAGCGTCGCTGATGCGGCAAGTGCTCTGGGCGTCGTATCCGGCACGCCGCAACAGTTCGCGCAAGTAGGCGAGCACGTCGACATTGGAGTCGAGGCACAGAACCCTGCGGCCGATTAGGGCAGGTGCGTCGACAGAGACTCCGGGACGGTAGAAGGCGGCGACCGCCTTCTCCTCCGATTCGTGCGCGTCGAACACCGTCGTCAGGCGCGTCATGTCCAGAACTTTGCGCACCGGTTCCGGCACGTCGCAGAGCTTCAGGTCTCCGCGCGCCTGGCGGGTGCTGGCGAGGACGCGGACCATGGCCCCGAGGCCGCTGCTGTCAATGAATCCGACCTGGCCCAGATTGAGGACGATGGAACTGCGGGTATGCAGCAACCAGGCAACATGCGCCAGCAGTGATTCGCTGGCGCTACCGGCAACAATCCTTCCGTTGCAGCGCACTATGGTGACGCGTCCGACCTCGCGAGTGTCGAGCGACAGGGGCAATGGGCCTCCGATGCGGCTGGGATCAAGCCTGCGAAATCGCTACATTATATGCCTGATGGGCGAGGGACCAAGGTCAGGATGTCGAACTCAAGGTACGCCCCACAACAAGGTACGTCGCACAAATAGATATTAAGTATTGTGCTTGGGAGCCAACCTCGGTAAATTGAATCAATGTCCGTGCCTCATCCCAACCTCAGCGACGAAGTGAATCGGAATATCGTCCAGTCCGAAATCGAGGGAGGCGTATTCCTGGAAGGTCTGCCGCGGGACACCGTGCTGCAGATTCGGACTCAGCACCACTTCTATACGGCACTACTTCTGGGCGAGGGCTCGGCGCTGATCTCAGGACATCCGCAATACTGTCCTGAACCAGTTCAGGTGACCATAGCCGGCTCGACCTGGGGCGGTTCCATGCTCAAGATGCGCTTCATCGGTCGCGGTATGCACCTGGAGTTTCATCACCCCGCATACAGCACGCCGATTGTGACGTCTCGTATTCAGGAAATCCACGAGCCAATTGAGTCGGTTAGGAATGATGCGAGGGTCGGCCCGGAAGCGCTTGAGAACTTTGAACGGTTTGGACGGGCAATTCTACAGGCTCCGAAGCCGAAGGGAAAGACCACGAAACAGCCAGAAGTCGCTACTTCGCGTAAACCGAAGATCCCCGACAAAGACTAGCGAAGAACTCGTTAGGGATGCTTCGCAAATAAGTAGTTCGCGACGATGTAGCCCAATCCAACAACGTCAGCGGTCGTGCTCCCGATAAAAGCGATGAGAACGGAATTTTCTAGATGAAATCCGTGAACCGGAAACCTTCCAACACCAGTACGACAACGACAGCGAATAGCCAGCCAAGAAGAAGCCAGAAAACCCCCGATTGCCCCAGTTCCCGCGCCTGCGTATGTTTTCTTGGAGTTCCTGATTTAGAAGCTGAGCCGTCTCCAATTGAGCTTGCTTTAATTCAAGCTCAATGGAAAGCGTCGATATGTCTGTGCTAGACTCTGGCGCTGGGACGATACTATCAATCGTTATCCCAGTTGGCCCAGTTGGTAGGCTAGCGGGTAGTAGGGGTGGCGTGCTCATTCATTGCGAGCTTACGAAAGTAGTCCGCGATTAGGTCATCCGAAATGTCGGTTCCCTTTATGTCTTTCTCTGGAGTTCGAGACCAAGGAGAATTTGGTTCGTGAGTCATACCGGAGAGTTGAGCAGCCGTGTACTTTCCGTAGATTTCCCACACCCGCTTGATCACCATCAGGGCTTGACCATCCTTCAGGGGATTGCCGCTCCGCACTCGGAATGGCCGCGACGTCATGTCTCGCGCCATATCGGTAATGGGCTCGCTGCCGAATTTCTTAAACTCGCTATAAAGCGAGGGAATGACTGGTCCCCATTGCCACGCTTCCACACGCTCATTCAAAAGCCTTTCGCCTGTAATGGCTAGGTACCAGCCATAGGCGAAGTAAACAAGCTTCTGCAACTGCATGGGAGTGAGTTCCTCGCCGTCTTCCTTGGCAAGTGCCAAGAACTCGTTTGCAACCGCCTTCGCGCTGTACGGCATATAGTAACTCCATCTGGTTAGATGGTTTAGGGGGGTAGTTCGATACCACGCGAACCACGGCGGAAGCACCCGCTAGGCACACATTACCACTGGAGCAATGCCCTGTCACGGGATTTGTTTGGAACCAAAGGCCGCGTCACGGAATCCCTCTGATTTCAATAGCCGGGGGGAGGGGGTATCCGTACTAGTGGGTTATTACCATGTGAGTTAACAAGAAAATGAAGAAGCCGAGGAACCCCAGAATGCCGCCTACTCCACCTGCTTCGTGATGTTCAGAAGCACCCCAACGCACATCAGGGTCACAAACAGCGACGATCCGCCATAGGAGACGAACGGCAGGGGGATGCCTTTGGTTGGCATCAGGCCGAGCACGACGCTGATATTGATGAAGGCCTGCAGCACGATCATGCTGGTGATTCCGACGGCCAGGTAGCGGCCGAAGCTATCTTGCGCGCGTAGCGCCGCGCGCGTGCCGCGCCAGAGGAAGATCGCAAACAGAATTATGACGGTGAGCGCTCCGACCAGGCCCAACTCTTCGGCGGTGACCGCAAAAATAAAATCCGTGTGCGGTTCGGGAAGATAGAACAATTTTTGCTTCCCTTCCATCAGCCCGAGTCCGGTCACGCCGCCAGTCGAGACCGCAATTAGCGACTGAATAATATGGAAGCCAAACCCCTTGGGGTCGGCGTAGGGATTCAGAAAGGCCAGGATGCGGTCCTTCCTGTACGACACGTGAAAGATCAGGAAATAGAGCGGCACGAGCGCGGCCGCGAAGGCGTATCCGAAGTAGCGCAGGCGAATGCCGGCGACGAACAGGACGCAAGCGGTAATGCCCGCGCAGGCGATGGCGGTGCCGAGGTCCGGCTGAAAAACAATCAGCCCCAGAAAAATTACGGTGGGCGCCACTGCGGGAATCAGCGTATTGCGCCAGTCGTCCATGACCATGCTCTTGGTTTTGTTTTCGAGAAACCACGCGAGAAACAGGATGAGCGCGGGCTTGGCCAGTTCCGAAGGCTGCAACGAAATCGCACCCACGTGAAACCAGCGGTGTGTGCCGTGGGCGCGGTCAAGAAAAAAAACCGAGATAAGCAGAAGCGTGGTAGACCCCAGAAACGAGAAAACCAGCGCCGGATGCTGCAGGCGTTTGTAATCCACCTTCATGGCCACGACCATCACGGCAAGTCCCGCAACCGCCCATACCAGTTGCTTGAGCAGGAATTCGTAGGCCGACCCAAACCGCTCCTTGGCCATCACAGCCGAGGCGCTGAAGATCATGACCAGCCCGATAAAAACCAGGATCATGGTCACGGTAAACATCCAGCGATCGACGCTGACGCGCTTGGCCATAAAGAATCTATTTCACCACGGAGCCACGGAGACATGGAGGAGTTTCGGCGGTGGACCTGGGGGAGGGTGATAACTGAGTTGGTTCCAGCGCAGGCTGCGCATCCGGGATTTGTATCAGGGTATCGCTTTAGCGATACCGAAAGTTCTGCAAAATCAGACGCCCCTTCAGGGGCTGCGTTGGCGTCATCGCTAAAGCGATGACCTGATACGAATCTCACCCTATGTAGATCGAGACATTGCCAGGGAGTGTACCGTCTCTTTGAACACTCGGCCGCGATGTTCGTAATCCTGGAACTGATCGAAGCTGGCGCAGGCCGGAGCAAGAAGAATAACGTCGCCGGCCACAGCCGATTCGCTGGCGCGTCGGACGGCGTTTTCCAGAGTCTCCGCATGTTCGACTTCGGCAGCACCCTGAATCTGCGATTCGATCTTGGCGGCCGCGGCCCCTATGGTGTAGACGCGCTTCACGCGCTGTCGCAATAAATCAGTGAGCACGGAGTAGTCGCTACCTTTATCTTTGCCCCCGAGAATCAGGTGAATATTCGCAGGGAAAGATTCCAGTGCCTTGATGGTGGCGTCTACGTTCGTGGCCTTGGAGTCGTTGTAGTAATCCACGCCTGCCACCCGAGCCACGAATTCCAACCGGTGCTCGACGGCTTTGAAATTCCGGACCGCCTGGTGGATCTGTTCCTGCTGGCAGCCGACGAGCATGCCGATAGAAACTCCCGCCAGCACATTTTCCAGGTTGTGCGCGCCCTTCAGCGGTACGTCCGCAAGCGGCATGATCTCGCGTTCGCTATGGCCGTCCCGGAAATAGATATGCGTGCCACGGGCAAAGGCTCCTTTATCAACCTCCTTGTTCCGGCTGAACCAGAACAACTGCGCGCGGGTACGATCCGACAAGCCAGCAGTGGTGGGCTCATCGGCGTTGAGGACGGCGTAGTCATCGGCACGTTGGTTCTCGAAGACGCGCGCTTTGGCGCCGACGTAATTGATAAAAGTCTTGTGACGATCGAGATGGTCGGGCGTGATGTTCAGAATCACCGCGATCCGAGGACGAAATTCGACGATCGTTTCCAGCTGAAAGCTTGATACTTCCAGAACCGTCCAGGTCGCAGGCCCGGCCTGATCCACAAAGCTGATGGCCGGCGTGCCGATGTTACCGCCCACCAGTGTGGAGAACTTTCCGGCAGCGATAATCTCGCCCGCCAATGAGGTGGTAGTGGTTTTGCCGTTGGCTCCGGTAATGGCGACGATCGGACCAGCCAGAAATCGCGCCGCGAGTTCGATTTCGCCGATGACCGGCTCTCCCAGGTTGCGGGCCTGCACAAGTTGCGGCGTATCGAACGGCACACCCGGGCTAAGGACGATCAAGTCTTGTCCACGAAAGGTGCGGTCGCCATGGCCACCGGTCTCGACCGTGATCCCATGCTCCAGCAGGAGTAGGATTTCATTGCGAAGCTCGGACGCGGGCTTGGAATCCGACACCGTAACCCGGGCGCCGCGCGACTTCAGAAAGAGCGCGGAGGCCACGCCGGATTTGCCGAGACCAACCACCAGCACGCGTTTGTTGTTAAGATCCATCGATTTATTTCACCAGATTCATTTCACCATGCAGGAAAGCTGAACTCCGCCGTTGGCTTTTGGCTCTTAGCTTTTAGCCAAGAGCCAAAAGCTAAGAGCTAAAAGCCTGTTCTATCTCAGTTTAAGTGTCGTCAGCGCAAACAGCGCAAACACCAGCGATGCGATCCAGAAGCGCACAATCACCTTCGACTCCGACCAGCCCAGGAGTTCGAAGTGATGGTGGATCGGCGCCATCTTGAAAATGCGTTTCTTGCGCAACTTGTAGGAACCAACCTGCAAGATCACCGAGAGCGCCTCGATGACGAAAATACCTCCGATGAACGGCAGCAGCAGCTCCTGTTTGATCATAACGGCTATGGTGCCAATCGCGCCGCCCAATGCCAGCGAGCCGACGTCGCCCATAAACACTTCCGCCGGATGCGCGTTATACCACAGAAATCCTATGGCGGAACCGACCATGGCTCCGCAAAAAATGGTGAGCTCGCCGATTTGCGGCATGCGCTGCAATTCGAGGTAGATGGCAAACGTGGCGTGGCCGCTGAGGTAGGTGAGAACCGCGAGCGCTCCGGCCGCGATCACGGTACAGCCGATGGCGAGCCCGTCAAGGCCGTCGGTAAGATTCACCGCGTTGCTCGATCCCACAATCACCAGCACAACGAATGCCACGAACGGCAGAAACGCCAGCGGCCAGAGTTGGGGATGAACCGCCCATCGTTCGATCACCAGGTCCGGGTGAAACTGCTTGAAGAATGGCACCACCAGCCTGGTGGAGTACAATCCGCGGTACTGCAAAGCGATCAGTGCAATCGCAATCAGAATGCTGGCCACGGCCTGTAAGCCCAGTTTGACGCGCGCGGTAAGACCGAGATTGCGGTGATGAATGACTTTCAGGTAGTCGTCGGCAAAACCGATCGCAGCGAACGCGAGCGTGGCAAACACCGCGATCCAGACGAACGGATTGCTCAGGTCCGCCCAGAGCAACGTAGGCACCAGAATGGCGATGGCGATCAGCAACCCGCCCATGGTCGGCGTACCCGCTTTTTTCTGATGAGCCTGCGGCCCCTCTTCGCGGATGTACTGCCCGATTTGGAAATCTTGCAGACGCCGAATCACCATGGGCCCGACGATCAGGCCAGTAAAAAGGGCGGTAAGACTAGCAAAGGCTGTGCGAAAAGTCAGGTAACGAAAAATGCGGAACGGCGGAAAGTAATGGAAGAGCTTCAGGTAGAGCAGCCAGTAGAGCAATCCGCCTCCGAGTACCAGCTGTCAGCTCTCGGCTGTCAGCTCTCAGTTATTAGACGCCGTCTCATACAATCGTTTTGGGTAGGGCACGGCTTCAGCCGTGCCGCTCGGAGCCAATAATGACGTGGGCTTTAGCCCCTGAGGGAGCCCTTGTTTACTCCTTAGGTGCCGCTTCTCTGTCTCCACGTCTCCAGCGCCTTTTCCAGTTTCACGCCGCGGGACGCTTTCAGCAATACGACGTCGCCTTCGCGAGCCTCGCGCGCCAGCCATTCGCCGGCTTCTTCCGGCGTCGCGACGAATTCCGCTTCCAATCCCGCTTCGCGAGCCGCTGCCACCATCGGCTTCGCCAAACCGCGTACGCCGAGCAGGTAGTCAAGTGTACTTCCGGCCTGACTTCCTGCCGCAGTTCCGGCGATGTAACGCCCGCACTCGCGATGCAGTTCCTCGCCGGTCGGGCCGAGTTCCAGCATCTCGCCGGCGACGACAATCCGGCGCCGGGCGGGCATGGCAGCCAGAGTATCCACGGCAGCCATGAGCGCCTTCGGACTTGAATTGTAGCAATCGTACAGCACGGTGATGTATCCCAGTTGGAGGACCTGTCCGCGCTTGTCGGCGGGCTGGAGGGATGGCAGAGCTGCGGCGATCTCGGATGGCGTAATGCCGTGCTCAAGCGCAACAGCAGCCGCGCCGAGCACATTGTAGATGTTGTGCTTGCCGAGCAGCGGACTCTGCACCGTCTGGCGCACTTCGTAGCTGACGAGATCGAAGCGCGTGCCTTCGGGTCCAAGCACCTCAATGTTTTCCGCCCTCACGTCTGCAGGAACAACTGCTGTCGGCTTCAATCCAAACAGGATAACCTTGCCCTTGAAGTCGCGGCCGAACTGGCACACATATTCATCGTCGGCATTCAGCACGGCTGTGCCGCCGTGAGGCAGAGCCTCGATCAGTTCATATTTCGCGCGTGCGATTCCGGCGATGGAGTCGAAGCTCTCCAGATGCACCGGGGCGACGTTGGTGACCACGGCCTGGTTCGGCACGGCGATGCGCGCCAGCGCGGAGATTTCGCCGGGGTGGGACATCCCCATCTCGACCACGGCGAGATCGTATTCCGGCTCGAGAGTCAGCAGCCCGAGCGGCAGACCAAAATGATTATTGAAATTTCCCTTAGTGCGATGCACGCGGTACTTGATCGCGAGCAAATGGGCCATCGCTTCTTTGGTAGTTGTTTTGCCCATCGAGCCGGTGACGCCGATGGCAGTCTTGCCCCAAATTTTTCGGACCGCCGTCGCCAGCGTCTGGAGCGCGACGAGAGTGTCGTTGACGGCGAGCAAGCCGGCGGAGTTGGAATAGCGCGCCAATTGCTCTTTCCGAACCACCGCGCCAATCGCGCCTCGGCTCATTGCTTGCTCGACGAAGTCGTGACCGTCGAGGCGATCGCCTTTGACAGCAAAAAATAGTTCGCCGGCTTGCACGGTGCGGGAATCGATCGAATATCCCTGTGCCGTCGCCCGACCGTCGTATTGGCCGGTCGCAGACACAAATTCGGCGATGCGGGAGAGAAGAAGTTTCATGTAGTCTTCCCCGCGGTGCCAGCTTTCGCGGCACTTTTACAGTCGTAGCCGAGGGCCTTCAGGTTCTCGCAGGCAACGTCAACATCGTCGAACGGAATCGTTCCCTCTTTTGTGATCTGCACTTTTTCGTGCCCCTTGCCCGCGAGCAGCACGATGTCGCCGGGGGCTGCCCGTTGCAGAGCCAAGGCGATAGCCTTGCGGCGGTCGGGCTCCATGGAATATTTTGCGCCCGACTTCTGAAGTCCAACCACAGCATCGTTCATGATGGCTAGCGGATCTTCCGAGCGCGGATTGTCGGAAGTGAGCACGACGAAGTCGCTGCCCTTGCCCGCGGCCTCGCCCATCAACGGACGCTTGGTGCGATCGCGATCTCCGCCGCAGCCGAAAAGCGTGATGACCTTGCCTTTGAGTCCGGCGCGCGCGACAAAATCGCGAGCCAGCGCGGTGAGGTTGCGGAGCGCGTCGTCGGTGTGCGCATAATCCACGACCACCGTGAAGGGCTGGCCGCAATCCACGCGTTCGAAGCGGCCAGGAACGCTGGCGAGATCAAAGACTCCTTTTGCGATCGCCTCGACGGAACAATCGCGCGCATGACCGGCTGCAGATGCGGCGAGCACGTTGTAAACATTCACATCGCCGATCAGGGGAGTCCACATGGCGATCTTTCCCGAGGGCGTCACCATTTGAAAACGGGTTCCCCGTGGCGTGATTTCGACGGACTCGGCACGAAAGTCGCAGTCGCCAGAGGTCAGACCGTACGAGAGCACCAGGGCGCTCTTCTTTTTGCAAAACTTCCAGAGCTGGCGGCCGTGTTCATCATCAACGTTAAGAACGGCGACGCGCGGAGGTTCCGTCCCGCAGCCTTCGAAAAGCACCTGTTTGGCGCGGAAGTAATTCTCCATCGTGCCATGGTAGTCGAGATGGTCGCGCGTGAGATTCGTGAATACGGCCACATCAAAGGGAATTCCAAAAACACGTTGTTGCTCCAGCGCGTGCGATGACACCTCCATCACCGCTTCGGTGACTCCCAGGCCTAGACCCTCCGACAAAAGCCGGTTCAAGTCGAGCGCTTCCGGAGTGGTATGCGGAGCTGGGAGTATCTTCCCGGCAACGTGATATTCGATGGTTCCGATCAGCGCGGTCTTGCGTCCGGCCGCTTGCAATATGGATTCGATCAGGAAGGCGGTCGTGCTCTTTCCGTTTGTGCCTGTGATTCCAGTATTCGCAATTCGCTCGGCAGGACGTTTGTAGAAATTCGCGCTCAGGCGGGCGAGCGCGCGGCGTCCATGCACGACCTGCGCCCAGGCAACCGCCGGGCGCGGCGCTTCGGTCGCGGAATCGGTGACGATAGCAATCGCTCCGGCAGCGATGGCCTGATCGATGAAGCGGTTGCCGTCGCTGGTCTCACCCTTCATGGCGACAAAAACAGTTCCGGGGCGCACCCGCCGGGAATCGTATTCCACCCCAGCAACGGCCGGGTTTCCGCTCTGGGAGAGAACCTCGGCGCCCTGCAGGAGTTGTTGGAAATTCATTGCAGCGATTATAACGAGTAGCGCCGGCGTCTCGCCGGCTCATCGCCCGAGTCGAGGGCACCGGTCGTGCCCGAAGGCCATCTCACCTTCCAAATTTCACCACCACACGCGATCCCGCCGCGACGTGCGCTCCGGGCTGTGGCGATTGTTCGCGTGCAACGCCGCTGCCGATGGCGTCGAGGTCGAGCCCGGCGTCCTGCGCCGCCTCAATCGCAACGCGCAGATTTTTGCCAACGAAGGATGGGACCTGGATCCCTCCCTCTTCCACATCGAGAACCACTGTTCCACTCGTCTGCGCTTTCTGCGCGAGTGAATTCTCGGATTGCGCGGCAGCTGAACTTGTGACAAGTGAACTTGCAGCCAGCGAGTTCGCTGCCGCTGTCGTCAAGCCGCTCGGCGCCGGATGATCCGCATCTCTTGCGGTCAGCCCGGCGGGAACAACCTGGGCTCCAATCGCACCGGGCTTGACCGCGGTTGGAATAACGGGCATCTCATTGGCTTCGGTCATATCCAGGCTGGCCCCGAGGTGATCGGGCGAGCTTTCTTCCAGGATCTCTTCAGGGACATCGCGGCGAGCGAGCAAAACCTGCCGGCTGGGCGGAAGCTGAACATCATGCGGAACGTGCAGATATTCGAGCACCTGCTGCGTGATCCGCTGAAAGACCGGCGCCGAAACCTGACCTCCCTGGTGCAGGCCGACAGCCGAGTCGAGGATCACGACCACTGCGATTTGAGGATCGTTGATGGGAGCAAACCCGGCAAAAGAGGCGACATACTTCGTCTTCGAGTAAGCGCCGGTGGCGGGGTCCACCTTCTGAGCCGTCCCGGTTTTGCCCGCCGAACTGTAGCCCTCGAGAATAGCTTTGCGTCCGGTACCATGCAGCACCACTCCCTGCAGCATCTGTCGCATCTCGGCCGCGGTCAGCGATGAAATCACCCGCGTCCCCTCGGCCGGCTGGAACACGATCGTTTGGGGAGCATTCTGCGGCGCAATCGTGCCCGCCCCGATTGTCCCAGCAACAATGCGCGCCGGGACGCGCACGCCGTCGTTGGCAATCGTCGAAATCAACGAAGCGAGCTGCAGCGGCGAAATGCCAATCTCCTGGCCCATGGAAATCGCGCCAATGGAAACTCTCGACCAGCGTCCCACCGGCTTCGTCAGGCCCGGCGTTTCGCTTGGCAGCTCGATCCCTGTCCGCTGACCGAATCCGAAGGCGCGAATGTATTTGTAGAGCCGCTCGTCGCCGAGTCGCAGCGCGACTTTGATGGCGCCAACGTCGCTCGACTCCGCAATAATATCGGAGACCGAGAGCATGCCGTGCGGCCTGCTGTCGCGGATGCGCATGCCATTGATGACAATCGATCCCATCTGGCAGTCAAACATTTCGTCCGGTCGCGTAATCTTCTCTTCCAGTCCGGCGGAGATAGTCACCATCTTGAAAGTCGAGCCGGGCTCGTAAATGTCGCTCACGGCGCGATCTTTCAGGGCGTCGTTCTTAATTTCCTTTCGAATATTCGGATTGAATGTGGGCCGGTTGGTGAGAGCCAGAATCTCGCCGGTGCGAGGATTTTCCACGATCGCCGTGCCGGCAATGGCGTGCGTCTCTTCCATCCCGCGCTCCAGTTCCCGTTCGGCAATGTACTGGATGTTCTGATCGATGGTGAGGACGACGCTATTGCCGGCTTCGGGCTCCTTTTCAACACTGGCAAACCAGCGCTTGCGCGCGTCGACGGAAATCATCAGCTTGCCCGGCTTGCCCTGCAGTTGCTGGTTGAATTGTCTTTCCAGGCCGCTCAGGCCCTGATCGTCGGTGCCAACGTAGCCCAGAATTTGCGCCGCCAGTTCGCGCTTGGGATAAAAGCGCTTGGGCTCTTTCTGGTAGTGGATACCTTGCAAGTTCAGCGCGCGGATGCGCTCAATCGCTTCGGCGTCGGCCTTGCGCGCCACCCAGCAAAAGGTCTTGTGGGCGCCGCAGTCAGCGAGCACAACGCGCGGATCGTCTTGCGTAATGCGTGCGATCAGGCTGATGGTATTGGCCAGGTCGGGAGCTTCCGAGGGCACCACGAACGCCGAGTCCACCTGGATGGACATAGCCAGCTCACGCCCAGCGCGATCGTAGATGACGCCGCGCTTCGGCGAGAGATCGAAACTGCGTTGTTGTTGATGCTGCGCGCGGCGTTCGAAATCGCCGTAGCAGAAGATTTGCAGATAAACGAGGCGCAGGCAGATGGCCAACAGCCAGAGGCACAGCCATCCAGACAAGGCGTAGAGCCTGAATCTTGCGTCGTTCGAAGAGGTACTCGCCGCCATTTTCAGTTCCCAGTTCTCAGTTCTCAGTTCTCAGTGGAAAAGCTCACGGCTACCTACTGAGAACTGAGAACTGGGAACTGAGAACTGATTTACCGCGCCGATACCACCGCGACCGGAGCCAATCTGGCCATCACTGGTGCAGCCGCATCTGTGGCGGAATCCATGCGCTGCACCTGGCCAGGCTGCGGCGATTGCAGGCCGAGCTTGCGCGCCATCATGTCAATTCGCTCCGGATCGCGCAGCGACGCCTCTTCCAGGCGCAGGGCCCGGTTCATTTCTGTGAGGCCCTCGCGCTCCGACCGCAGCGTCTCGATCTTGTACCCGTACTCAATGGCGCGGAAATGTTGCAGCGCGTATCCCATCACCAGCAGGAACAAGCAACCGAGCGCGAGTCCGAAGGATTTCATCTCGCGCGCGCGGCGCGGATCTTCGACTTTGACCAGGCGCGAGTTATCGATGGTCTTGCGGAAATAAATTTCCGGGGTCCCCAACCAGCAGGACTTGCGCCGACTGAAAGGAGCTGCGCTTTCGATGGCCAAGGCGCTCATGATTTATGCCACTCCAATAAATTTGGAATCGCAGTCGGCGTTTTCGTGAACGGTAGTTAACCAGGGTTGAACGAGCATGGGTTGAACGACCGCGGGTTCGACCAGCCTGGGTTCGAGTGCCGATGCGTTGACGACCAAGGCTCTGTCCGCTCGCGCCCTCTTTTCCACGCGCTCGACCGTTGCCATCAGATCTTCAATAAGAGTGCCGGTGAATGTCATGTCGAATATTCCAGTTTTCTTCTCCGGACTCGGCCTTGTTCTTTTTTTTGGCCGCTCCGGGAAAATTCCACCACAGAGTTGCGGCCTCTTCATACGGAACGGCCGCCATTCCCAAACTCTTTACCCGGCGCGCCTTACCATCACCGCACCGGGCGCCCGGCAGTTTCTCCGGACAAACCCAAGTAGCGCCGGCATCTTGCCGGCCGGGTGCCCCACTCATTCGCGCACTTTGCGAATGAGTGGGCCCTTTCGGCGCTATACTCTTTCGGCGGCGCGCATCTTGGCGCTGCGCGACCGCGGATTGCGATCGATCTCTTCTTCGCCAGCCGTCACCGGCTTTTTCGTCAATGACCGGTACCAACCGCGCTGAGCGCCCTCGCGAAGGGCATCCTTGACGATTCTGTCTTCCAGCGAATGAAAGCTGATCACCACCAGCCTTCCGCCCGGCTTCAGCACCCGGGGCGCCGCCTCCATCAGTGCCTTCAGATCGTCCAGTTCACGGTTTACGAAGATTCGGAGAGCTTGAAAGGTTCGCGTCGCCGGATGAATCCGCTCATGTTTCCGATTCAGATTCATTGACCGGGCCGCGGCTGATATCACTTCGACAAGTTGCTTCGTCGTGCGTATCGGCCGCGACCGGACAATGGCTCTGGCGATTCTCCGCGACCTCCTTTCCTCACCGAATTCGTAAATCACATCGGCCAGCTCGCGCTCGTCGATGTGGTTTACCACTTGTTCGGCGGTCTCGCCGGACATCGGGTTCATCCGCATGTCCAGCGGTCCTTCCGCCTGAAAACTAAATCCCCGCGCCGGGTCGTTGAGTTGCAAACTGCTAACGCCCAGGTCTGCCAGCAAACCGTCGATGGTCGCTGGTCGTTGGTCGTTCGCAAGTTCGGCGAATGATCCGTGCATCAATGTGATCAGCGGCCAATCCAGTCGTTGGTCGTTAGTCGTTGGTCGTTCGGAAATCGGTTCGCCAACGACTAACGACGAACGACTATCGACTGCCCTTAGCCTTTTGCCCGCCATCTCCAGCGCCCCAGCATCCTTATCGAAGCCAATCAAATGTCCCGGTGCGCCGAGGCGTCTTGCGATTTCGTAACTGTGCCCGCCCAAGCCCACCGTGGCATCCACATAAGTTCCGCCACGCTTTACGGCTAGAAAATCGATCGCTTCTTTTAAAAGAACCGGAACATGGCCAACTTCTCCATGCCCACCCCGCTCGGGGGTGTCTATTGAATCCGAATCCGTGCGCACCGTTTGCCCGATTACTAGATGCCCAATTTGTCGAGCGTACTCGTGTCTTCATCCGTAAAAGCCTGCTCGTCGATCTCCTTGGTCAGCGCTTCCATGTTCCGAACTTCCAGGTAAGTCAGATTCCCGAGCACTGCTACTTCACCGCGAAGCTGCGCCGACTCACGCAAGATCTGCGGGATCAGCAGGCGCCCCTGCCCGTCCATCTCCACGACCTGCCCGTAATAGTTGACGCGCGTCAAGAACTTTTTCTTCGTCAAGTTGTAAGTGGATAGCGCCGCCAGCTTTTGCTCGATCCGCTCCCATTCCTCGAAGGGATACACTTGAGCAACATCTCCATCCAGACTTGTGATGTAAAATTTCTGCGCATATTTCTCGTCGATCACGCGCTTGAATTCCGCGGGGACTTTTAACCGTCCCTTTTCGTCGACGCGCGTTGGATGATTTCCGCGAAACATGTGCCCTGCTCGCCGCTCTTGATGAAAATGACGGGCTCCGTTTTATTTATGGCTGCTACCACAGCCACTACCACGGGGGAGGTAAAAGCGGTCAAAAAAGCAGTGGATTCGGGTTTGTTGGGCCGGTTTTTTTCGGTGTCAGTCTCGGAAACCACTGGCGCCTCGAAAGTTAGCGTTCTTGCCCTCGACCTCTAATGTTTGTTCCACTTTAAGCCACTTTTTTCCACAATACGCCTAATTCATTTGTTGTCAACTAGAAAGTTTCAGGTTGAGAATTGACTAAGGGACTCAAGGTGCAAAACGCGAAATCTTGCGGTTAACCAGAAAGATGACCACTAGGGTTTGTGTTTAGAAGATTGGTTCACTGCCGGCGAAATTGTGCACCGTTCAGGCTGGCGAGCAATTTTCTTCAAGAGGTTGGCGCCGAAACAAACGACCGGCTCTGCCAGAAGCTCCTCGTGCTTGCTTCCGCAATCCCACCGTTATATTGACCCGCTGGAGTACACTTGTGCCGAATTCAAGCCAAACTTTAAACGGGGGGCACAATGAAGCTGAATACGGCTCGGGTGTGGCTCGGAGGCATTGCCGGTGGAGTGGTGTGGAATGCATGGAGCTTTTTTATTCAGACGCGACTGGGCCCGTTCTACGAGCCCCTGCAGAAGCAAGGCTTACTCCTCAAAGAACCACGCTATCCGTTTTTCGTCGCGCAGTGGATTCTTCTCCTGTTCGTAATGTCGATTCTCCTGGCCTATCTCTACGCGTGGAGCCGCGCCACCGCCGGCGCCGGACCGAAGACGGCTCTCAAAATCGGGATGATCGTCGGATTCTTCGCGGGAATGCCCGGCAACTTTGCGCAAGCCACCTGGTCGCCGGTTCCGCGCATGTTGCCGCTCGGATGGATGCTCGAAATGTGGATAGGCGCGATCCTGGCCACGCTGGTCGCGGGGTTCCTGTATAAAGAGTGAATCGACGGACACTCAGCAGAGAAGCCGCTCGCCGCGTCTCCTCCCCATCCCTCGGGCGTTTCTCAGTTAGTGTAATCGGGATATTTCGCCAACAGTCCTTTAGAGATGCCGCCAACTACACAGCCATCTTTCTGGGGGAATTCTTTCTGAGCGTAGAGTTTTAACACTTTAGTAACTTTTTTCGTGTCGGTGTCGAGTCCAATATGGGCGTGGGTGCTCTTGCGTGGAGGCGGCCTTGAAAAAACTGCTCCTATCTCGGATAAATCGCCCATTCTTGACCGCGAAAACCCTCTTCGCGTGTTTGGTGCTGATTTGCATGGCCACAGTATCGGCCTCTGCTCAGTTTCTCCAAAATCAAGAGGTCCGCGTCGCCAATCTGCCGTTGCTGACGGCACCGTCAACAGAAGCATCGGCGGTGCTCGCGACCGCGCTGGAGACCATCATCCAAGACAGGGACGTGTGCTGTGGAAAAGACTCTGGCCTTGAAGACGCCGTTCTCTCAGCTCCGTCGTCCTTGAAGGAACTGAGTGCTAAGTTGCAGGGAAGGCATGTATTGGGCGACGGCCTGTCCATCGTGGTCCGCGCGTGGTATTTCCCAAAAAGCTCGCTTGACCCCAACCTCACCATCACAACGCTGATGAACCAACAGCCCATGCTCCTCAAGTGGAAATCGCACATCTACGTGTTGTATGGAGCTACCTACGATGAAGCCCGCTATTACGACGGGGGGGCGACGGCGAGCCAATTTGTAATCCATAAGCTCCGGTTGCTCGATCCGCGGTATTCCGACCAACGAAGGGAAACCGAGCTTGCCGCAACCGACGATTGGACTAAGATTCAGGGAATTCTGGCGCTGTCGGTTGTGCGGAAATAATCGTGCGGAAATAATAACGCGCGGCGGCGCACGCAGTTACAGACCGCGCGGCTACAGCGACTCGGCGAAACTTCGGTTTATCACCAGCCTGCATAATTCCTTCGACGATGCAGCATATCCCGTTGTTGACGTTACCAGGCGATTACACTCATCGAGAATTTCCAAGCCCATACCCAGCACTTCCGAGCCAACCGGGCACACCTCTTCCATCCGAGAGCACCCCTGGATTTCCCTGGCGGGCCAGCTAAGGGTTTCTCTTGGCCAGATTTCAGAGTCCCATACCTAAAGCTGGTGGAACCCTGGTTTACTACGACCCTAGAGAACTGGCAACACTGGAAAAGGCGTTGTTGGCGTTGCCCCCGATCAGACGCACAGTGCCGATCACGATCACCAGAATTACCGCGAGCATGACGGCATATTCAGCGACATCTTGTCCTTGATCGTCCGTGCAAACATTGTGAAGTACAGAGAACACACGTTTCATGATGCCCCCTCAAAGAAATACTTTTCCAAAGCAACTTTGTATCGTGGCTGCAGTCAAGTAACAAGTTACGGGCGTACAACGACGTACATGGTTACGCCTGAGCACTTCAAAGAATTCCCCCCGCAAAACTTCTGACAAATTCCCCCGAGGCCCCACGCCTCTTCCTGAAACATCAACCATAAATTTTCCGGCCCGATTTTCACAAACGCGCTCTTAGCGTGCAGCCGACGGCGCACCCCCCCCCGTCGCAAATCTTGTCAAGCCCCCATTTTCCCGATTTTCCCGCTAAGTCCATGAATAGGATAGGAAAATAAACGAGGTTATCGCCTTGACACACAGGAGGCAGAATGACAGCATCGAAGCGCCGTGACAGGGCAGAAACTCCATACTGGGTTAAGCTGGTTCGGCAGGCAATCGAACCTCTAGACCTAGCTTCCTTGCTGTGTTCTCGTACATCCGGCCAACAAGTGCGATCACGTCATCGGTCGCAATTATTGAAGCGAAAGCCGACACGTCATCTTGGGTAACGACTTTCCGGCTTTTCAACATCTCCAAGAGCATGAGGGAGAGTTGCATCTGTTGGGCCAACATGCCGATAATGAGTAAGTGTTCTTGCTGCGTCATAGGGGATTCTCCTTGGAGCGAAATTCACAGTTTCCACTCCGACAGGATAATCCCCGTGACCGGCAGGCGTGCTATGGTGACTCCATGAAAAAGGCGAAGCAGAAGAAAACAGCGAAGCCGATGAACCTGCCGAACCCGCTCCTAGTGGACGCAAAGCTGTTCACCGACGTGATCGACAAGATGATCCACACCGGGCCGATTCCGGCGAAGGATGTTCAGGTGCGGAAGAACCCTGAGACCGATCCGCGCTACCTGCCCGTGTTCCCCGCGTTGGAGAAAGCCAAACAACGGCGCTAGGCAGTGTGGTGGTAAAGTTCTGGATTTTCCACTCGAAATTTGCGCACCGCTTCCCTGATTAGTTCGGGATCGCCGTGAGGAATGTGATCTACGTAATACTGCATCTCCGCTTCATTTGGAAGTAGCTGCGCGGCGCTAAGTGACGGACGGAACTGCCCGATCAACGCCACATAGTCAGCAATCAGTAGCACGCGATATCGTTCAACCTTCTCGTGCTCGCGCGTCCAACTGCGAACAAAAGCCCATGCCCACGTCCATGACCAGATGACAATGAAGGTCACCCATGGCAACCAACTCCACTTGCGCCCAAGAGGCACTATCTCAGCAACGGAAATAAACAACGCGGCAATTGTCCCCGTCACAACTTTCATCCAATCGTCGCCCATGGACTTGAAAGCTAGACGCCAAGGCGCTATATTCACTGTGCACGCTCCATCTTTACGATTTGCGAACGGCGCGGACGGCGAATCCGCGCCGCTCGTGTCTTACTCCGCAACCAACTGGCTGTACCGCATCTCCGGTGTGTTCACCATCCGCGCCACAGTCTGCGAGAACAAATCCGGCAGTTCCCGCCCGTTGAACCTGTATTCGAACTCCGACAGGTAGCGGTGTAGGTGCTTGTGCGAGATGCGATGGAAGGAGCCGACGATTCCGCGCTTCAAGAGTGAGAAGGCGGATTCAATCGAGTTCGTGTGCACGTCGCCAGCGACGTAATGCGTCTTGTGCTGAATGACGGCGTGCCGTTCTTCCATGCCCGTGCGCCGCAGAACCCACGGGTAGATCGGGAATTCGTCGGTCATCACTGCCTTTACGTTCGGATCGACATTGGCAGCAACGACAGGTTCCACCGATTCCGCTGTGGCGTCTTTAACGTGCGCGATTCGCAGATCGCCGCCGCGCTCACGGATGCCGATGACGACCGCCTTCTGTTTCTTCCCGTAGTAAACGCCCTTGCCCTTCTGTTTTCCGCCAACGTAGGTTTCGTCCATCTCGATTGTGCCGGAGAGTTTCGGCCCGCCCGTGATCCCGCCCACCTCTGCCATTGCCTTGCGGATACGGTGTCCCATGTACCACGCCGTTTCGTAGCTCACGGCAAGGTGACGCTGCATCTGTTTCGCGCTCATGCCCTTCTTGGCATCCACGATCAGCGCGACAGCGGCGAACCACTTTACGAGCGGCAGATGGGAATCGGCGAACAGGGTTCCGACCGTGGGAGTGAAACGGTATTTGCAGGTTGACTCCAAGCAGGCGTACAGGCGGGTGCGCTTGTTCTGTTTCTTCTCTTTGCGCGTTTTCGTCTCGTCCACCGTGCGCGTGATGCGCGATAGCTTATCGTTGCCGCACCGTGGGCAGCGGATACCCTTCGGCCAGCGGCGCCGTTCGATAAAGTCCAAGCACTGATCTTCGGTTTGGAGGCTTTTGATAACGTCAATCAGGTTCATCGTTTTTCCCTCTACAGGCTAAGAACACTGTAGCGGAAAAACAGTTGTGTGTCAAGCATATAATCTCGAAAATAAAGTCGGAAACTTTGGCGGGTTACCCCCCCCACGAATTGATGTAATAGAACTAGTAGAAGAAAAGGGTGCGGATCCACTTCCCGCACCCTTTTTCCATTGGCGGCGGCCCACCCCGCCCACTGCAATGAGTCTTGACCGTAGCTCCACAAAGAAACGAAAAAAGCATACCAGACGAGACCAAGTCGTAAGAGTCATGTGCGAGATCTTATCTTCGGGCAATCCGGCCGGCATGAAGTGCCGGAGAATCCAGCCCCGGAGGGGCGAACGAACTTAGCCCAGCGCTTCAGCGCGGGGAAAAGTGGGGAAAATAATCTAAGTCCCGGAGGGACGGCCGAGTTCTCACACAGTCTGGTAAGCACCCCAACCTGAGACCTAACACCTGACACCTGACCTAAAGGAGAACACCATGTCGACCTATCCCGTAACCATCCGCCGCTGCCAGCACATCAAAGTCAACGGCATCCAATGCGGATCCCCCGCCAAGCGCAATGAAAGGCATTGTTACTTTCACGAGCAATGCCGCCTCATGAGCCGCGAAATTAACATGAAATTCACCGAGCACGGCATCATCAAGCTCCCCACCCTGGAGGACGCAAACTCCATCCAGCTCGGCCTCGCCGAAGTCATGCGCCTGCTCGTGACCAACCAGATTGATCACCGCACCGCCTCTCTGCTCCTGCGCGCCCTTCGCATCGCCGCCGCCAACGTCAAGTTCACTTCCCTGGAGCCCAAGCCGACCCACATCGTAATCGACCCCAACTGCGTAGAGAATCGTCCGCTAGGCGCAACCGCCTGGTCCACCGTCGAAGGCCGCGACTACGACCTAATCGACAACGACGCAGCGGACAACGACGCAGCGGACAAGGGCCACGCCGCCAAGAACCACGCCGACAAGAAAGAAGACAAACCGGATGAGGAAGCCCGACGCTGCATGTCGGACTTGATGCGACTGACCGCCGGCGTAGCCCGCGATCCAAATTTTCTAGACCGGCCCGCACACAACTTAGCGTCAGCGCCAGAAACCCAGAACGCCCCGCCCTTTTCCGAGACCCGAGAACTAAGGACCGAGAACTAAGACCCGAGAACTAAGACCCGAGAACCGCCTCTAACCCCTTATTTCAGAATATTTTACAGGTAAGTCCTTTAAACTCAAAGATTTCAAAGGAATTTCCGCCTAAGCCAATGATTCTAAAGAATGGTAATATTTATTTTTTCAGCCTAGTAGCGGCCTGTGTGGTGATGGCCTTCTGTGGTGCCTGTGTGGTGACGTGCCTGTGTGCTGACGTGCTTCGTGCGGGGACGTGCTCGTGTGGGGACGGGCGCCCTCGCCCCTCCAAGCCGAGCGCACCGGGGCGGAGCAGCTCGGCAGCAGCCAGCAGCCACAGCAACTGTGGGATTCGCGTCTAAGCCTTCGGTGCCGCTTCCACCACGACGGCCGTCCCATACGCCAGAACTTCCGTGACGCCCTGCATCACTTCCGTCGCGTCGTAGCGGGCGCCGACAACGGCGTTGCCTCCCATATCCGCTGCGTGCTGCAGCATCAGGTCGAACGCTTCCGCGCGCGTCCGCTCGCACAGATTGGTAAGCAAGGTGATGTTGCCGCCGACCAGTGTCTGCAGACCAGCTCCAATCGTTCCGAAGATCGACCGCGATCGCACCGTGATTCCGCGCACCACGCCCAGTGTGCGCACAACGCGAAAGCCATCGAGCTCAAACTGCGTGGTCACCATGTTATGCGGAACCATCCGCCCTGCGCTCGCAGCATAATTGCCCATCGCTCCTCCGGAAAACACTCATCGCGATAATAACGCCTCATTCTAATTCAGCGTCGATCACAAATTCGTCAATTTCAGGTTAAGCCGCTTCACCTTCTTTCACGCAGGATTGTTGCAGATAGAGGTTCGCCCCGAATCTCTATAGGTTTGAAATCCCACCCAGAAGGAGATGACCCGCTGTCAACATTCCCAGCGTTCACGCCTCGCGCCGCGGCCTTGGCCGCTTTTGGTTGCCGGTCGACTTTACGACGTGCCCGTTTGCGCTTCTTCATCTCACCACCTCTAACATTCTCTAGTTTCCTAATCTTCAATTTTCTACAATCTGCGCAACGGAAATTACCAAATTACCCGATTGCCAAATTACAAAATCTTCACTCCACCACCCACTCCCGCAGCCGCCGCAGCAGCGAGGCGGGCGCTTCCGCTTCCAGCACCACCAGCCCGTCCTGATACTGGCGCGAATAGATGCGGGCGCCAGCCTGCAACTGGGCCAGCATCTTGCCCTCTTTCTGCGGAATGCGAAGGTGAACACGCTCGGGGCGATCTCCTTCGAGTACGGCATCGATGCGATCGAGCAGAGTGCTGAGCCCGATTCCCTTGGCCGCCGAAACGTGGATGGTCTGCTCGTCATCACGCACGTCACTATCGCGCAATGACTCGCGCTGCTTGGGAAGCAGCAGATCGATCTTATTCATCACTCGCAGCCTGGGCTTCTTATCGGCTTCGAGTTCCTTGAGGACGCTTTCGACTTGCGCATCCTGCTCGGCACAGACCGGGCTGCTGGCATCCGAAACTTGCATGATCAGCGTGGCGCGCTGCACTTCTTCGAGCGTGGCGCGGAATGCCGAAACCAATGTGTGAGGAAGATGCCGGATGAAACCCACCGTATCGGAGAATAGAACTTTGCGTCTTGAAGGCAGTTCAGCGCCTCGGATGGTCGGGTCGAGCGTGGCAAACATGCGCGACGACGCCGCCACGCTCGATTTGGTGAGGGCATTGAACAACGTTGACTTTCCCGCGTTCGTGTACCCCACCAGCGCCACCGTAGCCACCGGAACCGATTCGCGCCGTTGCCTCTGCTGCGCCCGGATGCGGCGCACATTTTCAATTTGCTGCTTGACGTGCCGGACGCGGCGGAAAATCTTCCGCCGGTCGGTCTCCAGCTGAGTTTCGCCCGGTCCGCGAGTGCCGATCCCGCCGCCGAGCTGCGACATTTCCACGCCGCGCCCCGCCAGCCGCGGTAGCATATATTCGAGCTGGGCCAGTTCCACCTGCAACTGACCTTCACGAGTGCGGGCGTGGCGCGCAAAAATATCGAGAATCAGTTGCGTACGATCAATGACGCGCGTGTGGACCACGCGCTCAATATTGCGTTGTTGCGAAGGCGAAAGGTCGTGATCGAACAGAATCACGTCCGCGGAAACCGAGGCCGCCGCGCCCGCAATTTCCTCCAGCTTGCCCTTGCCGATGAGCGTGGCAGGCTCCGGCCGGTCGCGGCGCTGGGTGAATTCGCCGGCGATCTCGGCGCCCGCGCTCGTCGCCAGCGCCCGCAGTTCGTCGAGCGATTCTTCACAGCTGAAATCCGGGGAATCTGTCGGCAAGAATGAGGACGACGAGGCGGCCACGCTCCTGGCATGATCTCGAGCCGCCTGGGCACCGGGAGTGATGGTTGCAGAATTTGTCTTTCCTGCGCCGCCAGCGCGGCCCCCAGCGCGGCCCTCGGTGCGAAACTCCACCCCCACCAGGAACGCCCGTTCCCGCTGTTCCGACGGATTCAGCAGCGCCTTGGGCTCATTCCGCGAACTATTTCGCGAACTGTTCCGTGAACTATCGCGGCTGCTCAGGCTGGAGTCATCTCGGCGCAAGCAAACTCACTTCATCCTTCGGTGGTGCCGGGAGCAGAATTCGCGGTCGTCGAGTCCCCCTGCGCCGCCGCCGCCGCCGACTTCGCATCTGTGTGGATGTGGCCTCCGCGCGAAATGACGACAGTCGAAATCGCATGCTTGAAGATGAGCTGCTCCTGGTTGCTGGTTTCGAGGACCACCGAGTACTTGTCGAATGATCGGATACGACCCGTCAGTTTCACGCCGCTGACCAGATAGATCGTAATATTGTGCCGTTCCTTTCGTGCCGTGTTGAGAAAGGAATCCTGAATGTTCTGTTGTGCCGGCTTGGCTTCCATTTGCCGATCTCCTTCTTTCGGGTTCGATGCTGCGCCATGAGCGTAGGGAGGGCAATTGGCGGCAGCTCTCTTCCTGTCGGCTCCTACGATACGGCCTTGTCTCGCGCTTTTCAACTTCCCGCCCAATAATATTCTCCGGAGCCTTCCCGCGCCTGGCTCGCCCAACGGCTCATTCCCCTCCGCCCCAACTCCGTCCGCCCCAGAAAATCGACCGGTTTCATTTCCCTCGCCAGCCATCTACAATCGTCACTTCCAGAACAGATCGTCAGAACAGATCGTCAGAATAGGAGCCCTGAACTTGATAGAAATCAACCTCCCCACCGACTTCAACACTAACCTTCTGATGCTGTTTCGTTGGCTGCATTTTGTCGGCGGCGTGACCTGGCTCGGCCTGCTGTATTTCTTCAACCTGGTCAATGTTCCCTTCATGCAGGGACTGGATACCGCCACCAAAGGCAAAGTCCTGCCTAGCCTGATGTCGCGCGCGCTGTGGTGGTTTCGCTGGGCATCGGTGCTCACCGTGCTGATGGGCCTGGCATACTGGGGGAACATCGTCGGCTCTGACGCCAGAAACGGCGGCGCATCTCCCGGCGGTCCGATGGGAACTTTCTTTGGGATCTGGACCGTCGCCTGGGCGCTCATGTATGCCTGCACCATCCCCGGTAAGGGCGCGCTCGACAAGGGTCCGGTGCTCGCCGTGATTTACACCGCAATCGTGGTCGTCGCATCGTGGCTGTTCTTGCGCTTCAACGCTCATGGCTGGGAGAGCAATCGCCTGCTCGCCATCGGCATCGGCGGCGGGATGGGCTGGGTGATGATGCTAAACGTCTGGGGCGTAATCTGGCGCGCGCAGAAGAAAATCATCCGCTGGACCGCCGACAACGCGGCCAATGGCACACCGATGCCAGACAAAGCAAAATATCTGGCCCGGCAAGCCTTCCTGACGTCGCGCGCGAACTTCGTGCTGTCGTTCCCCATGCTGTTCCTGATGGGGGCGGCGAGCCACTATCCCATGTTTGGAAGATAGTATTTGGGCTGGCCAGCACCGCATGGCTCGCCGCGCGCACACGGACACAGCTTCGGAGGGACGAGTGAGTTTGTCACGCACGCTCGCCAACAATCGGATCGAGGCTCGTCCGCTATGACGCTGCCGAGCAGCCTTTTGCACGAGGACTTCAAGCGAGGCCTCGAGCTCTTCAACCGCGCCCATTTTTTCGACGCTCATGAAGCTCTCGAGGACGTCTGGCGCTCCGTGCCTCGCGGCCAGCCCTTGCGTCGCCATCTCCGTCTGCATATCCAAGGTATGATTCAGTTGGCGGTCGCTTTCCATCACGAGTCCACTGGTAACCTTGTGGGCGCGCGTTCGGTTCTGGAGCGCGCCATACGCAATCTCAACGGCGCGGACCGCTCGTTTCCCGAGCTCGATTTCGACCGGTTGCGCGCTGAGTTGATACCGTGGCGCAAATATCTGGATGATGCCCAGAGCGCGGTCGAGAAAAAGGACGAGAAGAAATTGGGCGGGAGGAAAGGTCGTCGTCAAGCTGCCCCGGCCCTGCCGAAGATCATGCTGCGCCGCTAGTACCGTAACCGTGTGATCTCTACTACTGAGTCGGCCGATGCGTTATGACTGTAGCGCCGCCGTCCCGGCGGCTGTCCGGCGGGCATCCCGGCCCGCCGCGCCGAGGGCGCGACGCCCTCGGGACAGCCGGCAAGATGCCGGCGCTACAATTCACCAGCCTGCGGTAAACATCTCGCGGTCACGCTACTAGATCACAAGGTTGCGCGCTGATTGCGCCCGCGTCTGAATGATCGCGCCTGCTAGAATCTTCTTGTTGTGAAGTCCAGTCTCTCATTTCCACACAAGACGCAACCAAACGCCGCGCCCGAGTCCGTTCCACTTCTTGACTTGCGCCGCCAGTACGATGGCGTCCGCGCGGACGTGCTGGCGGCCATCGCGCGCGTGTGCGATTCGCAAAGCTTCATCCTTGGTCCGGAGGTAGAAGCGCTCGAGCGCGAGATTGCCGCCCTGACGGGAGCAGCCTGCGCCGTGGGTTGTGCGTCGGGAACGGAGGCGCTCTGGCTGGCGCTCGTCGCCGCCGGTGTAAAGCCCGGGGACTCGGTCATCACGACCGCATTCAGCTTCTTTGCATCGGGCAGCGCAATTGTGCGGGCGGGGGCAACGCCGGTCTTTGTGGACGTCGATCCCGGCACCTTGAATCTGGATGCGACGCTGGTTGGCCGGCGACTCCGCGACCGGCAGGCCACGCCAACACAACCCGGAAATGTTCGCGCGATTCTCCCCGTGCATCTTTACGGGCAGTGCGCCGATATGGACCGATTCGACCGCATAGTTCATGAAGATGCCCAGGAATTCGAAGTGGCAATTGTCGAGGACGCTGCTCAGGCGATTGGCGCCGAGTGGAGTGGGCGCGGCGCGGGCTCGCTCGGTGTAACCGCCGCCTTCAGTTTCTATCCCACGAAAAACCTCAGCGCTTACGGAGACGCGGGCATCGTCACAACTAGCTGTCCGCGGATGGCCGAGCACATGCGGCAGCTCCGTAACCATGGCAGTCCCCGGCGCTACTACCATCACGAATTCGGCTGGAACGGACGCATGGACGCCATTCAGGCAGCGGTGCTGCGCGTGAAGCTCGGGCACATCGCGGATTGGAACCAGAGCCGCCAGCAGCACGCCGCAACCTACGACCGGCTGTTTGCCGAGTCCGGACTGACTTCCGGTCAGACTTCCCGCCAGGCTTCCAATCAGACTTCCGATCACACTTCCACTCCAGGCAGCGCGCCGGTGCGCTTGCTGGCGCGAAGTCCGCAAGCCAAGCACGTGTTTCATCAGTACGTGATTCGCGCCCAGCGCCGCGACGAACTGCGCCAGTTCCTTGCGGATCGAAAAATTGGGTCGGAAGTCTACTATCCACTGCCGCTGCACTTGCAGCCGGCGTTTTCGTATCTCGGGCTAAAGGCGGGAGACTTGCCGGTCGCCGAACAGGCCGCGCGGGAAGTGCTGGCATTGCCGATGTTCCCGGAGTTGACCGAGGCCGAGATTCAGTGGGTGGTCGAGAGCATCGCAGATTTTTATTCGTGAAAGGCGCTTCACCGCCGAGACGCCGAGTTCGCCGAGAAAACCTTTTTAAGAAAAAAACTCGGGACAGCTGAACGGGCAATTCTCTCCGTTCTCGGCGTCTCGGCGGTGATGTGCTATCGCTTGCGCCGCACCGCTCGCTTCGATGATGCCCGCGCGGACCGTACCGGCTCTTCGCCCGGTGCGTACACGCGGCGCACAATTGGCGTGTTGAGCTTGTATTTGCGCTCGGTAACGTTGCCATTGTCGTCCTGCACGCGAATGGTGAACGCCGGCAACACGCCTTCCTTGTCGAAGTTTTCTTGCGAAACGGTCACCGGCAGGACGCCTGACATGCGCTCGCGATAGGCTGTCTCATAACGATGGCGCTTGACGTTCCAGGTGAATACGCGAATCTGGTTGAAGTCAAACGGCAGGCCATCCTTCGGTTCGGTGACGACGGTCAAGTACTGCGCGACTTTCTTGTCTCCATCCTGCACCTGATTCAGCACGAAGAAGGCGACGATGCGCTGCCCCTCCGCGTATTGCGCGACGTCGAGCGGGACGTCGAGATCAATCATGCGTCCCAGCACCCAGCCGACACGGTTGTGGGAGTCGCGCACCAGCCACCAATCCTCAATCACCGGGACAGGCTTGTTGTCTTGCGGATTGCCGCCCGGCGTGGCGGAGTGCGAGGGTGGCACAACCGCGCCCGGCTTCTCGGCCGTGCCTCGCTTCAACAGCGATAGCTTTTCGCCGGAAGAAATCTGATAGAGATGTTCGGTATCCCGCCCCGGTTCGACGTGCAGATTCGTGTCGTGGCGCGCCGCGCCTTGCGCCTGCACGGGATCGTTCTGGTTGTCCGCGGTCAGCTTCTGGATCTGATCGAAGACTTCCTGCCCGACGAGGTAGCGCTGCTCCACCCATCCCGTCACGCCCGCTGCGGTGCGCACTTTGACGAAGCGGCGGTCATGGTCGAGCACTTCCACGCGCTCGCCGTTCTTCACCACTCCGGTTTTTTCGTACACCGCCGCCACGCGGTCGCGCAGGATGGCCTGAACTCCAGAAACGTAGGCGATCTGCAGCACGCGCCCGCGGCCGCGATTGCACGCAGACAGCAACACGAGACAAAAAATTGGAATCAGCGGCAAAAAACGATGGGGGGAAAGATTCACGGGCTCGCTACCCAATATAGCGCGAGGCCGCTTCCGCCGGCACTCATTCGGTCACTCCGACTACCCAAAAATCAGGCGGCAACAGGCGGCCTATGAACTCAGGGGACAATCAGCTTGGCCGTGGCCGTAAGGTTCGTGCCTGGATAGGTCGCAGTCACCACATAAGTGCCCGCAGGGGCGACGCTGGCCGTACAATCCTGCATCAAATCCGCAGGGTTGTAGGAGCAGCCGATTGTGGTTGCAGCGATCCCGTTCAGGGCCACCGTAAGGTTCGCGCCGCTGCTTATGTTGTTCGCCGGAATATTATTATTGTTCGCATACACCGTATAGGACACGGTCCCGGTCCCGGTTGTCCCGGTGAGGCTCTGCGACGTCGGGGCCATGCTAATTGCCGAGATAGTAATGTACACGGTGCCGCTAGCTGTGGAGGTCACGCTTTGATCGCTAGCGGTGATGGTCGTTGAGCCGCTGGCAACCCCAGTCAGCGAGGCGCTGCCATTGCCGGTGATGGTCGCGACCTGGGGGTCACTACTCGACCAGGACACACCGCTGGTCAAGTAGCTCCCCGTGCCGTCGCTTTTGACACCATAAGCCTGCAACGTCACCGAAGTTCCCACTTGGACGGAGGGAGCGGTCGGATTAATCGTGAGCGAAGTCAACGTCGGGTTGACAAAGAACCCGTTGCAGGCGGCTCCAATCGCCGCTGCGACCAGCGCGCCAAAAGCCAGCGTCAAAGGCAGTCTTTTCCCGGGAAACCTGTGTGTAGTGGTCATAAGTCATCGCCTCGAATAATTCTAGCAGAACGCCCGGCGCTTGCTCGACTGCCGATAGTGCATGACTGGGGGCACACCTTCGCACATCCTGCTCGAAGCGCTCTTCAGTATCAGTAAAGGAACGGGGCGCGATCCTGAACTTGCGCGGTCTTCTGGGAGGCCGGGGATTTTCCGGCGCTGCGAGCAAGTGCATGGGCCCTTCGCTTAGGGTCAGGATGACAACCATGAAGCGAATTTGGCTGACAGCCGAACGCTCAACGCCTGCTCTACTTCGGCCGCTTCTTGCCCGCGTTCGCGATCCGCTGGTCAATCGGCTTCCGCGCTGCGTAGCCCTCGTTTGTTCCGTGCCAGTGCGCGATGGTTGGCTCGCCCAGCTTCCAGCACAACAGCAGGATCTCGGCCTCCACCTTGCAGGGGAAATCGAGCAATCCGATGTCGAGGTCTTTTACCTGCACGCCGGTCGAGTCAATTTCGGCGAGAGCATCCTTGATGCGCCGAATCGCCTTCTCGCGCTCCGCCTTGCGCCGCGCCAGATGGACGACATTCAGCAGCATTCCGCCGCTGAGAAAAACCCGGTGCGCCGTCTCCTGCAACTCGGCGTCCACGTCTTCAATCAGCTTCTTGCTGTTGATCGCCTGCCGGAGCAGCGACTCCAAAATCGGCAGGAGCATCTGTGCTTCATCGAGGGTAAAGGTGCGGTCGGACATGTAGTTCCATTCTACAGCGTGCGCGAAAATCAGTTCTCGGTTCTCAGAAAAACCTGTAGAACTGTCGAACTCGGTTTTGCTGAGAACTGAGAACCGAGAACCGAGAACTGAGAACTCTGATCGAGAGACCAGACTCCCATCGCGAAGATGGCGAGCAATACTACGGTCTCCACCGGAAACCAGGATGGGCCGGCTACCGTTATGACATTGGGGACCAGGAAACATGCCGATGCAACTAGAATCAGCGTACTATCGGAACGCTTCTGGCCGCCGCCCTGTGAATTGGCTGCCTGGCTTTCACCGGCTGTTTCACCGGCTGAGCTCCCCAGCGCGAACCGCAGCGCTCGCCCGCCGATCAGCAGCATCGGAACGGTGATGGCGGCGAGATCGTATTTCATGATGCGCGGGTTCAACAGGGCCGTGCCGACTAGTGCGACGGGGACCCATGCCTCCGGCGGAAGCTTCCATTCGCGGACGCGACGGGCGAGAAACAGGAGGACAACTGCAAGCGCGCAGACCACGACCAAGTGCAGAATCGTGGTTGCGAGAGAAGAAGACAGTCCCCGCCTCCAGAGAGCTTTGCCCAAAGCGCCCGCCGGGCCGTATCCAAAATCATGCAGGTAGTCAAACACTAGCCGCAGGCTCGACAGGTACTCGCGGAACAAACCGGGCCAGAGCCGGATCTGGGCGGCAAAGATCAGCACTCCCGTAATGGCCGCCAGGGCGGACGGAACCCACGGTCGCCTGCCACTGCCGCTATCCGTATCCCTGTCCCTATCCCTATCCCTACCACTCTCCATCAGAACGGGAAACGCGAGGAAAACGAGGAATGGCGTCTTGAAAAGGGAAGCGGCCAGTACGGCGATGCAATACCAGGACCAACGGCCACGCTTCCAGCCGACGGTAGCAGCGGCTAGGATGACGCCATAAAGCGGATAGGCCACGTTGCCGCTCAGAATCGCATCGTCGGTGATCAGTCCGGGAAAAAAGATAATGGCCGGCAGCATCAGCGCCAGCCAGCGGCGTTCGCGCTGATCTGCCATCTGGAATCCCGCCCAGAGCTGAAGCAGGGCTCCGGTTGCGACTGCGGCCCAATAAAGCAGGCCCAGGAGCCAGCGAGGAAACACTGCCAGCAGTCGCAGCAAAGGCAGCGTCATGGGAGAGTAGACATAGACAAAGGGCGGGTGCTCGGCCGGGTTGGATGCCAAGCGGGTGTGAAACGCCTTCAGCGCCGCAAGATCTTCAGCATAGGGATCGGAATCGTGGTGGACAGCTTGAATGGCCTTCCAATAGCCCTGGGCATCCCATCCAAGAGAGCCGACCGAAGCCATCACAAGCAGCGTGATGACCGCTCCCATGCAGAACAAAGCGATAAGCCGCGGGCTGGAAAACCAGCGTACATGTTGGGTAGGAGAGGAACGGGCCACGGCCGATGTCTGTTTAGGCAAACTCTCCCCTTGCGCCGTAAGACGCCTGCATATGCTGTGTCTAAATACCTAATGAAGAATAACAAAGCGCTGGACGCGATACAAATAACGCGCCGCCGGATCTTTACACCGGCTCGGCCAATTCGGATTCGAGTTGATCATCCTCACACGTCCGCAGCCGATCATTGTTAGCCTTGTCAACCTTGTCAAGCGATGGCGGCTCATCGAGTCGAGAAGCCGGAGTCAGCGCATAGACGGCAAGAACAAGCATCATCGGGTCAAGGGGCCGGCGATAGTAAAACTCCGGACTCGTGATGTAGTACATCAGAGGGAATACCAGGAGAACGATAGTGTAGAGGATAGCCGCGTCAACCCGTCTTACCCAGGCTCTGCGCAGGCCGGCGAACGCCAGTATGGTGAAGGTCGAGCAAAACACTATGTTCGCCGGATCCCACGGCTCCATTTTCAAGTATGAGGGCGCCAGACTCCAGTATCCGGTCCAAAGGAAAACCATCCGACGTAACGATGTCCACAGGTACCAATTCTTATGAGTCTTAATAAAGGCCACCGCTTGACGTTTCTTCGTGGCCATATATTTCAGTTCGCCATCGCGCTGGAACTCCTGCACCTCAGCTGGGTTATTCCAGGGTCCGAGTTCAGTCGGCTGCCAATAATCGACATCGCGCTGCCAATCACTGGTGGCGCCCTTAGCGCCCATGCGCAGCACTAGCCCCATGTTGTCCCGGAAGGGAATGAAAGTGTGGAAGGTGCGCCAGTTTCGCGCAAACCAGGGACACACCACGACCATGAACGCCAGCCCGAGCACAATATTCGGCACCAACCAACGGCGCCCCTGCTTGTGCCGGAGATAGGAAATTCGCAGCTGCAGGAAAGGGAGCACTAAAACTACAACGGCGCTGGTTAGCCCGGCCAGGCCCCAGAGCAGGCCCGTGCCCATCCATGCTGAAATTCGATCAGTGCGGTCCAGCTTCAGTACAATCATAAAGAGCAGGGCGAACAGCAGCGTGGCGAGCCAGGTTTCCCAAATTCGGTCGATGGGGAAATAGATTGCGTAAGGGAAGAAAGCCCACGTCCAACCGGCCGACTTGGCCACATGTGTACCGAAGCTCTTGCGCGCGAAAAAAAAGATCGGGAGGCAGGTCAAGGCCGATGTCAGGGCATTGAAAGAGAGGACCGCAAGCGCCGCAGCCTTGGTGTAGATCCCGAAAACCTTGAAGAATCCTGCCAGGATGTACGGATAGACCGGCGTCATCCACGCCGTCGGGCCGGTCTTCTCATACAACGGACTGCTGAAGCCCTCGCCTTGTGCAATCGATCGTGCAATTCTTCCGGCTTCAAATCCAAAATCGAAGTGATCGTGCCAGGGATTCAAAGGCTGTTTATAGAGGAATCCCACGAGGATTAGCCGGATCGCCAGCCCCGTCACTACCATCAGAAAAAGCGTTCGAGAGCGAACGTCGGCTGGGCCCGGGTTGGTACCCTCCGGAAGTCGAAACTCCCCTGGACTCATGCTCAGCGCTTTTGAATCCGCGGATTCCTTATGGTTCTCGCCCGCTTTCAACATTGATTCTCCGGAGTGAAGTGTTGTTCGCAAAATGTTACCAGACTTCTCGGCAGCCCGCGTTAAGGACCTGGTAACGGCAATGTAACTGGTAAAGGCAATGCAAAAAGGTGTTGGATGCTCATCCGCCCGCCCCGTTTGCCTCCGTGCCCATGCTATTTTCATGGACAGACATGGACGCTCCGCCCCCAACACTTTCTCCGTCTTCTCCCCGGAATGTATACGTCTTCGGCCTGACTTCGTTCCTCAACGACACGGCCAGCGAAATGGCGTACTGGGTACTGCCCGCCTTTCTCGCATCGCTCGGCGCCGGACCCGCGCAACTTGGGATTATCGAGGGCATCGCCGAGAGTGTGGCTTCTTTTGCCAAGTTTTTCTCCGGCTACCTGGCCGACAAAGTCGCGCACCGCAAGCCTATCGTGGTCGGCGGATACTTCGTGGCCAACGCGGTAAAACCACTCCTGGCGCTGGTTTCTTCGTGGTGGCAAATTCTGGGAATTCGTTTTTTCGACCGCTTTTCGAAAGGCGTCCGTGGCACAGCCCGCGACGTGATGGTTGCCGAGTCGGTTGACAAGTCAATGCTTGGCTCAGCCTACGGCCTGATTCAAGGCATGGATTCTGCCGGCGCCATCGCCGGCCCGCTGCTGGCGCTCGGAATTATCGGACGCTTCGGCATGCGTGCCGTGTTCGCGTCCGCCGCGATCCCGGGTGCGCTCTGCGTGATGGTGGCGTGGGTGGGGATTCGTGAAGTGCATAGGCTAGAACGCGGCGCGGCGGCGGCCGAGCTGCGCTCGGCTGGGACCCTTCGACTTCGCTCAGGGCAGGCTCGCGAGGGCGCCCCTCCCCACACGAGTGAATCCCAGTGGCTCCCAAAATTGCCGGGCGGCTTCTATTACGTGCTGGCAGTGGTCACACTGTTTTCGCTGGGAAATTCGAGTGACATGTTCCTGGTTCTGCGCGCCGGAAATGTCGGCATTCCAGCGTCTCACGCGCCACTGCTGGGACTGGTCTTCAACATCATGTTCACGTTGCTGTCCTGGCCGGCGGGCAAGTTCAGCGACCGCTTCTCGCGCGCGGCCATCGCCGCTGCCGGATACTTCGTTTTCGCCATCGTCTATTTTGTCTTCGCGCTCGCGCCTTCTCAACTGGCGATCTGGCTGACCATGGCCTTCTACGGACTCTTCTATGCGCTGACCAATCCCGTGCTCAAGGCTCTGGTCGTCGAAAGCGTGGCCGCCGATGTCCGGGGCCGTGCTCTTGGAATTTATTTTTTTCTCACCAGCGTAACCACGCTGCTCTCGAGCCTCATCACCGGTGCGCTTTGGAAGGTCTACGGCCCAGCGGTCCCGTTTTATCTTTCCGCGGGGATCGCGACCGTCTCGGCGTTCGCCCTGCTCGCCCACCGTTCGCCTTCGCGACCCGCTAAAACCTGAGCCGCTTCAGCAGGCGACTGCGGCTTTTTTTTTGTCGTTGGTGTTGGAACATTGGAACGCGCAAAAGAAAACGGCCGGGAGAAACTCCCAGCCGTTTCTTGGGGGAAGGCTGTAACAATTCTATTCCGAGATGTTTTGTTTGGCCCGGCCGAAGAGCTCAATTACGAGGCTACTTCAGCCATCGTGCCGCCCCTCAAGCCCGAAGATTAAAGGTCGTGATCTTCCGGCGTGCAGGAGCAGGCGCTTAAGGCACTCTCAACCTTTTGTGAGTTCTTTACAAGTACCCACGCGGATTAGCCAAGATTCTTAGGTCTGGAAGCTACTACCTATGGTGTAGTTCCCCAGGGCGGCCGGCGCAACCAGAAATACGCGACCAGCAGAAACACCAAACCCGCCACGCTATCGAGCACGGCGTCCCGCCAGGTGCCTGTTCGCGATGGAATGTAGCTCTGGTGCCATTCATCCATCGACGCGACGAAAGCCGTCCCCAGCCATGACAGCAGTGACGTGCGCCACAATAATGCTTGAGTTTGACCAAACGTTGCCCGCCAGCCACGCAGCAGCAGAAGGCTCAACATGCCGTACCCGACAACGTGGCCAGTCTTGCGCAAGTAGTGATGAAAGATGAGGAAGTCGTAGAAATTGATTTGGCCGAACAGGCGCGTCAACAGCGCATACAGTATGCTGCCGGTGTGCTCCGACGAGAAGGAATCGGTGGACTCAAGCGCAATGAGACCGATCCAGACGATTGCCGGCCACCAGGCGCGCACAAGATTGGGACGAGACGCGGTCGAATCGGTCGTCAAATGGGTCGTCAAATGGAACTATTCCCTCACTCCGCCGCGTAGTTCGGAGCTTCGCGCGTGATCATGACGTCGTGCACGTGGCTTTCGCGCAGGCCAGCGGCGCTGATGCGCACGAATCGCGCCTTCTGCTGCAGTTCAGCCACCGTCTGGCATCCGCAATATCCCATGCCCGACCTCAGGCCGCCCACCATCTGGTGCACGATCATCGCCACCGAGCCGCGATACGGCACGCGGCCTTCGATTCCCTCCGGCACCAGCTTACCCAGGCGGTTCGACTCTTCGCCCGTCATCGTCATTGGCGCTGCCGTTGACGCATCTCCATCCGAGTTCTGGAAATAGCGCTCGCTCGAACCCGCCGCCATCGCTCCGAGCGACCCCATGCCGCGATACGCCTTGAAGGTGCGGCCCTGATACAGAATCTGTTCGCCCGGGCTTTCATCCGTTCCCGCAAACATCGATCCGATCATCACCGCCGAAGCGCCCGCCGCCAGCGCCTTGCTGATATCGCCGGAATACTTGATGCCGCCGTCGGCAATCACGGGAACGCCCGCGTCGCGCGTGGCCCGCGCCGCCTCCGCAATCGCGGTGATCTGCGGAACCCCCACGCCGGTTACGATGCGCGTGGTGCAGATCGAACCCGGCCCAATGCCGACTTTAACGCCGTCGACTCCCGCACGGACCAGGTCGCAGGCGCCATCGAAGGTCGCTACGTTGCCGGCAATCAGCTCTACCTCCGGCAACATCGCTTTCACTTTTTTGACCGCTGCGAGCACCAGCGCGGAATGCCCATGCGCGCTGTCAATGGCCAGCACGTCGACTTTCGCTTGTGCCAGTTCCTGGGCACGTTCCAGGAAGTCGCCGGTGGCGCCAATGGCCGCACTTACCCGCAGGCGACCCTTATCGTCCTTGGCCGCGCCGGGATATTTCAGTTTCTTCTGGATGTCCTTCACCGTGATCAAGCCCTTCAGAATGTACTTGTCGTCGACGACGAGCAGCTTTTCGACACGGTGCTCGTGCAGGATCTCTTCCGCCTGCTCGAGCGTCGTTCCGACTGGGACGGTGATCAGGTTGTCCTTGGTCATCACCTTGCTGATCGGAATGTCGAAGCGCGTCTCGAAGCGCAGATCGCGATTGGTCAGGATGCCGACCAGTTTTCCATCCTTCAGGGTGATCGGCACGCCTGAAATTTTGTACTTCTGCATGACATCCAGCGCATCGGAAACCTTGGCATCCGGCGACATGGTGACCGGATCGACGATCATTCCGCTCTCCGACCGTTTCACCTTGTCCACTTCATTGGCCTGCTGCTCGATCGTGAGGTTGCGATGAATAATGCCGAGGCCTCCCTGCTGCGCCATGGCAATCGCCATGTGCGACTCGGTCACCGTGTCCATGGCGGCGCTGATGATGGGGATGTTCAGCCGAATGTTGCGCGAGAGCTGAGTCTGGGTGTTGGTGTTGGCGGGCACGACTCCGGAATGTGCCGGCAGCAGTAATACGTCGTCGAATGTGAGGGCTTCGGGTACGGGAAAATGGATCATAGGATTTCGAAGATAAAGCTCTATTGTAGGGAGGGCTTGGGCATCAAGCAAATGCGGTCAGCTTTTGGTGGTGGGTTGTTTCGAACTATCGGTTCTTTCGAGTGGTTTGCAACCACTGCGGCTTGAATAGAGCTGCGAGAAAAACAAAGATTCCGCAAATGATTGCTAGGGGTGCGAACACGAGAGCCCCAAACCAATTGCGATAGTTGAGGTCACCGCTCGATAGGATCGGACGCAGGCCGAATCCAATCATACAAAGACCTGCCAAGGCAGCTACGCCTCGGTATAATGGGCCTCTTGGATCGACGTTAAGCATCTAGGCACCGCGAGTTGCTCCCTACTGTAATAATCCCATCAATTCCTCCAAACTCCAACCGTAATCGGCGACGGCGTTCTCAATAAAAAGGCGTCCGAGATGGACGCCTTTGCTTTTGGCTCAAAAACGGTATGAACGCTGAAACCGAGACGCGGCAAGCCGCGTCTCTACAGTTGAATTACTCCTTCTTGTCGCTGCCCTCAGTCTTACCCTCAGCCTCATTCGCAGCCATGTCTTTTTGCGCCTGGGCTTCGGCATCGGCAGCTTCCATCGCCTTGCGGTTCTCTTCGGCGCGTTTGGCGCGGATTTCGGCGCGCTTCTGGCGCTTTTCGTCGATCACCTGCTCGCTGCCCAACAGTTCAATGAACGCCTTTTCGGCGCCGTCGCCCTTCCGCCAGGCGGTGCGAACGATCCGCAGATAGCCGCCCTTGCGGTCGCCGAAGCGCGGAGCCACGGTATCGAAAAGCTTGGTTACCGCTTCGTTGGTCATCAAATAGGATGCCGCCTGCCGCCGCGCCGCCAGATCGCCCTGCTTTCCCAGGGTGATCATCTTCTCGACCTGCGGACGCACCGCCTTCGCCTTGATCACGGTCGTCTCAATGCGTTCTTCCATGATGATCGAAGTGACCATGTTGCGCAGCATGGCGCGTCGATGCGAAGTGGTTCGTCCTAACTTGTAGCCTGCGACTTTGTGACGCATGGATTACCCCTAAAGTTAGTTCTCAGCTCTCAGTCGAAACGAGTCGTTGGTCGATAGTCGTTGGTCGTTAGCGAACGACTAGCGACCAACGACCAACGACTGTCTTTTTCTACAGATCGTTGTCGCCGTACGCCGACGCGGGCAGCACCTGGTTCGAAGTCGGGCCGGGCACGGCGTTTCCGTGCTCGTCGATCTTCATGCCCAGGCTCAGACCCATCGAGTTGAGGATCTCCTTGATTTCGTTCAGCGACTTCCGTCCAAAATTTTTCGTCTTCAGCATCTCGGCTTCGGTCTTCTGCACCAGTTCGCCGATCGACTGAATGTTGGCGTTCTTCAGGCAGTTATAGCTGCGCACCGAGAGTTCGAGTTCCTCGACCGAACGGTTCAGGTTCTCGTTCTTGATCTCGGGCCTGCGCTCTTCGCTCGCCGCCGCCGTCTCAATTTCTTCTTCGAAGTTGATGAAGATATTCATGTGATCCTTCAGCAGCTTCGCGGAGAGTCCCAGCGCATCGCCGGGAGTGATCGAACCGTTCGTCCAGACCTCGACCGTCAGCTTGTCGTAATCGGTGATCTGTCCCAAACGCGCCGGTTCGACGGTGTAGTTGCACTTGCGCACCGGCGTGTGCACGGAATCGATGGGAATGAATCCGATGCCCAGATCGTCTTCGAAATTCCTGTCCGCGGAAACGTAACCGCGGCCGCGCTTCAGGCGCATTTCCATTTCGAGTTTGCCGCCCTCGCTCACCGTCGCGATGTAAATTTCCTTGTCGAGTATTTCCACATCGCCATCGGCGTCGATCATGCCGCTGGTGACCACTCCCGGCTGCTCGGCGTGCAGGTAAATCGCCTTCGGACCGTCTCCGGCAAGTTTGAACGGGACCTGTTTCAGGTTGAGGATGATGTCGGTCGCATCCTCGACGACTCCTGGGATCGACTGGAACTCATGCAGCACGCCTTCGATCTTCACCGCAGTCACGGCTGCACCTTCGATCGAACTCAGCAGCACGCGCCGCAGCGCGTTCCCGATGGTGGTGCCAAAGCCGCGCTCAAACGGCTGCGCCCAGAACATCCCGTATTTGTCGGTGAGCGAAGTGGTATCACTCGCCAGCCGCTTCGGTTTTTGAAAACCTCTCCATAACATCGTGTGTTTCTCCTCTCGGCCATGTGGCTCGATCCTGCTCGCTGAGCGGCCCGGCTCAGGTCACAGCAGGAAAGGCTGATCTGGCACGAAAAAGTGGGCCAAGAAACAGTCGTTGGTCGTTAGTCGATGGTCGTTCGAGGGTCGCTGGTTGCCAACGACTGACGACTAACGACCAACGACCACTTACTACTTGCTGTACAACTCCACAATCAACTGCTCGTTCGCCGGCAACTGGATATCTTCGCGCTTGGGCAGCGCGATCACGCGCCCCTTGTAGTTCTCGCGATCAATCTCCAACCACACCGGCGCCGGCTGATGACTGGCAAAATCCCTCGCGGTTTCGAGAATCGGCACCTTGCGGCTGCTTTCGCGAATCGCAATCTCTTCGCCAACGGTGACTTCATACGAGGGAATGTTCACCTTCTTCCCATTCACCTGCACGTGCCCGTGACGCACCAGTTGGCGCGCCTGGCGGCGAGAGATGCCGAAACCGAGGCGATAGACGACGTTGTCCAAACGGCGCTCGAGTTGTTCGAGCAGCTTCGCACCCGTCACACCCTTGAAGGTGACGGCCTTCTCGAAATAATTCCGGAATTGGCCTTCCTGGGTGAAATAGATGCGTTTGGCTTTCTGTTTTTCGCGCAACTGCAGACCGTAGCCTACCACCTTGGTCTTCTTGTCTTTCCCGTGTTGTCCGGGAGCGAAGTTGCGTTTCTCAATAGGACATTTGTCGCTGAAGCATTTCGTGCCCTTGAGGAAGAGCTTGATCCCTTCCCGGCGACAAAGACGACACACTGCATCGGTATATCTTGCCAAGTTATTCTCCTTCGTTAGATGACCGGTTTACAGGTATGGCTTCACCCTTCATCCCGGACGAAAAATCAGCTCTCAGTTGTTAGGTCTCAGGTCCCAGGAGGGTCTCGATCCTCCTGAGACCTGACACCTAAGACCTGACACCAGTTTTTACACTCTGCGCCGTTTCGGCGGCCGGCAACCATTATGCGGAATCGGCGTCGTGTCCTTGATCGACCGCACTTCGATTCCCGCCGAGGCCAGCGCGCGCACCGCCGATTCCCGGCCCGATCCCGGACCGCTCACGCGCACATCCACCGTGCGCACCCCGTGATCGCGCGCCATGCTGGCGGCGTTCGCCGCGGCCTGCTGGGCGGCAAACGGAGTCCCTTTGCGGGACCCGCGAAAACCGAGCGACCCCGAACTCTTCCACGCCAGCACATTGCCGGTCATATCCGAGATGGTCACGATGGTGTTATTGAAAGAGGCCTGCACATGCACCAGTCCGTGGGGAACGTGCTTGCGCTCTTTCTTCTTGAATGTCTTCTTCTTGCCTTTTTTCTCGGGCGCTGCGGCGCCGCCTGCTGCTGCTGCTGGTTTTGCCATTTTCTAAAGTTCTCAGTTCTCAGTTCTCAGTTCTCAGTCAAACCGTTCTCGCAACAACTGAGAACTGGGAACTGAGAACTGAGAACTGTTCTTATGTCTTTGACGCTGTCTTCTTCTTCTGCGCTACCGTACCTTTGCGCGGGCCCTTGCGGGTACGAGCGTTGGTATGCGTGCGCTGCCCGCGAACCGGCAAATTCCTGCGATGACGGAATCCGCGATACGATCCGATTTCGATGAGGCGCTTGATGTTCATCGAAACGTCTTTGCGCAGATCGCCTTCCACCGAGCCTTCCGCCTCGATGACCTGGCGGATGCGGTTGACCTCGTCTTCCGCAAGGTCCGACACTTTCTTCATAGGATCCACTTTCGCCGCGTCCAGAATGCGCGCCGCGCGTGAATTGCCGATGCCGTATATGTAAGTGAGCGCGATATTCGCATGTTTGTTACGCGGAAGATCGACGCCTGCAATACGAGCCATAAATCTCCTAATCCTTCCTGCTAGCTTTCGGCCGCTACGAGGTTCGAGCTATGGAGCTACGAGCAATCCGTTTTGGCTCGCAGCTCATAGCTCGAAGCTCGTAGCTTCTTCACCCTTGACGCTGCTTGTGTTTCGCGTTCTCGCAGATCACCCGCACTACTCCCTTGCGGTGGATGACCTTGCACTTGTCGCAAATTTTCTTGACCGATGCTCTTACCTTCATAAACCAGTTCTCAGTTCTCAGTTGTCAGTTCTCAGTACCTGCAACTGCGGATTTCCTGCTTCGTCACCGCACTGAGAGAGACGAGACAAGCCTCGTCTCTACCTTTACCGAAGGGTCATTTGTAGCGGTACACGATTCGCCCGCGATTCAGATCGTAGGGAGAAAGTTCGACCGCGACTTTGTCTCCTGGCAGAATCCGTATGAAGTTTTTCCGCATCTTGCCGGAAACGTGTGCCAGTACCTGGTGCTTGTTTTCGAGTTCCACCTTGAACATGGCATTGGGCAGCGGTTCGACGACCGTTGCCATCACTTCAATCGCGTCTTCTTTACTCATCGACTCCTTAAAACGCTTTTAGCTGTTAGCTCTTGGCCTTCAGCTAAAAGCCAAGAGCTAAAAGCTAAGAGCCTCTATTGCGTCAAAATCATCGGCCCTTTTCTGGTTACCGCCACGCAATGTTCAAAGTGCGCGCTGTAACTGCCGTCCGCGGTTACAGCCGTCCACTTGTCGCTCAAAACCTTGGTCTCGGGACCGCCCGAGTTCACCATCGGCTCAATCGCCAGCACCATGCCTTCGGTCAGCTCCGCGCCCTGGCCCTTCTTGCCAAAGTTCGGAATCTGCGGCGCTTCATGCAGCTTCGTCCCGATGCCATGCCCCACAAATTCCCGTACCACGCTGAACCCGTTCGCCTCCACGAGCTTCTGGATCGCCGAGCCCACGTGTCCGACAGTGTTGCCGATTCTTACCTGCTCGATGCCCTTGTACAGCGAAGCCTCAGTCACTTCGAGCAGCTTCTTCAGTTCCGCGGTCAGCTCCTCGCCCACCGGCACGGTGATGGCAGCGTCTCCGTAATAGCCATCGCAGACCACGCCGCAGTCGATGGAAACGATGTCTCCCGCCTTCAGCGCCCGCTTTTCCGACGGGATCCCGTGCACGATCTCTTCATTGATCGAAGTGCACAGCACACAGGGATAGCCGTAATATCCCTTGAACGCCGGCGCGGCCCCGAGTTCCGCGATCAGTTTCTCGGCGGCCTTCTCCAGGTCCATGGTCGTAACGCCGGCCGCCACCAGCGTTTTTAAGTGGTTCAGAACCTGGCGGACCATCTTGCCGCTCCGCCTCATCTTTTCGATCTCTTCCGGCGACTTGCGGATGATCCGGTCTTCTCCAAAACTCATAATTCATTCTAGCTTCGCCGACGCTAACTTCGATTCTAACCTCGTCGACCCTAGCTCGCTGACTCTAACTTCGCAGTTCCGCCACTAGCATCCTGGCCATGCCTGTCAATCACGCCAAAAATCTGCGCCGCAATCTCGTCCATCGTCCGATCCGCATTGACCGCTACCAGCCGCCGCTGCGCCCGGTAGTAATCCGCTACCGGTTTGGTCTGGCTGTCATAGGCAGCCAATCGCTCCGAAATCACGTCTTCGCGGTCGTCGCTGCGGAGCAACAGCTTGGATCCGTCTACATCGCACAACTCGTCGACGAGAGGGGGCTGAAAGTGAATGTTATAGAGCCGTCCACAGGTAGGACACGAACGCCGCCCGGTGAGCCGTAGCAGTAATTGATTATAGTCCACGAGCAACTGGATCACAATCGGCGGCGGACACTTCCCCGATTTGTCGCTGAGCGATTTATCGAAGATCTCTTTTTCCAGCACACCGTCCAGCCATCGTGCCTGGGCGGCTGTCCGGGGAAAGCCATCCAACACAAATCCCCGTTGACAATCGGCTTCCCGCAGCCGGCTGGCCACGATGCCGTATATCAACTCGTCCGGAACCAGATCGCCTCGCGCCATGATCGCCTTGGCTTCCAGGCCGAGCTTGGTGCCACGCCCTACGTGATCCCGTAAAAGATCACCCGTCGATATTTGCGGGATACCGTAACGGCCGACGATCCGTTTGGCCTGGGTGCCCTTCCCGGCTCCGGGAGGCCCCAGAATAATCACGGGTCCAATATTTCGTGCGGTCTCATTTTCATTGGCCATCAATAATGATCCCTTTTACTCGTATTTCCCCTCGCGGAAACAGCGCCAGGCTGCGCGCCACAAAATCAGTTCTCAGTATTAATTCCCTCGCTTCTCACTGAGAACTGAGAACCGGGAACTGAGAACTTTTCCTTATCACCAGACCCGGCGGCCGCGAATCCGTCCACTGCGCGGCGTGAAGCCATCGTAGTGCCGCATGATCAGCTGCGCCTCAATCTGCGTAACCGTATCCATTGCAACTCCGACCACGATCAGCAGCGAGGTTCCGCCAAAATAAAAGTTAACGCCCAAACCGTTCGTGACCCAGGTTGGCAGGTTCTCAAAGACCCGCCCCAGCAGCGGAAGGTGATTGAGCTTGATGCCCGCAATCATCCACTCCGGAATCAGCGAAATCAAAATCAGGTAGAGCGCGCCCACCAGCGTGATGCGGGTGAGAACATCGTTGATAAAGTCCGAAGTCCGCTTCCCGGGCCGGATGCCGGGAATAAAACCTCCCCACTTCCGCATGTTGTCCGCAACCTCGTTGGGATTGAACACGATCGAGATATAGAAGTAGGCAAAGAAAACGATTCCTGTGGCATAAAGCAAGGTGTACAGCGGTTCGCCCCATTTCATCGCGTCCAGAACCGGGCCGACCACCTTGTTGTTGTGGAACGCCGCACCCAACATCTGCGGCAAAGCCAGAATCGAAGACGCGAAAATCACCGGCATTACGCCGCCGGCATTCACCCGCAGCGGCAGGTGCGTCGATTGCCCTCCCATTACCTTTCGTCCAACCACGCGCTTGGCATACTGCACCGGAATCCGGCGCTCGCTGCGCTCGACGAATACGATAAATGCCACCACTGCGATCATCAGCACCAGCAGCATCAGGATGGCCGGGGCCGTGAATACTCCCCAAGCCGAGGTCTGCGCCTTCTGGTAGAGATCGATGACGCCGCGCGGCAGACCGACCACGATGCCGGCAAAAATCAAGAGCGACATGCCGTTGCCGATGCCACGCTCGGTGATCTGCTCACCCAGCCACATGATGAAAGCGCTGCCCGTGGTCAGCGTCAGCATGGTCATCAGGATGAAGCTGGGCCCGGGAGTGTTGACGAAATCGCCCGCTTTCTGCAAGCTGATGGCAATGCCGAACGACTGTACCGCGCTCAAAACCACGGTGAGATAACGCGTCCACTGGGTGATTTTCTTGCGGCCCATTTCGCCTTCTTTTTGCAACTTGGCGAGCGGCTCATAGACCACCGTCAGCAACTGCAAAATGATCGACGCGGTGATGTACGGCATGATGCCCAGGGCGAAAATCGTGAGCCGCCGCAGGTTGCCGCCGCTGAACAGATCCACGAAGCCCAGCACCGAGCCCCGGTTCTGCTCGAAGAACGCCGCCAGACGGTCGCCGTTGATTCCGGGCGTCGGGATGTGGCCGCCGATGCGATACACCGCCAGCAGGCCGAGCGTGAACAGCACGCGCTTGCGCAGGTCGGGAACTCGGAAGATGTTCGCCAGCTTATCCAGCATTACTGCAAGACCTCACACTTGCCGCCCGCTTTGGTGATTTTTTCCTGCGCCGACTTCGAAAACTTGTGCGCATGCACGGTAATCGCCGCCGTCAATTCGCCATTGCCCAGGATCTTGACCGGCTGCCTGCCATTCACCACACCCGCCTTCTTCAGCACCTCGGGCGTGATTTCAGTTTCGCCGAGCGCTGCCAGACGATCGAGGTTCACGACGTCGTATTCCTCGCGGAAAATGTTCGTGAATCCGCGCTTCGGCACACGCCGGTGCAACGGCATCTGGCCGCCTTCGAACCCGCGTATCAGACGCGCGCCCGAACGGGACCACTGTCCCTTGTGGCCGCGCGTCGAAGTCTTGCCCATGCCGGACCCCATGCCGCGTCCCACTCGCTTCTTCTTCTCCGTTGACTTCTTGGGTGCACGTATCGTTGATAAATTCATAATAAAATCCTAGGTGTCAGGTCTTAGGTCCCAGGTCTTAGGAAAATCCAAAACCACGTTCCTGAGACCTAACACCTAAGACCTTACTTCACGATTTCCACCAGATGCGGGATCTTCTTGACCATGCCGCGGATCGCAGCCGTGTCCGGACGCACAATCACCTGGTTCAGCCGGGTGAATCCCAGCCCCTTGACAACTTTCCTATGTTTTTCAGGAGTGCAGATCATCGACCGCACCCACTTCAACTGGATCTTGCCGCTCTCCACCGATTTCGATGTCTGAGTTGTCATTTCACTTCCTCGGTCGTTTGGTCGTTAGTCGTCGGTCGTTCGCGAACGACTAACGACCGACGACCAACGACTAGCTTTGCTACAACTCCTGTACCGACTTGCCCCGCAACTCCGCGACGTGTTCCCGGTTCTTGAGTTTCTTCAGCGCCTCGAACGTGGCTTTGATCACGTTGTGCGGATTGTTCGTGCCAATCGACTTGGTCAGCACATTCTGGACGCCCGCCGAGGTCATCACCGCCCGCACCGCTCCTCCCGCAATCACGCCCGTGCCTTCCGGAGCCGGCTTCAGCAGCACCATGCCCGAGCCAAAACGTCCCAGCACCGCATGCGGCACCGTCGTCTGCGTCAGGTTGATCCGCATCAGGTTTTTCTTCGCCGCCTCAATCCCCTTGCGGATAGCCTGCGGAACTTCCTTCGCTTTGCCGGATCCGAAACCGACCACCGCCGCCGAAGGATCGCCCACCACCACCAGCGCCGCGAACGACATGTTCTTGCCGCCCTTAACCACTTTCGTCACCCGGTTAATCGAGACCACCTGGTCTTTTAACTGGAAAGAACCTGCATCGAGTTTTTTGGTAACTCTTGGCATTCTGAAATCTCGTTTCTGTCTTTGTCGTTGGTCGTTAGTCGTTAGTCGTTCGCGCTACTGTACTCTCCGAACGACTAACGACCAGCGACTAACGACTAAAATTGCAGTCCCGCTTCGCGCGCCGCATCGGCCACCGCTTTGACCCGGCCATGGTAGATGTAGCCACCACGATCGAATACCACCTTGGTGAAGCCTTTCTGTTTGGCCAGTTCGGCAATCTTTTTCCCCACCATCTTCGCCGACGCTACGTTGCCGCCGGTCACGCGCGCACCCTTGCGGTCGTCCGCGGTCGAAGCCGCCGCCAGCGTGACGCCCTTCAGGTCGTCAATCAACTGCACGTAAATGTGGTTGAGCGACCGGTACACATTCAGCCGCGGACGCTCCTCGGTACCCATCACTTTCTTCCGGATACGATCATGCACCCGCTGCCGCGTCTGATTCTTTGAAGCGATTCTAAGCATGTTAAAAACCTCAAGTCAGTCGTTAGTCGTCGGTCGTCAGTCGTTCGCGAGCCTCGTTTGCCAACGACTACCGACCATCGACTCTTACTTAGCTCCCGTCTTGCCAACCTTCTTCTTCAAGCGCTCGCCGGCGTAGCGCACGCCCTTGTTCTTATACGGATCGGGCGGACGCAGCGACCGCATCTCCGCCGCCACCTGGCCGACTTTCTGGCGGTCAATGCCGTTCAGCGTCAGCTTCGTCAGCTTCGCATCCACCGCGCAATCGACGCCCGTCGGCAGCGGATACTCGATCGGGTGCGAATAGCCGAGGCTGAACACCACCGTCCCCTTGCCTTTCATCTCCGCGCGGTAGCCGATGCCGACGATTTCCAGCTCCCTCGTCCAGCCCTTGGTCACGCCATCGACAGCGTTATTGACCAGCGCGCGCGCCAGTCCGTGCACTGCAGAGTGGGCGTCGTCCGGGCGAATCGCCACCAGGTTGCCGTCCTTCTGCTCCATCTTGATGCCGGGCGGAAGAGACGTATCCAGCTTGCCTTTCGGGCCCTGGACCATCACCGTATTGCCTTCGATCTTGACCGTCACGCCCTTCGGGATCGCGATCGGCTTTTTTCCAATTCGTGACATAAGGTCAGCTCTTAGCCTTTGGCTTTTAGCTCTTGGCTTTTTCTTGGCTGTTGCATCCGCTTTAGCTAAAGGCTAAAAGCTAAGAGCTAACAGCTTCTTCCTCTACCAAATCTCGCAAAGTAACTCGCCGCCCAGGCCCTGCCTACGCGCCTGGCGTCCGGTCATCACGCCCTTCGGCGTGGTCAGGATATTGATTCCCATCCCGCCGAGGACTCGCGGAATCTCGGTGCGGCGCACATAGACGCGGCAGCCCGGACGCGACACGCGCTCCAAGTTCGTAATTACCGCCTCGTTGTTGTTGCCGTACTTCAGATACACGCGCAGGACCTTGTGGCCCTCTTCTTCCGCCGGCTTGAAGTTCGCGATATAGCCCTCTTCCTTCAGGATGCGGGCAATCTCCGTCTTCAGCTTGGAAGCTGGTATATCAACCTTCTGGTGCCGTGCGCGGATCGAGTTGCGGATGCGCGTCAGCATGTCTGCGACCGGATCGGTCAACCTCATCGTTTGCTTCTCCTCGAGCCGCCCGTTCGCTCCGCGTTCTGCGGAGAACCTGCGGCAGCTTGCTTCTGTCCTAGTCAGTCGTTAGTCGTTAGTCGCTGGTCGTCAGCAAACGACTACCGACTGACGACCAACGACTGATTCTTACCAGGACGACTTCGAAACTCCGGGGATCTCGCCCCGCAGCGCCAGTTGCCGGAAACACAGACGGCACAGGCCAAATTTCCGTAAATAGGCTCGCGGACGTCCGCAGATCTTGCAGCGGTTATGCTTGCGCGTCGAGAACTTCGGCTTCCTAGCGTCCTTTACTCGTTTTGCTGTAGTTGCCAAATTCGCTCCTAACCTTCTACTTGTAGCGCCGGCCTCTGGCCGGCTGTCCGGCGGGCGTCCCGCCCGCCCAAGGGCCGCCGAGACGGCGGCGCTACGCCCTAAACGGCATCCCCAGATGTTTTAATAGCGAACGCGCCTGGTCATCGGACCGCGCCGTGGTCACGATGGTCACGTTCATGCCTTTCAGTTTGTCTACCTTCGCGTAGTCAATCTCCGGAAAAATCAGCTGATCGTGCAGGCCCAGCGTGTAATTGCCGCGTCCATCAAACGACTTCGTCGAGACTCCGCGGAAGTCGCGCACTCGCGGCAGCACGATGCTCACCAAGCGGTCGAAAAATTCGTACATGCGGTCGCCGCGCAGCGTCACCATCGCCCCAATCGGCATCCCCTCGCGCACCTTGAACGCCGCAATCGATTTCTTCGCCCGCGTGATCACCGGCTTCTGTCCCGTAATTTGTCCCAGTTCATTGGCGGCCGGGTCGATGAGTTTCGCGTTCTGGGTCGCTTCGCCCACGCCCATGTTCACGACGATCTTATTCAGTCGCGGCACGGCCATCGGGTTCTTGAGTTCGAGTTCCTTCATCAGGGCCACGGAAACTTCCTTCTCAAACCGCGCCCGCAGCCGCGGCCGCTCTTTCGCCGCATGCCGCGGAGCCTCCGGACCAGCCTTCTCCTCGACCGGCGCGCGCCCCTTCTGCTCGCCCTTGCCCGGCTTCGCTTTCTTTTGCTGCTGCTCGCCTTTTTTCTGCTCGTCTTTTTTCTGTTCGTCGGCCATCGTCGTTGCTGCCTTCTCCATCACGGTTTCGGAGTGGTTACCGGTTCGTGAGGCGCTAAATTCATCCGCCAGATCCTTCGCTCCGCTCAGGATGCCGCCAGCGGGCTCCCGCTTCGCTCACGCCCGCTGAACGGCGTCACTTATCCAGCGTCGTCCCGCATTTCTTGCAGACTCTCACCTTGCGTTCGCCGCGCACTTCATGCCCGATCCGCACCGGACCGCACGTCGCACACACCAGGGCCACGTTCGACAGCGGAATCGCCCGCTCCTGCTCGGCAATTCCACCCTTGATGTTGCGCTGCGGATTCGGCCGCACATGCTTCTTCACCGTCATCACGTGCTCCACCAGCAGCTTGCCCTCGTCGGGAAACACGCGCAGCACTCGCCCTTCTTTCCCCGTATCCTTCCCGGTCATCACCTTCACGGTGTCATTCCGGCGGATATCCACTCGCTTATGTTCGGCAGTCGTTGCTGTTCCCATCTCGAATCCTTAGTCCTTCATTCTTGCTCTGTTGGCAGGCCCCCTCTTCCGGAGACCTGCGACCTGACACCTGAGACCTAAAGTACCTCCGGCGCCAGCGACACAATCTTCACAAATTTCTTCTCGCGCAGTTCGCGCGCCACCGGACCGAACACGCGCGTGCCCACCGGCTCGCCGGTTTCGTTGATCAGCACGGCCGCATTTTGATCGAAACGGATATAAGTCCCGTCCCGCCGCCGATGCTCCTTCCGCGTCCGCACGATGACCGCCTTCACCACTTTGCCCTTCTGCACCTGACCGTCGGGTGCCGCTTCCTTCACGCTCGCCGTGATCACGTCGCCCAGGCCCGCGTGCAGACCGGTCGAGCCGCCGAGCGGCATGATCATCTGCAGCTTGCGCGCGCCGGAATTATCGGCGACCTCGAGCATGGATCTCATCATTACGGCCATGTTCGTCTCCTCTCCGCCTATCTCTCAGCGGAAATGCCCGTACCGGCATCGATGTCAACTTCCGGCACCAGCGCCGTCTTCCGCACGATTTCCTTCAGCCTCCAGCGCTTCAGCTTCGACAACGGCCGCGACTCTTCGATCCGAACCGTGTCGCCGGTGTGCGCTTCGTTCTTTTCGTCGTGCGCGTAGAACTTTTTCCGGATTGAGATCACCCGCTTGTACATCGGATGCGCCTTCTTCCGCGTCACTTCGACCACGATCGTCTTCTGCATCTTGTTCGAGACGACGGTGCCGATCAGTATCTTGCGGCCCGAATGTTTTTCCGCTTGGCCTTTTTCGACTTGGCTCGTGATTTCCGCCATTATTGTTTCTCCGTCTTGGTCTGCGTCTTCTGCCCGGCCAGTTCCTGCTCGCGCAGGACGGTCTGGACGCGCGCAATATCCCGGCGCAGCCCGCGAATCTTTTTCAGGCTCTCGCTCTGTCCCATATTCATCTGGAACTTCAGCTTGAAGAGCTGGTCCGCCAAGTCCCGCTCCTGGTGCTTGAGCTCGACATCGGTTAAGTTGCGAATCTTTTCTGCCTTCATAAAGTCAGTTCTCAGTTCTTAGGTCTCAGGAAAAACTCTCTTGCTCACGAACTTCGCTTCTCACCCTGCGGTACGCTTTTCGCTGCTCGCTATTCGATTTTCGCGAACGACGAACAGCGAACGAAGCTCTTCATCTGACCTCTACCCTCTGCAATTCCTACAGCACTTCTCGTTTCACAAACGTCGTCCGCAGCGGAAGCTTGTGCGACGCGAGGCGCATGGCTTCTTTCGCGTCGGTGATCGTAACGCCCTCCATCTCAAACAGAATCTTTCCCGGCCGCACCACCGCGACCCAATGGTCCGGAGCCCCTTTGCCTTTGCCCATACGGGTTTCGGCCGGCTTCTTCGTCACCGGCTTATCCGGAAACAGCCGGATCCAGATCTTGCCGCCGCGCTTCACAAAACGCGTCATCGCGACCCGGCTCGCTTCGATCTGCCGGTCCGTGATCCACCCCGGTTCCAGCACCTTCAGCCCGTATTGACCGAAAGCCAGCGTGCCACCGCGCCAGGCCTTCCCGGTCATGCGCCCGCGCTGCTGCTTGCGGTACTTAACCTTCTTCGGCATCAACATAAATCAGCTCTCAGCTCTCAGTTGTCAGGTCTCAGGAAAATCTTCTCGTCAGCTGCTCTCAACCTCTGCAATCTGACTTCTGCCCTCTGACCTTCTAAAACGCTCCCGTGGTGCTAACTTCCCGCGCCGGCGTCGCTTCGCGCTTCTTGGCCGGCAGAATCTCGCCTTTGTAAACCCAGCACTTCACGCCAATCACGCCATAGGTTGTGCGCGCCTCGGTGAAACCGTAGTCGATATCGGCGCGCAGCGTGTGCAGCGGCAACCGCCCCTGCAGATACCACTCCGAACGCGCGATTTCGTTGCCATTCAGACGCCCGCTCACCCGCACCTTGATGCCCTTGCATCCGAAGCGCAGCGCCGAATCCACCGACTTGCGCATCGCCCGCCGGAAACCCACGCGCTTTTCCAGTTGCAGCGCAATCGATTCCGACACCAGCTGCGCATCGAGCTCCGGCTTGTGCACTTCCTGGATATCGACATGCACCTCGCGCGTCGTCTTCTTCTGCAGATCCTGTTTTAGCTTGTCGATTTCCGCGCCCTTGCGCCCGATGATGATGCCAGGGCGCGCCGTCTTAATGATGATCCGCAGCTTATTGCCCGGGCGCTCGATCTCGACCGAGCTCACACCCGCTGACTTGAGCTTTTCCTTCAGCTCGGTCTTGAGCTTGTAGTCTTCGAGCAGCAGCTTGTCGTAGTCTCGCTCGACAAACCAGCGCGATTTCCACGGCTTGGTGTAGCCCAGCCGGAATCCGTAAGGATGAACCTTCTGTCCCATGTTGTGTGCTCCTAAATTCTCGCAGTGTGCCGCTGTTCGCTTTTCGCGAACGACGAACAGCGAACGACGGTCTTACTTCTTTGCCTTTGCCTTCTTCGCAACCGCCTTCTTCTTCGCTGGCGCCTTGGTCTTCGCCTTCGCTTTCGGCTTTGGCCGAGCCGCAGGCTTAGCCGCCTTCTCGCCTGCCGCCGTCCCTACCGGCACGCCGTTCCTGTTTTTCTCCGCCAGCACGATTTCAATATGTGCAATGCGCCGCACATAATGGTAGGCGCGTCCCATCGGCGCCGGACGAATCCGCTTCATGCGCGGCCCATCGTTAGCCACCGCCTGCTTCACGTACAGGTTATCGAGATCGACATCCAGGCCCTTTTCGGTGCTCAGAAAGTTCGCGTTATCGATCGCCGACTGCAACAGCTTCGCGACCGTCGCCGCCACGCGCTTCTTGGTGAAGGCCAGCGTGTTCCGCGCCTCTTCCACGCGCCGTCCCTTGATCAGGTTCAGCACCAGCCGCGCCTTCTGCGGCGAGACGCGCATGTATCTTGCTTCCGCTCGAAATTCCATAATCTCTTTGCCTTTAGCTCGCAGCCCGAAGCTCGCGGCTCGAAGCTGTTCTTATGTCTTCGGTGCCGGCGGCGCCGACGGCACTATGGCTCCAGGTCCGCCGGGCACGCCCGCCGGTTTGGCCGCGACCTCGGTCGCCGCTTTCATCGAGTGCCCCTTGAACTGACGGGTAAAGCTGAATTCGCCCAGCTTGTGCCCCACCATGTTCTCGGTCACATATACCGGAATGAACTTCCGTCCGTTGTGCACGGCAATCGTGTGTCCCACCATCTCCGGAATAATCGTCGAGCGCCGCGACCAAGTCCGCAGCACCTTCTTCTCGTTACGCGCATTCATGGCTTCGACTTTCGTCGCTAGCTGCGCATCCACGAACGGTCCTTTTTTTGTTGAACGTGCCATAAAATCAGCTCTCAGCTCTCAGCTTTCAGCTCTCGGTAATCGGGGCTGAAGCTTCCGATTTTTCGTTGAAACCTTGAAACTCTGAAACCTTGCTTCTAACCTTTCTTTCTCCGGTTCACGATAAACGTATCCGTCCGCTTGTTGTTCCGCGTCTTGTATCCACGCGTCGGCTGGCCCCACGGCGTTACCGGATGACGTCCGCCCGAAGTCTTGCCTTCGCCGCCGCCATGCGGATGGTCCACCGGGTTCATCGAAACGCCGCGGTTATGCGGACGCTTTCCCACCCAGCGTGTGCGTCCCGCCTTGCCCCATGTGACGTTTTCGTGGTCCGTGTTGCCCACCTGCCCGATGGTTGCCAGGCAATCGAGCAGCACCTTGCGGGTCTCGCCAGAAGGCAACTTCACCAGTCCGTAGTCGCCTTCCTTGGCGATCAACTGCGCTGAACCGCCAGCTGAGCGCACCATCTGCGCGCCTTTACCGGGACGCAGTTCGATATTGTGGATCGTCGTGCCCGGCGGAATATTGCGCAGCGGCAGAGCGTTCCCAATCAGAATGTCCGCCTCGGGACCGCTCAAAATCTTCTGCCCAACCTTCAGTCCATCGGGCTGAACAATGTAACGTTTCTCGCCATCGGCGTAGCTCAGCAGGGCAATGCGCGCCGAGCGGCCGGGATCGTATTCGATCGTCTCGACCGTCGCCGGAATCCCGTGCTTGTCGCGCTTGAAGTCAATCGTGCGCAGCTTGCGCTTGTTGCCGCCGCCCCGGAACCGCATGGTCGTGTCGCCGGAATTGCGCCGCCCGCCCGTCCGCAACTTGCCCTCAACCAGCGGCTTGTGCGGCTTCTTCGACGTAATGTCGTCGGTGACGAGCGTGGTGCGATAGCGCAGCGTCTGCGTTGTCGGTCTGTAGGTTTTAATGGCCATATCTAGCTCACTACTCTTTGTCGTTGGTCGTTGGTCGTTAGTCGTTCGCGATTCGATTTTCCAAACGACTAACGACCATCGACTAACGACTGCATTACAAATTCTGCGCGTACTCCGGCATCTTCTCGCCACTCTTCAAGCGCACGTACGCCTTTTTCCAGTCCGGACGGTAGCCGGTGAACTTGCCCCGCCGCCGTTCCTTCCCGGGATAATTCGCGGTGCGCACCGAAGCTACTTTCACCTTGAAGATCGCCTGCACCGCTTCCTTGATCTCGGTCTTCGTCGCCTTCGGCGCCACTTGGAATACCAGCGTATTCTGCGTCTCTTTAATGCCGAGGCCCTTTTCGGTGATCACCGGCTTCTGAATAATCTGATACGCGGATTTCATCAGGCCACCTCCGCCTTAGTCTTCCGCTGGCGCCGCGCCGGTTTCTTTTTTTCTTCTACCGGCTCGGCCTCGTGCTGGCGCCGCGTTGCCGTCTTCTTTAGCGAATCCTGCAGCTTCTCGAGCGCCGGCTGCGCAAACACCACGTGGGTGTAGCGCATGATGTGATAGGGGTGCACTTCGTTCGCCCGCACCAGTTCGAGGCCGTCGATGTTGCGCGAACTCAACTCCAGGTTCTTGTTCTCCGCCGTCGAAATATCCACCAGCAGCGTTGTGCCATCGACTTTCAGCTTGTCGAGCGCTTCGCGAAACAGCTTCGTCTTCGGCTCTTTCACCTCGAACGACGTCACCACCATCAGCTTGCCGTCGGCAAATTTCGAAGCCAGCGCCGAGCGCAGCGCGCCCAGCAGCTTCTTCTTTGGAAAGGCATAGTCGTAGGAGCGCGGCTGCGGTCCGTGCACCGTACCGCCGTGGCGCCACAGCGGCGAACGGATGGAGCCGATACGCGCCCGCCCCGTGCCCTTCTGCTTCCACAGCTTCTTGCCAGATCCGGAAACCCGCCAGCGGTTCTTGGTGGCATGCGTGCCCGCGCGTGCGGCTGCGCGATAGTGCGTGATCGCCTCCCAGAGCAAGTCTTCGTTGACCGCGCCGAAAACTTCTTCGGCCAGTTCCATCGTCCCGGCCTTGGCCCCGCTCAAATTGTAAATATCAATAGTTGCCATATCTCTCTCACCATGTAGCGCCGGCGTCATGTAGCGTCGGCGTCTCGCCGGGTGTCCGGCGGGCGTCTCGCCCGCCGATCGGCCACGACTTACACCTTCTTCGAAGCCCGCTTCGCCGCCTTCAACGGATCGACTGTCGCCGCGCCCGCAAATCCACGGCGCTCTCGGGGCGGCTTCTTCGCCTTGTTGATCACAATGTATCCGCCATTCGAACCCGGAACGCTGCCCTCGACCACCAGCAGATTTTCGTCTTTATCTACACCCAAAATCCTCAAGTTGCGCGTCGTTACCCGGACATCGCCCATGTGGCCCGACATCCGCATTCCCTTGAACACACGCGAGGGAAATGCCGACGAACCAATCGAACCCGTAATCTGAAACATCGAACCGTGCGACTTCGGACCACCCGCAAAGTGATGCCGCTTCACCACCCCCTGAAACCCGCGGCCCTTGCTCACTCCGACGATGTCGACAAAACGCTCGTTCTCGAAAATATCGACCAGGATGCGGTCGCCAGGTTTCAGCACACCCTCGGTCGTCTCGCCCGGAGCGTCGACTTCGACAGCAACTTCCCGCACAAATTTCACCGGCGGCAGGTTGTGTTTGGCAAAGTGTCCGCGCATGGGTTTGGTCAGCTTTTTTTCCTTCACAAATTCGACCAGGCCAATCTGCGCCGACTCGTAGCCGTCTTTGGTCTGGGTCTTGTGCTGCGTGATCACGCACGGCCCCGCCTGCAACACCGTCGCCGGCCGCACATCGCCCTTCGAATCGAAGAGCTGCGTCATGCCAACCTTCTTGCCCAGAATTCCCGTAACTCTCGCCATTTCCTTCTCCGTTCCCAGCATGGCTCGCCGATCATTCAACGGCGGCTATTGGCTGGGTGCCTTCGACTTGAAGTCGTTGGTCGTTAGTCGTTAGTCGTTTGAAAACCGTCGCTGCCGAACGACCAGCGACGAACGACCAACGACTATTTGTGCTCTTTCCCGAACGCCTTGATCTCCACGTCCACGCCCGCCGGCAGATCGAGCTTCATCAGCGCATCGACTGTCTGCTGCGTCGGCTCCAGAATATCGAGCAGGCGCTTGTGGGTGCGGATTTCAAACTGCTCCCGCGACTTCTTATCCACGTGCGGCGACCGCAGCACGCAGTACTTGTTCTTCATCGTGGGCAGCGGAATCGGCCCCGCGATCTGCGCGCCGGTACGTTTAGCCGTCTCCACGATCTCGCCCGTCGACTGGTCCAGGATGCGGTAGTCGTAGGCTTTCAACCGGATGCGAATTCTTTCTTTTCCAGTCACTGTTTTTCTCTCTTTACCCCTCCCGGCTCACCCGGAAGGAAAGATCTGGCGGCGAGCTACAAGCCGCGAATTAACTTCCACTACCGAAAATCTTGTGTGGGGACGGGGCCTCCGCCCCGTCCCGGCGGGGCAAAGCCCTGCCACCACACAAATTACGTCACAATCTCCGCGATCGTGCCCGCGCCCACCGTATGCCCGCCTTCGCGGATCGCGAACCGCAAGCCCTTTTCCATTGCCACCGGCGTGATCAGCTCGATCACCAGGCTCACGTTGTCTCCTGGCATCACCATCTCCGTCCCCGCCGGCAACTCCGCCACTCCTGTCACGTCCGTGGTGCGCAAATAAAACTGCGGGCGGTATCCCTTGAAGAATGGCGTGTGCCGCCCGCCTTCTTCTTTCGTCAGGATGTACACCTCCGCCTTGAACTTCGTGTGCGGCGTGATCGATCCCGGCTTCGCCAAGACCATCCCGCGCTCCACATCTTCTTTCGCGATGCCGCGCAGCAACAGGCCGGCGTTGTCCCCCGCCATGCCTTCGTCCAGCTGCTTTTTGAACATCTCCACGCCTGTCACCACCGTCTTGCGCGTCTCCCGGAAGCCGACGATTTCCACTTCCTCGCCCACCTTGACCTTGCCGCGCTCGATCCGTCCCGTCACCACCGTGCCCCGCCCCTGAATCGAAAAAATATCTTCGATCGGCATCAGGAACGGCTTCTCCAACTCGCGTGCCGGCTGCGGCACGCTCTTGTCCACCGCTTCCATCAGGGCGTCGATCTGCTTCTCCCACTTCTCGTCGCCGTTCAAGGCGAGGAGGGCGGAGAGTCGCACCACCGGCACATCGTCTCCCGGAAACTGATAGCTCTTGAGTAACTCGCGTACTTCGAGCTCCACTAAGTCGAGTAACTCGGGATCGTTGACCGCATCGCACTTGTTCAGCGCCACCACAATGTAAGGAACGCCCACCTGGCGCGCCAAGAGCACGTGCTCGCGCGTCTGCGGCATCGGACCGTCGGTCGCCGCGACAACTAAGATGGCGCCATCCATCTGCGCCGCGCCCGTGATCATGTTCTTGATGTAGTCGGCGTGGCCGGGACAGTTGACGTGCGCATAATGCCGGTTCGCCGTCTCGTACTCGACGTGCGCCGTGGCGATCGTGATGCCGCGCGCCTTCTCTTCTGGAGCGTTATCGATCGAATCGAACGACCGGAACACGATCTTCGGGTTGTGCTTCTGCAATACCTTGGTGATGGCCGCCGTCAACGTCGTCTTGCCATGGTCGATGTGGCCAATCGTCCCTACGTTGCAGTGCGGCTTATTCCGTTCAAATTTTTCCTTTGCCATTTGCTCTTTCCTTTTGTAGCGCCGGCGTCCCGCTGGCTTTCTAACGGGCGTCCCGCCCGCGTCAAACCAAGTTTCGAATCGAACTCATCGGGCCTTACAACCGCTGCTCAAACGAAGCTGCCATTGAGCCACTCTTCCGCCAACTGCGCCCTTCGCCGACCTTAAAGCCGGCGAGACGCCGGCGCTACCTCGACGCCGTTTTCCCCTGCGTCTTGGCGATGATCTCTTCCGCCACGTGACGCGGGGCTTCTTCATACCGCGCAAAATGCATCGAGTACTCGGCGCGTCCCTGCGTCGATGAGCGCATATGCGTCGCGTAGCCGAACATCTCCGCCAACGGAACGATGGCCTTGATCACCTGCGAGCCGGCGCGGTGCTCCATGCCTTCGATGCGTCCGCGACGCGAACTCAGGTCGCCCATGATCGTTCCTGCGTAATCTTCGGGCGTCACTACTTCAACCGCCATCACCGGCTCCAGAATCACCGGGCTCGCCTTGCGCGCCGCTTCTTTAAAGGCCATGGAGCCGGCGATCTTGAACGCCATTTCGTTCGAATCGACATCGTGGTAGCTGCCGTCGTAAAGGGTCGCCTTGATGTCGACCATCGGATAGCCGGCGAGAACGCCGCCTTCCATGGCCTCCTGCATGCCCTGGTCGATCGGCTTGATGTATTCCTTCGGCACCGTGCCGCCCACGATCTCGTTGATGAATTCGTAGCCCTTGCCGGGCTCGTTCGGGTCGAGATAAATCTTCGCGTGTCCGTACTGGCCGCGGCCGCCGGTCTGCCGGATGTACTTGCCTTCCGCTTCCGCGTGCCTGCGAATGGTCTCGCGATATGCCACCTGCGGCTTGCCGACGTTGGCTTCGACCTTGTACTCGCGCATCATGCGGTCGACGATGATTTCCAGATGCAACTCACCCATGCCGCTGATAATCGTCTGTCCGCTATCCGGATCGGTATGGACTTTGAAGGTCGGATCTTCCTGCGCCAGTCTGGCGAGGGCCATGCCCATCTTTTCCTGATCGGCTTTGGTCTTCGGCTCGACGGCCACCGAAATCACTGGCACGGCAAACACGATCGACTCGAGCGTGATGGGGTGCTTCTCGTTGCAGATCGTGTCGCCCGTACTGACGTTTCTGAGGCCCACGGCCGCGCAGATGTCGCCGGCGAGAATTTCCTGGATGTCTTCCCGCTTATTGGCGTGCATCTTGAGCAGGCGCCCAATGCGCTCGTGCTTCTGGGTACGCGAGTTCAGCACCGACTCGCCCGACTTCAACTGTCCCGAATACACCCGGATAAACGTCAACTGGCCGACATACGGGTCGGCCATGATCTTGAATGCCAAGGCCGAAAAAGAATCGTCGTCGTCAGCTTTGCGCGTGATCGTCTTCCCGGTGTCGGGATCGAGGCCATTCGTCTCTTTCGTGTCGAGCGGCGAGGGCAGGTAATCCACCACCGCATCCAGCAACGGCTGTATGCCTTTATTCTTGAATGCCGTTCCCACCACCACCGGAAACAACTTCAGCCCGATCGTAGACTTGCGCAGCGACGCCTTGAGTTCGTCCGCGGAAATCGCTTCGCCTTCCAGAAACTTGTGCAGAATCTCGTCATCGTTCTCGGCGACGGTTTCGACCAGCTGCGTATGAAACGCCTCAGCCTTTTTCCGCAGGTCCGCGGGAATGTCGGTGGTCTCATACTCCGCGCCTATAGTCTCGTCTGCCCAGATGACGGCTTTCATGGCGACCACATCCACCACTCCGCGAAACTTGTCTTCTTGTCCGATGGGAATTTGAATCGCGACCGGCTTGGCGTTGAGGCGCTTGCGCAGAGTATCGATGGCCCGCTCGAAATCGGCGCCCATCTTGTCGATTTTGTTAATGAAACAAATTCGCGGAACGCCGTACTTGTCCGCCTGCCGCCATACTTTTTCCGATTGCGGCTGCACCCCGTGCACCGCGTCAAACACGGCGACGGCGCCGTCCAGCACGCGCAGCGAGCGCTCCACCTCGGCCGTAAAGTCGACGTGGCCGGGCGTATCGATAATGTTGATGCGGATATCGCGCCAGGTACAGGTCGTCGCCGCCGACGTAATGGTGATGCCGCGCTCCTGCTCCTGCTCCATCCAGTCCATGATGGCCGTGCCTTCGTGGACCTCGCCGATACGGTGCGTCTTTCCCGTATAAAACAGGATGCGCTCCGTCGTCGTGGTCTTCCCGGCATCGATGTGGGCCATGATGCCGATGTTCCTGCAACGCTCTAATGGGACTGTTCTGGGCACGGCTCTTAACTCTTTCTGGGACTCCGAAAATCTGTCGTTGGTCGTCGGTCGTGAGTCGTTAGCTTCTTGCTCGCAGCTCGCGGCCCGAGGCTCGCAGCTCTTCTACCACCGGTAATGCGCGAAGGCCTTGTTCGCTTCCGCCATACGATGCACGTCTTCTTTCTTCTTGATGGCAGCGCCTTTGCCGTTCGAGGCGTCGAGCAACTCGTTGGTCAACTTCTCGATCATTCCCTTTTCGCCGCGGCCGCGCGCATAGCTCACGATCCAGCGGATGGCCAGCGACGTCCTGCGGTCGGGACCTACTTCGATCGGCACCTGGTAGTTCGCGCCGCCCACGCGCCGCGTCTTCACTTCCAGCAACGGCTTGGCGTTCTCGACCGCCTTGGTGAAGAGCTTCAGGGGCTCGTCGCCGCCCTTTTCCTTCAACTTTTCGAGCGACTTATAAAAAATGCCCTCGGCAGTCGACTTCTTTCCCTGCCACATCATCGAGTTGATGAACTTCGTCACCAGGTCCGATCCGTAGATGGGATCGGCCTCGACCGTGCGTTTCGGAGTGTGTCCTTTGCGTGGCATGTTCGTTAGCTCTCAGCTTTCAGTTTTTTGTTTTGCTGCGGTCACTGGCAACCGGCCACTGACCACTGGCAACTGATTTATGCTTTCTTGGCGCGTTTCGTGCCGTACTTCGAGCGCCCCTGGTTACGGCCTGCGACGCCGGTCGCGTCAAGGGTTCCGCGCACCACGTGATAACGCACGCCCGGCAGATCCTTCACACGGCCCCCGCGGATCAGCACAATCGAGTGCTCCTGCAGGTTATGGCCGACGCCCGGGATATACGTCGTGACTTCGATTCCATTGGTCAGGCGAACGCGCGCCACTTTACGCAGCGCCGAGTTCGGCTTTTTCGGCGTCTGGGTATACACGCGCGTGCACACGCCGCGCTTCTGCGGACACGATTGCAGAGCCGGACTCGCCGTCTTATACCGGGTCCGCTCGCGGCCGAATTTCACCAGCTGATTAAAAGTAGGCACTCTTGCCACTCCCGGACGCGGCACGCCGCGTCTCTACTGCACATTTTCGTAACCCACGTCGTAACCCACGATCCCGTAGAGACGGGGCTTGCCCCGTCTCCGCATACGTCTCTCACCCGAAAGACGCTTAAGAGACGCAAACTGCCCTTCGTCTCCAGGGCTGGCACAGGCTGAAGCGCCCCCGGCCATGCTCTCCCCGCGCAGCATTACCAATGCCGGGGAGAATTCGTTCAATTCCCGCTCAGGCTAAATCGCCGACGACGGTGACGCCACGCCTCACCCGACCAGGTTCGGAGGCGTTCCGTTTCGTCTGCTTTCCCCCTGCATAGCCTCGCGTGACCCGCAGACTTTTTGCTTCATACCCCGGGCGCAAAGGTTTTCGCAGGACGTTTCAGCGAGGGCGTCCCGATTCCAATTCCAACCGGGTACGTATTTCTTCAAAGCTCAGCCAAGATTTTCCCGGAGCCTGTCGCCAGCGCAGGTTGCGCATCCGACAGGACTGCCGTACACAGGCAAGCCAGACTTAACTCGCGGAACCGTTTGATAATAACAACTACCTCGCACATCGTCAACCTCTCTTCGAAGCATCGAAGAAAGAGCGGGAACAACCAGGTTTCAAAGTTTCAGGGTTTCAGGGTTTTCAAGTCGCCCGCGAGCGTTCATCGGCTGCACAGTGTCCATGAAACTTTGAAACCCTGAATCCTTGAAACCTGGCGCCTTACCTTCTACACTGACAGTTTTCCACCTGACCATATTATGCTCGCGTCCGGCAAACGGACGCGAGGAGGGTTCATGCATCGTTGCGGCTCCGGTTTTCTACTTACCTTGGCCATCACTTTCGTCGTCGCCCTTACCGGTTGCCTCGGCAAGAGCAGCACCAACTTCGGCAACGGAGGCGTGCAAAGTGTTACGCTGAGCCCCGCCAACATCATCTCCATCGAAGTGGGTGGCACTCAATTCTTTGCCGCCACCGGCAAGGACACCTCCGGCCACGCCGTCCTCGGCATCAACATTCAATATGTTGTTGGAGTTCCGCCCGGTACGATCGCCCCCGCGCCACTCACGATCACCGTCAATGGGAACGCTTGCGCCGGCACATGGGACCAGACTGGCAGTATGTGCAGTGCCGGCAGTCCCGGAATCGCCACGGTAAACGCTGTCATCAACGGCGTCTCCAGCCCGACCACTACCGTCTACGTCCACCAGCACATCGACAGCATTCAGATCCGCCGCCTCGACCCCCAAGGGCCGCCGCAGCACGACTGCTTCTCGCAGGGGCAAACCTGGGATTATGCGGGGGTCGCCTACAGCACTATCTATGGGGACATCAGCAACAGCGTCGGCCCCATAACCTGGTCGTCGAGCAATAGCGGTGTAGTCACCACAACTCCCATCGTGTCGGCAGCCCAGCCCAACGTGCTCAACCAGGTTCAGGTCACGGCCGCATCGCCCGGCATCACCAATCTTGTGGCCACCGGCTCCGGGGTCGCCAGCGACCCCTATCCCTACACGACCTGCCTGATCCAAGCCATCTACCTCCAGTTCGCAGGCCAGAACCTTGGAGGAAACTCGATCACCGTAAACACCGGCGCCAGCATACCCATCACGGCTATCTCGGTCGATACGTTGTGCGGCGTCGCCAATAACACCCCCCTTACCAGCGCGCCCCTCACCTGGAGCACGACCAATCCTGAAGTTGCGGCTTTCAGCAGCACCACCAGCAGCGCGGTGAGCAACAGTGCCACCGCCCGCAACAATCTCGGCGGCACCACCCTCTTTGCTTCCTGCACTCCTCCGTCCTGCAATATCGGAGTTCTACCCAGTCTCCCCATCTATGCCAGCGACTACAACGCGGCCGACCCTCCCACAAAATGCCAGCCGCCGAACGTGACGAAAGCTTATGGCACGATCTCGGTTGACGTTACTTCTACCTCCACGACGCCGCCCACCTATACCGCCTGGGCGGCGACCACCGACTGCGGGAACGCCCTCGGCTGCACCAGCGCGTTGTTCGCGGTGACCCCTGGAACCACCCCCATCACCTCCATCGTATCCATCGTAAGCGTGCCCCGCACTCCCAATTCCATGATGTTTAACCATCTGTCGTCGTCGCGCCTCTACCTCGGAAGCGATCAGGGTCTGATGTACCTGGATGTCACCAGCAAAAGCGGCTCGACCGTTTCCTTGGTCTCCAACGTCTCGACACCGTGCGACATTGCCTTGTGCGGCCGAGTGCTCACCATCTCCAACGATGGCAAACTGGTGGTCGTTTCCGACACCGTTTCCACCCCCAGCCAGGTCTACATCTACAATGGCAGCACCAGCGTGAACCTCATCATCCCCGGCGAAACCGTCACCGCCGCCGCCTTCTCTCCCGATCAGCTAAAACTCTTCATGCTTACCAACGCCGGCAATATGTACGTCTACTCCACCGTGGACGCGCTCACCCCGGTGCCGATCGCGACCTCCGCAAGCGACGTCAAATTCTCGGCGGATGGCAGCTTCGCCTACATCGCGGGAACACCCGCGCGAACTTCGATTTCCGGCTTTTCTACCTGCAATCCCCAACTTCCCCAGGGCAGCCTGGGCTTTGTGACCACCCCCGGCACCCCGACTCAGATTTTCCCGTCGCCGGACGCGCAGCACATAATCGCGGTCGCTCCGCCGAACATCGACATTTTCACGGCCTCCGACAAGCAGAATCCTCTGCTGGATGGTCAGTTCACGTGTAATGATCCGTCCGTGACTTTCGGCGCAGTGCAGTCCTACAACCTCGGCCAGGGCAATTTCACTCCTCTCTATGCGCAGCTCGTAGCCGACGGCACCGCGGTCATTCTCGTCGCCAACAATATTTCCGCTGTACTTCTTTTCAACGTGGGTAGTGGGACCACGACTTCCATTCCCCTCGTCGGCGGCAGCACCCCGCTCTCCGCCTCCGCTTCCCCCGACGGAAGCCAGGTCTACGTCGCCGCCTGCGATGTGTATGACGGAACAACCTGCGCCGCCGGCTCGGTGCACATCGTTTGCACCAGCGCCTGCACCAAAGGTCAGGGCGACTTCCAGCAGGTCCCCTTTGCCAACATCAACGACGCCAACAACCCCAACATGTGCAACAGCCAGGGCGGCACGGCGCCGCTCTGCCTCCCCAATTTAGTCGCCATCAGACCACAGTGATCGAAGACGGTTTTACTGACAGCCGAGAGCTGACAGCTAACATGGATTTTGGCTGACGGTGTGCGCCAGGAAGTGGCGCACACGAAAAATGAACCGCCTGACTTTCAACGGAAAGCTGACAGCTGAGAGCTGACAGCTTTTCTACGGCCCTACCTCTTTCCCCACACTATCCAGCACGCCATTGATAAACTGCACCGACTCCGGCGTGGAAAACTTGCGCGCAATTTCGAGCGCCTCGTTGATCACCACCGCATGCGGCGTCGCCGGATATCCCAGAAACTCGGCCACCGCTCCCCGCAGCACATTGCGGTCCACCGTCGCCATCCGGTCCATGCGCCAGTGCTGCGTGTGCTTCCCAATCAGCCCGTCGATCTCCAGCAGCCGGTCGCTGGCCAAGCGAAACAGATCGTCGGCGAACCCGCGCACTTCGTCCTCCACGTTGGTCCGTTCGGCCCAGAACGTCTTTCGGACCAGCTCCGGCGTCTGCTTCCCCATGTCCGCCTGAAACAGCATCTGCAGAACCAGTTCCCGGGATTTGCGTCGAGTGCCCATGGACAGTCGCTAGTCGCTAGTCGTTAGTCGTTGGTCGTTCGCGATTCGTCCTTAAGTGTACAGGGTCGGATCACGCGATGAGTGGAATCAAATGTGTGGAGTCAACGCTTCCGCTTGTTGCTCTTGTTCTTGCCTTTCCCAACGACTGACGACCGACGACCAGCGACGGTTTTGCCTTTGCCAACGACCAGCGACGAACGACTAACGACTGCTCTTTTCAGATTCGCCATCTCCACCGCCGCCAGCGCCGCCTCCAATCCCTTGTTGCCCATCTTTAGTCCGGCGCGATCGATCGCCTGCTCCAGCGTCTCGCACGTCAGCACTCCAAACGCATGCGGCACCCCAGTCTCCTGCGCCGACTGCCCGATCCCCCGGGTCACCTCGTTCACAAGCACGTCGTAATGCGGCGTGTCGCCGCGCAGCAGACAGCCAATGCAGATGATCGCGTCATACTTCTTCGTTTCCGCGAGCGTGCGGGCGGCGGAGGGAATTTCAAACGACCCGGGAACGCGGACCAGCGCAATGTCCTCGTTCTCCGCGCCGGCGCGTCGCAGGCCGTCGAGCGCTCCCTGCAGCAGCCGTTCGGTGATGAAAGAGTTGAAGCGCGAGACCACGATGGCAAAGCGCTTTCCCGCCGCGTTCAGTTGCCCTTCGATCGTGGCCCCAACCTCCTCGGGCCGGCCATGAATCGTGAGGACGATTTCCCCCGGCAACTCTAGCGAAAAGGTGCGCTCATTTGTCGTAGGGGCCGTAGGGGTCTTAGGCGTCGTAGAACTGCTCAAGTCGGCCAGCAGCCTGAACTTCCGTTTCTCGGCGATCTCAAACACCTCGTCCGGATTCGTGACCTCGATCACCAGCATCCGGTTCACATCTTTCAAGCGTTCGCGCACCTCGGCGGGATATTCCTTCGCCAGCGAGTTCAGGCTGAGCAGCGCGAGCGGCGCCGACAGGATCGCCGACTTTCCATCTTCGCCGTCCACCGCGTCGAATCCAATTGCATGCAGGAACTCCCGGAGCACCCGCAGATCGTTCGGGTCGCCCACATACCGCCCAATATGTAATGACTTCAGCATTGGATCCCCTGACGATTGCCCAATTCTACACTGTTGATTTCCAGATGACCCGATCACCCGATGGCCCGATGATTCACGGCCCGAGAATCACTTTCCCCTGAACTGCGCCTGCCGTTTTTCCAGAAACGCGGTCGTGCCTTCTTTTCTGTCTTCGGTGGCACAGCAGACACCGAAGAGCGTCGCCTCCAGATACAATCCCTCGGCCAGCGTCATCTCCATGCCCTTGTTGACCGCTTCCATGGCGTACTGCACGGCCAGCGGAGCGTTCGCGATGATCTTCGCCGCAATCGCCTCCGCCCGAGGAATCAGGTCCGCCGCCGCCGTCACTTCATTCACCAACCCAATCCGATACGCTTCCTGCGCCGTGATCATCTCCGCGCCCAGCACCATCTGCATCGCAAGCCCCTTGCCCACCAGGCGCGGCAGCCGCTGCGTCCCGCCATATCCCGGAACCATCCCCAGGTGCACCTCCGGCTGTCCCAGCTTAGCGTTCTCGCTAGCGAGACGCATGGCGCAAGCCATCGCCAGTTCGCACCCACCGCCAAGCGCAAACCCATTAACGCACGCAATCACCGGCTTGCCCAGGTTCTCGATCAGGTCGAGCACCGCCTGCCCCCTGTGCCCATACTCCTTGCCGGAAACCGCATCCAGTTTCGCCAGTTCGCCAACGTCGGCGCCAGCCACGAAAGCCTTCTCGCCCGCCCCGGTCAAAATCGCCACGCGAATCGAGGAATCGGATTTAATGTCGGTGAACGCCGCCCGCAACTCTTCCATGGTGGCCATGTTGAGCGCGTTAAGCACCTTGGGCCGGTTGACGGTGACGTAAGCGATGGAGTTTTTCTTTTCGAGGAGTATGTTTTCGTAGCTTGCCATAATTTGGTCCAATCCTAGTTCACACGCGGTTGAGCTGGAGCGTGCTCAGCGTCAGGGAAGACGCGGTGCATCATACCCAGCAGGAGGGCGAGCCATGGGATAGTCTCAGCGCAGATTTCGTCGCAGAGGTTCGGGCTCCCTAAGTTCTTGGAAACCCCGTAGCCAGCAGTCCCCTCGCCGGTTACGATCATGTTCCAGAATCCGCTCGCTGGATCGCCGTGCGTCAGACTGTTCAAGGCGCTTGTCATTTTGCGGCCAATGTCCGGCCCATATTTCTCGTCTAGCAATGTCGCATTGATCGAGTCCATCATCCTCGCCAAAGTCGGGCGTTCTCGGTGACTCCACCCGCTGTTCCAAATCTCCATCTTCGCCGGATTTTCGCATAGATATAGGATTGTTACGCTTCTTTCGGCCAGCGGCCTGAGGAGAACTTTTGCCGCGAAAAGATAACCTTGCCGCACCAGCTCTCGGATTGCGAGTGAGAGGTTGACTCCCTGTGGAATAAGTACGCAGGCCGCGTCTTGGAGATCCGTCCGCTGAGCAATCTGATGCGTGCGACGTGCAATCTTCGAATTGGATTCAAGGCAAGCAACTATGAGGTTGTCCAGAGCCATAAGAAGTTCTCGCCCGAGATAAGGCTCATTGTCAGGGGTGAAGATAATGCCAGCAGCCCAAGAACCGCCTGTCATAGGAACTTCCCCGCCACCGGCTTACTCGCGTCCGGGCAATCATAAACCCCGCAGGTCAAACGCCGGCTGCTATAATTGTATAGCAGAGGGACTTCATGCTAGCCATCCGCCTACCCGCAACCATCGAAAAACGCCTCGACCGCCTCGCCAAGCGCACGGGACGGACCAAGACCTACTACGCCCGCGAGGCCATCCTCCAACACCTGGATGACCTCGAAGACATCTACCTCGCCGAGAAGCGCCTGGCGGCCATTCGCTCCGGACGCACCAAGACGATTCCTCTCGAAGAAGTAGTGCGGCGCTATGGCTTGGAGGATTGAGTTCGACCCCGCAGCACTTAAAGAACTGGAGAAGCTCGACAAAACGGTCGAGCGGCGAATCGTAAAATTCCTCCTCGATCGCGTCGCAAATCTCGAAGATCCGCGTCAGATTGGAGGGAGTCTGCAAGGAAGCAGGAGCGGACTCTGGAAATATCGGGTAGGAGACTACCGAGTAATCTGCTCCCTCGAACATGATCGATTGGTGGTCCTCGTCCTGCAAGTCGGTCATCGCCGCGAAGTGTATAAGCGCTGAAGCCGACACGAAAAACCTGACCTAACAGGCCTTAACCTCTGCAATCTGACTTCTGCCGTCTGCAATCCTCAGAATTTCCCCGCCACCGGCTTACTCGGGTCCGAGTAATCATAAAACCCACGCCCCGTCTTCCGCCCATACCACCCCGCCATCACCAGCCGCTTCAGCAGCGGAGGCGAAGCGAACCGCCGCTCCTTGAACTCGTCATACATCACATGCGTAATGTAGTAAGTAGTATCGAGCCCAACAAAATCCAGCAGCGTAAACGGCCCCATCGGATGCCCGCAGCCCAGTTTCATAGCGTTATCGATGTCCTCGATCGACCCGACGCCCTCTTCGTACGCCCGGATCGCATCCAGCATATACGGCACCAGCAGACGGTTCACGATGAATCCCGTCTTGTCCGATGTGCGCACCGGAACCTTCCCCAGCTTCTGCGCAAACTCGTAGGCTGCGTCATACACGGCGGGAGCGGTGACAATCGTCTTCACCACCTCCACTAGCTTCATTAGCGGCACGGGATTAAAAAAATGCATCCCGATAAGTCTTTCCGGGCGTTTAACCGCCGTCAAAAGCTCGGTCACCGAGATGGAAGAAGTATTCGAAGCAAAGATCGCGTCCTTTTTCACGATGCCATCGAGCGACGCATACATCTTCTTCTTCTCCTCGACGTTCTCGATGATGGCCTCGATAACAATGTCGCAATCGGCCAGGTCGGCTTTGTTAGTTGTACCTTTCAGCCGCGCCCGAATCTCGCTCTTCTGCTGCGGAGTAATCCCGCCCTTCTCCACCGGCCGCTCGGCAAACTTAGCCAGCGACTTCTCAATCCCGGCAAACCCCTTGTCGAGATACTTCTGCTCGACTTCGAGCACGGTGACGTCAAACCCAGCGGTAGCGCAGACCTGTGCGATGCCGGAACCCATCAACCCACAACCGAGTACGCCAACTTTCTTAATTTCCATTTTCGAACTTCCTTTCCGCGGATCATCGCGGATTCGCACGGATTAGAAAATTATTTCACCACGGAGGCACAGAGGCACCGAGGGACTCATTTCTCCAGCCGCGCAGAAACCAAATCAGCAAAGTTTGCGGCATATGCCGCATCCTTTCGTGGTCGATGGTGTTCATGCTTCGCATTGGTTGAAAGTAAGTCATACACAAAATCCTCATATTGACCGTCTACGAGCAAGACCCTAATAACAGCCTCCTCGCCATTTGCAAACGAGACTCGAAAAACCCCTCGTTCGTGACTCTTTAGAAGCTGATAGTGCGGATCGCCTTCAACCGCATATGCGCACACCACCAGACCTGACCCTCCATCCGTGAAAACGTGCTCTTTACATCGCACCCGCGAATGGGGCGCAAAGGCCCAACTTTCGCTCGCGCCGATCTGGTCGATGACCTCAAAAATGTCTTCCGTAAGATGCACGGCACGCACAGGACGCCAGCAGTCTGTGCCTTCGCCGAGCAGTGGCATGTAGATTACCGTTTCCATGACGAGGGAAATGACTGAATTTCTCCGTGTCTCCGTAGTAAAAACCCTACTGAAAGCTCTCCACCACCATGGCAATCCCCTGCCCGCCGCCGATGCACGCCGTCGCCAGCCCGTACTTCTTCTTCCGCCGCCGCAACTCATAGAGCAGCGTGATCACCAGCCGCGTCCCGGTCGCTCCCAGGGGATGCCCCAGCGCAATCGCTCCGCCGTTAACGTTCACCTTTTCGCGATCGAGGCCCAATTCTTTCTCCACCGCCAGATACTGCGCCGCGAACGCTTCGTTCACTTCAATCAGATCGATGTAATCCAAAGTCAGCCCCGCGCGCTGCAACGCAATCTTCGTCGCCGGCACGGGACCGCGGCCCATCACCTTCGGATCGACGCCCGCAATTCCCCAATTCAGAATCCTTCCCAGCGGACTCAGATTTCTTTTCTGCGCCTGCTCCAGCGACATCACCACCACCGCCGCCCCACCATCCACAATGCCGCTCGCATTGCCCGCCGTCACCGTCCCATTTTTGCCAAACGCAGCGCGCAGCTTCGCCAGTCCTTCCATCGTTGTTTGAGGACGTCGGTGATCGTCCTCAGTCAGCATCTCTCCCGTCGCCTCGCCCTTCGAATTCCGCAGCGGCACCGGCGTGAGTTCCTCTTGCAACCGCCCCGCCTTGTAAGCCGAGTCAGCCGTCTGCTGTGAGCGCAGCGCGAACTCATCCTGCGCCTGCCGCGCGATGCCTTGCTGCTCGCCATACAGCTCCGCCGTATTGGCCATGTACAGTCCGCAATAAGTATCGAGCAGCGCTACCATCAGCGAATCTTCGAGCTTCCCGCCCGGAGCCAGCGTAAATGCATCGCGCCCCCGAATCACAAACGGCGCCTGCGACATCGATTCCATCCCGCCCGCCAGCACAACCTTCGCTTCCTCCGTCTGGATCATCTGCGCCGCGCTGACGATTGCCTGCATCCCCGATCCACACAGCCGATTCACGGTCAGCGCCGGAGTCTCAATCGGCAAGCCCGCGCGCAACGCCGCATGCCGCGCTCCATACAGCGCATCACCCGAAGTCTGCTGCGCGTTTCCGAAGACAGCATGGTCGAAGTCCTTGGCATCGATCCCCGCCCGCTCGATCGCAGCCTTCGCCGCTACCGCGCCCAGTTCCTGCGCCGTGTAGTCCTTGATCTTTCCGCAATAGCGTCCAAAGGGCGTGCGCGCCCCACTGACGATGGCAATGTCTCCAGGCTTCAACATGGTTGCTTGTGAGTTTAGCAGGAGGGGCAGTCGTTGGTCGTTAGTCGTTGGTCGTTCGCTGTTCGCTAAACAGTTTGGGCTCGCGCCCATCGAAGGACGCAGGGCGGCAATCCTGAAGGATCCGCCAAGATTTTCTCCGCGAACTCCGCGTAGTATTCTGCGTACTCTGCGTTGAAGGTTGGACGTTCTCGGAGTTTCGGCGGTGAAGCCTACGCCACTGCCGCGGACGCAGTAAACTGCGGCGCCTGACTCACAATCTTCCCCGCGCCCTGCACTACCGCCAGCTCCAGCGCGTGATCGGCGCGGTTGGCCACTTCGGTCACAATGTCCACCGGATCAAAATGCTGCCGCATCACCGCCTGCGCCAGGCCGGCGCTGAACTCGACTCCCATGTCCTTACCCGGGAAGCGTACATCCGCCAGCAGCCGCCGCAATTTCTCCACCGCCAGCAGCGCCTCTTTTTCGCCCGTGTCGCCGAGCACCAGTGCGACCGTCGTCGCTTCATAGCAAAACGCCAGATCGTTGGTCCGGATGTTCGCCGAAAACAGCTGCCCGATCTGCTCCATCACCGCCGTCACCGCAGGCTCGCCATACTCCTTGATCACCGCGCTACGTCGTCCAAACTGCATCAGCAACACCGTCACCGCCGTCCCCTGCTGCAACCCGCGCCGGGTTTCCGCCTGCAGAAGATCCAGATACGAAGCCCGCTTCAGCAGCCCCGATTTCTCGTCGGTCACGGAAAGATTTTTCACCAGCCGGCGCAGCCCGGCGTTGTTGAGCGCGATCAACACCTGGTCGCTCAACGTCCGGATCACCAGCGCCTCCGTAGGCTGCCACACCCGGCCGGTGTTCTGGGTCAGGATCAGCACTCCGATCTGGTCGTTGCCTTCGGTGAGCGGCAGAGCCAGCAGCGATTCGATCTGCAACTCTTCGACCGCGCTGCACACGTCCATTAACTCCGGAGCGTTTTTCGCATCGCTGATTGTCACCGTGCCTCGCGCCACCGCCAGATCCTGCAGCGTTTCCACCAGGCTGACCAGCGCCGCCGAACTCGCCGGAATCAGCCCCTCCATGTGATATTCCTGCACGCTCGAAGGCGGCAGGCCCGGTTTGCGTAAGGCCGCAATGCAGCGCGCCGACCGCCAGTTCGCGCCGATTTCGTTCGCCGCCGTTTTCAAAACTCCTTCCGCGTTCCCCTGGTGGTAGAGCTTGCGCGTGATTTCCGCCACTTTCGCCAGACTGCTGACGTCGGCCGACTCGCTCGCCGCGGCTGTGGCTGCCGCTGTGGCCGCCGCTGTCGCCGCCGCTGTGGCAGCTGCCAGCGCAGCCTGATCGCCAATCGCCGCCGCCGGCGCAACCGCCGCCGGTGCAGTCGTCGTCGGCGCAGTCGTCGTCGTCACTGGCCTGGCATACCGCGGTTGGATGCCGGCCGCAATGTATAACTTCTGTAGCTCCTGGTTGCGCTCTTCCTCATGCGGAAACAGTTCCTGAATGCGCTGCAAACGCTCAATCGCCTTCGAGCGCATCCCGTACTGCACCAGGATCTCGGCTTGCAGCATCAGATCCTGCAGCGCGGCCGCTCCCAACGTCGGTTCTTGGACCTTGACTTCCTGCGCTTCCTTCTTCGCCGGCGCGAACCGCGATGCGATCGCCTGGAAGCGTTGATCGTCGATCTTGCCCCGCAGCGCCTCCAGCCGCTTCTGATGTCCCGGCTCGTACGGGTCCACTTCCGCCGCCCGGTCCAGACACTCCCCCGCTTTCTGGTAATTGTGTTTCGCGCAATACAAAACAAACAGCTTCAGCAGCGCCTGCGCGTAGTCCGTTTCACGGTTCGACGCATTGAACAGCTCCGCCAGAAACTCCAGCATTTCCGCCGACGGACGGTGCGATGCCAGTAGCTCCTGCATCGTCGCGAGGAACGAGCGTCGTTCCCCACGCCGCCGCTGGAAAGCTTCCAGCTTCCGCGCCAGCGCCACCGCCTCCGCATCCAGTTCGGAATCGATCATCTTTCCGATCAGGCTGACCACCTGATGCATGCGCGCCGGGTTCTGCTCGAACATCTGCCAGATCAGCGGTTCGCCATCCAGGCACCGGTCCGCGGCCAGCAGCGCCTGCGCATACAGGTCGCGCAGTTCCAGCGACTCATCTCCGGAATGCACCATCGGCTCGAAAATAAAAATCGCCGCCCCCGACTCGCCCCGCGACAGCAGGCTCTTGCCATAGGCCAGCGCCATCTTCGAATCCGTCGGATTCTCCGTGTAGGCCTGCTCGAACCACGGGCTGGCGTTTCCCCCCGATGTTTCCATCAGTTCCGCCAATTGCAAGAATGACTGCGACGCCATCGCGTGCTCGCCCAGTTCCGCCGCCAATTCCGCCACCCGCAAATGGTTTTGCTGCGATGGTTCCAGGCTCACAACCTGCCGCAAAACCAGCAACGCCTCTTCTTTTCGTCCCTGCCGCTGCAAATCCTCGAGCGCATTTTCATACGTCCCGATCGCCAGCTTTTTGTTCGAATGCTCCAGCAGTTGTCCAAAGTGCACTTTCTGTTCCCATGTCGGGTTGGCATACCGCGCCAGCTTCTTATAGGTTAGGCTCGCTCGCGTCGCGTCCGTTGACGCCACCTGCCGCTCAAACAATTCTCCCAGCAGCCGCACCGCCTGCGCCCCCTTGTTTAAAGAGAGACACAGGTCCGCCGCCACCTGCCGCACATTGTCGTTCTGCGGATCGCTTTCCAGGATTTGCAGGTATTCCGCCAGCGCGTCGGCCGTTTTTCCCTTCTGTAAAAGCTTCTCCGCCTTTTCTACGCGGCGGGCTACTTCGGCACGATTAGGATTTTCCGGCATGGGCGGTCTTAGAACGCGGTTCTTGGGACAGAGAGTCCCTCCTTGATTCTAGGATTCACCCTCTGCACCAGCAACGCGGTTCCCCCGCTCCGCGATTACTAAAGTCATGCGTTCGGCTCGCTTTCCGTCTTCGGGGCGGTTGTGGGAGAAGGCTGGCTTTATCCTGCATTCCAAAGGGCGCTCAAGAGTTCTAAATCAGTGCCAAATTGGGAAAAATCGCACCCGCATTTCGACTTATTTGCCCGATTCTGCATTAACAACTCTCATTCTTTTGATATGCTGATCGAGTTTCGGGCCCATCTGAACGGCGGGACGACCCTTGAACTTCCCTATCCGCGCGACTTCCTGTCGCGATTTAGTTCCTGGCCGCTCTGTTCCCCCGAAACGAAGGAGCGTCTGTGACATCCGCACGAAAATTCAACATGCTTTCAGGCACTGAACGCCAGCCCGTCCGTGGTGCCCGCCTGATCCACAATTCGCATCCGGACCAAACCATTGAAGTCTCCATACGACTTCGTCCCAAATCGGGGGTAAAGCATCGAGAATTAGGAACTGCCCTGGAAAAACCCGGTTTCAAGCAAATGTCGCGCGTCGAGTACGAGAACGCCCACGGCGCCGATCCTGCCGAACTCAGCCAAATTAAGAAGTTCGCCCAGGAATTCGGCCTCAAGGTTCACGAAACCGGCACGGAACTCGCGCGCCGGACCGTGATGCTGTCGGGAACCGTAAGCAGTCTCGAAAAGGCCTTCCACGTGGAACTCAAAGAGTACAGCCACCCCAAGGGAAATTTCCGCGGCCGGGTCGGCGCCATCAGCGTGCCAGCCGAGTATGCGGACATCATCACGGGAGTGTTTGGGCTCGACAACCGCCCGCAGGCAGAACCGCATTTCAGGCGCCTGCCGTCAACCGGCGGGCTTAAGGCCGGCGTCTCTACCAGTTCGTATGATTCCAATGAAGTGGCGCAAATCTATGACTACCCGGCTGGCGACGGAACCGGCCAGTGTATCGGGATCATTGAATTAGGTGGAGGCTTTCAGCTCGATGACCTGAGCAACTATTTCAGCTCGCTCAATATCAACGAGCCGCAAGTCATCTCCGTATCCGTCGATGGAGGCACCAATAGTCCAACCAATCCGAACAGCGCCGACGCCGAAGTGATGCTCGACATTGAAGTTGCGGGCGCGATTGCTCCGGCTGCGAAGATCGTCGTCTATTTTGCCCCGAACACAGATCAGGGTTTTCTGGACGCCGTCACCACTGCGGTACACGACAACACAAATCAGCCCTCGGTCATTTCCATAAGCTGGGGCGCTGCCGAGTCGCAATGGACATCGCAGGCACTCACCAACTTCAACGACGCTTTTCAAGCGGCCGCGGCCATGGGCGTAACCGTCTGCGTCGCCTCCGGTGACAATGGTTCTTCCGACGGAGTCAACGACGGCAAGAACCATGTTGATTTCCCGGCTTCCAGTTCGTTCGCACTGGGTTGCGGCGGCACCACGCTGCAAGCTTCGAACGAACAAATTGTCAACGAGACAGTGTGGAACGACCAACCGAATGGAGGAGCAACGGGCGGCGGTGTGAGCGATGTGTTCCCGCTTCCAAGCTGGCAAAACGGCTTCGATGTCCCGGCGCCCACAGTCGAGGGTGGCGGGCGAGGCGTACCCGACGTCTCCGGCGATGCCGACCCCAACACCGGCTATAACATTCTGGTCGATGGCGAGACCGAAGTCGTCGGTGGCACCAGTGCGGTTGCTCCCTTATGGGCCGCGCTGGTAGCGCGCATCAATCAACAGATCGGGAAACCGATCGGTTTCGTGAACCCGTTAATCTACGCGCAAGCCGTAGAAGCAGCGGGATTCCACGACATAACTCAAGGTAACAACGGCACCTTTAGCGCGGCCCCGGGATGGGATCCATGCACCGGACTGGGCAGTCCCGATGGAGTCCGGTTAGAGGCAGCGCTTAGCGGAAGATCTGCTGCACAGTCCACTGGATCTGTGCGGTCTGGCAGATCCAAAAGAAACGCAGCAGCCTAACACCACCCAGGGGGCGAGCCTCGCTCGCCCCCCAGTTCTCGGCTCTCAGCTCTCAGTGGTAACTGTTACTTCCGTAAGTCCGTCCTGCCCAGTTCTCCATTCGTTTCTGAAATTTCTTCCTTATCCTCATCCTCTTGATCATCCGAGGCAAACTCGTTAATCGACGTTTGTTTTCGCCCCGCGAACCCAGTAGCTAACTGCTCAACGCCCGGCGTGAACCGCTAATTTAGAATGTCCCTTGTGAGCGAACCCCTCCGGATCGGTATTCTCGGCGACTTCAATCCCGGATTCCGCTCCCATCACGCGACCAACGATTCGCTTCAGCACGCGGCTCGGAAGCTCCAACTCAAAGTGGAATCAGCCTGGCTTCCGACGCCTTCGCTTCTCGAGCCCAGAGCCACAGCCACGCTCGATTCCTTCGATGGACTGTGGGCCTCGCCAGGCAGCCCCTACAAAAGTTTTGACGGCATGCTCAAGGGCATCGAGTTCGCCCGCGTTCACGACCGGCCATTTCTCGCCACCTGCGGAGGCTTTCAATACACGCTCATCGAGTGCGCCCGCAACGTGCTCGGCATCCACGACGCCACCACCGCCGAAGAAGATCCCCACGCCAGGAACATCGTCATCTATCCCGTCGCCTGCGCCGTTCCCAACCGCGTTCCGAACACGCCCAAGCTCTCCGGAAAAGTCGGCCAGATTCGCCTCCGTCCCGGCTCCTATCTCGCGGCGCATTACGGAAAGGAAACGATCGAGGAAGAATTCTTCTGCAACTACGAACTGAACCCTGAGTTCGAATGGATGGCTATGGAAGCGGGATTTCCGGTCGTGGCCCGCGGCTCCAACGAAGAATGCCGCGCCATCGAATCGCCCGCGCACTTGTTTTTCATCGCGACGTTATTCCAACCGCAACTTTCGTCACGCGAGGACAATCCGCATCCGCTGATCATGGCGTTCGTGCAGCAAGTCGCCGACTTCCGCCGCAAAAGGCTCGACGACTCCATACTCACCTGAGGGCGCACGTCGCCTCCGAAGAAGCGCTTCACCCCTGGCAGATTGCGGAAGAAGTCGATCTAGCGCCTGATTTCGGGTGGCGCAGCGCCGGGGCCCCCAGCCCGCGCGCACTTTGCGGGCTGGGGTGGAGCGCTTCACAGCTTGCGGAAAAAACCGGCGCTGCCCTTGATTTCGGGTGGCGCAGCGGTTTACGGCTGCGGCGCGCGCCACGAGTTTTTCAGCAAACTGTTTAGCCGCTGCAGCGAGACTGAGGCGCAGAAAGCGCTTTTTCCGCAGCCCGCTAGTGTAGAATTTGAAAGTCAACCCCCACGCTGTCATCCTCGGCAGCGGATTCCATCGGGACGTAGCGCAGCCTGGTAGCGCACTTGCTTGGGGTGCAAGGGGTCGCGAGTTCAAATCTCGCCGTCCCGACCATTTCCAAATCGATCCCAATGATCTCAGGTCCCAATGATCTCAGGTTTCTGTAGGCATATCCATCCCACAATCGTGAACTGATTTGGCGAATACTTGGTGCAATCGCTGTTCTCAACAATTACTGTGAATTCGTTTCAGTCAGCCGGGGCCATGTAATCTGAATCACAATGGTGGTAACGAGGATCAGGATCAGGCGGCAATGCCGATGCCAGGACGAGTGCTGTTCCGGCGTAGAGCAATGTGTCAAAGACGTAATTTATCGCCTCCATGATCTCCGGCGTTGATCCGCCGTGGGCGAGGATCCAAATAGGCAGATATAGGAATAGAGTGAGGACGGTCATTAGTGCGCCAATCGAGGTTGCGGCTATCCGAGATTTTTTGTTCAGGGCCAAGCCGATTCCAGCGGCCAGTAGGATCGCACCTGTGAGGTATCCCCATACGCTGGGGAATGGAACCCATAATGGCGTCATCTTTTCCAAAGGAAAGCCGGGCGCAAACTCTGGATGAAGAAAAAATTCTACGGCAAAAAAGATCGCAGCAATCGCTATGACGATGCGCCCAAATAAAATCATCCATTTCGATGGTTGCGGCGACGAAGCGCGACTATGCAGTCCGGCGAGAGCCCATGCGCCTCCGGCAAAAGAGAGATCCCTTAGCGCGTAGGCCCACGCGAATCGATTTTTGGGATCCGCGAGCGCATTCGGTATATGCATCATGCAGACAAATAGAAAGAACATCAATCCGAGCAGGCTGGACGACAAGCGTACGAACTTCCTCACGGTAAGACTGGTAGCTGCTGCGAACAGCGCGCATCCAACAAAATACGCCCAGAACAAGTGCGCCGGCATCCAGGACGGGACCATATCCGGGATTCCCATCGGGCCGCCGAAATGCTCGGGCGCGAATACAGCGAGTGGAACGGCGATGAAGACACAGCCCAAGGTGATGAGCTTGTCCCAGCCGCGAGCCGCGCTGATCTCTTTTCGAAGTATAAAAACTCCGGCGACAAGATAGATAAGCCCGGCAAAACACATCCAGAAATTTATCGATGAAAGCATCAGAACTCTTTCGCGAAGGTGGCTGCGGCGGAGATTATACCCCGGTCGCCGAGTGTTGCGAGAAGAGATGGGTGAGGATGTCCGATTTCCAGGTCTAGCAAATGTCGCTCTGCTCGACATCGGCGCGATTACTGCACTCGTTCTCTTGCTGCTTCCGAGCGTGAAGAACGGAAATGGTCACACTGGACGCCAGCCGCAGCGTGCATAGTCCTAGTCAACTGTCGCAAAATCTAAAAACCTTGCTACCGCCGAAAACGGAGTGCAAATGTAGAGGAGGATTTTCGACGGAGTGCGCGGCTATAATATTCCCGTAATTCCCCAATTTGAGGGTCCACATGAATCTTCTGGGCATCGCATTGGTACTGTCGTGGCTGCTGCCGATTCCAGCCACTGTCCAAGACGTGGGCTCTGTCACCTTCCTTGAAGGCTCACTGCGAATAATTCGCGGTACAACCGCGCTCCAAGCAGCCGAAGGAATGCGCCTGAGGCAGGGCGATATTATCGAGAGCTCCGACAAGGGATTCACGCAATTGGAATTTGTTGGCGGCGCTATTGTGGCGCTCGGCCCTTTGAGCCGCATGTATGTCTTCCGGCACAGGATGGGAAAAAAGTCCGGGAGCGACGCCACTGAAGCGGAGCTGGTGCTGTTGAGCGGCTGGCTGAAGGGTCAATCGGGTACCCACGCGGCCTTGTATCGGTATGAAAGCCCCATGCTCGTTGCTACGACTGGAAATGGTACTGTGGTTTTTCATAACGACGAAAGTGGGTGCGAAGTTTTTGTCGAATCGGGCTCGGCGGCAATCGGTGAGGTGAGCCCCGACGGAATCGCGGGCAAGCCAACAGCTGGGAATGCCGGCCAATTTTTCTCGCGCCCCCGAGGCAAAACCCTAGTCAACTCTTCGCGTCCCAGCGCTCCCTTCGTCGAAGCGATGCCGCGCTCGTTTAGAGATGCTCTCCCGTCGCGCCTCGCTCACTTTGGCGGTAAGCCCGTCGAACCAAAAGCACAGCATCAAGTGTCGTACGTCGAAATTCAGTCGTGGCTGACAATGCCATTGGCGTGGAGACGGGGCTTTGTGGATCGGTTCGAGCCGCGACTGAAGGACCCCGAATTCCGGAAGCAACTTGAAATTCACGCGGCCCAGTACCCGGAATGGGGACCGGTCTTGCATCCGGAAAAGCACTCACCGGAGAGTCCGCCGGCTGCAGTGCCTAATTAAGAATCTCCGCATCCGAGGGTTTGAAAATGAAACTTTTGGTGAAATTTAACTTGGTGCTGTGCGCCGCGTTTGCGGTAGGTTTCGTGACCGCAGGTTACGTCTGCAATCGACTTCTGCAGCAAAATGCCAAGGCAGAAATCATGGAGAACGCACGAATCATGATAGAAGCTGCGATTGCCGTGCGGACCTACACGGCCACGCAGATCAAGCCGCTACTCGAAACACAGATTAAATATAGCTTTCTACCACAGAGCGTCCCCGCCTATTCGGCTAATTCCTATTTCAGCCAACTGCAAAAGAAATTCCCTGATTATTCCTATAAAGAGGCAACGTTGAACCCAACGAATCCGATCAATCGCGCGACCGACTGGGAAGCCGATCTTGTCGAGGAATTTCGCAAGTCACACGACAAGAAAGAGATTGTGGGCGAGCGCGACACTCCGAATGGCAGGTCGCTGTATATTGCCCGTCCGATGACTGTATCCAGCCCGGCTTGTCTATCTTGTCATGATACAGCTGAGGACGCTCCCCGAACGATGGTCGAGCGCTACGGTAGCGCTAACGGCTTTGGATGGAAATTGAACGATATAGTGACGGCGCAGATTGTTTCGGTGCCCACGCAATTGGTCATCCAGCGAGCAAGAGACGCATTTAAGACATTCATGATCTCTCTCGCAGCAGTCTTTGGAATCCTGCTTATCGCGATCAATGCGCTTCTTATCTTCATGGTCATCCGTCGCGTTAATCGATTGTCTGGCATGGCCAGTAGCGTGAGCTTGGGGAATTCAGATATAAGCGAGTTTCCTGTGTCAGGTAAGGATGAGATCGCGGAGCTGTCGCAATCCTTCAATCGTATGGCAAGGAGCCTCGTCGAAGCGATGAAAATGCTCAGGACTTAAATGCGTTAGCTTCTTTTGCCTGGGTGTCGCGAACGCGAATAGTGTGGCGGTCGAGGTCGGTAACGCAGTTGTTGCTCGATCACGACTCTGGGAAGCCTGCTTCCAGAAGAAACCGGGCACGCTCAGCCCGGTCTTTTAGATGCTCCCCAAGAATGAGATAGAGCGCTCGCAGGCTATCGGCGCGCGGCACTGCCCGTTCGGTCAGGACCCGGGAGATTGGGCCAACGTATCGTGCCAGCAATTCGGCTGCATGACGGATTGCGTCTGGGGTAATCTCAGCTGCGCGTGGAGCAGCCGATGGCTGCCTTGCGCCCTCCCCTATCGAACTTTCTTTCACTGGTTGAATCTGTGCCACAACATTAAGGAGCTCATCCCTTCGAGCAAGAAAGGCTTCACGATCTTTTTGCGACGGAAGCGTCGAGGCGAGAAGAGCGAACAGCTCTTTCTGATCTTTCGCTTTAGACGCGGCCCTTTGAACAATGATGCTCGCCATGGGACCGAGAAAAGTGGCGAGATACCTTTCGATGGGCCCAAGGGCCTCATGCTCTTTCTCTTTCCTTTGGAGCTCGACCTCTGAGTTCGAGGGTGTGGACGTCGAGGGAGCCGGACTCCTCAAGGGTGAAGCGCTGGCCACCGCCGGGGCGATGGCTGGCAACTGCGTCGTGGGTGAGGCCGATGGCACAGAGTCGGAGCCGCTGAGAACGGCTGAAGTCGTGTCGCGCATGACTCGCTGCAATTCCGCGCGCATGTCGGCCGCGTGCTGGAAACGCAAATTGCGGTCCTTCTCGAGTGCCCTGTTGATCATGTGTTCGAGTTCCATCGGCAAATCTGGATTCAGCCGCAACGGCGGAACCGGCGCGCGATGGAGAATGGCGTCGGTGATGAGGCCGGAAGTCTCGCCGCGAAATGGCAGCATACCGGTGGCCATTTCATAGATCACCACGCCGAAGCTGAATAGATCCGTGCGCGCATCGAGATCCTTGCCCCGCACCTGCTCGGGAGACATGTAGGCAACGGTGCCAAGAGTGGTACCCGGGATTGTCAGCCCTTCGGGAGCGAGGCTTGCGGTTGCGAGCGTCGAGACGCCGGCGGTTTCCGAGATCTTGCGGGTTCCCATCGGCGTGAGCTTTGCCACTCCGAAGTCTAGGATTTTGGCGTGGCCCCGCTTGGTCACGAAAATATTCGCCGGTTTGATGTCGCGGTGGACGATGCCTTCGGAGTGAGCAGCATCCAGTGCGTCCGCAATCTCGATGGCCAGCGAGAGAATCAACTCAGTTTCCATAGGTCGGCCAGCAATGCGATACTTTAGCGTCAGCCCATCCAGAAATTCCATGGCGATGAAAGCCTGCCCATCCTGCTCTCCGATGTCGTAGATCGTGCAGATGTTCGGATGATTCAGTGCGGACGCAGCCTTGGCTTCGCGCTGAAAGCGGCTAAGTGCCTGCGGGTCTTTGGCGAGATCGTCGGGCAGGAACTTGAGAGCCACAAAACGATCAAGGCGCGTGTCCTCGGCCTTGTAGACGACACCCATCCCGCCGCCGCCCAGCTTCTCGACGATGCGGTAGTGAGAAATGGTCTGGCCGATCATGCGTAGCAAATCTTACGTGGATGAAATGGGCAAGTCAATGAAAGCCGTGGAGTTGGCAGCGCCTCGAAAGGGTTGTTGTTGCAAAATCCATAATCTCTCCCTCGCAGCCCTGTCTATGGCCCCCAAGGACAGGTTCGGATGACGGTGAGCGCGACGGGCGATTTCCACGTCGGCGTATCGGGCGCTGCCGCGCCGCTTCGAGGCAATCAGAAAGTTTTAGAATTCGTAAGAAACGCCCAACGCAAATTGATGCTGTGCCTGCAGGTTTACTCCCTGCAGGACATTTCCGGCCACCTGGGCCACACCAAGATCGATGGTCAACTTCGGTGACTCCACCCCCCAACCGTGAAGGGGCAGCGCCCCTGCCGGCACGATGCGAATTGCGTAAGTTATCGTGGTTGGTATCACGGCATCCGGCACGCCTTCAACGTTTCGAGGTTCCTGCAAAAATTCAGAGCCCAGCAGGATCGTGCTTTTGCCGGGCCCTTTCAGCGCGAACGCAGCCGCCCCGAACAGCCGTCCCTTGTATGCTGGAGCATTTCCCGCCAGACCGAGCAGCGAGGCATTCGTGGCCTTGAAGCCCAAATTGAACACCAAAGGAAGCTTCCGGATCTGCGTCACCGTCTTAGTGGCTACGACGTAGAAGTCCTGGTTGGTGGTTTCTTTGTTTGAGATGACGCCCCCGACATTTTGCACCTGGCTGCGCGCCACAAATCCCACGGCAAAGGCGGGCACCCAGGAACGCCTTTCGCGTAAGAAATTGAGTTTCCCGTGAAACGCATTGAAGCCGCTGCTCCATAGCATGCTCAGGCTGGGCGTGCTGCCCTCCTCGTGGAGATCTCGCGAATATCCAAACTCGACACGGTCGAATGCTCCCTCAGTTATCGACACCTGATGAAAATCACCCAAGACTGGACCGGCGTTGAGGAAGTGATAAGCAACAACGGGCAAGCTCAGGCCTTTGTCCGTTGAAGGAACCGTATACGCGAGCGGCGTGACGAACACGCCGGTCTGTCCCTCCCAATTCAAGCTCTGACCCGAGGCGATCGCACCAGTTCCCAGCACGATCGCAAAGAGCAATGTGCCAATCAGACCGCGTCCAAAATGCATCCCGGATCTGACCGCACCAGGTTCGGTTTCGCAGTAACGCATTCGGTTCGACATAATCCCCCTCCTTATCGAGAATTAGACTGGGAATCTTTTTGTCTCCTGAGGTTCCTATCCTTCCACCGTTTCCTCGTCACCGCAATTTGCCCGGCTCTGCGGCTTTCTTCAACTGCCAAAGCTCGATAGTGCCGTCTTGGCTACCCGCAGCTACCCAGTTCCCGCCGGAAGAGAAAGCGACGGTATAGATGGCGTGGTTATTCCCGGCTAGAGCCTGTAGCTCATGACCCGTCTCCACATCCCAGATCTTGACGGTCTTGTCCCAACTGCCGGAAGCCAGCCAGCGACCGTCAGGGGAAAAAGCAAGGCTGCTCACCACATTCCCGTGACCTGTCAGTTTGTGGACTTCGCGGCCCGTAGCGACTTCCCAAATCCTGACGCTCTTATCCGCACTCGCGGAAGCCAGCCAGCGACCGTTGGGACTGAACGCGACGGCGTAAACATTTTTCCTGTGACCGCTCAGCGTTCTAATTTCTCGTCCGGTAGATACCTCCCAGATCCCAATGGTTTTGTCGTTATCCCCAGAGGCCAACCATCGCCCATCCGGACTGAAGGCAATGTAGATCACCGACCTTCGGAGAGCGGTCAAATCCCGTACCGCTCGCCCTGTCGTAACGTCCCACAGTCGAACAGTCTTGTCATCCACGCCCGATGCCAGCCACTGGCCATCGGGACTGAAGGCGATCGAATAAACCCAGCTATCGCCCAAAACCCCCAGAGGCTTATTGCCAGAAAGTGTCCGGATTTCCTGTCCTGTCGCGGCGTCCCAAAGTATGACAGTGTTGGAGGAATTCTCTGTGGCCAGCCAGTGTCCGTCACGACTGAAAGCAAGAGCCTGGACCTCCTTCATCTTGCTGGCCATGGCGCCCAACTCCTGCCCATTGGAGACATCCCAAAACTTGACGGTCTGGTCCCAGCTTCCCGAGGCTAGTCGCTGTCCGCCCGCGCTGAACGCCACAGCAGTAACCCAACTGGAGTGGCCCTTAAGAGTCCGTTCCAGCACGAAATCAGGAATGGAAGGAACTAGGGAAGGAATTAGGGAGTTTATGGACGGAGGAATTGGCGAGACGAGCGCCGCAGTCTTTCTAGGTTCCGCTAGTATCGGCGGCTCGAATGGCTCGAGTTTGGCTACGATCCTAGAAGTCTGCCCCGCCGCAACGTCCACACGTTGGTTGTAATCTTCATACCCATTCAACGATAGCCGCAGGTCGTGTTGACCGGGATTAAGCGATGAAATCTTTGCCTGACCGTCTGAATCTATTGCGGCGGTTAACTTGTCATCAACAAAAACCTGCGCTCCGGGCTGCGCCTCCTTGATGACAAGTATTGGGGAAACAAGACTGCTAATTTCTGTGTTGCGGCCTTCCACTCCTGGGGGCGTGGAGTCTGCCTGAGGCGCACTCGGTCCTGCTTGGGGCTGGCGGCTCTTCGTCTGATTTTTGTCCTGCTCCAACGGGGGCGTAGGCAACTCAGGGGCTCTGCCCAACTTTTCTTCCTTGGTCTCAGATCTGGTCTCAGAGGCCCCAGCTTGGGCTCCACCTATTTCCACCACCGCCTCGTCTGTCCTTGCCGGAACTGAAGCGGGCGGAATCCACTTAGTCGACAACACCTTCCGCGGCGGGTGATGAGATTCTATTAAGAAGAGTAGCAACAGGAGCAAACCAAGGCCTATTGCCACGGCAATCCATCGTAGAACTGTGATCCAGCTCCCAACCGGGCTCCGAACGATGCTGGGCGTAGCGGCTTGCGAAGCGGATTTTCCTTCTTCTACCCTCGTAGTCGTGGCTGGGAAATCGACCAGGCGCTCCGCCGGGAACAGGACGAGCGGACGTGGAGCTGTGGGCTGATTTTCGGCAGACGACGCCCCCTCCACTTGGGTGGGGACCAGCGCCGGACCTGTAACCGGATTCTCGTCCTGTGTCGGACCTCGAGCCAAAATTGGAGAGAGTATACCGGCGATGCGCTGCAACTCGCTAACATGTGCGGTGTTAAATGCAGATCGACGGGAAGAGAAGACCTCCACTACGCCAAGAACAGAGCCTTGTGCCTGGATAGGTACCGCTAGTGCCGAACGCAGGTGCAAGGCTCTGGCGGCTGAACGCTCTACTCGAGTGTCATTTTCGGCATCTTCGCAAAGCACTGGCTGGCCGGTTTCCAGGCATTCTCTGGTAAAAGCCGCGTCGGGTTGTAGTCGTGAACCGACCGGAGGAGCTTGGCCCGTGCTGGCTTGACAGAAGACCCCTTCAGGTTCGCAGAGGGCAACTGCAACTCCATCGGCGCCCGTTAGCAAAACCACCCGCTCGACTATTGTTGTCAAGGCCGCAGGTAACGGTTCATCGGCGTTGCCGCGTACTTCTAGCTCGGGGCTTGCATCATGTTCTCGTCTCAGTTCTGTTTGAAGCATCGCGGCCCCCGCTGAACCAGAACGACTTCTAGATGGTCTTTCGATTGAGGGTGTCAACGACCTTGCTATTAGCAGTCGTGGGTTTGGCAACTAGCGTAAGCATGGAAGCTACCCCCTTCCAAGACTGGAAGTGAAAAGGACGGTCGCGGCGCGATGGACCCCAATTGCGCAATATAATATGTTGGATTGGCCTTGCTGGTCAATTGCAGAAGTTTAGTGCAAAGGTCAGGAGGGATGCCCCCGGGCCGCCCATGGCCAATTACTGAGTTGCCGCGGGACGCGGCTCTTCACTGGATTGACGTAAAGCGTATCGGACCCGGAAAAGTCATAAAAGGGGGCGGAAAATCGCCGCGCCGCCCGCGATCATCAATCGCATCGGCCTCGTGTCCTGCGCTGGTGAGTCGGCCTTCGCAATACTGCCTACGAGAGTCTTATGTCGGTGAAACGGGGCAAGTCACTGAAGGCCGTGGGGTTGGTCGACATCCGAGAGCATTGTTGGCGATAAATCGCGGTTACGCTCATTGAGGGGTTTTGAGCGCTATCGCCTGGTTGCAGCAACCATGAGCTAAGTATCGGGTCTCACTCGTCGAAAATCTCCCACAGCCAAGCTGGAGTCATCCGATTTGGCCAAGTGATCAATTTGGCCTAGTGATTTCGCAGTTTTTTTCCACAGGCCCCCGGTGCTAGCATTTCGCAATCAGAACAATTTCGGTGAAATCTTGTGTTGTGGGTCTTTGATAAACCGGTTCATTCTTGGCGGGAGATCGCCGCTGAAGCGAAGAAAGAAACCGATCCTAAGAAGCTGATTGAGCTTGTCGAAACGCTCTGCGAAGCCCTTGAAACAATCCGCCTTGAACGGAGTCTCGACAATCCTCAACAGGGCAGTAAATCTGCCGCTGCCTGAGGCGTTCCGCTTCGCCACCTGCAGCGCCGAACGGACGAAACGATGCCAGGGCTCGTAATCGTCCACCACGAGAATTTCCCAAAGAGCCTCCCTTCCAGAATTCAACTCGACGCGAACGGGAAGTAAGTTGCCAGCCATGACGGAGAATCTTGGTCATTATCGAGGCAGGCGACACTCCTCCTCGCGCGCGACAAATTGATTCCGGCGCTCCTCATCCCCCCGGAAACGAAGCGCCGGAATCCCCCCAACGTGCAAACATTTTTATCTGTCACCTTTGATGGAAGACCACTGCAAGAACTGACAGAATCGAATGTGAATTCTCTAGGACAGTACCTCTGACCCGGGAGCCGGACCTCCCCGAATGGTTGGCGTAACATCGCGGTTTCGCTCATTGACGATTATTGAGGGCTAAAATCCTGTCCTCGCCAGCTACAAACAATAGGCACTGTAAGTTTTGACAGTTGCAAGCCAGCACGCCCCTAAGCTACGCCCCTCACGGTTGTTGACCTCGTCAAAACCCCTCTTGGCGAGGGCTTTTGTAAGTGTAAATGGACGAAATGAACTGGCTACGCAAACTTGATCGCCTGGTGCTTAACTTCTTGAAGCTGGTGATCGCGCTTCGAGTGGCAGGCCGTATTCGCGGGTCGTGGGAATGAGCAGGATGGCGAGGATCGCGAGGGCGACCCGACGCCTAAATGCAAACTCCTGATGCTCATCGACAATCCGACGCTCGGCGGCATAACTGTCGCAAAATCTCGATTACACCAACCATCAGGCCGTCCAGAGGTGGCTTTGCGGCCTTTCGACGAGCAGAAAAGTTCGAAAATCCCGGGTGTCCGGTGGCCCCGCCCCGTTTCCAATTGCTGAGAGTTAATGACGCCGGCCCGCAAGTCCAGCCCTCTGTGATCCGCGCCCTTGCATTTTTCCGGCGTTTGGGGCAACGTTTCACGTTGGAAAGGAGTGCTCCGAAATCATGATCAACGTTCTCATCCACCACGAAGTTGCCGACTATGCGGCCTGGAAAGCGGTGTTCGATTCCGCCTACGACTGGCGGCGCAAAAACGGCGAGCGCAATTTCCGTATTTTCCGCAGCGCTGGAAACGTCAACGACCTCACTCTTTTCTTTGAATGGGAGACTCTGGAAAAGGCGCGCGCATTCATAGCTTCCGAGGAACTCAAAACCAGAATGGCGAATGCAGGTGTCAAAGGTGTGCCGCGAGTCGACTTCCTCACTGAGGTGCACAGCGTCCGGCGCAGCGCTGCCGACTGAGCGCGCAGCGCACATTTCCACAGGCTCGCAGAGAGGCTCGGCATCCATTTCCGGCGATTCGCATCCAAAAGCAGTTGAGCCGGCAACCAGGACCGGATGCAGATACCTCCATTGTGGCAATTCCTCCTCTTCTGGATTGCCCCCAAATCTGTAGCTTAAGGAGAATTTCATGCCTAAGAAACCAAGCTCCAGCAATCCGCACAAAGCTTCAGCGCAGCCCCGCCTTCACCAGACAGCCCGCGAACTCCAGCCCTTTGGCACCGTGACCAGTGAGATGCCGTTGCAACTGATCGAACCCGTCCGGCTGGAAATGACCGAGCAACTCAATCTACTGTTGGCCGACACCATGACTCTTCGGGATCTCTACAAGAAGTCCCATTGGCAGGTATCCGGAGCCACTTTCTATCAGCTTCATCTTCTGTTCGATAAGCACTACGGAGAGCAGAACGAGATCGTCGACACGATCGCGGAACGCATCCAGCTTCTGGGCGGAATCAGTATCGCCATGGCACCGGACGTAGCCGAAACGACGCGTATTCCACGCCCGCCCAAGGGCCGCGAAGAGGTTCCCGTGCAACTGTCGCGCCTGCTGGACGCCCACGAGATCATCATCATTGCGTGCCGTGAGCTGGCCGAGCGCTCCGACAAGCTCGGCGACGCGGGCACCAACGATCTGGTAGTGAGCGATGTGCTTCGCACTAACGAACTACAGGTCTGGTTCCTCAGCGAGCACCTGGTTGAGGCGCCACTGGTCGAAGCCGAGCCCCTGCGGGAATCGGCATAAACACAGCTGGATAGATTGTGTGGGGGCGGGGCTCTGCCCCGCCTGGATAGATTGTATTGTATGGAGGCGGGGCATCTGCCCCGCCTAGACGGGGCAGAGCCCCGTCCCCACACTAGTGGCGTCCGGAAAGAATGTGCAGGATCTGCTGCAGTTCATACCGCAAGTGCGCCACATTCACGGAAGGACTGCCCGGGAACGGAAGCGCGGTCTGACTCTTATCGGGCTTGTTCTCTTCGCGCAGTTGCACCCGCGCACCCGCGATCGTGAAGCCGTCTTCGTAAAGCAGTCTCTTGATCCGCACCACCGACTCCACATCGCGCTTGCGGTACATGCGCTGGCCGGTGCTGCTTTTTACGGGCTTGAGCTGCGGAAACTCAGTTTCCCAGAACCGAAGTACGTAGGCGGGCAGACGGCACAAGCCGGCGACTTCGCCGATCCGGAAATAGAGCTTGTCCGGAATAATGATTTCGGCGTTGCGCCCCGGTTTCTTCAACACTCTCTTGCGGAGGCTCATCGAGGCTGTTTTCCCCACTCCCATATACGCGTTTCTAGCACGAGCCGCGCCGCGGAACAACCCCCAAAAGTACGGATGGGCGGCCGCAGCCGCAGATGGAAAAGCCCCTCAAGAGGTGCTTCTCTTGAGAGGCTTGCGGAATTTCTGAGCGAGCATCCGCCCGCTTAGTGTTTCTTTTTCTTGGCGGCTTTCTTCTTGGTTGCCATAAGGTGATTCCTCCGTTTGAACGATTTGTTCTCCCAAGGTTGAACAGGGCACCTTGATGCCCGGGCTGCTCAACTTGTGGTATGAGCAGCTGTCCTACCCCAAGATATTGCCATTCATATGTAATTTGTCAACACAAATTTCACTTCCTTGAACGATTTTGGTGAAACACGTGTCTGGTTTGCGCGGCGGCACTCACGAAAATTTCATCATCCGGCAGAACCTTCCCGTCTGCAATCGGTGAAGGCGCGCTGCCTGTGCGATAATTTCAGAAGAAATTTATGTCAGATCGCAAAGTCTTCTGCGCAAAACTGAAACAGGAATTGCCTGGGCTGCCCGAGCCTCCCTTCGACAGCGAGTTGGGGAAAAAGATCTACGAGCAGATCTCGCAACAGGCGTGGGGCCAGTGGGTGGAGCACTGCAAAATGTTGCTGAACGAATATCGCCTGAACCCGGCGCGCAAGCAGGATCAGGAAGTCATCGTGCAGCAGATGGAGCAGTTTTTCTTCGGTGAGGGAGCCGCGCGTCCAGCCGAATACGTTCCTCCAACCCACTGAGCGCACTGAGAGCACTGAGCCCACCGAAACGAAGACCGGCGCGGGGCAAGCCATCTGCCGCCGTCCGCCGGTTCTGCAAACATGCTGCAGGCTGTGTACTGACAGGTTACCTCTAACCACTCAGCCAGTGCCCAATTCATCACCCCGTAACACTCCTCGGCGACAATCGAGTTGTGGCGCCGCCGGTCTATGACACGCTGATCCTCTCGGATCTGCACCTCGGCGCGGACATGAGCCGCGCCCGCGAGGCGTTGCGCGTGCTCCAGGAAAATCAATATCGCCGCCTCATTCTGCTGGGCGATATTTTTGCCGACCTCAATTTCGGACGCTTGAAAAAAGAGCACTGGAAATTTCTCGGCTTCATCCGCAAGCTCTCCAATCCCAAGCGCAGCGTCGAAGTGGTCTGGGTCGAAGGCAATCACGACCTCGGCCTGGCCGAAATTATGTCCCATTTGGTGGGGGTCCGCGTGTACCAGGAATATCAATGGGAATATCAGGGCCTGCGTCACATCGCTGTCCATGGCCACCAGTTCGACGGCTTCGTCGTGAGCAATGTCCACGTCAGCTATTACATCGGGACGCTGCTCTACCTGCAACTGCAGAAGTGGGATTCGAAAAACAAAACCCTGACCCGTTTCCTCGACCGGCTCAACACGCGCTGGCTGCGCTTATCGCCAAAGGTCGCTGAAGGCGCCCTGGCTCATGCCCGCCACCATCACGCGGCGCGCATTTTCTGCGGCCACACCCATGCCGCCATGCACAAGCGCGAACACGGAATCGACTATTTCAATTGCGGAGCTTGGATTGACGCGCGTCCTGCCTATATCACCGTTGGCGAAGAGGGAGTTCAGATCCATGAATACGTTGAGCGACCCGACGATCTCCATCCCGGCCAAGAACGAAGCGAAGAACGAAGTGAAGAACGAAGCCCGGCTGATTCCGAACCTGCCGATTTCGGAGACGAAGCGGGATTCGTCGTGGATGGCGAATACGAGGGTGTAGCTACCTGACGCGGATTCCAGCGACCGGATGGTCTTTTGAAATTTGAAAAAAGTCGTTTGCCACAAACGAGGCACGGTAAATCTTGCGCAAACTGACCATCGTTTTCCACCACGCCGGCGGAGGACATCGCAGCGCGGCTGACGCTCTCAAAGCCACGCTCTCCAGCCAAGAACATCCTTGGGACGTCACTCTCCTCGACTTTCAGGAGTTGCTCGACCCCCTCGACCTGCTTCGTCGCGCCACCGGCCTGCGCATTCAGGACACCTACAACCTGATCCTGCGCAAAGGCTGGACGCGCTTCACGCCGCAACTCCTGGTCGTTCTGCAGGGGACGATCCGCGCCTACCATTCTCCAATCGTGAAAGCGCTTCGAGATTACTGGGCGCAACATCCGGCGGACTTGGCGCTCTCGGTGATTCCGCACTTCAATCGCGCCATCGCCGACAGCCTGCGCCCGGTAACAGGAACGCCTGGCACAAAAACGCCTTTTGTCATTCTAATAACCGATTTGGCAGATTACCCGCCAAACTTCTGGATCGAGCGGGAGTCGGAATACATCATCGCGGGCACGGAACGCGCCCGGCAGCAAGCCTTGACCATGGGCCACCCCGCCAGCCATATCTTCCAAACATCGGGAATGATCCTGAAGCCAAGGTTCTACGAAAAGACCACCGTCGACCGCGTCGCCGAAAGGATGCGGCTGGGCCTTGAATCTGATTGTCCAACGGGCATTGTCTTGTTCGGAGGTCATGGCTCCCAGGTGATGGTCGACATCACCCGGAAACTCAACGAAGCCGGCAGCGGCGTCCAGTTAATCCTGATTTGCGGACACAACCAGAAGCTCGCCGATAAACTCAGGAAGCTGCCGACCAGGAAGCCCATCGCCGTCGTCGGATTCGCTCAGAATGTCGAGTACTACATGGCCTTGGCCGACTTCTTCATTGGGAAACCAGGCCCGGGCTCGATCAGCGAGGCGCTGCAGTTCCACCTGCCCGTCATCGTGGAATGCAATTCCAAGACGCTGCCGCAAGAGCGCTACAACGCGGAATGGGTGACGGAGAAGGGCTACGGGATCGTCGTGGCGAGCTTCAAAAGAATTGCGCCCGCCGTTCAACGATTACTCGGCCGCGCGACTTTCAATAAATTCCGTCAAAGGGCCAGCGAGTACTCGAATCGAGCCCTGCTTGAAGTGCCCGCTATCCTGGAACAGTGCGTGGAGCACACGGCGGCTGCAATGCAATCGCAGGCAGTTGTTTGACTTGAGGGGCCTTCCACGTTGTCATCCCTCTTAAATGTATTGTCATCCCGAGCGAAGCGAGGGATCTGCAGTTCGCCGCAAGAATGCAGATCCCTCGCTTCGCTCGGGATGACAAAGTCCAGGGAATTGAGAGTTGAACAGCGTGACGTAACTTTCGCCACGCGCCCCTAGAAATGAAACGCGATGCCGGTTGAGAACCGCACACCATTCTGGCCTTCGCCGTAAAAGCGCGTGTTGATCCAATCGAGCTGCCCCCGGAACGTTATCGGTCCGGCGATCCGATAATCCAGCCCGCCGCCGACCGCATTGACGAATGAAGTATTCGAGTCGGAAATTCCGTTGCTTCGGCTGATGTGCCCCACGCCAACCAGGAACTCTCCGAACGGACGGAATCGCTTGACCTGTACCGACACTCTCGGGCCGAACAGGACGTTGTGCGCGGCGACGTCCGCATGGATGGTCGTGCACCCTCCGGGTTCGCAGAAAGGGCCGTAATTGTGGCTGCCATAATGGCTATCGACATCAGCCACCAGGCCGATCCACGGCAGGAACTTTCCCTCCAGCGTTGCCTCCCATCCATTCGTATTTGTGGTGTCGTTCGTGACGACAGGAGTGCGGTCATAGGAATAGCCAAAGAACACGTTTCCCCTCGTTGGAATCTGCGCCCAGGCGGCGCTCGACAGCATCGTCAATAACAAAACAAGATTCCACACTCTTGGCATTTTTTTCTCCTTCTGTTTGGCTTGAAGCATATTGTGCGGTTCGAAGCATACGGTTTGAAATGTGCGTGCCGTCCGAAGGAAAATACTTAGCGATATAGATGCAAGAGCGGCAGAAAAATTTGCCTGCCCGCGCAGCACACTTGCTCGAGTCAGCGGAACAGTATGAAAAACAGGGCGTGAGGAAAAACGAAAAAAAACGCGCGATTATCACGCGATGTATTACGAGTCGGCCAGGAACTCGTATTCGTCGATGACGGCTGCTACCGCCATCTTTCCGGTTGGGTTGCCCCCTTCGACTCGTACCACGCGGCCTTTGCAGCGCACCCGTATGCTTTCCGTGAGCGTGATCTCGGGCGGCAGGGTCAGCGTGAAATCAATCGCGGAGCCGGCCTGGATGGCGGTATCGACATAGAAGCAAATTCCGCGGGCGCTGACGTCGCGGGTCTGCGCCTCGTGCTCCTCCTCATTTTCGCCGTAACGTACGCTGACTGGCAGACGAAGCGCGAATCGCCGCGTGGACCGCTTGTCATTGTCCTGGTCGTGCTGCGTCTGGGCCATCGAAACTCCTCAAGGGCAAAGGTTCAGGGTTTCAAAGATTCCTCGTAGATCGCCTGTAAAGCATGGCAATTTGCGGCAAGCCTGTCAAGCGATTCAAAGAGCCAAGGTTTCAAAGGGTCAAAGTTTCAAGGTTTCAAGGAAATCGGCAAAAGCTGCTCGATCCGAACCGCAACGAATCTTTGAAACTCTGAAACCTTGAAACTTTGAAACCTGGCCTTTTGATCCGCCTTTCAGCGTCTACAATGGACACGTGGTCTTCGTCCTCGATAACTACGATTCGTTCACTTACAACCTCGTCCAGTACCTGGGCGAACTGGGCGCTGAAGTCGAGGTTCGCCGCAACGACGAAGTTACTGTCAGCGAGATCGAGGCCATGCAACCTGAGCGCATCGTGGTTTCTCCCGGACCCTGCACTCCGCAGGAAGCCGGCATCAGCATCGAACTGATCCGCCATTTCGCGGGCCGATCTCAATTCAAAGTGCCGGTGCTGGGCGTCTGCCTCGGGCACCAGGCGATCGGCGCCGCCTTCGGCGGCCAGGTGGTTCGCGCGAAGAACTTGATGCACGGCAAGACCAGTCCGGTTGAGCACGACGGCAAGACCATCTTCCGCGGCCTGTCTTCGCCCATGACCGCGACCCGCTATCACTCGCTGATCGTCGCCGAAGACGGCCTGCCCGCCGATCTCGAAGTCAGCGCGTGGACTCGCGATCCAGATGGGACTCGAGTCATCATGGGCCTGCGACACCGGAAGTTCCCGGTTGAGGGTGTGCAGTTTCATCCCGAGAGCGTGCTGACGGACGAGGGAAAGAAACTGGTGGCGAATTTTCTGCGGGGTTGAGCCCACTCATCGTAAAAAACGCGATGAGGGGAGAACCTCCGTTCTTCCATTCCTGCTAGTGGAGTGACGGGCGTCTCGCCCGTCCAGCCGGGCGTGATCTGGTTTCCGACTTCCTATTACGGCGGAGAGATCAGCCGCACTGCCACGGGAGACGGGCCATTGCCAACAATCGGGGTCCCTGCGGCGTTGGTCCCGCAACCGGCCATATTGATGACGGTCGTTATTAGAGTGCCAGCATACGGTGGTCCGGCAATCGGCGCTTCGTTTCCATCCGGATTCATAAAGAGCTGCACGAAGCCTATGATCTTCACCGGGTTAACTGCGCCGCCGCTGCTATCAAATACCGGCACCGTGACCAGCGAATCGCTGACCATCACATCGTGTAAGTTTAGGCCCGTAATCGGATTGTTGGCACCTCCAAGGAACTCGAAAGGCGAGGCCGGCGGCACGTAGTTGGGGTTGACCGTATCGCCCCCGTTGGCTGGCGTTGAATGGGTCAGACAATTCACCGCCTCCACCGTTTCTGTATCTCGAGTGGGGTAGGCGGAGATGTCGATATTCACGGTGGGGTTGTTGCAAGCGATCGGTGTCTGGATGCAGCCCGCAACGCTGTACTGATACGGTTGAGGCAAGGGTATCTGGCTACACGTGGGCAGCGCCACGGTCGGAGGAGGGAATGACGTCAGGGGATCACCGGGATAATATTTCCAGGGCGCTGGCGCGGGTAGTGCCCCGGTGCAGCCGCCAGGACAGACGGTACTCAGTCGCGTGGCGGTAGCGGGGGGATTGGGGGACTCCCATCCCAGAAGGGCCGTGGGCGCTGTTGGCGCGGTAATGGCGCCGTTAGTCGTGCTGAAAATGGCCGTGGCCCCGGTCGGATCCCTCGGGTCCATGTTCGGCAGTAGCCACGGTTTCACGCACATGGGTGCGACCGGGGTCGGGGTCGCACTCGCGCCAGAAGGATTGTAAGCTTCCGCCGTGGCCGACGCACTCACCGTGACCTTCATGGTTCCCCAGATGCGCGCGAAGAATGTCGGCATGTCGGTTCTTTGCACGTGCACGGTGATACACGGATTGTTCGGCACAGGATTCGGCGCAGGACACGGATTCGTCGGCGTTCCGAGAAAACCAACCACCACCACCTCGCCATTGGCGGCGACCAGGTTCCTTCCCCCCACTTGACTCTGTTGCCCGACTTGAAGGGCGACCGCGCCAGCGAGTGTCTCCGCGCCCCCAATTAATCCGCCGGTCGGATCCGAGGTCGCCCCCGAATTGGCAAGCACGCGCGCGCCCGCCAGGGCCGCGGCGTCGGCCGCGAGTTGCGCTTCGCTGCGCGCGGTGTAGAGCGTCACCACGTCGATCGACAGTGCGGCCATGGCTCCGATCACAAACAGCATGAACACCGCCACCAGCGTGATGATGACCCCTTGCTGGTTTTTCCGCCCCGTGATCTTTCGCCTCGTGATCTTCCGCTTTCGACGCACACACCCTCACATCTGATTATGGACCGTAGCGCTCTCCGTCACCTGCGTTGTGGCCGCATAGCTTGCGCCCGGAATCAGCAATTGAATCACACTGTTGAAACGCCAGTGATATGGATATTGAACCTGAACGCTGGTGCCGACGAGTGCCGGCGACACCGAGTTGACTACCGTCCCGCGATTGATGGTGATGACCAACTGATCGGGACACCCGGAAATTTTGTAAGTCCACGCCAAACCAATCGGTCCGGATGCTGTAGCTGGCAGTGTGCAGCCTTGCAGGACTCCGCTGCCGGCCAGCGAGTTGAAAACTGCCGCCACTACCGGCAGCAGGGAGTCCGGGGCGGTGGGCGACGCAATGTCGCTCGTCGGCTGCGCGCCGGCAACGATGGCGCCTTCCTGTGCCGCCTGCTCGATCTTCTGCTTCTGGTCGAAGGCGCCGCTAAAATCGTAGATGCCCACGATGAACACCACCAGAAGAGGCAGTGAGATGGCAAACTCCAGCACCGCCGCGCCCTCCACATCCCTCAGCAGACTGACCGTGCGACGATGCAAAATTCGGTGGCGAAGCATCTAGTTCTCCATCCTGCTCTGCGCTTGCGCCGACAATATAATGTGCTTGAGAGACGTGAAAGGCACGTTGAGCAGGTTGAATGGGTATTGAAAGCTCACAATGGTTCCGCATTGTGGGGGCTGGGTGGAAGCGGGAGGATTCAGTTGAACACTGCGACAGATGGTGACGTTGTCGGCCGCGGTCTTGCATGCCCCCGTAGGATACGGAGGATTCGCGCAGAAGAGCGGGGAAGAAGGAGCGTTAACGAGAATCTGAGTCGTATCGAGATTGGAAGATTTCATCACGGCTTCAACCGCGCCTGTTACCGTGGCATCAGCGGGAAAGGTATCGCCGCAGGTACCGCACGTAGCCCGCGCCGCCGTGATCGCTCCCTGCTGCGCCGCCTGCTGGATGGTGGAGTAAATGTTGAAGGCCCGTCCAAACCAGATGATGCCAAACAGGAGCATGGCCACCAGGGGTAGCACCAGCGCGGCCTCGGCGATCTCCGCCCCGTCAGTGCTTCCGAGTTGACGTGCGATAGGTTTGATGTTCGACAAAGTGCAGGTCATAAATCGAATAACAATTGCATATCACCAATTATAAATTCCCCAGCGCTCGGCCCATCCCGTAGAACAAAACCGTAAGCGCCATGGCCACGCCGAACGGAATTTTCGTTGCCTGCGGGTCGTCGAGCGATACCTCAGGCGCGGGCATCCGCAGGCTGAACAGCGCCGCCAGCAAATGCGCCATGTTCAAGAGAGTCCGTTTCAGCCGTCCTTTCCAGATGACCACGGCCAGCGCCATTACTCCCGCCACCAGAATCGTGCCCATGAGCACGGAGAACAGTTGCCGCGGACCGAGACAAGCTCCCAAAGCGCCGGCCAGTTTCCAGTCTCCCGCGCCCAGGCTGCGGACCAGCACGAAAGGCAGCAGCAGGCCAAGGCCCAACGCCGTCCCCAGCAACGCGGCTTTCAGTCCCGGCCAGCGAAAAAGAATCGTGTTGACGGCGACGCCAGCCACCAGGCCGGAGACCGTGAGCCAGTTCGGAATCCGCCGGTAGCGCCAGTCGAGAACTCCCGCGCCAATCGCCACCAGCACCGCCGGAATCCAAGGGGCGAGAGTCATTGCTCTTCCAGTACTTTAGGGCTTTCGGGGCCGGCACTCAAGAGCGAAGTTCGGCTGCCAGTTGCCAGTTGCCGGTTGCCGGTGACGTGCAATAGACAGGTGGTTTTTCTGGGACTGGCAACTGGGGACTGGCAGCTGGCAACTGCCTCCTTTGCGCAAAGCAAAAGGCCCGGCTGCCCGGGCCTGCAATTGGAATCGAAATATAGTTAGCCTAGCGCGGGACCGGAGCCGCCGAGTTTCGTTCCGCAACCACTTTCTTGGCATTGTCGGCCAGCGCCCGCGCTTGCGGCATAAGCTCCAGAGCCTTCATTACGTCCGGATCGGTCTCCGCCCGCACCTTCAAGCCTTCTTCCTGGCCGAAGGCATCGACGAAGAGTTCGCTCTTGAGGTTGGAGCGCAGCCAGTCATTGCTCTCGATTATCTCGGCTTCGGTATAGGGGATTTTTTCCTCGTCGAGGAATTTGCGGAAATCCTGCAGCAGCGCTTCGTCCACTTCGAAGCTCTGCGTGATCTTGTGAGCGACGGCGTAGCGCTTGGCAAAATTAAACAGCGCGTAATGTTGCAGCAACGAGTCCTGGAACTTGGTGGACTTGTAGGGCAGAAGTTTCACGTCAGGAGTGATCCCGCCGCCGCCATACACCGGGCGTCCCCCGTCCGTGAGCTTGACTTCGTGGTTGGCGTTATTCTCCTCCCCCTCGCGATTGTAGTAATAATCGTAGAGCGAGAGATTGGAGTAATCGCGCTGAATCAGGCGTCCGCTGGGGGTGTAGTACTTCGCGGTGGTGAGGGCCAGGCCGGTATTTTCCGCTAGCGGATACACGGTTTGCACCAAGCCCTTGCCGAACGTGACTTCGCCGACGATCAGGCCGCGATCGTGATCTTGAATTGCTCCGGCTACAATTTCGGCGGCGGATGCGGTGCCGCGATTTACCAGCACCACCAGCGGATAATCCTTGCCGCCGTTGCCGCGGGCCGCTACGTACCGCTTTTCTGGAGATGACCGGCCGTGGTGCGAGACGATCAACTGTCCCTTCTTCAGAAATTTATCGGCGACCCCTACGCCTTCACTCAGCAGTCCTCCAGGATTCTGGCGCAGATCGAGGACGAGGCCTTTCAGATCGCCCATCTGCTCGAGAGCTTCGGCCACTTCATGCTCGGTGGTTTCCTGGAACCCGGAGACGTGCATGTAGCCGATGCCGGGCTTGATCATGAAGTGCAGATCCACGCTGTAGCGCGGAATCTCATCGCGGACGACGGCGAATTCGAGCGGCTTGTCGGAGCCCTCGCGCAACATCGTGATGCGGACGGTGGTGCCTTTCGGTCCCTTGAGCAGATCGGCGACGTCGGAGGTGCTCATGTTATCGGTGGGCTTGCCGTCGATGGCGGCGATAAT
>CAWCRQ010000052.1:0-8396 GCA_963797885.1 uncultured Acidobacteriaceae bacterium | reverse complement strand
GCGACGTCGGAGGTGCTCATGTTATCGGTGGGCTTGCCGTCGATGGCGGCGATAATGTCGCCTGGCCGGATGCCGGCGCGATAGGCCGGTGTGCCAACGAAGGGAGCGATGACAATCACTTTATTGTTGCGCGGGCCAACCGTCATGCCCACGCCGTAATACTTGCCGCGCTGTTCTTCCCTTAGAGCCGAATAAGATTTCGGATCGAAAAAATTCGAGTGGGGATCGAGCTGGTGCAGCATGCTCGGGATGGCGCCGTCATAAATTACCTTGTCGGGATTCACCGGGTCGGCATAGTTGTCCTCGATCGTTTTATAGACCTCGGTGAACTGCTTCAAGCTTTCGCGGACGTCGGAGTCGCTGCTGGGCGTGGTTGCCGGGCTGACCTTCTGCGCGAACAGCATTCCCAGCAAGCCGAACAGAGCAAGGACAAAAACTATCAGGAAGAGTGAACGACGAGAACTACCAGCCATGTTTCGACATCCTCGGGCAGGGACGTCGAGGGCCCCAGCCACCCCATCTGACGCCAGTATAGCATGCGAAAGCGCCTCTTTAAATTGGATGCAAACGGGCGCTGGAGGTTACAGCGGTGCGAGGTTTCTTGGGGGTTGTGGGAGCCGGGAGTTCCCGGGAGTTCCGAGGACTCGAAGAAAATCCCCAGCTTGACAAATGGCGCCGAATCCCACCCCAGACGACAAACGTCCACAGTGGGCACCCGGTTTTGGTGGAGGCTCGAGGTCGTTGCTTAAGGTCGTTGCTTGGTTCATGCGGCGGCCGTCTTCGCCTTCTTCTGAGTCACCTCCGACTCGGCTTGCAGCCAATCCTCTAGATCGTACCCGTCGCCTCTCCCGCGTTCTTCGTACAGTTCGTAGGCTCGACGGCGGATTTGCTCTTGAACCTCACTGGCAGATTCGGTTGGTGGTGGGGCTGTCGGTAACGCAGTCGGTATTGTCTGTGTGCGCTTCATGGTGATGTCACCCCCTTTGTGGGCAATGGTTGACGGCTAGGGTTGACGCGGCTACGCGGCTTGAACCCTCGGCCAGTTCCTGGGCGCGCCCTGAAAAATCAGCTCATCTTGATCGGGGACGGCAAATTTAGGGACGGCAAAGTTGATTTCGCAGCGCAGGCAGGTAAACTCCTTCGCGGTATGGCATGGTCGCGTCCGCTTCGGTCTGCTGGACCACTGGCAAAGCGCTAATTCGCCGCATTCGGGTACAGGGCAACTCGACCCGACTGCAACTACAACTATGTCAGGGTGGTCGTCCCAGTCAGCCGACATGGTGTCTTCTTCACCAGCCGCCGCTCCCTTGCTTCTACTTCTGTGATGTCTTTCTGTGGCAAAGCGAACGCCGGTAAGCAATAGCCCATTCTGCGGCTTTGACGGGATGAAATCAGGGCCCTGGCGGCCACTTGGACGCGCACCCTGACGCCGACTATCGCGGCTACTATCGACCCGCGCTGGTAGCGGAACCGGTATCACCTTACCCTCTGGGCTGAGACGCAACGTCATGGCTGATGCGCAGCTATGGCACAGCCAGTAATATTCCGGCTGCATGGGATTGGATAATCGGAGAGCGGGGTCAGTTTCCAGTCGAAAGAGTATCCCCTCTTGCAGATAGCGAAAGGAGGCGGAGCACGAAGGGTTGGTGCATTTGCCGAGCATTTCAAACCTCCACCGCAGCTCGGATGCTGCAATTATCTTCTTCTCCGTGGTTACAACTTGCTGTAACGCCGGTCACGCATCAGCGTGACGCGGCGCTGGCAGAAGCACTTAAACTCCGGAGGGTGCCGCGTCCAAGCTCTGCTTGGGCGGGGATGTTGCAGCGAGTGGTCGCACTCGCACCTTCGGAAGGATCTCCGCGCTCTCTGCGTCGCCGTCGAGGAGGACGCGTAGCCGGAATCCGGTGCAGCGAGGTCTGGTGGCGGAGCCCGAGGATTGGCGCTGGAGCAGTTATCGCCCGCGCGGTGTGAAAGCGAGGGCCCCATGGTGCGAACAGTCTGCCGCCCACCCTTCGCGAAAAGCACGCGAAGGATGGGGCACCCACTGGGTGGTTGTGCCAGCGGAAGGCTGGGCCGCCCGACCAGTGAAGACTGGGGCGAGTTCCTTCTCGCCTGGCAAAGATGACGGCTTGGTTAGAGGTTCTCAGAACAATGTGCGTTATCGATGCTCGCCGGAGATGTGGTCCGGCATCACTCCGCTGTCGCTTTCGCAGATGCAGTTTTGGCCTTGCAAGAGCACTCACAAGCAGTACAATTCGGGCGAATTCAGAGCTGAAAAAGGAGATTCCGGTTTGAACGGGACCGGATCACGGCGGATCTGATCTGCCTTGTGGTAAGAGACTGTGATGGAACAGAAAAAGCAGTCGAGATAAATGTGGATATGGGCTCGAAACATTCCTGGAGGAGGAACGGAGTATGAAATTTTATCGTCTCGCATTCGCCCTGAGTGTAATCAGCGTTGCGATCCTGACAGCAGGGTGTAGCTCCACCGAGAATAAGCCGAAGGAGAGCACGCCCGAAAAGCCAGCCACCGCCGCACCGCCGGAGAGTAAGGACCCCGTGCTTTACACCGGTCAGGCGGCATTCAATCGAATGATGGGTCTGGCCATGAAGTGGTCGCCGGATGCTCAGCCGGCTCGGTTGGAATCTGTCGTCACCACGGAAACCACCGGCCAGGACGGAAAATCAACCATCTGGCGAGGGTACTTTGCCTCGCCCGCTCGCCGGTCCGTCAAGACCATCGTTTGCTCGGGAAGCCGCCGGCCCGATGCGCCGCCCTTCGGAGTTTCAACCGAGGGGGCCGATAATGCCTATAACGCCCAATCCGCCAGTCTCATCTTTTCACAGTACTTGCTGAAAACCGATACGGATAAGGCATTCGCGATCGCGCAGCAACACGGAGGCGAAGCCATCCTGAAGAAGGATGCGAAGCAGTCCGTCATGTACGTGTTGCTCAAGGATCGAAAGCTGAACGTGCCCGTCTGGTATGTCATTTACGGCACCAGCGAGAAGGACAAGAAGGGCATCGGTGTGATTAACGCGACCACCGGCGCCTTCATAACCGCCAGGTGAGATTGAGCCGGGCCAGATCAGAGGCCGCGGCTTCCAACGGTGGCGCGAGACGAGTTTTTCCGCAGCCGGTGAACGAAATGCGCGCTGTGTCCACCCAGCTCAATGCCGGGCAACACAGCGCGCAACTGGCTACTGGCGCTAATCCTGGGCGCGCTAGCCTTGCGCAGGATGCAACACGCGGAAGGTGCTGCCCCCGTTCGACCATACCAGCACTAGCGCATCCTGACCGCTCGGCACGTTGGACAACGCCTCTGCCACCTCGGCCGAGGATTTCACCGCGTGCCGGTTCACTTCCATGATGACGTCCCCACGCTGCAAACCGGCGTTATCGGCCGGGCTGCCGGGCTGGACCTCCTCGACCATGGCGCCTTGAACCGATTTTCGCGTTTGCAGTTCATTGCGGACCTCCGGGGTCAAATCGGCGAGACTCAGCCCCCAGCGCGCCTTCCCGTGTTCGCCGCCGGCGGTCTCACTGCCTTTGCCGTTGCCCAGCGCGGCCAGCGTTACCGCAATGTTCGTCGGTTTGCTATCACGCACCACCAGCAGATGGATCGTGTCACCCGGCCGCTTTTGTCCAACTGTCATTTGCAGTTGTCCGGCGTCGGTTACGGGCTTTCCGTCGAGTTCGGTGATCACGTCTCCGGTGCGCAGACCAGCCTTCGCTGCGGGTGTGTCCGGCCCAACCTCGCTGACTATAGCTCCCACGGCTTGGTTCATTTGGAAAAACTTTGCGTTGTCGGGAGTAACGTCCGAGATCTGAATTCCGATGAAGCCATGAGTTACTTTGCCGTCCCGAATCAATGTCTCCACCGTGGGCTGCACAATCTGGGATGGAATCGCAAAACCCATTCCTGAGAATGATCCCGAGGATGAAATCAGGAAGGTATTGATTCCGATAAGTTCGCCGCGCGCGTCCACCAGCGCTCCGCCGGAATTTCCGGGATTGATGGCGGCGTCGGTCTGGATGAACTCGCCCGGCTTGCGTCGATCGCTCGGGTCGGGATTGGGACGGTTCAGCGCGCTGATGATGCCGCGCGTCACCGTGAAGCGGTACCCGTAGGGGTTCCCGAAGGCCAGCACCGTTTGCCCAGGATGCAGGCCAGCCGAGTTACCCCAGGGCACGCTCGGTAAGTTAGTCGCATTTACCTTAATGACCGCAAGGTCCGTCAGCGGGTCGGCGCCCACTAACTTAGCCGGCATAACTTCCCGATTACTCATGGTGACGCGAATATCGACGGCTCCGTCGATAACATGGTTGTTAGTGACGATATATCCGTCGGGAGAGATGATCACGCCGCTGCCCAGGCCGTGTTCCATCCTGTTCTGAGGCTGCGACGGGACATTGAATTGACGGCCGAACTGCCGGCCGAAAGGACTGTCCGGACCAAAGAACTGTTGCATGTCGGGCATGCCTTCCAGACCGCTCGCCTGCGAGTTGGACTTCGATGCCACCGTAACATTGACCACCGCCGGTGTAACTCGTGCCGCCAGCGTTTCCATGGCGCGGTCGAGCGTGAGCAACGCTCCGACACTATTATCATCAAGCGCGGCCGCGGCCGGAGCCGCCACCGCTGCCTTTGCTGATTTCGTAAAGTTGAAGGTCGCCACTGCCCCCACTGCCAATACGGCAATCAGAGCCACTGCCAGACGCCTTGTCACCACTGCCTTACAACGTGCTTTACAACTGTCTAGCCACTTCATTTTCGTTTCTCCTTGAGTAACTAATTGTGTGCAACTAATTATCTAGTTGTTCCTCGCAAAAAAATTTGCCGCTAAATCGAATTGGCCACAGGCACCCTCGCCAACCGTCCGGGAACTGTGCTCACCAAAGTCACTCGCCACACCTGGACGCTCCACACCGAAGAATCAGCGGTCCTATACTGCGTGGCTTCAATAAAGACCAGCGTTCGGAATCGCGGCACGGTTTCCCGCTCGGCGTTCGCGCTGATCGCGACTACCTGATCGCCAGCCGGCGCCGCATTCAATCGCGCACTAACCACAGGAGTGGAAGCAAGGCGGTGCGAAACAGCGCGTGGACCCGTAGTGGAGCGACGGGCGTCTCGCGAGCCTGCCCTGAGGGCAGTCGAAGGGTCCAGCCGTACCGGAACGCCCGGCTCTCCGCTGGTGGACGGCAACGATGGGAACGAGACTGGGCTGAGCGCGGCCGAGTATGCATGATCGGAATTGCTCGGCAGCATTCCCCGATCAAACGCGACGAACTGCGGCGCGTGCGGCACCACCATCAGGCAGACCACGGAAAAAGCGGCGACCATACCCAGCGCCGGTTTCCAGACTCGCGTGGCCACGGGCCGTTTTGCGTCGAGAATCCGCGCGAGCCGCAGCGCAGCCTCGCGGGCTCGGTCCACAGCGGCCTGGGCCATCGACCATCCGCGATGCGCAAGACTCTTTTCCAGCAGCGAGACCAAACAACTGGCGTATGCGTGCGGGTTGGCGGTTTCGGCCAGTACCGCATCGTCACAAGCCATCTCGCGTTCCACCGAGAGCCGGTTCTCAATCCACCACACCGCGGGGTGAAAGAAGAACAAAGCGCGCACGATCTTCTGAATGAGATTTGTCCAGTCATCCCCGCGCCGCAGATGCGCGAATTCGTGCAACAGGATGACGTTGAGATCTTCGGGTGGCAGTTCGCGCAACGCCCAAGCTGGTAGGACGATTGTCCGCTTCCAGAAACCAATGGCGGCAGGCACGCGCACGCATTCTGAAGTGGCCACAATCACAGACTTTGACCGGTGGAGCGACAGGCGTCCCCGCCCGTCCACAGGCTGTGGGCGCGGCGGGACGAGCGTGGACTCCCGTCGCTCCACAAAAGATTCGACTGAATCTAATGCGCCGATTTCTTTGAATGTTTTTCGCACAGCCGGGTCAAGATCCGCCGCGACGACCGGAGCGCAACTCCGCCGCAACTGTCGCAGCTGCCAAAGCCCAGTCGCCAGACGCGCCATGGCCACGCCCACCCCCACAGCCCAGGCCAGGAAGACGAAAAGCGCCCAGCGAGCGGGAATGGCGATCGCAGGCCGCAGGCTTCCCGAAACCGGCGCTGACATTCCCGACGTCATCAGTGCATGCCCTTGTCCTTGTCCTGCGCCGAGTCCTGCGCCGAAACCGCCCAGTACAGGAAGTGCGGCGACGGTCAGCAATGCCAGGAACCAGACGGCAAATCGCGTTCCAGAATTTTGCCTTCGCAACACGCGCAGCAATGCCCAGGCAAAGAGTGCAATCAGGAATCCTTCCGGAAGCGCGTTGAGAATACGCTCGACCAAGGTCTGCGCTACTGTCTGCAGGGGAAGCCAGTTCATTTCGCGTCCTTCCGAATCGTGTCCTTCTGAGCCGTATCGCTTTGAAGCGTGTCGTGTTGAGCCATATCGTGTTGGACCATATCGTGCTGAACCAGCATCTCCCGCAGACGACCGATTTCCTCCGACCCTATGCCCTGGTCCTCGAGCAGGTTCAAAACCAGCTCTTCGTGAGAGTTCTTGAAAAAGCGGCTCACCAGGTGCCGGATTTCCGAGCGCGTTGCCTCTTTCTGCCCGACCAGCGGCGTATATACGTGCGCCCGTCCATCCTTGAGGTGTTTCAAATAACCCTTTCTTTCCAGAACGCGGATGGTGGTCAAAACCGAGTTATAGGCGAGGGCAGGTTTTTGAGTAATAGAATCAAGCACTTGCTGGACCGTGCCCGATCCTTTCCGCCAGAGCACGTCCATGATCCGCAGCTCGGCCTCGGTCAAAGTCCCTGATTGTCTCGGCGGCACCGGACGCCCTCCTGCACCTTAGACGCCCCACGCGGCGAAAGGTAACTAATTGTTTAGTTGCAGGGCGGCAGCCGAGGGTTGCTTGCGGTTGGGGAGCCGAGCGTCCTCGCCCGGCAGGAGGAGACGCATTCGACTTCGCGGATTTGTTGGTGGCGAGACCGGGGCATTTCTATCGTGGTATGACATGCTACGCAACTCCGCTTGACTGCACCGTGCCCTGAACTTCGCTCAAGCGGACGATGCGCGCCTTCGACCCGGCCGACGCCGAGACCACCAGAAATGCCGCTGCGAGCACGGCCCTTCAAGGCACTTCACTTCCTACTCCAAAATAATTCCCGCGTAACCAACCACTGACTCGTAATCGCCAGAAACATCGCCGGAAGTTGCATACTTGACCAGCGTGGCTGAAGTCGCTCCCAGAAGCTTTGCTGCGGTGAGCATGACAATCGTCGGCCCGAACCCGCACATGCTGATGTCTTCATTCATCACCACCTTCCAGAGTCCGCGCGCATCCATGGCCAGGACACGTTCGATGGCTTTGTGGTCTTTGACGCGAGTGATCGCGTCAGACTCGTAGTGGTTCATGTCGCTGGAGGCGACGATCAGGACTTTCTCTTCGTGATCCTCTTCTAGATCTTCTTCCTGACGAGTTTCTTCTTGACGACCGGCAATCACATCCGCTAGTGCTTCGCCCAATCCGCGCAGCACTTCAAAGTCGCTGGTGCCGACGACGATGGGAACTATATTCAATTCTGGCTGTCGCGCCTGCAAGAAGGGAAGCTGAACCTCAATGGCGTGTTCGGCGCGGTGCGCGGCGCTGTCCTCTTCGAGAGCAGGAAAGCGGCGCAGCAACCGGGCGCCCGTTTCCGCGTCGGCCGCAACCTCGCCCAGCGGAGTCTGCCATGTGGTATTGGCCATAATCGAAAGCGGACGTCCCTTGCCCGTGTGATTGGGGCACAGAATCACGCAGCACTCGGGAATTTCCAGCCGCGCATACACCGCGCCGGCAACTCCACCGGAGTAAATATATCCCGCATGGGGAGCGACGCATCCGATGGCGGCAATGCGTCTGGCCTCGACCGGGGTCTTGCCCGGAGAAGTATATTCCCGAATTTCGCGCAGCAACTCTTGAGCCCGGCCCGGATAAAATCTGCCGGCGACGGCGGGAGATCGTATAGCGGAAGTCATCAGCAGCCTCCTCGCGGAGACAAGGTTCGTGTGGCCGCGGGCATTTGCCCGCGAATTAGGAACTGCCCTCGCCGAGCGCGCGGAACAAAGCGGCGCTTCTTTCGAGCGGCAGAGCTTCGGCCCGGATCGCAGGTTTCACGCCGCTCTTCGCCAAAGCCGCCCGCAGCGCATGTTCATCGTACCGCGTCTTCAGATTATTCCAGAGAGTTTTCCGTTTCTGCCCAAAGCAAAGTTTGAGGAACTGAATAAACTCGGCCTCGGGAACCCGCAGCGACTCCAGCCGCGGTTTGATTGTAATGCGAACCACACTCGAATGCACCTTGGGAGGTGGCGAAAACGCTCCCGGCGGAAGCGTGAAGAGTTG
>CAWCRQ010000051.1:0-25996 GCA_963797885.1 uncultured Acidobacteriaceae bacterium | reverse complement strand
GTTCTTCTTCTTGATCTCGATGGCCAGCCGTTTGATTTTCTGATTCAGCGTGGAGAGCGGGACGTGGAAGCGTTCCGCCGCTTCGGTCTGGTTCCAGCCGCACTTCTCCAGCATGTCAACGATGATCCGCCGTTCGCAGTCTTCCATGATGCTGAACAGCGTGGCCCCCGCACTCGCATCCAAAGCCGGAATCGATCTGCCCTGGCCCACGATGTGGTCGGGGAGCAGATCGATCCCAATGTCGCTGTCGGAAGATAGCACCACGGCGCGTTCGATCGCGTTCTCCAGTTCGCGGACATTGCCTGGCCAGGAGTAGGTCACCAGCGGGCGCAACGCCTCGGTGGTAATGCGGCGCCGGGGCCGCTCATTTTCCTCGGAATACTTCTGGAGGAAGTGCTGCACCAGCAGCGGAATATCTTCGCGGCGCTGGCGCAGCGCCGGCAGATCAATGCTGATTACGTTGAGGCGGTAGAAAAGGTCTTCACGGAAGCGGCCTTCGCGCACCATCTGGCGAAGATCCACGTTGGTAGCGGCGATGACGCGCACATCCACTTGAATTTCCTGCACCCCTCCCAGATGCATGAACTTACGGTCCTGCAACACGCGCAGAATCTTGCTCTGCGTGTCCATGCTCATGGTGCCGATCTCGTCGAGGAAGATCGTGCCCCGGTCGGCGACTTCGAACAGCCCCTTCTTCGAGCTAACCGCGCTGGTAAAGGCGCCCTTGACGTGCCCGAACAGCGTGGATTCGAGCAGGTCGGGCGGCGTGGACCCGGAGTTGACGGGCACGAACGGCCGGTCGCGCCGCGTAGAATTCAGATGAATCGCCTTGGCGATCAGTTCCTTGCCCGTCCCGCTTTCGCCTTGCAGCAGCACGGTTGAGCGGCTGGGCGCCACCTGCGCGACCAGATCGAAAATCTTCAACATGGGCTCGCTCTTGCCCACGATGTTTTCAAAGTTGTAGCGTTGCTTAAGAGCGCGCTTCAGTTGAATGTTTTCTTCTTCCGCCTTCTGGCGGGCGACAGCGGCGCGCACGTCGGCCAGCAGTTTCTCGTTGTCCCACGGTTTCTGGATGAAGTTGGTGGCGCCGGATTGCATGGCACGGACCGCGTTCTCCACCGTTCCGTAGGCGGTGATCATGATCACTGCCTGCTGCGGATGCAGCAGGCGAATCTCCGAGAGCACATCCATCCCATTCTTGTCGGGCAGCGCCAGGTCGAGCAAAACCACGTCAAAAGCGCGCTGTCCAATGTGCGCCAGACCTTCCCCTCCGCTTCCCGCAACCACGACGGTGTAGCCTTCGAGTTGAAGAAGGGTCTCCAGCGACTCCCGAATTTCCACTTCGTCGTCAATGATGAGGATTCTGCCCGCGCTTGGCGGTGTGCTTTGCGGTGGGTTCCGGCGCGAGACAGCCGCGGCTTCAGACATGGCAACTTCAGGCGTCGTTACTTCAGACATGGATTGCCTTCCTGGTCGATATCAACGGAAAATCCAGGGTGAAGGTGGTGCCTTCGCCCGGGCGGCTCTCCACGCGGATATTGCCCGCGTGTTCCTGAATGATGCCGTAGGTAACAGAAAGTCCAAGACCGGTACCGCGATTCTGGTCCTCCGCGGGCGACGTCTTGGTGGTGAAAAATGGATCGTAGATGCGGTGAATGTGTTCCTGCGCAATGCCAGAACCGGTATCAGAGACGCGCACGCTCACGAATTCGCCGTTCAGCGTGGATACGTTCAGGACTCCGCCCCCGGCCATCGCGTCCTTGGCATTCAGGAACAAATTCAAAAACACTTGTTGCAGGCGCCCGGCGTTGCCCTGAATCAAAGGAAGGTTCTCAGAGAGCTCGGTCTGCACCTTGATGTGAGCCACCTTGAGCTGGTGCTCGAGCAACGCCAGCGTATCTGCGATCACCTTGTTCAGACTGACTTCCGTCAATTCCGTACCCGTGGTGCGGGAAAAGTTCAGCAGATTGTTGACAATCTCCGAAGCGCGGAACGTCTGCTTCGTGATTTTCTCGAGCACCCCCGCTTTCTGCGGATCCGACTTCAACTGCTTCGCCAGCATCTGGGTGTAGGAGGAGATGACCGCTAACGGCGTATTCACTTCGTGCGCCACGCCCGCGGCCAGCAGTCCGATCGAAGAAAGCTTGTCGGCTTGGGTAAGCTGAACTTCCAGTTCGATCCTCTCGGTGATGTCGTCCATGATCACCAGCCGTCCCACTACGCTGAACTTGCGGGTTACCAGCGGCGCCATCGCAACATTCACGATGCGCGCCTCGCCGGTGGGAGTCGCCAGCCGGAACTTATAAAGATTGCGGATGCCCGGATTCTGCCGAACGCGGTAGAACTCCTCGACGAAGGCTGCCGGAAAAACCTCGCTCAACGAACGCCCCACCACCTGCCAACGCGGCTGGGCGTACATGACTTCCATCTGCGAGTTCCAGGACTCGATCCGATCTTGCAAGTCCACGGCCATCACGCCGACGTTGATGGATTCAACAATATTCTCGTTGAAATCCTTGAGCCGCTCGTACTCGCTCACCTTCTGTTCAAGTGACGCGTACAGCCGCCCGTTCTGTATGGCGATGCCGATGTATCCCGCCAGAACTTCGAGCAACTCCACATCTTCGCTGGAGAGGAAGTCGCCTTGCATAGTCTTGCCCAGTCCGAGGAAGGCGATGGTTTTTTGCCGCGCGTGGCAGGGAATGTAGTAGTTCAGATCCAGGCGTCCGATGGCTTCTTGCGCAGCGGCGTTTTCACGCGGCAACTGGTGCGTATTTTCGAAGAAGATATGCCCGGCAGCGTCCTCCATTCGCGGCTTCGCGAGGAACGACAAGTCGAGGCCGGTGACGTGCGCGATGCCAAACGACTTCGACAGTTCAAAGCGCGAAGAGTCGCTGTTGCCGAGGAAGATAGCGATGCGGTCCACCAGCAGTGTGCGTGCCACCCGGTCGACCAGCGAGGAAAGCATCTTGTCGAGGTCGGTCTCCGAACTCAACTCGCGTCCAAATTCGATCAGCGTGCGCCGGTAGTCGTAGCCTGTGTGGAAGAAGAACTGGTCAAGCTTCTCTTGAATCCATTTCCGTACCGGATCAAACAGCAGCGCGGTGACTACGACGGCCACTATCAACCCGTAAGGTCCGGAACTGGGCACGCGCGTATGCACCAGCTCTGCCACCGCCGCCACGCCGGCGAAGTAAACTCCCACGATGGCCGCCGCCGCCAGCGTATACGCCATGCCGCGCTTGAAGATCAGATCCACGTCCATCAACCGGTAGCGGAAAATGGCGTAGCCAAAAGTCAGCGGCAGCAATCCTAGCGAGAGCACCGACACCTTCATAAGGGGTGAAGGCATCACTCCGAGCAGATACGGCAGAACATAGAAAAGCGTAAACGGCGTTATGGCAAGGATGGTGCCGCGCGTGATCCACTTGAGTTGCTGCCGCAGGATCGGAGTGGTGGCGTGGCGGTAGTTTTTAAACAGAATCCCCGCCGCGGAGAAGAAGAAAATCGTCAGATAGGCCCAGTGCACCCGGTTCAGATTAAAGAGCAGCGAGTTGCTAGCCTTCAAATACTCAAGAGCCAGTAACTGGATTCCGAGCAGTACCGCTCCCGGCAGGTAGAGCAGCGGAATCGACCAGCGATTCTTGCCAACGAACTCCCGCCGTTCCGGGAAGGTCAAGGTGAAGTGCAGAAATAGCGCCGGCTGCAGCAGCCACGCAACTTCATTGGCCCACAGCACGATCCAGTCAAAAGCGTTGAACTTGCCGGTGTAGTGCAGCGAGTAGAAAACGAACGATACCAGGCAGAAAATATAAAAATGCGTAGAACCGACTGCCGTCCAGCGCCGCAGCAGTACATAAAGCCCAATGCCCAGGTAAATGAGCGCGATCAGCCGCAGCCAATCGTTCATCGAGCGTTCGGCCGGAGCCAGCACCACTTGTACGTCCAGTGGAACTGAGCCGCGGATCAGCGAGTAGGTTGCCTTCGACCAGACGCCGGAATAGTAGATCTGCCGCGTCACCGCCGCGGATGTGTCAACCGCGTGCCCGTTGACGCTGACCACATTGTCCCCACGGCGGATTCCGGCCCGCTCTGCCGGACCGTTCGGCTCCAGCCGGTCGGCCACTAGGCGGCCGTTCTTCTCCATCCACCACGCGCCATCGTCGGGAACCGCAAACTGGTGCTCGATCTTGTAGTTGAAACCAGCGAAAAGTATTGCCGCTGCTGTGAGCAGAGTCAGCAGGATGGCGGTAAACCGGGCCTCAAATTCGCGGTTCATGGTTCGCGATTCATGGACTGGGACGGTCGTGGCGGCGACGCGGCCAGACATTCGACGCCCATCTGATATAAGCAACTTCACTGCCACCCTCTAATCTCACCCAGTCCTATAAGTCGCTTGCTTAGAGCGACTTCCATAATTATAGAGAGGATTCGGAATGTCGGCTATGAATTTTGGAAGGTAGTGTCTGCTTTTTGGGATGCCGAGCTCGAGCAAGGGCCGCGAGAAAGAGGGTCTCGGTGCTGGGTAGAATTGAAGGAGCTAGCGGATTTTGTGGCTGTCGCCTGCTAGGTGTAGAGACGGGGCTTGCCCCGTCTCAGACTGCGGACAGTACTCCCCGCCCGTTCGTTCTACAATTAGCCCATGTCCCGCCTTGATCAGATTGCCGATCTTGAAAAGCGCTTTCTTCTCTCCACCTACAACCGTTACCCCGTGGGCTTTGAGCGCGGCAAAGGTGTTTTCCTCTACGACTTCGAGGGCAAGAAGTATCTCGACTTCGTGGCTGGGCTGGGGGTGAACGCCCTCGGGCATGCGCATCCTCGGATCGTGAAGACCATCCGCGAGCAGGCGGCGCGGGTCATTCACCTTTCGAATCTCTATTACAACGAATACCAGGGACAGCTGGCCGAGCGTCTGTGCCAGCTTTCGGGCTTCAATTTTGACCGCGTCTTCTTTTCGAACAGCGGAACCGAGGCGATGGAAGGCGCCATCAAGCTGGCGCGTCTCGCCGGACACAAGGCAGGCGGCGATGCCAAGTCTCAACTCGTGGCGCTGCAGGGCTCGTATCACGGCCGAACGTTTGGCGCCATGTCCCTCACCGGCCAGGAAAAGTACCGCAAAGGCTTTGAGCCTCTGCTCGAAAACGTGACCTTTGTGACGCAAAACGACGTAGAAGCGCTGCACGCTGCCGTCAATGCCAACACCTGCGCCATCGTGCTGGAGCCGATCTTTGGCGAAGGCGGCATCCTCGAATGTTCCGAAGATTTCCTGCGGGCATGCCGCACGCTTGCCGACCAGCACCAGGCTGCTCTTATCTTCGACGAGATCCAGTGCGGCCTCGGCCGCACCGGCAACATCTTCGCCTTCCAAGGCTTCGGAGTTGTGCCCGACATCGTCGCCATCGCCAAGCCGATCGCCGCCGGAGTGCCGCTTGGCGCATTCCTGTCGAAAGAACACTTCGCCTCCGCGATTTCGCCCGGACAGCACGGCACTACTTTTGGCGGCGGTCCGCTGGCGTGCCGCGTCGCGCTCGAATATCTGGCGATCGTCGAAGAAGAGCACCTGCTAGAAAACGTCGTGAAAGTTGGCGGCTACCTGCATCAGCAACTCCAGGAACTGGTCGACAAGTACGCGGCGACCCGCGAAGTGCGCGGCCGGGGATTCATTCAGGGCCTCGTGCTCGACATTCCTGCACGGCCATTGGTCGAGCAGGCTCTCGGGGAGGGCGTGCTCTTCAACGCAACCCAGGACACGGTCCTGCGCTTCCTGCCGCCCTTCCTGCTGGAAGAAAAGCACGTGGATAAAGGCATCAGAGTGCTGAAGAAGCTGCTGGGCAAGAAGCGGAAGAAAGCGCAGAACGCGGCTTCAGTGGCCGCGTGAGAACTCGTTTTCGGGTAACCCGGTAAAACGAAGCACAGAGAATCCAGCCCCGGCAGGGGCGGACCAACTTAGCCCCGCGCTTCAGCGCGGGGTAGGATGGAAGAAATCAGCTAAGTCCCGGAGGGACGATCCAGTTCTCACGCACACACTTCAGCCGGGCGTCGCTGGCGAACAGCTGCGGGGTTCGGAGCAAAAAAGAAGGGGAGCCAGGAGGCAGCTCCCCCGAAAGCGATAGAGGCGATATCACTTATTAAGACGCTGGCTGTGAGGATTTCGTTGCCCATCGAAACGAAAAATTCCGGAGAAAAATTCATCCCCGCCCCCGAGCGCCTAGCCAGCCCTGGCACGGCGGGGTTTGGAGTTGGAACGGACGTCCAAATTGAAGAGCACTGGCTAGAACTGGCCGACGGACGCATGCGCTACCTCAGGGCCGGCTCGGGCCCGGCGCTCATCCTCGTTCATGGGCTGATGGGATATGCGTTTTCCTGGAGATTCACCATTCCTGCACTGGCGACCCATGCGACCGTTTATGCCATCGACAATCTGGGCGCCGGGTTGTCGCCAGCTACTGAAGGCATGGACCGCACCGTACGTGCCACCGCCGAGCGCGTCCTCGAGTTCGCGGACGCTCTCGGCATCAAAGATTTCGACCTGCTGGGTACTTCCCACGGCGGCGGCGTCGCCATCATGGTGGCAGCGATATGTGCGGAAACAAACAATCCCCGCCTGCGGCGCCTGGTGCTGGTCGCGCCCGTCAATCCCTGGTCGCCGCATGGCAAGCGGCTCGCGCCGTTTCTGGGCAGTGCTTTTGGCTCCCTGCTCTTCCGCAGCACGATCGAGCGCTGGCGCTCCCTCGACTACCTATGGCTGCGCCGTCTGTTCGGCGACGGCGCAAAAATTCCGCCCGATTCGCTCGCAGGCTATCGAATACCCGTACAAAAGAATCACGGCTTCCGTCATGCCTCGCACATCATCAGGAATTGGACGGCGGACCTCGCGGAACTGGAAAAAGCGCTCCCCAAGATTCGCGATTACCCCACGCTCCTCCTCTGGGGAACGAAGGACCGCGCCGTTGATTTTCATTCTGCCGAGCGGTTGCGCCGGAATTTCCGCGATGCCCGTCTGGTGGCATTCGAGGGCGTGGGCCACCTGCCCTACGAAGAAGCGCCCGAGGACTTCAACCGCGCGCTCATCGAGTTTCTCCAGTCTCGTATCAGGGCATCGCTTTAGCGATGCCGCAAGTCTTCGAAATCAGACGCCCCTTTAGGGGCTGGGCAGCGGCCGCGATTTTCCCGCAGCCTGCTAATCTTCCATACTGATCCACATCATGCACCCCACGACCGTTCACTCGCTGCGCGCATTCGTTGCCGGCTACGGCTACTGGGCCGTGGCTCTGGCCTTGCTGGCGGAGAGCGCCGGCATCCCCGTTCCCGGTGAGATCACGCTCCTGCTGGCGAGTTTTCTGGCTTATTCCGAACACCAACTCCATCTCGGCTGGATCATCGTGGTTGCCACCTGTGCCGCCACTCTCGGCGGCGATCTGGGCTACGCCCTCGGCCACTATGGTGGACGTCCACTGCTCGATCGCTATCAAAGCGTTTTTCGGATTCCGCCAGCCGCGCTGAAACGCAGCGAGGAAATGTTTGACCGCTACGGCGCAGCCGCCATTTTCTTTGCCCGCTTCGTCTTCGGCATGCGGACTTTCGCCGGACCGCTGGCCGGAGTGCTGCGCATGCGCCGGCGAACATTTGCTCTTTTCAACTTTCTGGGTGCGGCTGTTTGGGTCACCTTCATAGCCAGTGCTGGATACCTGTTCGGGCACCACTGGCGCAGCCTGCTGCGGGCCATGCAGCGTTTCAATATCGTGGTGTTGATTGTCGCTGGGGCCGTGATCCTATATTGGTGGTGGAGACATCGCCGCCAGTCGTCGCCAAAATGACTGACGCCGGTCAGCGGGTGGTGGGAATTGCTGGTGAAATGGGGATGTTACGCCAACAACCCTTTGAAGACACTGCCCACTCCGCGGCTTTCATTGACTTGCCCCTTTCATCGACGTAAGATTTGCCACGCATGATGGGCCAGACCATCTCGCATTGCCGCATCATCCACTGTCGCAGTTCCGCAGAGTCGTGGCGGCTGCCTTCGTTGTCCTTCTTGCCTCTTCGCTATCCGAGGCCAAACAGGAAGTCTGGGTCGAGGTTCGCAGTTCCAACTTCATTGTGGTCAGCAATGCGGGAGAGAAACAAGCCCGGAAGGCAGCCTTGCAGTGCGAGCAGATTCGAGCGGTTTTCCGCCAGTCGCTCGCCGTCGCGAACAATTATCCCAGCCCTTTCATCACCGTTCTCGCCGCCAAGGACGAAGGCACGATGCGCGAACTTCTCCCTGAGTATTGGGTCAAAGGGCATACGCATCCGGCCGGACTCTTTGCAAGTCGTTTGCATCAGTATTACGCGGCCATCGAGCTCGATGCACAAGGTTCAAACCCCTACGAGATCTTCTACCACGAGTATTACCATTCGATCACCGTGCCGTACTTCCCTGACCTGCCGGTCTGGCTGTCGGAAGGGCTGGCGGAGTTTTTCGGACACACGGAGATCGAGGAGAAGCACGTGGACATGGGTCGGGCCGACGGCCTGCCGCGGGAGCTCAAAGATCAGCCACTGATTCCGCTCAAAGTGCTGTTCAAGGTCGATCAGTCCTCGCCGTATTACAACGAAGCCAACAAGACCTCGATATTCTATGCGGAGTCGTGGGCGCTCACACACTATTTGATGATTGGCGACCGGCAGGCACACAAGGCCCTGCTGACCGCATATCTGGACGGTCTCAGTCGGGGCAAAAGCCAAGATGAGGCCGCAACCGCGGCGTTCGGTGACCTCAGGAAATTGCAAACGGACTTGCTGGTTTATATCCATCAAGCCACTTTCTTATATCTGAAGATGCCGCCTGCGAAGATCGCTGATGAGGAACTGAAGGTCCGTTCTCTCTCGGAAGCCGAAGCGGATGCCTATCGAGGCGGGTTTTCGACGGTCCGCGGCCAGACCCAAGGGGCCACGGCAACGCTCCGGGAGGCTCTCCGACTCGATCCGAACGTTGCCCTCGCCCACCAGTATCTCGGAATGGCCCAGTTCCTGGAGGGGCAACGCGAGAAGGCCCTAGAATCCCGCATCCCAGGCAGTCGCACTCGATCCTAAGAATTATCTTTCGCGCTACCTGCGAGCTTTTCTCGTTACCAGTGGGTCAGGAGTGATGTCGAGCAGTACGCAGGTGGAAGAAGATCTGCGGCAAGCGATTGCGCTCCGTCCTGAATTCTCTCCGCCCTACGCTTTGCTCGCGGTGTATCTTGCGGCTCTGCACCGGAATCTTGAGGAAGCGTTGGCGCTGGCGCAAAGGGCAGTATCGCTTGAGCCGGGCAGCTCCATCTATCAGCTGAGCTTGGCCCGGGTGCTGCTGCGCATGAACAAGTTCAACGAAGCAAACCAGGCTACGGTCCGCGCCGGCGCATGGGCAAGAGATCCGGTGGAAAAGGCCAATGCTGAAAGCTTCAGGTCGTACATGCAGCAGGTACGCCAGTTTCAAAGTCAGATGCCGACCACTGGCTCGGGCCAACTCGAAACCTCGTCGAGCGAAGCTCCAACAGGGAACGAGGCGTCGAGTGCGGGCCAGCACTTGGCTCCGAGTAACTCCGGACCAACTGCTATGCCCGCAACCGTTTTGCACCTGCAGACCAATATCATGGTTTTGGGCAATGCCTCGGGAGTTAACCTCAGATCCTACCTGCAAGAGGTGATAGGAAGTGTCCGTGACAAACTGTTTTCTCCGGTTGCCCGGTCCTCGTTGAGCCAACCGAGAACTGTCTCACTCGAGTTCGCCATTGCGAAGGACGGCACCGTTGTTGACTTAAAAGTGGCTTCAAGTTCTGGAGACACGACGCTCGACCAGAGCACGCGAGATGTGGTCGCAGCGGCCAGCCCCCTTCAGGCTTTGCCTCGCGACTTTGCAGGGAAATCTCTTCAGTTGCGTCTCAAACTTTCCTACAGTCAAGAGTCCTCAGTTCCGCAGTAGGGTGCTATTCCCCGGTCACAGAATCCATCAACTGAGCGAACCGCGGTCATTTCGATTCTCCAGCTCTGCCTCTCCGCCCTCGGTTTCTTCCGTCACTTCCACTCGCGCCTTCGCCGGCATATGCTGGCAGAAGCATCGTCCGGCACCGGAGAACCCCGTGATTTCCGAACGCGCGCAGAATATCCCGCAACCCGCAACTCCGCCCGGTTTCCCGCGGTTGGGACTTTCGCAGGTCTGGGTGCGATTCCTGCTGGCCATCATCGGACTGATGCTGGCTTTCGCTGCGGCGCTGTTCTCCACGGTCGCGCGCGAGGCGGGCAACATCTGGGGAATGATCATTCTGGCCTCGGCGGCACTGTTGCTGGCCACCTTCGTCGGCCTCACCACCGTGCCCTACCTGGCACGGCGGGTGGTCGCGACCCGTGTTCGCGAAGCCATGGACTACGACGTCACGCGCGCCGGCCTGATCTACATCCTGATCAGCGTCGTGATCGGAATCGCCGCCATCAACACCGGGAACAGCCTGCTTTACGTCATCGTCGCCGCGCTGCTCTCCGCCATTCTGGTTTCCGGCATCGCCTCGGCGCTGGTGCTTCGTAGTCTCACGCTCGATGTCCATTTGCCCGAACACGTTTTTGCCTCGCGGCCGATGCTGGCGCGCCTGCTCCTCGGCAACACCAGTTCGTGGCTGCCGTCTTTTTCCGTGCGCGTGGTTCCCGCGAAGCGCAAATCCAATTCCACAGCCCGCTGGCGTTGGGAAGCCTCGACCTTCGGCTTGCCCCGCAACCGCGCCCCTCAGGACCAGTGGCTCCGGCTGCCCGACCGCCGCTTGCGGCGCGTGCGCGAGGCAGAGGAAAAGCCGATCCTGCAAGAATCCGTTTATTTTCCTTTTCTCGCTCCCGAGCAGGAACTCCGCGCCGACCTGGAAATTAACTTCCCAGTGCGAGGACGCTATTGTGAAAAAAACTTCGGCCTGGCTACACGCTTTCCTTTTGCCTTCCTGATGAAGACCCGGCGGGTTAACCTCGCCCGCGAAGTGATTGTCTATCCCGTGGTCGAGCCGACCGAACAGTTCCGTGAAGTTCTTCCCATGGTTACGGGCGAGTTCGAAACCTTTGTGCGCGGGCGCGGCAACGATCTTTACCTCATCCGCGAGTACATGCCCGACGACTCCGCCCGCCATGTGGACTGGAAAGCCACGGCCCGCACCGGCGCGCTCAAAGTGCGCGAGTTCAGCCGCGAAGATGAGCGCAAGCTCCGCATCGTGTTTGACAATCCCGCACCCGGAGTCCTGCAGCCCGCGGTGTACGAGCAAGCGGTGCGCCTGGCGGCCTCTCTGGGATGGCACTTCCACCACGAAGATGTCGAAGTCTCTTTCGTCGCACCGGGCTTGGCGCCAACCGAGGACGTCTTCACCTTCCTGCGCTACCTGGCGCTGGTCGAACCGCAGGAGGCGACCCCGGTGTTCAGTCGTCTTCGGGCGAGTGAAGATTACAACCTGATTGTCACCGCCCGCGACGCCGCCGAAATGCCCGCCGCTTTGGCCGCCAGGTCCTACGTCATTTCGTTGGGCGTGCGGGGACGGGGCTCTGCCCCGTCCCGGCGGGGCGAAGCCCCGCCACCACATCCTTCGGTCACAAAGCAAACTTAGGCCCGCGACGGGTGCTCATTTTTTTCTTTCCCCCAGGCAATTTTCGTCATATACTCCTACTCCGCCGCGGGTCCCGAGATAAAACGATTTTGCGTCCTTCGTCCAAGACAAATTTGACGCTGTTCGCCGGACACGTCTCTTTCCGGCACAAGTCCATGGGAGGTGCAAATGTTGATCTGTGATCTGCTCAGAAATCAAGTCCCTATATCCGCCGAGGCCCATCAGAGCGTGCTCGAAGTCGCCACCATGATGGTGGAGCACAACATCGGCGCCGTGCCCGTTCTGCAAGATGGCCAACTGACCGGCATTTTCTCCGAGCGCGACCTGATGAGCCGTGTGGTGGTCGCAGGAAAGGATCCCGCCCGCACCCTGGTCAATCAGGTCATGACTGAAGATCCGCTGACGGTTGCTCCGAACGATCCTCTGGAAACCTGCATGACCCTGATGAAGCGGCATGGGTTTCGCCATCTGCCGGTCTGCGCGGGACGTGAACTGAAGGGCGTCGTCTCCTTGCGCGACATTCTTCTCCACGACCTCGACGAAAAAGACGATGAAGTGCGCATGATGCGCGCCTACCTGCACTCCACGCCCGACGTCGGATAGACTTGCCAGCCCTTGCCGTGCGGTTGGCCACAAGGTGGCCACGGTAGGAATAAATAATGGTTACTCCGGCCAGGGTAATGGTTACTAAGGTTACCTACTGTGGGTTGACCCCGCAAGGCATCGTGCCTGAGGATGTGGAAGAGGGCGCGGCGCGGCGGTTACGATTGGTCGCGTACTTCCCGCTGCATCTCCCATGACTTTGCACAGCCCTACCATCGTCCTTTCTTTGTGGTGCGCGCAACCGATCCTGCAATCGATGGTTGTGGCGATCCTATGGCGCCGTAAGCTGCACAAGCAGTTTCCTGTATTTTTTTTGTTTCTCCTGGCGCAGGTTGCGAATTTTGCCATCATGTTTCCGCTTTGGCTCACCCGCAGTGGCACGGCGTATTTCTTGCTTTTCTGGCTGGGCGAGGCAGTCAACGCGGTTCTCGGCTTCAAGGTCATTCATGAGATTTTCCTCGACGTGTTCCGCCCCTATCACACGCTGAAGGACCTGGGTACTCTCCTGTTTAAGTGGGCGGGCGTGGTGATGCTGCTGGTTTCGGTGGTGGTTGCCTTTTCGAGTTCTTCCGACCAGCATCCGATCATGAACGCCATTACCACCCTGCAGCTCTCGGTCCGCATCGTGCAGGTTGGTCTCATCCTCTTTTTGCTACTGTTTTCGAGCTTTCTGGGAGTGTCCCGGAAGCAGGTCAGTTTTGGGATCTCTCTCGGCTTTGGGCTCTTCGGCGGTGTGGAATTGATGCTGTTGGCGCTGAATTCGGGAGGACTTGTCAGGCACGATAGTTTCGACCTGATCAACATGTTGGCCTACAATTCCGCCATTCTTCTTTGGCTTAGCTACTCGTTCTCGCGCAATCCCGGGCGCGAGGCCGCCGTTAACCGCTTGCAGACCCAGCGCTGGGAGCAGGGCTTGGCGGATCTTCAACCCACGGTTCCTTCCGATTCGCTGATCCCGATGTTCGAAGGCATGGTGGAGCGCGCGTTCTCGCGAAGCTCGAATCTGGAGCAAACGGCAGATCATTTCCCGCCCAACAGCCCGGGTAACCCGCCCAGAGCCAACTCCGCGGCTGCCGGTTCCAACACGCAACCATAGCCCGCGTTGCCCCAAACAAAGCCTCTGGCAAAAACCTTGTCAAGAGAAATCTTTGGCGTGCCCGCAATCCTTCTTCCGGAGCAGACCCGAAGGAATTCTTTTCAAAGCATTACCTTAAGAAACCAGCGTAAACCCCGTTCATATTGCCTGCCGGACGGCCCCGCCAATTCTCCGCCAGTCCGCCAGCTTGTCACATCGTTCGGTGCGCTTGCGGTAACCCTCAATGAATCACAAAGTTGCAAAGCTGTGTATAATTCCCCAACGCCGAAAAGCTGGCCGTCTGAGACTAGCCTTCGGCAGACCCTAAGGAGAAAGAAAATGAAACGTTCGCTCAGAGCGATAATTCTGTTGGTAGGTCTGGTAGGTACGTTAGCATACGCGGCAGTTCCGGGAGTTACCAATTCCTCGGGACCGTATCCTTGGTGGCCCAAGGTATGCAGCAGGTAGTCGCATCATTTGCATAACCGCATTAAAAAACCATTACTGTTAGCAGCAATCCGGGCTGGCCTTTCGTGGCCGGCCTTTTTTACTGCTCGTCTTTTTTCCCCGTGGTTTCAGATTCCGCCTTCGCGCCTGCGGCTGACGGTTTTCCCTCTCCCGATTCGGTCGCATCCTTAACCGGAGATTCCGCTTCGTCGGTGTTGCTGGTGATGTATTGCACGATGATCGAAACGCGCCGGTTCGACGGGTCCAGCGAATCCTTTTTCGTGCGCAGGCGTTGGTCGGCAAAGCCCCGCACCTGCGAGACCTGATCGCCGCGCAACCCCGCCTGCTGCACCAATCGCCGCGCCGCGTTCGCCCGGTCGGCCGAAAGTTCCCAATTGCTGTAGCTGCTCTTGCCGCTATAGGCTTTGGCGTCGGTGTGTCCCTCGACCGAAACATGGTTGGGAACTTTTCCTAATTCCACCGCCAGCAGCGTTACCAGTTCCCGCCCACTCTGGTTGAGGGTCGCGCTCCCGCTGTCGAAGAGCGTTCCCCCCGCCGGATTCCAGCAACTCGATGCGCAGACCTTCCGACGTAACCGTCATCTCGATATTTTTTTCAGCTTATACAGGTCGGTGATGCTGCGGATGCTCTTTTGCAACTGCTCTTTGAGCCTCCCCATGTTCTGCTTGGTCAGTTGAAAATTCTCGCCCGATCCGGCCAGGTTGCTTTCGCCTTCCACGCAAGATCGGCGTTTGCTTTGTGTTCCACTGCGTTAGAATTGTGCCGGAGCTCTGGGAGCTTCTCCGTTCATGCCGAATCCTGGCGATAGAGTCAAAACTCCTCCCGTGGTTAACGACCTGGCAGGCCGCCGGGTGGGCCGATTCCTGGTGCAAGACCGGATCGGCGCCGGTGGCATGGGGCACGTCTATCGGGCTGAGGACACCATCCTGAAGCGAGTCGTTGCCATCAAGCGGATGGCGCCGCGGCTCCAGTTTGATGAACGTGACCACGAACGATTTCTGAAGGAAGCGCAGCGCGCTTCCGCCCTCAATCATCCCAACATCGCTGCCATCCACGACGTGATCGAAGAGCGGGGAGAGATTCTTCTCGTCATGGAGTATATCGAGGGGCAGACGTTGCGGGAACGGATGCTGGCACCGATCAGCATGGCGGAATTTGTGGCGATCGGGATGCAGTGCACCAAAGGTTTGGCCGCGGCGCACGATCAGCGCATCGTGCATGGCGATATCAAGCCGGAGAACATCATGTTGGCCGGCGGGCAGCGAGTGAAGATTCTCGACTTCGGTGTAGCCAAGCAGTTCGTCGGCTCCGATCCCAAGGAAGCGACGCGGAGTCTGGCGAGCATGACGATCTCGACCAGCGGGACGCCGGGTTACATGGCTCCGGAGGTCTTGCAGCAAAAAGTCTACGACGGACGGGCGGATCTTTTTTCTCTGGGCCTGGTTTTCTACGAGATGCTGGGTGGGCAGCATCCCTTCATGACCGACAGCTTTGCCGGGACCGTCGGCCGTGTGTTGCACCTGGAACCACCTTCGCTGCACCAGATCAACCACAGCGTGCCGGCTCCGCTGGCGGGAATCGTCGAGCACATGCTGGTCAAGGACCCAGCTTTCCGTTATCCAACCGCGCACGACCTGCTGGCGGATCTGGAGGCGGTGCAGCGCGGAGATAAGCCGGTATTCGGCGGGCTCCCGTCGAGGCCGGCACGCAGTCGCTACAAGCGCAGTCTATCTGGCGGGTGGAAGACAGCGCTGGTCGCTGCCGGGGCGGCATCCCTCCTGGTTGTGCTCATCTTCTTTCTATTCGGGGCTCGATTCCGCCACCCCTCCAATCAGCCGGTGAACTCCAGCCGTGCGGCTCTGCCTCAAAACGTAAGTCTGGCGATTCTTCCGCTGGAGGTGCCGGAAGCAGATCTGCAGTTTGCCGCGCTCGCCAACGGGTTGGTGGCCACGCTTGCGGCCAAGTTGACTCAGCTCGGCGAGAACCACGCGGTGCAGGTGGTCCCAGCCAGCGAGATGCGCGGCAAGCACGTAACTACCCTGGACCAGGCACGCCAGGAATTTGGCGTTAATCTCGGCCTGCGCGTCGATCTACAGCGTTCCGGAGATCTGCTGCGGGTCACCTCCACCTTGCTGGACGCCAAGACCGGGCGCGTGCTGGCGGCGAAAAGCTTCGACGCCCCCCTCAGCGATCCTTTCAAGATAGAAGATGAGGTTGCCAACGGCGCGGCCGCCGCTCTGGGAGTTACACTTCGCCCCGAAGAGCGCCGTGAATTGGTGGAGCACGGCACCAATCTTCCCGAGGCCTACAACTACTACCTGCAGGCGCGCGGCTATCTGGACGTTCCCTTCAAGCCAGAGAACGCCAACAGCGCGATCGCGCTCCTGAGCGAGGCGCTGAAACTGGACCCAAACTACGGAACCGCCCGGGCAGAACTCGGCATGGCTTATTGGTGGAAATACGATTCCACTAAGGATAAGCGGGCGGTCGCGTTGGCGAGGGAAGCGTGCGCGAAGGCGGTGGAATCGGGCAACGCCGGCGCCGAAGGGCACATTTGTCTCGGCGTGGTTGCAAATGGCACAGGGCAGCACGAATTGGCCGCGGGCGAGTTTCAAAAGGCGGTGCAACTGGACCCCACGAACGATCGGGCGTACACTGGGCTGGCGATCGCCGAAGAGCATTTGAACCGGCTGGACGAAGCGGAAAAGACCTTCCAACAAGTCATCCAACTCCGGCCGCAACATGCCGGGGGCTACCTAAATCTGGGAGCTTTCTATTTGCAGCAGCAACAAGCGGAAAAGGCGATCGATATGTTTTCCCGCGGAGTGGCGGTGGCGCCCGACAGCTACCGGGGTTACAGCAACCTCGGGGCAGCGTATCTTTACCAGGCCAAGTACGCCGAGGCCATCCAACCGCTGCGGCAATCGATCGCGATTCGCCCGACTTCTGACGCGTACAACAATCTGGGCACCGCATATCTTCGCTTGCGGCGCTCCCGGGATGCGATCGGGGCTTATCAGGAGGCAGTGAGGCTGAACGAGAGTCAATACGTGGTGTGGGGCAGTTTGGCAGACGCTTACCACTACAGCGGCGATCAGGCGGCGGCAAAAGCGGCCTATGAGAAGGCGATCGGTCTTGCCAACAAGCAACTCGAAGTGAACCCGAAAGATGCCGAAGTGAACGGAGACGTCGCCGATTTCTACGCCATGCTCGGGGACCGGAAACACGCCTTGGCATTCCTGGACCAATCGCTGCGTTGGGGCCAAGGCGACAAAGATCTCCTATTCAATGCGGCGACGGTTTACCAGGACCTAGGGGAAAGCGACATGGCGCTGGAGTGGCTGAAAAAGTCGCTCGACGCAGGAGTTCCCGTGCCAACTGTGCTCGAGACGCCCCTCTTTGACTCACTTAAGAACGACCCACGCTTCCAAGCTTTAGTACTGGGCCGAACCCATTGATCTAAATTACGGGTGATCCAAATTACGGGTGATCCAGATTACGGGCTTCATCTAACTTCAGATCAGAGGAGACTCAACATGGCAGCGAATCCATTACCCAGGCCCAGGGCAGAAACGCCCACCTTTACAGTCAACGCAGCGACGGTCACCGGCAACATCCCCAGCACCGGTCACGCGGTTGCGGGCAATACCATCGACTGGACCCTCACCTCCAGCGAACCCCAAACCCACATTCAGGTATCAGCTGTAAACGCGAAGTACCCGCTCGATAAAAATGACTTTTACGTTTACCCCCCCCCGGCGGGGCCGGGCTCAGTGCTGACCACTGTGGCGGATGCTCCGGCCAACTCTTACACGTTCAGCCGGAACGGCGCTGCAGCCGGACATATCGTGGTCGGGGGAGGAGGCATGCCAAAGCCGACGCGTGCGAAATAGCAGACAACGAGCCCAACGGCAGGATTGCCGCCAACGCTACGGCGATCCTGCCCTGCCTGGGCAGGGCCGAACCCATTGATCCAAATTACGGGTGATCCAGGTTACGGGCTTCATCTAAAGTTAGATCAGAGGAGACTCAACATGGCAGCGAATCCGTTACCCAGGCCAGGAAAAGCAATGGCCACCATTAGCGTCAACGCAGCGACGGTCACCAGCATCGGTCCGGTAAAACCGGGCGATACTATTGAGTGGACGAACGGAACCTCCAGCCCCATCACCATTGCGGTATCAGCTGTAAACGGGTATTCCCCACTCACGGTAAATAGTTTTACCATTCCTCCGGGGGAGACATATCCCACCACTGTGGCCAATGTCCCGCCCGGCGATTACCCGTTCGCCCGGAACGGGAAGGCAGGAGCCGGAAAGATCATCGTCGGGAGCTGAAAATAACAGTCAGCGGGCCCAACGGCAGGATTGCGCCAACGCGGCGGCGATCCTGCCCTGCCTGTGCGGCGCTTCCAGTTGTCGTGAATGTCGCTGGGGAGAAGGATGCGCACGACAAATCCTCTGCAATTACTTCCGTATCTGGACCCACCCGGCCGCTACGAGTGGCCAAAAGCCGCTGCCGGAGCGGGAAGTGGGCTGGCGCCATAAACTGCCCAGGGTCTTTTCCAAATTGGGACGCCCGTCGCTCCGAATTTCACTTTGGAATGAAACTCCTTGCACAACTCTGCTAAAATGCGGAGTCTTGACGGCTAAGTTCCTGTATCCGAGCCGGATTCGTCGCGCGGTTTTGGGTGCCCAAATGCTCTATAAGGCTGGGTCTCCCTCTGCCGCCCGTTGGCCCAGTGGGGGGTAGGTGCGGTCTTGAACGACGCAGCGATTGGAACACGCATGCGACGAAGGCGGAGTTGGTATCGCCGTCGTCTGCGCATGCAGCGTACCTTGGTCGCCGTGGTCGTAGGGACGCTGCTCGCTGGCGTGTGCTGGCAGAATGCGGCGCGCTATTTCTCGTTGCCCTCCTGGCATGCTTCCCAGTCTTTGTCCGGCTCTTTTTGGATGCGGGGGAACGTCCACAACGTTCTCGCGTTGATGGCGGCGCGCTCCGCCAAGCCCGCCAAGCCTCTGGCGCGGATTCCGAATGTCTATCCTTACTCGGTGGTGCCCGGAGGCGTGAAGGATCCCGACGATCTCCGCTATGCGGCGTTGCGCGACTATGTAGTTCGCCGGCATTACGCCCATTTCGATTTCAGCCATGCCCGTCTGGTGCACGCCACCGAAGCCCGCGAAGTTTATCTTTCCTATCGCATTCGAGACACAGTTTTCTGGACGCGCAGAAGAGTTCGCCTGCACCTCGGTGAACTGCTGTTGACCGACGTCAAAATCACGGCGCGGGCGCGTTGCGGCAATCAGATTTCCGATACGGCCAAGCCCGAAGTTTCCGACGAAGAGCCCACCGAAGATGTTACGGATCAGCCCGTAGCGGCGGTCGGACTCGCACCATCCTTCCCCATACGGCCCCTGCTCGCCGCGTCCGACTTGCCTGCCGGCGCACCAATTGCCCCCAAGCTCACCAGTGGATTCTTCTTCCCGTACGTGCCGGTCAGTGTGCCAATTCCATCTGGAGTTTGCAGCCAAGGAGACCTTGCCGATCACTGCCACAAACTTCACAAGAAAATAGTGACTCCCGAGCCTTCGACTATGGTGCTGCTAGGTTCCGGCTTGGCATTAATCGCGTGGCGTTATCGAAAAACCGCCCGACCCGTCGCGGCGTAGCTTGGTTTCCGCATTCATCTTTTCGCGAGCCACCATCACACATTGTTAAGTTGGAGTTAGGCTGGTTTAGTATTGCGCAGGCAAAGCTATGAGCGTCAAGGTCTGGCTCACTCTTGCGTTAGAGGCTTTGATCTTTTCGGCTCTGCTATTCGGCGCCGCGGGAACGATCCGCTGGCCCGCCGGATGGGCGTACCTCATCATATTTTTCGTAGCGGCCTTGTGGCTCACTCTTTTCCTGGGACGGCACGATCCCGCGCTTCTTGCCGAGCGAATGAAAATGCGAGTTCAGAAAGACCAGCCACTCTGGGACAAAGTTTTTCTTCTGGCCATGACGGTTGCCTGGTGCGGCTGGCTGCCCCTGATGGGCCTGGATGCGGTCCGGTTCCGCTGGTCCGTCATGCCGGTCTGGCTGCAATGCGCCGGAGGAGCGTTGATGCTGTTATCGTTCCGCATGTTCGGGCGCGTTTTTCGGGAGAACACGTTTCTCGCGCCCGTCGTGCGCATCCAAACCGAACGCGGCCACAGAGTGATTTCAACCGGACCCTACGCCACGGTCCGCCATCCGCTCTACGCCGCCATGCTGATCTTTCTGCCGGCGAATGCGTTGCTGCTGGGCTCCTGGTACGGATTGGCAGCCTCGTTTGTTCTTTCCGGCGGCCTCGTTTTTCGGACGGCGATGGAGGATCGAGAGCTGCACCGCGGTCTTGCAGGTTACACCGAGTACGCTGCCCGGGTACGATACCGGCTGATACCGTTTGTGTGGTAAGCATTGTGTGGCAAGCATTGTATGGCAAGCGGCAACGGCGCTTAAGACATGATTTGGCGTTCTCTCATCGAAGGTCCGTGGATCGTTTTTGTCGCGTACTGGGCCGCGAGCGCCCTGAAAACGCGCCACACCATCAGCCAGGAATCCTTCGCCTCGCGTTACGGCATCCTCTTTCTGGAAATTCTTGGCTTTGGCCTGCTCTTCAGCGACGCGACGGAGATCGGCGTTCTTGGTCGTCACATTTTCCCTCGGACCTATGCTCTGTCCGTTGCGGGAGTCGCCCTCACCTGGATAGGCATAGCGATCGCTCTCTGGGCCCGCTGGCACCTGGGACAGTATTGGAGCGCCCGGGTTACTCTCAAAGAGGACCACCAACTCATCCGCACCGGTCCCTACGCCCATTTCCGGCATCCCATCTATTCCGGAATCGATCTGGCCGCAATCGGCGGAGCGCTGGCGATTGACCGCTGGCGATGCGTCGCCGGAGTTGGCTTGATTGTCCTGGGCTATTGGATCAAGGCAAGGAAAGAAGAATCCATGCTGTCCGGGCAATTCGGGGAAACCTTCAAAGAGCACTGCCGGCGCACCGGTTTCCTGATTCCAAAGTTTTAGGAATCAGTCCGGACCGAGACCCTCAAGCGCTGAATCTCTCCGCGGCGCGAGCTTTGGCCTTGGCGGCTTCTTCTTCCCGATTCTTCGGCGGCGCGTTCGTGTCGAGCGCCCGGAGAAGACGAGCCGAAACACCGGCGATTTCATCGATCGCGGCGAGGAACGCGGCTTCGTTCGCCTTCGACGGTTTGTTGAAACCGGTGATTTTTCTCACGAACTGAAGCGAAGCCGCTCGAACCTCTTCGTCGGTAACAGGCGGATCGAAGTTGAAGAGGGTTTTGATATTTCGGCACATGCAGTATGACCTCCCAGCGTGACCTCGGCTGCTCAGAAGTCCCAAGCGGAGCGGGAGAACCCAGTCTCCTTTCGGGCGGGCTTGATGGCAAACTAACCCCGTGACATTTTCTCATGGGCGGTGGATAAGCGACTCCCTTCATGAGTTGTCATCCCGCCGGGTGCAATGGAGACCTGCTCATCTGGAAAGGCGACGTGCTGGCCACGCTCTACCGCCAAGAGACGCTCGACTCCGACCTCGCCTCGCGGGTTGACGCATCCGCGAGTCACACGCCAGTGTTCACTTGTCCTTGAAGCCGGGCCGCTTCGGCGTTAGTATTCGATTTTGCCTTTATCACGACTGCTTCGAGGCCTCATGCCGCAAAATTACGTTCCCATCTTTATTTTCCTCGCCGTCGTCGGTATCCTGATCCCCGTCACGCTGGCGGTGGCCTGGGTCGTCCGCACGCAAAGTCCCAACCGTGTGAAGCTGATGCCCTACGAGTGCGGCATCGATCCCTACGACAGCGCTCGCGGACGCTACACTATCCGCTTCTACCTCATCGCCATATTGTTTGTGGTCTTCGACGTGGAAACCATCTTCCTGTTTCCCTGGGCGGTGAAGTTCAGGGCGCTCGGTGTCTTCGGGCTGATTGAGATGATGATCTTTCTCGGCATCCTGATCGTCGGCTACGTATGGATCTGGAAGAAGGGCGCGCTCGAATGGGTATGACTGCTTCGGCTCCAAATCCGGCGGCTCCAAATCCAGCCAGTCCCAATCCGGCTGCTTCCGATGAGAGCTTCACCGCGAGCCGCTGGACTAGGGGAAACTTCTGGTTTCCGACGCGCATCGTGGTCAACCCGCTGCGCGTGAGCCGCGTGAAGAGGCGCCTGTTCGGCAGCAGCGAGGAAAGCATTTCGACTTCCCAGGTTGCGTCGGTGAAGATTTCGACGGGAATCCTGTGGTCGGACATTTTGATTGAGTCCAGCGGAGGCACGGATCCGATCGCCAGTCACGGTCATCGCAAAGCTGACGCGTTGCGCATCCGCGACTTGGTCGAAGGCTTTCAGGCGGCCCGGCGCTAGCGCCGCCACCACACAACCGGTCCACCGGCAATGCTGCGCCTTGTGACGGCGGTCACATACGGTGACGCGATCAGATGTTAAAAGTGAAAGTTTCCTAATAGAGCGGCTTTTGTAACAATAGACCCTAGAATGGCCGAGGAAGTCAAAACGCCTGCTCCACCGCCGCCGCCGGAAGGTGAGAAGAAGCCGACGGCGGAAAAACCCGCAGCGGCGTCCGCCGAGCCAGCAAAGCCTGCTGCGCCTGCGAAACCCGCCGCGCCTGCCAAGCCCGCCGCTCCCGCCAAGCCCACTGGTCCGGTCCCGATCCCGTGGACCTCGCCGATGGTTGAAAAATACCGCAGCCAATACGGCTCGGGCCTCGACCCGCTAACTTATCTGGGACAGAACTACCTTGCCGTTGACCGCTCGCTGATCCCCGACATCCTGCGCCTGCTGCGCGACGAAGAGCAGTTCGACTACTGCGTCGATATCACCGCGGTGCATTATCCGAAGCGCGAAAAACAATTCGACGTCCTATGGATCCTCTATTCTTTCCCGCGCAACGAGCGGGTGCGCGTGAAAACGCAAATCGCCGACGGCGCTTCCATCGCGTCGAGCGTCGCGATCTGGCCGACTGCCAACTGGCTGGAGCGCGAAGTCTATGACATGTTCGGAATCAAGTTCGACGGACATCCCGATCTGAAGCGCATTCTTCTGCCCGACGGCTGGAAAGGCCACCCACTGCGCAAGGATTACGGCATTCTGCAGCAAGACCAGGAGTGGGTGCAGATCAACCTGGGAATCGAGAGCGGACAATGAGCGATCGCAAGAACGACAGCACGACCGACGTCTCGGTCCACTCACTTTCCAACCTCGATCTCGAAACTCCCGAGAAGCCCTATCTCGATTCCAACGAACTCGTCATCAACATGGGACCGCAGCATCCGGCGACGCACGGCGTGCTGCGCGTCATCCTGAAGCTCGACGGCGAAAAAGTTCTCGGCACCGAGTGCATCATCGGATACCTGCACCGCGGCGTGGAAAAGATCGGCGAGAACCGCACCTACGCGATGTTCAATCCCTACGTCGATCGGATGGACTATTGCGCCGCCGTGTCGAATGGGCTCGGCTACTGCGAAGCGGTGGAGAAATTGATGAACGTGGAGGCGCCGCCCCGCGCGCAATACATTCGCGTTATCCTGACCGAGCTGAATCGCATCGCCAGCCACCAGCTTTGGCTGGGCACGCACGCGCTCGATATCGGAGCCATGACCCCGTTGTTCTACACCTTCCGCGATCGGGAGGAGATCCTGAAGATTTTCGAAAGGTACTGCGGCGCGCGCCTGACCACGCATGCCTTTCGCATCGGCGGCTGCCAGTATGAGACTTACGCCGGCTTCGAAAAAGACGTAAAGAATTTCCTGACCTTCTTCGCACCCAAGATCGACGAATACGAAGCGCTGCTTACCACCAACCGCATCTGGCTGGAGCGCACCAGGAATGTCGGCGTGATCTCCGGCGCCGATTGCATTGCGCTCGGCGTGACCGGCCCGGTGCTGCGCGCCAGTGGCGTGAAGTGGGACTTGCGCAAGGCCCAGCCCTACGCGAACTACTCCAAATTCGATTTCGAAATTCCCATCGGCACCAACGGCGACACTTACGACCGGTACCTGGTTCGCATGGCGGAAATGCGCCAGTCGCTGCGCATCGTCGAGCAAGCGGTTAACGGCATCCCGGAAGGCCCGATCATGGGCAAAGTGCCCAAGGTGATCAAGCCGCCGGTGGGCGAAATCTATCATTCCATCGAAGCGCCCAAGGGCGAGCTCGGATACTTCATTGTCAGCGACGGCTCGACGCAGCCCTACCGCTTGCGCGTGCGTCCGCCATCGTTCGTCAATCTGCAGGCGCTCGACCTGATGGTGCGCGGCGCGCTTGTAGCCGACGTGGTTGCCGTCATCGGCACGATTGACATCGTGCTCGGCGAGGTGGACCGCTGATGCCCAACTTCATCACCTCCTATCTCGGCAGCAAGGTGACGCCCGGCGAAGCGGGGAACCAATTCTGGGCGCTGGTTTATGTGTTCATCATCTTCGCGGGAGTGGCTCTGACCGTGATGTGGCTCTTGAACTGGATCGAGCGCAAGGCGTTGGCGCACTTCCAGGTTCGCCTCGGCCCCATGCGCGTGGGCCCGCACGGATTGCTGCAGCCCTTCGCCGACGCGCTCAAGCTGATTCTCAAAGAAGACATCATCCCCACCGAAGCCGACCAGTTCGTTTTCTGGGTCGCGCCCCTGATCGGACTGCTCGCATCGTTCACGGTTTATACCGTGATTCCGTTCGGCCCTTCGCAGGCGGTGAGCGACATGAACATCGGCATCCTGTTTATGCTCGGCGTCTCGTCGCTCGGCGTGCTCGGCATTGTGGTTGCGGGATGGGCTTCGAACTCGCACTATCCGCTGATCGGCGCGCTGCGCTCGAGCGCGCAGATGGTGTCTTATGAAGTCGCCATGGGATTGGCCGTCGTCTCCGCGATCCTGATGACCAGCATGAACGCCAGTGGCACGGGCACGCTGAGCATGCTCGGGATCGTCCGGGCACAGCAGCAGCAGGGCATCTGGTTCATCTTTAGTTCTTCCCGCTCGGACTGATCGCGTTCGCGATCTTTGCCATCGCCATGGTCGCCGAGACCAACCGCACGCCTTTTGACCTGGCCGAAGCGGAATCGGAACTGACCGCCGGATATCACACGGAATACAGCGGGCTGCGCTGGTCGCTGTTCATGCTCGCCGAATATGCAGCCATGATTGCGGTTTCTTCGATTGCGGTTGCGCTGTGGCTCGGCGGGTGGATGCATCCGTTCCCGAACCTGCTGAGCTCGCCGGCGTGGGAGTTTATCTTCTCGCTCTTTCCCGGCCTCACGTTCGTTGGCGTGGCGGCGATTGCCTTTATTGGCGCGGCGCGGATGCCGTCGCATTCCTTCTTCAGGATCCAGCGCATCGGCCTCGCGGTATTCGCGGCGCTGCTTGGCTTCATCGCGCTGCTGCTGCTCGTGATCGCGGTCGCAGGCCGTTCCGGGGACACGAGTCTCGCGGCCAGGTTCCGCGAAGGCATCGACTACGTATATTGGTTCTTGCTCAAAGTCGCCGTCTTTATATATCTGTTTATCTGGTATCGCGCGACGTGGCCGCGCTACCGCTTCGACCAGTTGATGAGGATCGGCTGGAAAGTGATGCTGCCCATTTCGCTCGGCGTACTGATGTTGACCGCCATCGTGGGGGTGATCGTTTCATGAACCCTGCGCTGAACGCAGCTGTCAATGCAGGCATGGCACCAGTCGCGACACCGTGGTTCTTTTACGTGCTGGCGGGACTGGCTGTCGCCAGCGGCGTGGCGGTCATCACGCGGCGCAACGCCGTTCATTCCGCGCTCGCGTTGATCGTGACCCTGCTTTCCGTGGCGGGCCTCTACTTGATGTTGTATGCCCCGTTCGTTGCCGGCGTGCAGATCATCGTTTACGCGGGCGGAATCATGGTGCTGTTTCTGTTCGTGATCATGCTGGTGAACATCGACCGCGCCGCCAAAGACCGGCAGTTCAATCGCATCTGGCCGGTGGGATTGGCGGCGGCGTGCGCATTGATGGCGTTGTTCGCGTTCGCGATCGTGAAGGGCAAGGCGTTGTTTCCGGATCGCGGACTGTCGCTGCCCGAGTCGTCGAACACGCAGCAGATCGCCTCCATGCTCTACGGAGAAGCCGGCAGGATGGGTCAATATACGTTCGCCTTCGAGATCGCCTCGCTGCTGTTGTTGGTGGCCATTTTGGGGGCGGTAATTATGACGAAGAAAAAGATCTAGTCGTTAGTCGTTGGTCGTCAGTC
>CAWCRQ010000050.1:0-16327 GCA_963797885.1 uncultured Acidobacteriaceae bacterium | reverse complement strand
AAGAGCAGGCTGCGGGAATAGTTCCAGTTGTCCTTGGTCTCGATGACTTCCGCACCATTCGGGGTCACGAACTTTCCGACGTTGACCTGCAGGCCCTTGCCGACCGGCGCCATGTACTCCAGATAGCCTTCTTTTAGATACTGAGCGAAGCTCAGTTCGTTGGGGCCTGCTGCGGAGTTCACGATATCCATCGCTTGCCCGAACCCGAGCGCAATGTGGAACCCGAGGCGGTTGGTGGTGTTCAACAGATTTGTCCGCAACCAACTCGATCATGTTCAGGCCGAACTGGTTGGTGAAGACATCAAAGTTGCGCAAGTTATTCGCACGCGTGAAAGGATGGTTGGAGTTATAGCCGTAGTACGTGTCGATAAAGCCGCTCAGCGTGACCGGCCCGAGCAGTCCGGCCAATCCGGTAGGCGCAGGGGCCGCGGCTGGCGCACCGGTTGTGGCCACGACGGCTTGGGCAGGCGGAGCTGCGGCAGGCGCGGGTGCGGGAGCCGCGGGTGCAGACGCGGCAGCAGCGCCGCTCTTCATGGCGGCGACCTCCGCACGAAGATCCTTCACCTCTTGTTCCAACTGTTGCATGTGCTGGAGGATCGCCTCATTCGACGGGGGAGCGGTCCCCCCTTGGTCCTGGGCGCTGGCGGAAGATACGAGCATCAGGCATGTAAGAACAAACACGAATCCCTTATGCAAGCAATGCATCGTTTGGTTTCTCCAATTCTCCCCTGGTGCGTGCAACGGATGACCGTGCGTTTCCGATGCCAGCACGTTGACCTTAGCGGTCCAGCAAGCGCGCGTCCAACGCATATTTTCTATGTTCTTCATCAGAGTTTCTGTTAAGAAACAAAACTTATGAGGGCGATAAACGTAGATTTATGTCTGGAGGTGCCGGCAAACAGCCGAGAAGAGGCTTGGGAACACTTTCGAGACGGCGCATGGCAGATTTGGAATGGCACGGATTCATATTTTTCATGGCGCCCATTGGCGCGGTTGTTCCCAGCGCGGTACCCTGTTGCCCGGTGCTTCAAGCCAAGAATACCTACGGGCTTGGCCCGGCCGACAAGGAGATGCATGTCTACAGAACTGAGAAATTTTCTCGCGATTCCGTACGACAAATTGGAAGAGATGACGCGATCGACAATTTCCGCAAGGCCAAGTGGACGTCGGAGATTCTCGGGGAAGACGTCAAGGGCCGCTATGCCGATCTGAAGCAAGCCTCCGCCGACCGCTGTCCGCGTCTGCTGGGCTCGTTCGTCAAGACGCAGGAAGTCCAGTACCACCACGACGTGTACAACCAGTTCTTATGGAATCTGTTTTAGGATGCGTTTTGGTTGATGTAGCTTTGGCCAGACGTCAGATGTATAGTACAAACGATTCATGTCCCTATCAGCTACTCAAAAAGTCCTGCTCACCGGCGCTTCCGGCACACTTGGATTCAATGTCATGAGGCTCCTCGCGCAGGAAACCTCACACGATCTTGTCGCCCCCGTTCGCGAGCTGAAGCCCTTTTTGCGATCCTTCGAGCGTAGAGTTCAATTTGTACAACTCGACCTCGCTCACATTGTCGAGGCCAGCCGTTCCATCGAGCTTCTGCAGCCAGATGTGATCGTGCACTGTGCTGCCAGCGGCGTCCGGCCCCCCAAGAAGTCGTGGTTTGAGATCATCAGCTTCAACGTCGAAACTACGCTCCGCCTCTTTGAGATCTACTGTGCGTCCTCAGCCCGGCATTTCATCTATATCAGCACTGGGCTCGTCTATAAGGAACAGAGAAGGCCGTTAGTCGAGAGCGATCCAATCGAAAATCTGAACCCATACGGAGCCAGTAAGGCCGCGGCTGATCTCTTGCTTCAGGCTGCGGCAGTCGAGTTCAACCGCAGCGTCACAATCGTAAGGCCATTTGCTTTTACGGGTTTGGAAGATGCACCGATGCGGCTGTTTCCCGGGTTGCTGCACGCGGCCGCCGCCGGGAAGCCCTTCCCTATGACCTCAGGCTGCCAAGTGAGGGATTTCTGCGCGGTCGAGGACATTGCCCGAGCGGTCGTTCTCTGTCTTGAACGGCAGCCTCCGGAATTGATTGAGAAGTTTAACCTCGGTAGCGGACTCGAGCGCACCGTTCTCGAACTTGTGAGTACGGTCTGTTCAGACCTCGATCTCGACCTCGAAGTTCAGTTTGGTGCATTGCCTTATCCTACTCACGAACCGATGCATCTGGTTGCAGATATTTCGAGGGCAAAGCGAGAACTGAGTTGGTCGCCCTCGACCCAACTGTCCTATGCCGTGTGGGAACTAGCGAGGCAAATCGCGCCCCAACTAAATCTGCGGGAACCGGAGCGTAGATTTTGCCAACCACTTGCGAACTAACGGTTGTGCTTCCCGCGTACCGCGAGGCCGAATCTCTGCGTCAGCTTTTACCAAAATTGAAGAGCGCTGCCGACGCTCTGACCGAGTCTTACGAAATCGTCGTCGTCGATGCTAGTGCGGCACTCGATGACACCCAGGCCGTCTGCGACACCATGGGTGTCCACCACATTTTTCGAAACGGTGGAAACCGCTATGGCGACGCCGTCCGCACCGGCATTGCCGAATCGACTGGCCGGTCTATTCTGTTAATGGATGCCGACGGTTCCCACAATCCGGCGGAAATTGTTTCTCTCTGGCGCGAACGCGGCAAAGCCGATTTGATAATCGGCTCCCGTTACGCGCCAGGCGGACACACCCAAAATCCAGCCGTTCTGATCTTCCTAAGTTTCGTCGTCAACGTAGTCTATCGGCTGGCCTTTGGACTGCGAGTGCACGACGTGACCAACAGCTTCCGTCTATACCGCGGCGATCAAATTCGAACACTCCACCTCGACTCTTCCGACTTCGAAATTGTCGAGGAGATTTTGATTCGTCTCACTTTCGGCCCAACACACGCTTCCGTCATGGAGGTTCCCATTACCTTCGAGAAACGTAAGGCTGGCGAAAGCAAGCGCAATCTGTTGGAATTCGCCTTCAGCTACATCCGTTCCATCATCCGTCTCCGCCGTTTCCGCCGCTTGGCGATTGCCGAGTCAAAGGAGAAGTAATTCCGAATGGCCTTTTTGGTCACAGGTGGTTGCGGTTTTGTCGGTAGCAATCTCGCCGCTGAGCTCCTGCGCGACCATGCCAAGGTCGTCGTGCTCGATAACCTGTCCCGGTCCGGCGCCCCCACGAACCTTCAATGGCTGCGAACTCTAGGCTCTTTTGAATTTGTCCACGCCGACGTCCGCAACACCCATGACCTCGATCTGGTTTTCGAGCGCGGCAATTTCGAGTGTATCTTCCACTTGGCCGGACAGGTATCGATGACCAACTCGCTAGTTTCTCCGCGACGCGACTTCGACATCAACGTAGGCGGTTCGATCAATCTGCTGGAAGCCGTTCGGCGCTACGCTCCCGAAGCCACGGTAGTTTATGCCTCCAGCAACAAGGTTTACGGTGACCTCGAAGGCGTGCGCCTGGCGGAACTCGCCACACGCTATCAACCAGCGAATGGCAAGCTCGGTATTGACGAGTCGGCACGGCTCGATTTCCGTACCCCATACGGTTGCTCGAAGGGCGCGGCCGATCAATACATGCTTGACTACGCTCGCGCATATGGATTGAAGACGGTGGTTTTTCGCCATTCTACGATCTACGGCGGCCGCCAGACTTCGACCTTCGATCAAGGCTGGGTGGGATGGTTCTGTAAACAGGCCGTGGCTACTCTGCAAGATTCAGCCCACCGCTTCACGATTAACGGAGACGGAAAGCAGGTCCGCGATTTGCTTTATGTATCCGACGCTGTGCGTTGTTACCGGGCCGCACACGCCCAAATCGCTCAGGCTGCTGGACAGGTCTTTAATATTGGCGGTGGGGCGGAGAACAGCATGTCGCTCGTGGAGCTGTTCGCCCACCTCGAGCAGAAAATGAATATCGTTATGATTTACGATCGGCTTCCATGGCGAAACAGCGACCAGAAGTATTTCGTGGCTGACAACAGCAAAGCGCGGACCATCCTCCAATGGTCGCCCGAGGTGAGCAAAATCCTGGGAATTGAATCGACTCTCGAATGGGAACAGGCCCAGGCGCCGAACGCATGACCAACCACTCCGTCCCTCTGCCGCGTGCCGTGAAAGTGTATTGGATAGCCACCATCGTACTCACTGCTTTGGCTCTTTTAGTCGTAGGAATCCGGCGCTATTTCTTGCTCGAAGGTTACCCTTACAACACGTTGCTGTTCATTCCAGAAGTGAGGTTCTCAGATTTCACCATTTACAGCGAACGCTTTAAGCACTTTGGGACAGAGGCGTTTTTCTCGTATCCTGGGCATCCCTTCACTTACCCAGCGCCTGTTGCGCTGGTTTATGCATTTTTCTTTCGTTGGTTCTCACATCCACTACGTGCATTTCTCGCAACCGTCCTTGGCGCCTCACTCATCGGCGCGGCTTTCTTTGCGAGGGCTCTGAGGAGCGCCGGAGTCTCGGGAAGGATTGCGGGACTTCTTGCATTAACCGTCCTCCTGACCTCGTATCCGTTCATATTCCTTTTCGACCGGGCAAACCTTGAGTTTGCGGTTTGGGTAGTGCTGGCTTGCGGTCTGGTCGCGTTTGCTCGCGAGCGACTATGGTTGGCCGCAGCTCTGATCGGAATTGCTGGGTCCATGAAGTTTGTGCCCGCGATCTTCTTGTTGCTGTTCTTATACCGGCGGCGCTTATTCGAATTCCTTTTCGGAGTACTGACGATCGAGGCCGTGACACTCTTCTCACTTTGGTGGATGGGGCCGACAACAGCGATCGCTCAGACCGGCATTCAGAATGGCCTGGATCACTTCACCTACACGTATGTCTATCACTGGCGGGCCAGTGAAATCGGCTTCGACCATTCGTTGTTTGGAGTGATCAAAGATGTCCTCGTTCGTTACAAGGCAACCCTCCCTCTAGATTATCTTCAACATGAGTACAAAATTTATGCTGCCGTGATTGCAATCCTGAGCATTGCAATTGTTTTGCGACTTAGGAGGCTGCCACTATTGAACCAGATGGTCGCCCTGGCATGTTGCGTCTTGGTGCTTCCTCCGCTCTCAGGGGATTACACCTTGGTTCACCTTTACGTGCCTTTTGCCCTGCTGCTGCTCACCACCATCCGGCAACAGCAAGCAGGGCTCGGAGAAACTTTTTTCCTTATTCGGATATTCTGTTACTTTGCGATTTTGTTTACCCCACAGAGCTATCTCTTTCGAGGCACGGTGGGCTACGGAGGTACGGCCGGCTTCGGCGGTCAGGTTAAGGCGATCGTGCTGGTGGCGTTGCTTGCGGAGTCTTTGGTTCGTCCGTTGGCCCGGTTCGAAAATCGTCCGCCAGGGCCCGACGATTTGACTTGAGTTAATCCTAAGGCGCTGAAAAGCGCTGGTTCAAACGTGTGGGTGCACCAGAGGAAAGTTCGAAAATCGTCTGCTAGGGCCGACCAATCTTAGAGCATCTTCCTGCCTCTAGAATCATCCAAGAAAACTTATGCAGACTCGACATCTAGGCAGCTCCGACTTGGAGATCACTCCCATCGGTATTGGCGCTTGGGCGATGGGGGGCGGCGACTGGGCTTTCTCCTGGGGACGGCAGGAGGACGCTGACTCGATCGCAGCGATTCACGCGGCGCTCGATGCGGACGTCAACTGGATCGATACTGCGGCCGTGTACGGACTGGGGCACTCGGAAGAGGTCGTCGGCAAAGCGATTGCCGGACGCGCACACCGTCCTTACGTGTTTACCAAGTGCAGCTTGGTGTGGAATGACCAGGGCGAGATCGGGCACAGCCTGAAAGCTGCCTCCGTGCGCCGCGAACTGGAAGGAAGTTTGCGGCGACTGCGGGTGGATGCGATCGATCTCTACCAGATCCACTGGCCTGATCCAGAGCCCGAGATTGAAGAAGGTTGGCAGACGCTGGCCCAAATCCAAAAGGAAGGCAAGGTTCGTCACATTGGCGTATCGAACTTCAACGTGGCCCAGATGAAGCGAATCGAGAGGATCGCGCCCATCACCTCGCTGCAACCGAACTACAACATCGTGACCCGCGACATCGAGAAGGATGTTCTGCCGTTTTGCCGTGAGCGGCACATCGGCGTCATCGTGTACTCCCCGATGAAGTCGGGACTGCTGACCGGCAAAATGACACGCGAGCGCATCGCGGCGTTGCCGCCAGACGACTTTCGCCCAAGAACCCCCAGCTTCCAGGAACCGCTGTTGAGTCGCAACCTTAGGCTAGTGGAGGTGCTACGCGGGATCGGTGAGCGTCACAGCCGCACGCCGGGCGAGGTCGCGATTGCCTGGACGCTGCGTGATCCGGTCGTCACCGGAGCGATTGTGGGCATGCGTTCTGCCGAACAAGCAAAGCAGATCGTGCGCTCGGCGGAATTCCGTCTGAGTTCCGATGAGATTCTCGAGATCGAGAAGTATCTCAAGGCGAATCCGGTTGCTGCATGAGTATGGAAAGGTCGCATCGAAGAAGCCATCCGTTCGCAGCCCTGACGGGCAGTGCGACGGATATCACGTATACTCGTCAGCCATGAAATCACGGACCAAGTCTCACACTCATTTTGCCGCGCTGCTCTGCGCGCTCGCAGCCTCACTCCACGGCGTACCGCTTTTGGCACAAGATCAGGATCCTGCGCCCTCTCGCGCCGCTGTCGTGCTCGATTCCATGCCGCACGCGAAGAAGATCGATCAGGTTGCACTCTCTCCCGATGGAACTCAGGTTGCCTACATCGTCGAAGGACAGCTCACGGTAACACCGGTACGCGGCGGATCTGGCTCTCTTCAGGCGATCTCCGTGGAAGGCAAGCTTCCGCTGCGCGACGTCACGTGGTCAGCGGACAGCAAACAGCTCGCATTCCTCGCTGACTTGCCGGGTGACATTCCCATGGCTCAAGTCTGGACCGCGGCGATCGACGGTCGTGCTCCGGCCAAGCGGGCGGAATTAAAAGGTTATGCGCAGACGCCTCGTTTTTCTCCCGACGGAACGAACTTGGCGATCCTCTTCACTAAGGACCTCCACCGCGTGGCTGGTCCATTGCAGCCGATGACCCCGCTCGCGGGAGTGATCGACGACCAAATCTATGAGCAGCGCCTCACCACCATCAACCTGAGCACGAACCACCTGGCGCAAGTCACGCCTGCCGACCTCTACATCTATGAATACGACTGGACTCCCGACGGAAAGGCGTGGGTAGCCACGGCGGCGCACGGCTCCGGCGACGCCAATTGGTGGGTCGCGCGGCTCTATCGCATCAACGCGCAGAGCGGCAAGATGCAAGACATCTACGCGCCCAAGTGGCAGATGGAAGACCCGCACGTCTCACCCGACGGAAAGAATGTAGCCATCATCGAGGGCCTTATGAGCGACGCCGGCGTCACGGGCGGCGACATCCTCGTAGTTCCAATTAACGGTCCAATCAACGGCGGCATGGCACGGAATATCACTCCTCGCCTCAAGGCATCTCCTTTCTCCATCGCGTGGACATCTCCCGACCGCATCGTTTTCGCCGCAAACGTCGATGGGAATTCTGGCTTCGGCAGCGTGAGCACCACCGGAGGCGAGGCCCAGATGCTGTGGACCGGCGAAGAAGTAGCGGCCACGGACCCATGGGGATCTGGCGGATCCTTCTCCAGCGACGGAACGGTGACCGCGGTTATACGTCAATCCGCCGAAACTCCCCCCGAGGTCTGGGCGGGCCCGATTGGCAAATGGAAGCAGATCACCCACCTGAATAGCAACATCCAGCCCGCATGGGGCGCAATGCGCAACATTCACTGGCAGAACGGAAGCACGCGGGTGCAAGGCTGGCTTATGCTTCCCAAGGGCTTCGTGCCCGGCAAGACATATCCGCTCGTAGTCAGCGTGCACGGCGGACCGTCCTCGGCGTGCATGTCTCACTGGAATGAAGGTTTCAGTGGAGCCGCATCGGCGATGGGCTACTTCGTTCTCTGTCCAAACCCGCGCGGCAGCTACGGACAAGGCGAGGCGTTCACGCAAGCCAACATCAAGGATTTCGGCGGCGGGGACTATCGCGACATCATGGCAGGCATCGATGCCGTCTCCAAGGAGTACCCGATCGACCCCAAGCGCATCGGCCTGCGCGGGCACAGCTATGGCGGATACATGACCATGTGGGCCGAGACCCAGACCGAGCGTTTTGCCGCGGCGGTCGCGGGCGCCGGGCTCTCCGACTGGCTCAGCTACTACGGCCTGAACGATATCGATGAGTGGATGATCCCGTTTTTCGGAGCGTCCGTATACGACGACCCCGCTGTCTACGCCAAGAGCGACCCTATGCACTTCGTCAAAGCGGTCAAGACGCCTACCCTGATCCTGGTCGGCGATCGCGATGGTGAAGTTCCGATGGAACAATCGGTGGAATGGTGGCACGCGCTCAAAACCATGAAGGTGCCCACCCGGCTGGTTGTCTATCCGAACGAAGGACACTTGTTTGTAAGGCCCGCCGACTCCCACGACTACAACTTGCGCACTCTGGAGTGGTTCGACGAGTGGTTCACGAAAGCGTCCGCGGACTAAATGCTAGGTTGCACTTTTAAGGGTTAGATTCCGTCCAACCGCTTTCTCCTCTGAAATGGATTCTTGATTTTCCTGGCTGACCTACTACCGAATAGATAGCGGAATAGATAATGGTGTGACGATGGGTGTACACTTGGTGCCGTTTTCGCGGCCGAGAAGGAGATTCGTGCCAATGCATACGCGGAATCCATACGAAATCGCGTTGGACAAGAACGACGCGAATTACACGCCGCTGTCGCCGCTGTCTTTCATCCGGCGTACGGCCGCCGTGTTTCCCGAGCGCACAGCGGTGATTCACGGGGCCATCCGGCGCAGCTGGCGCGAAGCTTTCGAGCGGTGCATTCGGCTGGCGGCAGCCTTGAAGAAGCGCGGCATCGGCGTGGGCGACACGGTTTGCGTAATGGCGCCCAATATACCCGAGCTGCTGGAGGCACATTTCGGCGTGCCCATGGCGGGCGCGGTACTCAATGCGCTCAACATCCGGCTGGACGCCGAGACGATCGCTTTCATCCTCCAGCATAGCGATTGCAAGGTGCTCATCACGGACCGCGAGTTTTCGGGCGTGATCGCGAAGGCGCTCGACCGAGTTGGCGACAAGCCGCTGGTTATTGACATCGACGATCAATATGCCCAAAGCGGCGAACTGCTGGGCGAGTTGACGTACGAGCGGTTCCTGGCGGAGGGCAACTCTGGTTTCGCCTGGGAACTGCCGGGCGACGAATGGCAGGCGATCTCTCTCAATTACACCTCGGGCACCACGGGCAATCCCAAGGGAGTGGTGTATCACCACCGCGGCGCTTACCTGAACGCCGTTGGCAACGCCCTGACTTGGGCGATGCCGCACCACCCCGTCTATCTGTGGACACTGCCCATGTTTCACTGCAATGGCTGGTGCTTCCCCTGGACCATCACGGCCATGGCAGGTACACATGTGTGCCTGCGGCAAGTCACGGCCAAGGGAATGTACGATGCGTTCGCCGATCTTGGCGTCACGCATCTGTGCGGCGCACCGATTGTCCTCGGAACTATAGTCAACGCGCCCGCCGGGCAGAAGCGGGATATCCGGCGAGGCATCCGGGTGATGACCGCGGGCGCTGCGCCACCACCGGCAATCCTGGAGAAGATGCAGGGTCTCGGGTTCGATGTCACCCATGTTTATGGGTTGACGGAAGTGTACGGTCCGGTGACGGTTTGCGCCTGGCACGAGGAGTGGGATGCCCTGCCGGTCTCCGAGCAGGCGACTTACAAGGCGCGACAAGGCGTCTGCTACGAGACCCTGGAAGGGCTGATGGTCGCCGACGCAGTGACCCTGAAGCCGGTCACTAGCGACGGCGCTGCCATGGGCGAGATCTTCCTGCGCGGCAACACCGTTATGCGCGGCTATCTGAAGAATGCCAAGGCCACTGAGGAAGCCTTTGCGGGCGGCTGGTTCCACACCGGAGACCTCGGAGTCATGCATCCGAACGGCTATATCGAATTGAAGGATCGTTCCAAGGACATCATCATTTCCGGGGGCGAAAACATTTCCACCATTGAAGTTGAGGCGGTGCTCTATCGCCATCCGGCGGTGCTGGAGGCTGGGGTAGTCGCGCGGCCCAGCGAAAAATGGGGCGAGACGCCCTGCGCCTTCATTACGCTGAAGGAGGGAGTCTCGGCCACCGAGCAGGAGATCATCGATTTCTGCCGCGAACGCTTGGCGCACTTCAAAGCGCCGAAGACCGTCGTCTTCGGCCCCTTGCCGAAGACTTCTACGGGAAAGCTGCAAAAATTCCGGCTGCGCGAGACTGCCCGCGAACTAAGCGGCCCGGCCTCCACGAAAAAAGCCTGATCGCCTTCGATTTCCACGTCAGAGCCGGATGTTGCGCCCGCCTATTGACAGCTCATGCCGTCAAGCTTCCTGTTTTCCTGGTAGTTGCTGCCCCTACCGCTTTGCTCCTCAAATTTCAAACGCCGGGCTCACTGTGTTGCGGCAAATTTCCTTCCAGCAAGTCGTGCAGCCGGTTCGCCGGGCATCGCAATCCGATATAGAAGCTTCCGAAGAGCGCATACACGGCACTGACGTGGTCGAAGCGCATCTCGTAGATCAGCTTCTTGAAAACCAGAGGATCGTCGGCGAACAGGTCGACGCCCCACTCCCAGTCATCAAACCCGATGGAACCGGTGATGATCTGTTTCACCTCTCCGGCATAACGGCGTCCGACCAAGCCGTGTTCATTCATCTGGCGCTGGCGTTCTTCCATGGGAAGCGTGTACCAGTTCTTGTCTTCGCCGCGCCGCCGGTCCATCGGATAAAAGCAGATGTAGCGGTTCGGCGGCATCGCCGGAAACAGACGCGGCTTCATCGCTTCTTTCTGGCGCGCGATAGTTTCCTGGATGGCGCGCTTCCATTCCTCCGAGTGCGGTTCCACGCCGCGATCGGCGAGCGCCTTGTAGGTCTTCAGCGTCGATTCATACAGCCCCAGTTCAATCACTGACAAATAGGAAGTCGCCGGCTCCAGAAAGTCATTGAGTCGAAGCCGCGCCACGTCGAGCTCCGCCTGATTGAGCTGGTCGAAGCTGTCGCGGAAGTGGACCAGCATCAGATCCCCTTTGTGTCCCAGCAGAGAGAACAGAGCAGACTGCCCATCGGCCTTGGCTTCCATCTCGGCCAGCAGCCGCGTGGCTTCGGCGGCGATCTCGCGACGGACGTTGTCAGAGGTGGAGCGCCAGGCGGTCCAGCGGAAGCGCATCATCTGGTGGAGCGTGGCGTAGCCTTCAAGCGTCAGCGGCACGGCGGGGAGTTGCCCGGCGGCTACCGGGAGAGTTGACGGATGCGTTGGATTCATGGACTTATTGTATCGGGTGATCGGGCCATCGGGTGATCGGGTCACCGAAAGTCAAAGGCATTTGAACTTAGATCGCCCGATGACCCGATCACCCGATCACCCGATGCCTTCTCAGGTACCCCGGCCGCCACGGGACGCAGATTGCTCCAGTGTGCGCCGGTGTGCTAAAAGCAGCTATATGCGCAAATGGATGAGCGAGCGCTTGAAGCGCCGCAAGAAGGCCGGAGACGGCTCCACCAAGGAAGGAACCAAAGCACCCGAGCCCTTGCAGCCCAGGTTCTACGATAACGAGCCCGCCGCGCCTCTTGAAGTTCCCGCCGAGGCTCCAGTAGTCGAGTCGCGTCGCCCGTCGAGACCGGCGCCGGAGCCGGAGCTCGCGCCGGAGCCCGCCTCGGCGCCAGCCGCAGCATCGGCGGCAGGTGAGCCGCGACCACGAACGTCTCGCCGTCGTCGCAGCCGCGGAGGTCGTGGCGGATCTCGTCCACGGTCGGCAGCCGCTGCTCCCGCAGTGGTAGAAGAACCGTCCTCAGCAGAAGCATCCGCCGCGGAACCAGCGGTTGTCGGGACGCTGCCGGCGGAATCCTCGCCAGTTCCAGCTGTGGCAGTCCCAGCTGCGTCGGCCCCAGCTGCGCCAGCCGCGGCTGCGCCGGCTCCCGCCCGCGCCAGCAAGGGAACGGTAGTCCTGGCCATCGGGTTGCCGGGATCGGGCAAGAGTTCGTGGTTCAAGCGGCACAATATTCATCCGCTTTCGAGCGATCTGCTGCGCGAACTTCTTTTCGATGACGCGCAGGAGCAGCGCTTTCAGGATCTGGTGTTTTCCAACCTGCGATCGATGCTGAAGGCAAGGCTGATTGCGCGCCGCCCGATGAACTACGTGGATGCGACGAACCTTACGCCCCACGACCGCCATAGCTGGATCAAGCTGGCCAAGGATTACGGCTACGATGTGCAGGGCGTGTTCTTCGACGTCCCGCTTGAGGTTTGCCTGGAACGCCACCAGCGCCGTGGCCGCGCCGTCCCCGAAGATATCATGCGCAAGATGGCGGGCAAGTTGAAGCCTCCGACCTTCGAGGAAGGCTTCTCGAAAATCACGGTTGTGCGCGTGAAACAAAAAGAGGCAGCGGCCGAGTAGTCAGTCGTTGGCGGTCGTTAGTCGTTCGCGGGTTTGCCAACGACTAGCGACCAACGACTAATTCTCACCCCTTTTAATTCTCACCCCTTCAGATAGGGCAGTAGTTCTCGAAACGCGGGCGCGCCCGACGACCGCAGGAGTTCGTAGATCATCATTTCGGTCGAGGAAAGAATGGCTCCCGCCGCGCGCATGCGGTCCAGCCCGATTCTCCAGTTTAATTCTGTCCGCGAGCTGACTGCATCCGAAGCCACATGCACCAGATAGCCCTCCCGCAGCGCCCCCATCGCAGTCTGCATCACGCAGATGTGCGTTTCCATACCGCACAGCAGTACGGTCGTCCGCTGGCCCGGCAAGCGCTTCAGCAATGAGCAGAACGCCTCGCTGCCGAAGCAGGAGAACATCAGCTTGTCGATCGGCGGGCTGTCCGGCAACAAGGACGCAATCTCCGGCACGGTGTTGCCCAAGCCCTTGGCGTATTGTGTCGTCACCAGCGCCGGCATCTTCAGGATTCCAGCCAGGCGAATCAGCAGCTGGATATTTCGCACCAGCCGTTCTTTTTCCCAGATCGGCGGCAGCAATTTCTCCTGCATGTCAACGACGATCAGAGCGCACTGCTCGGCCTCAAGTGGACGGCGCGCCATCTCGGCGTAGTCGGTTTCAATAGGGATGATAGTTCCTGGCAAACTTTCAGTAAAAGTTCCGCTGCTGGGCATAGCGACTCCTCGCAAGGCTGCCAACGATTTTAACGCCGGGTCTCGTATCCGGCGCGTCCACCGGCAAGAGTACACCGTTTTGCCGTGGCGGCAAAATGGTTTAGAATCGCAGCGTAGCCTCGTCGTTCAACGGTAGGACATCTGCCTCTGGAGCAGAGTATCGGGGTTCGAATCCCTGCGAGGCTGCCAACCTTTTCAGGAGAATTCCCTTCGCTCTAACGGGCGCCGGTAAGTTCGGCGGCATGGGCGTTCTTTCGCGGCCTAATCCCTCTGCCAATTCCGCTGCCTTCTGCAATTCTCAGGTCGTAGTCGTTCTGAAGATTGAGCCAAAACTATGCCGGCAGGCCGAAATACTTCCCCAAGCGAATGGCCGCGTCGGCACTGATGGCTCGGTCGCCGCGGACGACTTCATAGATGCCGGGAAAACTGAGTGCCTTCGCCAGTTTATAAGCACTCACGCCCATTGGCTCCATGAATTCGGTCTTGAGAATTTCTCCCGGATGGATTGCAAAAATCTTCTTGGATCTGGCCATGGTTACTCCGATTCTAGCAGCCTCCGTTTGACGCTGTGGCCCACCGCCACCAGGAAAATAGCGCTCTTGCCTTCGGCGTGTGGGGAGAAGAAGCGGGTCACTTCGTCGTCGTAAAAGGTGAGGCCGGTGGCGCCCAGGCGCTGGCCGTAGGCCACAAGATAGAGTTTACCGCCGAGGATGCCGGCTTCAAGCTGCACCGTCCGATACCCCCGATTTCCAAAGCGATCGAATATCGGCCGTAAGTCGGCGAGGAAAAAAATGTCCACGGCGGCGTCGGCAGGCAACTGCTGCTCTAATCCGAGATACCCAGCCTGGTCGCGAAAATTTCCATGCTTTAGACACTCAAGCACTCCACGGTCGCGGTGGAAGACGTACGCTCCGGAGTCGAGACCCTCGACGGCATGCACGATCAGGTAGAGGTGGTTAAGTTGAGACCCCATCGAATCTAGAAAGTCAGCCGGTACTCCGCGCGTAGCTCGGTCCAGCAGGGTGGAAAGCTGCGCCAGTTTGATCGGCGTGCGCGCAAACTGGCGGCTGGAGCCGCGGCGCAGAATGACCTGCTCGATCGGATCACGAGGCATTTCGCTATCGGATAGAGGTTGGAGCCGAACCACGGGTCCCGCGGGCGGCGGAAAACCAGGCATTCCCGTACTCCCCAGCGCAGTACGCGCGCGCCATGCCGCAACTTCTTCCGCCGAATCGAGCGAAGAGGCGGCGTGCACTTCGCGCATGAGGGGATAGTCAACCTCGTCCCGAGAGAGCGGGACAGTTTCGAATCCGAGCGGGGAGATCTCCGCCAGCGTTCGGGAAATGGTCTGCGAAGGCGGAATGGTTGGCGCAGAAAGCCCGGAGTCATGACCAACGGCGACCAGCGAGAAGGCCACCTCGCGCTGGGAATCGACATCCAGCAGGCGGTTCACCGTCGCGTCCACAAAGCCGCATACTACCTTGGCCGGCAAGCCGAGGGCGGTGGCGACGGCCAGCAGGTTGGCGAGCATCGTGCCATTGTCCCAGCCGAAATGGCGGTAGGTGCGCGCCTGATATTTCCATGCATTGCGCCAGTAGGTGCAGGTGCAGACGATGATCAGCGGCGCGTGAGCGATGGCGGGTTCGCCGCCGGTGGCCTCGACCAGGACACTGCGATAATCTCCGGCGCGCAGCCGGCGCAGGCCGAACTCGGCGGGGGCGAAGTGATAGACGCCAGCCTGAAGGTTCGGGAGTTCGCGGCAAACCAGATAGAGCTCGACTTCGTAGAGCGCTCCCGTGCACGCGGCCGCGCGAAAATAGATTTCGCCGCCCGAATACTTTCTCTGCCGGGTAATGCCTGCGGAAAGGTATAGGAGTTGGGCAACGGCCTCTAAGTCCGGCGCCGCGTTTGTCTGGGCGGGGACGCTGCCGGCGATCGCAGAAAGGGCGGCCACTCCAGTCTGGCGCACCTCGGTTGGCATGCGCGATGGCTCCAGCGCGGGGTAGATTTTGAACGGCAAGGGCTGGTTCCGAAAGTCCAGGAAATGCGGGTTGGTGCGAATGCTGGTGTAGGAATGCTTCGTAACTTCGTGGTAGTTCCAGGCGGCTTCGGCGTTGGCGTTCGTGGGCATGGCTGGCGCGGGAAGCTTTACAATCGTAGCGCACAAGCCTAACATTGAAATTGAGGAGGCACCTTGTCTTATTCGTACTCTTTCAGGTCCTCTAACCAAGTTAGCCTAACTGAAAACGGTCTCCTCTTCGATTGCTCTGGGGAGAAACCTGAGTCGATTGCGGATCCGCTGGGGATTGTGTTGCCAGCGAGTAAACCGAAGACCCATTCAGAACCAGTGCGTGGTCTTCGATTGCGAATGGCAAGTGGGTAAACGGGGAGCCGGCTTACTATTGCCTCCCTTCTGTTGGTAGTCACTTTTTTTGTCAGATCGACGGAAAACAGAAAGGAACCATGAAAAATATCAAGTTTGTTGTGAAAGTGAACCGTGGTGCTCATGCCCCTCAATACGTGCAGCGCGTTGATAAGCTTCCCATCCAGACGACAACCGACCGCAAGCTGGCCCTGGTAATGGGTAGATTTACAGCCGAAGACGCGGTCAAATCCATGCAAACTTCCCACTGTAACCCGGAATTAGTATCCGTACGGGTCAGCGTCTAGAATTTCGGCGTCGGGCCTCGCCGTAGCGGCAGCATCGAATAGGAAGCACGACTATCCCCCATATGAGCCGGGCTGGCTGGGTTACGCCCCGCTCGACGGATAAATTATGCAAAAACGTGAATGTTCGGAGTGCGGTGGGGAGTTGGTTCTGGCGGTGCGCGCGAACCAACCCCCTCCGAGTAACGGTGGGCCAAACCTCGTGACCAGCGCATTCACAAGCTGGAGATGTGGCACCTGCGGCTGCGCCTTTACCGCAGCGCAACTTCGCGAAGACAAGCGAGCGCTCAAAGCAACCGAACACGCCTAAGTACTTTAGCCGGAAAATCCCGTACTAATCCCCCGAAGGCATCAGTTCGTCAGATGCCTCCCAGCACGGAGCCATCAGCGCCGGATCGGTGAGCGACCGATCCATGAAC
>CAWCRQ010000049.1:0-10504 GCA_963797885.1 uncultured Acidobacteriaceae bacterium | reverse complement strand
TGTCCCTCGTCAAAACCTCACGCGCCCTTGAACTCGTTCCGATTCAGCAACATTCAAAAACAGGAGTTGGCCCGCGCTGGACAGGATGTAACAATGTTACATAATATCGAAGCAGCAACTCCCTGTTAGGATCCGATTCGGGGATGAAGGCATGGAGCTAATATTTACCTGTCGAAATGCCGAATGTCATAAATCCTTCAAGGTCGGGGGGCGAGGCGATAGAGAGGATTATGCAAGCCACCCCGATGTCACAATGGATGCAGTCTGCCCTTACTGCCTCGAACCAAACCCGTTCGCGTGGCCGATGGGAGTCAGATTCTTCTTGACCTCGCTAGCAACGCAAGTTCAGGACACTACCAAGTTTTCCAGGATGCCGTCTGTCGCAGGTAGAATGGCGAGGATACCCGGCCGCGGAGACTCAAGCAGCAGGTGGGAAGAGGAATCTATGTGGGGACAACCATCGTCCATCAAATCTGTCGGCGAGCGGCACCTCTTGATTGACACGGACATCCATCAAGTACCCGAATCCGCCGGCGTTTTCGTCCTGTACGGCGTCAATAATGATCCGGTCTACGTGAAGTCAGTGCCGAATCTGAGGATTGCCTTACTCCAAGCAAAGCGGCAATATGCGAGTGCGATTGAGTTCGCCCTTAGTGGCCTGGATTGTGACAACGAGAAGAGCAGGAGGCTACCACACAACGCTACATCCGCTTCGTCGAAAGATTCGCACGGCACTTTCACTCTTCTCCGGACCGCTTGGGTCGGCAGCACATTCGGGAGTACCAGGCCCAACTCTTCACCGTGCAGAAGCTGTCGCCCGGTACGGTGACCAACCATCTGTGCGCTCTGCGGTTTTTCTACATTCAGACGCTCAAGAAGCCATGGAGCATTGCCGACACTCCCTATCCCAAGAAACGCCACCGTCTGCCCACCGTTCTCAGTCAGGAAGAGGTAGCGCAACTCATCAACGCCGCTCCGACCGCCTTTTACCGCACCGTGCTCATGACTCTCTACGCGACTGGCGTTCGTAACGCGGAGTTGACTCGCCTGAAGATCAGCGACGTGGACAGCCAACGCATGGTTCTCCACGTCCAAGGCGGCAAGGGTCGCCAAGATCGCGACGTGATGCTCAGCCCGGTCTTGCTCGAAGAACTCCGCGCGCACTGGCGGCGGTTGCGCAAAAGATCCAGTGTCTGGCTGTTTCCAGGGAATCGCTGGCACAGCGGCGATCAGCCCATGGATACCAAAACCCCGCGCCACGCCTGCCAGTATGCCGCCCGCCGTGCCGGGATTAAGAAGAAGGTGTATCCCCACGTGCTCCGTCACTGCTTCGCCACGCACCTGCTGGAAGCTGGTGCCGACCTGCACACCATTCAGATCTTGTTAGGCCATCACGATCTGAAAGAGACCACCATCTATCTCCACCTTTCGCAACGTCACTTGCACGCCACCGCCAGTCCTCTCGACTCGCTGGTGCTGAAAGGCAGATCACAATCGGAGGGATAGATGAGTCGGCCGCCCTTGGAGGTGGCCGATTTAGTTCGCACGGCAGGAAGTGCTTTCATCGAGCGCAATCGAGCGTGGATCCGCTGGACCCATATCAAGGTCCTGCTTGCGATCGCGCACTGTCGCACCGCCGCTCTCGGTGGTCACATCGATGAATGCGTCCGTTGCGGACATCGTGCCACCATCTCGTACAACAGTTGCCGCAATCGCCATTGCCCGAAGTGTCAGACGGGCGCTCGCGAACGCTGGATCCAGGCGCGTCGCCGTGAACTTCTGCCCTCGCCCTACGTCCATGTCGTGTTCACTCTACCGCCGCAACTGGCGGCACTGGCTCTTCAGAACAAAAAGGTCATCTATGGTTTGCTACTTCGGGCCAGCGCAGAAACTCTACTGGAAGTGGCTCGCAACCCCAGACATCTTGGCGCCGAGATCGGCTTCTTCAGTGTGCTGCACACCTGGAATCAGAAGCTCCAGCTTCATCCCCATGTCCATTGTGTCGTCCCCGCCGGCGGGCTCTCGCTCGATCACACCCGCTGGATTCGGTCCCGCCCTCGATTCTTTCTCCCAATCGCAGTGCTCCGGCGCGTCTTTCGCGGCAAGTTCGTCGCCGGTCTTAAGTCGGCCTTTGAGCATGGCCAGCTGCACCTCTCCGGCGATCTGGCTGTGCTTGCGCAACCCAAGATCTTCGCTGCCTGGCTCCGACCACTGTTCCGAAAAGACTGGATCGTCTACTCCAAACCACCCTTCGGAGGCCCCGAGTATGTCCTCCAGTACCGGGGCCGGTACACCCATCGCGTCGCCATCTCCAACCATCGACTGGTCTCGTTGGCCGACGGCCAAGTTACCTTTCGTTGGCGCGACTCCGCGCACAACAATGAACAAAAACTGATGACTGTATCGCTGGATGAGTTCCTGCGCCGCTTCCTACTACATCTGCTCCCCAAGGGCTTCGTTCGCATTCGCAACTTCGGCTTCCTGGCCAACCGCCGACGCTCCACGCTGCTGCCACTATGCTTCGCAGCACTGGGCACAGTTCCATCGCAGATCAAACTAGAAACCTCTCCCACGCAGGAATCGGACCCTCTTTGGCGTTGCCCCCAGTGTGGCGGACCCATGGCGGTCATCGAACGACTTACCGCTGCTCAACTCCAACTCCGTTCTCCACCAGTGTTGGTCACTACTGCCGCATGAAACGTCTCACCCACAACTCGAAAACTCTGCACGGTTCACCGCGCTCCACCCCCGTCCGCCCTGCTCCTCACCCGATCCCTACTTCGCGCCCTCTGTCACACCATCTTCGATCATCGATTCCCGCGGCCTCACCTTCGCGGGCCTCCTCCTCCGCTTCCGTGCGCACTCCCGCCAACTTCAACACCTCTCCTTGGCTCTATTCAATTTGCATATGGCCCGCGTCCGCCGCGCCAACGGCTTCCTTCTGACGGCTTTTTCGAATGCGCGCCCCATCTTCTGTTCCGCTCCACTCGGCTCACTACGGGCGCGCCTCCGAAAAAGCACTAGCGTGACCCGATCGCAATCAGCGGCAAGCGTCAACGCATCGTCTTGCCGCGTCCAGAAGTCTATGATCATGTGCGGGTACGATAGTCCTATCGTTACCGATGCTGATGGCCCATCTTTTTAGAGGGGGATCCATAGTGTGAAGAAGGTGCTCATCCTTGCTTTCGCGCTCCTCACTCTGTCCGCTTCGGCCGAGGGCCAGTCTGCCAAGGCCGCAGCGGCACAGAAGCTGCCGGACCCGCTGTCAGTCGAGAAGTGGTTCGTCGGGGACTGGATCTGTGAAGGTACACAGCACACCTCGCCGATGGGGCCGGGAGTGAGGTTCACCGATCGGTTTAGCTTTAAGATGACGCTGGGCGACTCGTGGCTCATCTACCACATCGATCAGTTAAAGGGTCCAGTGAAGGGCAGACAAACGCTGATCGGCTCGATCACCTGGGATGCCAACGCCAAGGTGCACGTCCGCCGGGACATGAACATAGGCGGCTCACGGGTGGACGTGACCTCGCCCGGATGGGACGCCGACAAGCTCGTCTTCACGGGCTACATGATCACCGGCGATGAGAAGCTGCCCGTCAAGCACACCTTCACGAAGAAGGGCGATGCGGCGTACGATAGCGCGCTCGACGTAACTGGCGCCGACGGCAAGCCGACGCAGTGGGAAGAGGAGAGCTGCACGAAGGCTAGAGGCGCAAAAAAATGACGCCAAATCTCTAAACTTAGTGGATTGAGGGCCATGACGACAGCGAACGAAGCATCAGAGGTCAGCGTGCGGAGGCTTAGCGTCAGATTCGATGACAGAGCTGTCATCGCTAACCTCAGCTTCAAGGTCGCGCGTGGCGAGAACCTGGCGATCATCGGTCCGAACGGGGCCGGCAAAACTGTTCTGTTGCGCGCACTGCTGAACCTGTTGCCCTACGAAGGTGTTATTCAATGGGCTGCCGGAACCAGGCTGGGCTACGTCCCGCAGAGTATCGCCGCGGATCGGCAACTGCCACTGTTCGTGAGCGATCTTCTCGGGGCCAAGGCTCACCTGCTGAGGCTCCCCGCGGACAAGGTGCGTGAGACAGCAGCGATAGTCGGACTGGCGACAGACCTGCTTACTACCAGAATCGGTGTGCTCTCCGGCGGACAATTTCAGAAAGCTCTGATCACCTTTGCGCTGCTGGGCGATCCCAGCGTGCTGCTGGTCGACGAACCGACGGCAAGTCTGGATGAACTGGCACAAGAGCACGTCTATGAGTTGCTCGAAAAATTACGGGTGGAGCGCAATCTCACTGTCCTACTTGTGTCGCATGATCTGAGTGTCGTCTACCAGTTCGCGACCAAGGTTCTGTGCCTGAGCAAAGCTAGCCCTTGCTTTGGAAGCCCACGAGATATTTTGACCCCGGACACCCTGGCGAAGGTTTACTCAGGGGTGCCGAAGTTCTATCAACACCTACACGATCACCGCCGCGTCGAACATGAATAGCCCAGGGGAAATCTACGGAATCGTCCTCGCCCTGCTCTTTGCGGTCGCGGCTGGATTGGTTGGGAGCTTCGCGCTGATGAAAAGGATGCTTCTGGCCAGCGACGTAATATCTCACGTGGCGCTTCCCGGAATCGGCCTGGCGTTTCTTTTCGGTTTCAATCCTCTTCTGGGTGGCGCTGCAACTCTGTTTCTGGGCACGCTGTTGATCTGGCAGCTCCAGAAAAAAACCGGGCTTGCAACGGAGGCGATAATTGGCGTGGTTTTCGCCGGTTCACTTGCAATTGGCGCGGCGTTGACTCCAGAGGAGGATATGGTCGAGGCGTTGTTTGGGCGTTTTCAGACGCTTTCGCTGTTCGCCTTCCTGCTCGGTATCGTGGCCGTTCTGTTGATCATCTTCGTGATTTACCGATTCAAGGAGCAGCTTTTGTTGAGCCTTTTCTCGCCCGAACTGGCCGCCGCGACCTCGGTTCGACTGAACCGGCTCAATCTCTATTTCTTGTTGACATTCAGCCTGACGGTACTTGTGGGACTGCGCTTTATGGGGGCGCTGCTGGCCGGCGCTCTAGTCATCATCCCCGCGGCCACCGGGCGCCGATTGGCGAGCAATGTTTCTCATTTCCTCTTTGCTTCTTGCCTGGTTAGCGTAGCGGCGACCGGTCTTGGTTTTCTGATCACCGCAGTCGCGCTGCCGCGGTTTAGTCCAGGCCCCATTGTGGTCATCATCTCCGCATTATTGTTTGCGCTTAGCCTCCTCAAGAAAACGGCTTAACATGCTCGCGATCTGGTACAAGCAGTTCTCCAGTGCCGCCGCGTCTCGCAGTGTCGCTTTTGTGGAGACTCTCGATACTCAAGAAGGAAATCCCGACTCATAGCGGTTGATCGCGCACTACCGTCTCATGCGCGGCCATCAGCCATTTGCCGCCCACTTTCCTCAGCACTATCAGAATGCGCCCATCGACCGTCACACCGGCGTTGGTCGCCTGGTAGGTGCCCGCACAATAGGCGAGGTCTCCAATGTAGTAGAGAGTCAGCGGCTTGATGAAATCGATGTGCCCGCCCGCCTTGATGCCGCGTTCCCAATAAGCCTCGATCGCCTGCCTCCCGTGCGCCAGGATGTGTGCTGAGAGATAGTAGCCGTCGTCGGTGTACAAAGCCGCGACCTTCGCCGCGTCCCCGGCGCTATAGAACCTGATCCAGTCTTCCGAGACCTGCCGGATGGCCTCCTCGTCGGCGCTCATCGGCCGCTCGCGCACTTCAGCCTTTGGTGAGGCCGTTTTTTGCGACGCGACAAAGGGTAAGGCCATGCACAATGCTGCAAACAATACGAAGGCTCTTTTCATGGCCCGCACGATAGCACAGAAAGCCAGAAGTGTATTTTGGGGGGCTTGGGACCTCGGTGATAGATACTGAGTAAAGGCTCACTATTACGGGTCCACCGATCAGTTGGCGGTTCGTCGTCCGAAAGTAGTCCGGTCACGCCATGAGGAAATTAGTACTGGGAAGTCGGCCAGTGTTCACGAATGTGTCCGCTCCAACCGATACGATCTACTTGATGTCACTTGATGAGAACAGACACATCCACGATCTATGCGTGGCTCTCCAGAGGCCCGTTTCTCTGGACGACCCAGATCCAGAAGTTGAGAACTCCCGCTTTGGGGCTGTGGCTCGCCAGAACGTCGTACCCCCTCAGAATGAATGACTTGGCGCTAAGCTCGATTCGGACTTTCCGGTAAGATTCTTGCCATGATCGTGCCGCTCCGGCATCTCTGCGGGGGTCGAGTTGAAGTCCAGTTAGGCTCAGAAGGGGGGTGTGATGCTTAGCATTTCGCTCTAGCGGCGACGATAACGGTCTCAGTGTGTTACCTCTGCGCCAGAAGCCTGCATTTTCAAGCAGCCAAGCGAACTGATGGGTCGAGGGTGACACCTGCAAGTGAAATCGATACATCGGTGTAATGCTGAGCAATTCCCTCCCTGGCCACCAAAATCACCTATCTTCAGCAAGTTACGCCTCGTTGTTAATCCGATACATCTGGCCGATTGGGTTATAAATCGATGATCTTCGATATTCGTAATCCTCTGTGCCTGCTGGGGTTAATGAGTGGTAGAGCGCAGACCAGAAGGGCTTGGCGTCTATCACTTAACGAAAGTTCAGCCTAGGGTTAAGTCGCCATGAAGTCGATCTTTGCGAACGCACGAATACCTTAGAACGGCGTTGATGAATGGCGATTCGAAGGAATCGACTCAGCCAGCGCGTGGCATTTTGAAGCGATATTTGTTGATTTTGAACCGCTTGATTTTCGAATCGAGGGTTCGCGCCGGCAGTCCTAGTTTCGTTGCGGCGCCCGACGGGCCTGAGACCTGGCCATCAGATTCCGCTAGAGCGGCCTCAATCATTTCCTTCTCTTGACGCGCGAGGACGCGATTCAGAGTACTCGGCCGGCTGCGAGCCACCGGGAGTTCGCGTCGAAGCCAGGTTTCGTCCACACAAAAGGTCTCGCCATCGCACAATATGATGGCGCGCTCAATTACGTTCTGCAGTTCACGAATGTTTCCAGGCCAGCCGTATGTTTGTAATAATCGAAGACTCTTCTTGTCGATCATTCCGAATTTCTTTCCAGCTTTCTTACTGAAACGGTCAATGAAGTACTCCACCAGCAATGGAATGTCAGCTACACGTTCTCGTAACGGCGGTACCTCGATAGGGACGACATTCAGTCTGTATAAAAGGTCCTCGCGGAACTTGCCCTCGGCGACGAGCGTGTTCAAATCACGATGAGTGGCTGCGATTACCCTGACGTCTATAGGAATGGCTTTATTGCTCCCCACGCGTTCGATCTCGCGCTCCTGCAACACTCGTAACAGGGCAACTTGGATCTCGGGAGGCAGGTCGCCGACTTCGTCCAGAAAAATTGTTCCTCCGTTTGCGGCTTCGAAACGTCCTAGGCGTCGTTGGGTTGCGCCTGTGAAAGCGCCCTTCTCGTGACCGAACAATTCGGAAGCAATCAGCGATTGTGGAATTGCAGCGCAATTTACACCGATGAACGCGCGATCCACGCGATTGGATCGTTTGTGGATGCTGCGGGCTATCAACTCCTTTCCTGTACCGGTTTCGCCGAGAATCAAGACTGTCGAATCGGAAGAAGCTAGCTTAGCGATTTGGCCTAACACTTTCCGAAGCGCATCCGAGGAGCCAACGATGTCCTCAAACATGGAGTCACGATCGATTTGCTCCCGTAATGCCAGGTTTTCATTCCGTGTCCTTTCCTCCGCTCGGACGCGGTCATCGATGTCAGTTCCAGTTGCATACCAGCGGGTCACTTGGCCCTGATCGTTTCGGAAAGGGTTATAACGAATAAGGAACCAACGATATTGGCCGTCTTTCCCACGAGCCCGTTGTTCAATTTCAAACGGAGCCCCGCGGCCGAGAGCAGTCTTGCGTTCCTCGCGTAATCTCTCCAAGTCGTCGGCGTGAAAGATCCGTTCGCGAAAAAACGGAGCAATCACATCTTCCGCGGTCAGACCGGTGTAGTCGAGCGTCGCTCGGTTGGCGTAGATGGGGGCGCCCGAGGGATCCTGAACGACAATCGCCTGCGGTATCAGGTCGGTGATACGCCGGAGTTCGCGTTCGTCTTCTCGTAGCTTCGCTTCTATTTCCTTGAGAGTTTCGATATCAGTGCATGTTCCATACCACCTAACAATCTTGCCAGTCTCCTCTCGTAGTGCCTCAACTCTCATGAGAAACCAGCGAAAAACTCCATCATGGCGACGGAGACGGGCTTCCATTTCACCTGGTTCACCCGATGCCAACTGCCCCTTGCACTTCTCCAGCAGCGGGGCTCGATCTTCTGGGTGGATAGCAACTTGCCAACCCGAACCACGAGACTCTTCAGGGGAAAGTCCTGTGTACTCGTGCCAGCGTCTGTTAAGGAACTCGATCAAACCATCCGGCAGCATGTACCAAGCCAGGGCCGGGATCGTGTCGATCACCTGCCTTAGTTTGCTTTCCGAATTCTTTAATTCCTCCAACGCCTTCTGGAGTGTCTCTTGGGAACGCTGGCGTGCGACTGAAGGCATAGGGGGATTATAAGCGTTGCATCGCTTCCTGATCAAAGAGGAATTCCTGATAACTCAGGACGGCGTGACGGTGCAAGTACAACTGACACAGGCTATTGCAAATGGCCTGTGGCTTGCATTAGCCATCGCGCTTCCGGAGCCGATGAGCATGACGCTGCGGATTGAACGATTCAAAGATCGAATTCGGCTCAGCGGCGAATTGCGAATTGCGCATCTGGAGCAAGTCAAAAGCGAGACGGAGGGATGTGAATCGCCTGTCGTCCTGGATTTAGAGGAAGTCGATCTCGTCGATCTCGAAGGAGTTCGTTTTCTTAATGCATGTGAGGCGAAGGGGATTTCAGTACTTCACTGTTCGCCTTACATCCGGGAATGGATGTTGGAGGAACGAATCCGAGGGATGAGGTAGGCGTAATGAATGCGTTGCTGGATCTGGCCATAACGGCACATGGTGGTTTGGATCGCTGGGACCAGGTGACTTCTATCAAGGTCGACACCTCTATCACTGGAGCAATTTGGTACGTCAAAGGACGGGTAGATGTGTTGAAGCACGTTGTCATTAACGCAGAGACAAAACGGGAGCGGCTCACGATGGAGTTTCCAGGGCAAAATAAGCGAACGATCTTTGAGCCAGACCGCGTAGTTGTACAGACCGCCCAAGACGAGGCCATCACCGCGCGCGATGATCCAAAGAAGTCATTCGAAGGTCAAGCTTTCGAAACTCCGTGGGACGATGTGGATGTTGCGTACTTCAGTGGGGAAGCGATGTGGACTTACCTGACCATTCCATTTATGTACGCGCAGCCAGGCTTTGAGACAGAGGAGCTATCACCGATTCAATCAGACGGCGAGACCTGGAGGCGGCTCAAGGTAACCTTGCCCGACAATGTCAGAAGTCATACACGCACGCAGATTTCCTGTTTCGGTCCCGACGGCCTTCTGAGGCGCCATGACTATACCGTCGATATTCTTGGCGGAGCAAAGGCTTTGAATTACGCATCCGATTACCGCAACGTTGATGGGATTGTCTTTCCTGTCACGCGCCGAGTTGTAGCTTACGAGGGTGACTACCAGCCGGTGAGAGAGCCTGTTCTGGTCGCAATCGATATGAAAGAAATAAGTCTTCTTTAGAGGCGCGGCTGCGTCAGCCAGGCATGGCTTGAGCGACAAAGCTGCAGGGAGGAAATTATGTCGGAGACTCTCCAAGAAAAAAATAAGGCGATTTTGGTTAAAGGATTTGACGTCCTGTTCAACAAGCGCGACTTCACAGAGGCGGGAAAGTTGTGGTCGCCCAACTATATCCAACACAGCGGCCACATTCCGCCCGGAAGAGATGGGCTCTTCGGGCTTGTCAAGGCATTCCCAGCGGACACCAAGTGGGATCACGGCATCATCATGGCGGAGGGCGACTTTGTGATGGTCCACAGTCGGTACTCGAACGGAGACGGTTCGGCGCTCATTGTTGTGGACATCATGAGGATGAAGGACGGAATTTTCATGGAACATTGGGACGTGACTGAGGGAGCTGTCACAGAAACTGAATCGAGGAGCAAACGCCCGATGTTCGGTGATTCCTGGCCGAAACTCAGCTTCAAAGAGAGCAAGCTGAGCAGTGCCTGGTGAGGTTTCCATTTCAAGGGAACAAGTCGAACCTTTCATCTGCGCACAACAGTTCTATGCGGAGGAAGCACATGGCTCTTATCGATCAGCATCAATCCACGACAAATCGCCCACTCACCAAAGAAGAAGCGCGCGCAATCGTCGCGCCTCTCTACGAGGCCCTCAATGAACCGCTGAAAAAAGATGTCTCAGCGTTGCTTGCTCAAGCCACTGATCCCGACTACCGCTCGTGTTCGACCTTGACAGACTGCCTCGATCGCGAAGGCCTCGCCGAGATATTCAAGGCAATGGGCAAGATGGTTCCGAACCTGCGGTGGACGA
>CAWCRQ010000048.1:0-79074 GCA_963797885.1 uncultured Acidobacteriaceae bacterium | reverse complement strand
CGCGCCGTCCGCAAAAGATTTTTTTACAAACTCGACCACTGCAGCTTTCGTTTTGTACTGCTCGCGCTTGGGATCTTCTCCGGCTGGCGGTTTCAGCCCCATCGCCGGGTTGGTGAAAAAATAATTTGCACCGGCCGCGTGCAGCAATTGCTCGGCAAAGCTACGCTGTGCCGGCGTTGGCTTGAAGTCGTACTTGTCCTCGGGAAAATCCTCGGCCATCGCAATCAACTTGCGCCCGATGTCATTCCAGTTCTCCAGCAAAACCTGCGACGGCCCAACCGCCGGCTTCGGCGGCGCGTCTTTCTTCATTGTGTCTTGCGCGACTGCGAGCACTCCGAGAATCCCCACCGCGAGAACTGCGCTGACGATTTGCGTTTTCATTTTGTCCATCCCTCCAACATTTTGTTTTTACTCGAGTCCAGCTTTCCCCAGCATTTCAAGAAACTGCCTCTGCGTGCGCATATCGATCGACTGGGCTACCAGCTTCCCTTCCCGGTCGTAGACAAAACTCTTCGGAATCCCTTCCACGACAAACATTTCGTTTACCTTCCGCCCAGGATCGAGCAACACGGGAAACGAAACCTTGCGCTCGCGAATAAAGGGCGCGACCTTCGCCGCCTCTTCATCCGAGATGCCCAGCACCACCAGCCCCTCCGAACGGAAGCGCTCGAAAAGCGTCTCCAGATCCGGCATCTCCTTGCGGCATGGCGGACACCAGGTTGCCCAGAAATTCACCAGCACAACTTTGCCCCGCAACTCCGCAAACGTCCAGGTCTTGCCGGAAAGATCTTGCAGCGTAAACTGCGGATGCTCGCGCTTTCGGTCATCCTCCTCCAGCCGCGCCATTGCCGCCTGAAACTGCTCTTCGTTATTATCATTATCATTGAGCGACACATCATGGAGCGACACCTCGACATGCTCGTAACGCACGAGCGAGGCGAGCTCAATATATGGATGGGCCGGCTCGCGGGCGGCGGCTTTGGCGCCTGCTTCGGAATCCTTCGGCTCCGCCCAAGGCACGGGCCGCTCGCGTAACGTCTCGGCCAGCGTCGTCGCGACTTCCTGCAGCGTGCCGTGTCCGAAATCGCCTTCGGTGGAAAGACCCGCCAAACCGGCCGCCAGCCGCAGCTTATTCTCGGTCGCCGGCAGCTTCCGGATCTTCAGCGCCAGATCTTTCGTAGTCCCCGCTCGGATGTCATCCGCGAGGCTGCGCAGCCCATGGATTTGGTCGGCGAGCGGCTGCTCGTTCGCGCTCCAGACAACCTGCTTCTGCTGCGCCGAGGCGAGTTGCAGCGTGAAGGTTAGCAGCACAGCCAGCACCAAGAAAAGTCTTATTTGAGGAAGGGTCTTGGGGTGCATAGCCCACCTAGCTTGCCCACCTAGTACCGTGACCGTGTGATCTTTACCACTGAGTCGGCCCGATGTGTTATGACTGTAGCGCCGCCGTCCCGGCGGCTGTCGGCGGGCATCCCCGCCCGCCGCGCCGAGGGCGCGACGCCCTCGGGACAGCCGGCAAGATGCCGGCGCTACAATTTACCAGCCTGCGGTAAACATCTCGCGGTCACGGTACTAGCTTAACAACAGCCCCCCTCCCGCACCAACTGCGGGACTCATTCGGCCCAGCAGAGAATAGGTGACTACGGTAACCGGAAGAGCAGGCCATTGCGTTGACCATGAAGTCCCATAGACTTAGAGTTGCGAGGGGGGGAGTTTCGATCCGCTCAATTGGGGGAGTGGCGATCAGCCCCGACCGAAGCGCAGCACGAAGGCGCCGCGCAAGACATTTACCATCATCCGCCCCGGCAAAACCGGGACGGCGCGAGACCAACGATCTGAATCGCGATTCGAACCATGAACCTGAAGTCTCTACTAGTGAGTTCTGATGAAAGGACGGTGCGCATCCTGCGCCGGGTCCTCAGCGACCTTGAAATTGACGTCGAACATTGCTCCGCCGCGGACGATGCCATCCGTCGAATCACCCGCCAGCGTTTCGAGGCCATCATCGTAGATGGGGCGAATGCGGAGGAAGCTGGCAGCGTGTTGCGGGGAGCCAAAGCCGCTCCCGTCAACAAGCGAGCCCTCGGGATCGTGCTGGTGGAAGCTCCCGTTGGACTCAAGGGCGGCTTCGAAATGGGGGCCCATTTCGTCCTCCACAAACCTCTCGCGGTCGAGCGCGCCAAAGCCAGCTTTCGCGCGGTGCGCGCCCTGATGAAGCGGGAACGGCGGCTGCAGTTGCGGGTCGCTGTGCAAATTCCGGTCGAGTGTTTTGGGTCGGGCCGGTACAAAGCCCAGACCATCGACCTCTGCGAAGGCGGCATGGCGATTCGGTTTTCCGGCCGCGTCGCGAAAGAGAGCCCGCTCCGCTTCGCGCTCGATTTGCCGGGCATGGATGGGAAGCTCGAACTCCATGGGGATCTGGCATGGGAAGGCAACGGCGATCAAGCCGGTGTCCGTTTCAAAGACGCCACTGACGAGGACCGCGGTATTCTTCGCCAGTGGCTGAACAGCCAGCTTTCCGATCCCGAACCGGACGACCCACCGGTGAATTGCCGTCTCAGCGACCTCAGCCTTGGCGGCTGCTATCTTACGACTACTTCACCCTTCCCGAGGGGCACGCGTGTCATCCTTTCGATCAAGACCGCCGACATGGCAGTCCGCGCCGGGGGTGTCGTACTGGTCGCGCATCCGGAATTTGGAATGGGAATGGAGTTCCTGCAGAGCACGACCGAGCAACGCGAACAGGCGCAACACATGATAAAGACTCTGCGCGCCAGCGCCGATCAATCTCCCGAGCTTCAGGTCGAACCTGACGGACTGGAAACGTCATCGCCCGACGACAGCGTGGATGCCTTCCCGGCTTCCGCAACTAAGGTCAGTGGAACCGAAGACGCACTCGTCGATCTGTTCCGGCGCAAGTTTGAGGTGCCGGTCGAAACCTTCGTGCAGCAGATGCGCGCACAGCGCGTGTCCATGGAATCGCACTCACGCTGAGTGAATCAGGTCTTAGGTCTCAGGTCTTAGGTCTCAGCTCTTCGCCTTTCGCTCTTCGCTTTAGCAGTCAGCCAAATCCCTTGGGTTTGAGCTACGGGATAATGGCTCATGGCTGATTCTCTTTTGTTTTACTCTTCGGGAATAAGTTCGCGGACCGTCCCACGCTGAAGCAAGTACGCTCCCGGTCCCTGCTGTCCACGAACCGAGCGGCAGTACTCGGCCACAAAGAATCCCGCTTTCACGGCCTCGCGGAACGCCCAGCGCGTCGCGTCGCGCCACTCTCGCGCCAATCCCATGTCAGTGCGCTCGACCTCCAGAATGTCGCCCGGGATTTCAATGCTCACGCGCTGCCGGGCCAATGATTCCGCCAGATCGGCCCGCGCTGGTTTTCCGCTGGGATCGAAGCGCACCAGCGGAGCCAGCAGCCGCAGGGCATCGATGGTTTCGACGCGCGCACTCGTACTCTTGCCGGCCAGCCGGTCCCGCACTCGCCGTGAATTCAGCATCCACCGTACCCACAGCCGGTCCGTTCCGTTCTGATGCAGCATGCTGGAAGTTCCCGGCCCGTAGAAATCCACCTTATAAGCATCGGAAACCACTCCCAGCTTGGAAAAGTTGAAGTGCGCGTTTCGGCTCTGCAGCGGATCGTAGGTCCACGTCATCTCGCGGACAGCCATGGCCATCGCCCGCTCGCGCTGCGCCTGCTTCAGCCGGAAGCCAAGATCCAGATGCCGATACGCATCGAGCACCGCCAGCAGGTGCGAGTGAATCGTCGTCTGTCCGTTCGCGCGGCCGAGAAACCCGAAGGCGAACCCTACTAGCTTGTCCTTATCGTTATCCTTATCGAAGGCCCCTACGAAAATATTGCCTGCCGCCTTGCAGGCAATGGCCAGCGTCAGGGGCAATGTGTCCTCGTCCGCCATCCCCCAGACTGCTTTCTCCACCGCCTTCAACTGGCTGAGGTCGTCGATGCTCTTGAGGTCGCGAATTCCAATCTGTTGCGCGGCACCGCGGGACATCATGGCTGGCCCTGCGCGCGGCGAGTTCTGTTTTCCGGCCATGGCAATCTCCGCGCAGAATTCCGGCGCTGAAGAGAACCCATCGTGTACAGCACCGGTTGCATCTTTGTCAACATGAATCAAAGGGGCAAGCGGCCCAAATTCATCAGCGACTAAGGACACGAAAAAGCGCGAGGTCGAGTCGCTTAAGGTTTCCTTCGTGTCCTTAGTGGTTATCGCTTTCTCGCGCTGGCCGTCTCAGCCCGCGCCGCCCGTTCCACGCATCTCCCTCTCCGTGCTACCCTCGAAACCGGAGACGAACACTGCCGTGAAACCGATTATGAAGCTTCTGCTCTTGACCGTCCTGATCGTGGTGGGAAACTCCCTGTTGCTGGCTGCCGATCGCGGCACCCTGGTGCGCGAGGCCGTCATCTACATCTCTCCCGACACAACTTCGAGCAAGCTCGCCCAGGTCGAACGCGGACGGGAACTGATTCTCCTCGACAAAAGCCACAACTGGCTGCACGTCGAAGCTCTGCTTGGCTCCGCGCAAGTTCCCGATCCGGAATTCGTTTTGGAGGACGAGGACCAGGGCAAGACCATCAGCGGCTGGGTTCTCGATTCCGGCGTCGTCTGGCCGTCCACTCCCAACGGCGACCGCATCCTGTTCGGCGCCGCCGTCGATTCTGAAGACGAGGCCAGCCGCCGCCACGGCCGCCGCGGCGCGGCGCAGGACGCCTTGCGCCTGTATCACCGCGTCTACGATATGTTCCCCGGCGCCCCCCTTGCCGCCGAAGCCCTCTACCGTGCCGCCGACATTCGATGGCAGGTCGACAAATCAGATATGCAGTCCCGTCCCTCCGCGCGCGAGAAGCAATCCTACCTTCGCGAAGGCATCGACGATCAGTCCATGAAGCAGGTGATGAAAAAGTTTCCTGACACGAAGTGGGCCCAACTCGCCGCGTTCCACCTGCTCGACAACAAACTCTGCGGAGACTGGCAGGGCTCTTCCAAGTGCCCCGACAAGGAAGCCGATATCTACGAAAAGTATGTAAAGGAACACCCCGAATCTCCCGCCGCTCCCGAGGCGCTGTACAGCGCCGCTTCTCGCCGCGCCGCCCTGATCGAGATTTATAAAACTGAAGAACAGCCAAAGAAGTCCGACCAATCCAGGGACCTGGCCATCTCGCTGGCCCAGCAGTTAGTCTCCAAGTATCCGCAAAGCGACTGGTCGTCCCGCGCGCAAACACTGCTGTTCCTGGTGCAGCAAGGAGTGCCCACGTACGGCAACGCGATACAGTAGGGGTATCGATACGCGGTCTGCGTTTAAGAGATCACTGGATCACGACCGTTGGTTGGTTTCCCACGGCCCAAGTGTTTGCCGGTGGCGTCACCGTGGATGACAAGGCACCGCCCACGGTTGTTCCAGCTGAGACGTTGATGGCGAAGCTTACGTATGAAGCGCCAGCTGCAACCGCGACACAAGTGCTCTTGCAATTCGTGGTCAATGCAACGTAGTACTGGCCGGCCCCAAGACCAGTGGAACCTTGAGTCCACTTCAACGTGTGGAAACCTTTCGACGGTGCGAAGGTAGTTCCGGGAGTAGGCCCAATATCCAGCACGAGTTTCCCCGAGCTATTGAAGATACCAATGTCATAATCATTCGCTGTGTTGTCCGCGGTGGTTACGTCGAAGGTTATTTCGGTAGTGGTAACGTTGTAAGGCAAAAGGAATCCCCAAAGCTTGTTAACATTTTCGCCCGCAGCTTGAGTGGCTCCGGTACGCTCGCCGCCGGTTACAAAGAATGGCAATGTCGGGCTGCTTCCTCCCGTCGCAGAAAGCGTGACCGTTCCGCCCAACGGCACGGTTCCGCCGCCCAACAGTCCCGATCCAGCCAGCACCGTGATGGAAGGATTTGCCAGCAAGCTGTTCGTTACTCCTCCGGCGGGAATACTGATCGTGCCGGTCGTGGTGATCGGTCCCCCCGTCAGACCCGCGCCCGTACCGACGCTGGTGACCGTCCCGCCCGAAGCCGTATTGGTAAGCGTGACCGTGCCGCCCAACGGCACGGTTCCGCCGCCCGACAATCCCGATCCAGCCACCACCGTGATGGAAGGGTTTGCCAGCATGCTGTTCGCGACTCCCGCGGCGGGAATACTGATCGTGCCGGTCGTGGTAATCGGTCCCCCCGTCAGACCCGCGCCCGTACCGACGCTGGTGACCGTTCCGCTGCCGCCGGGAAAGGTTTGCCCGGGGGCAAAAGTGAGAATCCCATTTTTGGCTACGGACAGCCCGGTCTCGCTTACAAAGCCGCTGACACCATACAGCAAGTTGAGCGTTGCTCCGGTGTTCGTGGAATCATTTCCCGTCGGCTCAGCCTGCCATTGAAAGACGTAAGGCACCGCCTTTGACAAGCTCGTGTTGAACGTCGAAGCTCCGAACTCCAGGGGATTGGAAATGTAGCCTTGCGTGGCCGTGGCTGTACCGGTCGGGGGAATAACAGCGCCTCCCAGAGCCGACAGTGAGCCTCGAATGAAGGCGGTCCCGGAAACATCCAGCGTGCCGGCAGGGCTGGTATTGCCGATGCCTACATTGCCGCCCGATTCGAAGATCGCCGAATTCTCAATGTTGCAGGCGGTGGTGAACTTGGCGATCTGGTTGGCTGTGGCGGTTCCATCACTGGTGACGGACGAGCAGGATGTTTCCGGCGAAACCACCAACGGGAGCTTCCCCGAACCCGCGATTAGAACCTGTGAACCGCTCTGCGAATTAGCCGAACCCGCCTGAGCGCCGGAGGCTGGCTGAGCAGGGGAGTTCTGACTGCCTGCCAGGACAAATGCTGAAGCCGGCCGGCCTCCCAACATATCTGCGTCTGCCGCCTTCAGAGCATAAGCCACGCTCAAAAACAGAATCCTCGGCTGCTCCGATTGTCCGTCGGGGCGGACGCCCAACCAGCGTGCTTCGCCCGCGGAGAAAATCTCCAGCGGCAGACCAGCCTCGTTCGACGCTCCGAGCAGCGCGCTATAGCTCCCGGCTGAGTCCAGTTGCACGTTCTGATTTTCTTGCCATATCGCCTCTGGGCCATTCTCATCGCTGTACAGGGTAAACGTGATCCCAATGCTCCCGCTGAGCGGTTTCCCTGCCTCATCGCGCACGGCTCCCTGTATGCGAATCAACCGCGGTACGGTCGCTGTCGACGCAGGCTGGGGCGAAGCCTGTCCATCCACCTGCGCCAATGCGAACGCACCAAGGAACAGACACGGGAACAGACACGCTGAGAAGATGCGCAAGGAAACGCGTCCAAAGCTCACAAACACCTCCGGCTAACTAGGTTGGGGGAGTAGACTAAGCGATCAGCGGGCGGAATGAGGCGATGATCAGTCAACCAATCCCCTAAGACCCCAAGCAGCCACGCTTCGTGAGTAACTCAAGCGCCTCTTGGCAGCCGCGGGGGAAGGGGCCGTTCTCTACGCAAACTAAAATTGCACAATTCATGAACTGACGCTGCTTCATTAAAGCGTCCGGTTCAGGCAGTACTTAATAGGGATTACTTCTTAACGCATCTTCTTACAATACTCCATGTGGCTTAGCCTCCCGGGTTAAGGAATTTTTGACCGCTCCCGCTACTTGCTTTCCGGTTGAATCTTAATCTTGGAACGATCAGCGGCCATGATATATGGCATGTTAGCTGCGACCGTGACCTTGCCGGTCACGCATACGCTCTTGCCCTTGTAGGCAGCAATTGCCTCTTGGGGCCCCTCAGACTGCGACCCGAATGTCACGAAAAAGAACACCGAATTCGGTTCGGGCTGATCGATATCGAAGTTTACCGGTTTTCCGTGGTTTGGGATTCCATACCTGCCAATCTTGGTGTCTACAACCTTTCCGCATACGGTTACCGTCTCGCCGGCATGGTTCTTTGCGTCGGCGGCGGCTATTATACGTGGAGGCGTTGGCGGTGGCGTTGCGCTCTGAGCATGGGCGAGAAGCGACAGCCCCGCCATACACATCATCACGATAAGGGTCCTGATAGTCATCATAAATCCTCCGGTTCTGTGGTTCGGCTTGCAAAAAAGCCAGCTGGATTCGGGAAATCGGTACACACTGCATAGTACCAATCATCCCAACTAACATCTAAGCGCATAATCCGGCAACGCGTCAATCCCCCCTTTGGTTAGGCTGAGCCTGGGGGGGAGGGGAGGGAGGGCAACCAAACTTTCACTTTTTCTCTGCATCCTTCGACGGCACCAGTGCAACGCTCTGTTTTTTTGCGGTGGTCATGGCAGCCAGTTCTTGCGATACCGATTCCTTCAGTTTGGGGTATCCAATTGCGCCACTCAGGAAATGATTATTTATGAAGAAGCTCGGTGTGCCCTGTATTCCGAGCCGCTGGCCTTCCAATGCATCCTTCTTCACGGCGCTAAATTGTTCTCCGGAGTCGAGGCATTGATCGAAACGGGCGGAGTCGAGTTTCAAGGCGAGAGCCTCTTGTTTCAGATCGGACACTTGAAGTTTCCTGGCTTCAAACAAGAAATCATGAAATTCCCAGAATTTACCTTGTGCGCCCGCGCAGCGCGCGGCCTCGGCGGCTTTGGCAGCAAGCGGGTGCATGGGAAGAGGAAAGTCCTTGTAAACCACCGACACCTGATCGCCGAATTGTTCCCGCAGCCGGTGGAGATCGTTGTTCACGCTTTGGCAGTAAGGGCACTGATAGTCCGCGAATTCGATGATCTGGACCGGAGCCTTCTCAGAACCAATCCTGGGAGCATTGCCAGCCTCGACATGAGCGGTGGGCTGGTCCAACTCAACCACGACACCATATTCCGCTCGAAGTTCGGTGAGGTACGCTTGCTGTGCTTTATTCCCACGGAGTTGGTGTATCGTATCGATGATGCTTTTTCGCGCTTCCTCATAAGATTCGAGGGTCTTTACGCCCTCGTAGTAGAAGCGGAGCTGATCCTCCGTCGGTTCTGGCACGTTAGGGGAAACGTGACGCTTGAGTAATTCCTCAACGCTCACAGATTCTTTCTTCGCCTGCAATTCCAATACCTGATTGTCAATGAGTTCCTCGAGGGCATCGCGCTCGGCAATGTAGTATTTGTATCGGGCCTGAAGCAGTTTTTGAGACTCCTTTTCCGCCAGTTCGTCCGCCGTAACCTTACGGCCGGCAATCTCGGCTACCACGCGGGACCCATCCTGGCTAACGGCTGGGAGGGAAAAAGCGCCCAGGGCTATTCCCAGCCCAAGCGCGATCATAATCTGCTTGGTTGACATAAAATTCCTCTCTTGGGGATTCTAAAACTTTCTCGGTTCAGGTGGGGGGAATAAATTTAGAGGCCCGGACGCCGGGGGAAACCCGGCGTCCGGGAGGTTTGTATTTGGCCTGGCCGAAACACCCCTTGCGAAGCTATTCAGCCATGGTGAAGCCTTCCGTCCCTCAAGACGGAAGTTTAATAGTCGTGATCTTCCGGCGTGCAGCTGCAGACTCCGTAGCCGCTGCCAAGAGTAATCGCGAAAGAACACGACTGCTCGAGCGCTGATTCTTCAGCTGCCGAGAGGTTCGCGTCAGCTAATCTGGTTTCGGTAACGAAGAACGGCCCCTTCTCAGGGAGGTTCGACGTTGCCTGGGTGTGAGTGGACCATGCGCGCAGTCCGGGTTCCAGTGTGTTGGCGGTTGGGTCATTGCGTGTAGACGAAATGACCTTGATGACGCCACGGGTCAGTGCAACCCTACCGGTCAGCGAGTTGGCCGTGAGTTCCTTATTCACGGATTCCGAGAGCAGACCGTTTGGCGAGACAAAGCAGTTGCAGCACTCTTGCATCTCCTGGCTGTCGTCGAACACGTAGATGGACGCCCAGAGATTTCCATTTGGGATTCCCTCATACTGCTCAGTTGCCTGGGCGCCATCGTTGATGAGACGCAGCACTTCATCCGGAGCACCAGTGGTATTCGCATTGGAATAGTAGGTGACGAAGAAAACGCTGCTGTCACCAACGTTTTGAGCGAAGGCATTTCCCCCCAGCATCAGGGTGATGGCCAGTATCGGAAGCAGCAACAATCCGAGCTTTTTCATTTTTTGGATCCTCCTGTTTTTTTGGCGCACGGTGCCGGGGGAGGTCAGCTATCGGCGCTTACGGCACTCTTAACCATTTGTGATTGTTTTGCAAGTACCCACGTGGCTTAGCCAAAACCACTAAGGTTGGGTAGCTACTCCTTATGGAGTAGTTCCCCGCCTCGGCACTCAAGAAAGAGCAACTTTGCGAGAGGACCCGCTCGGTTGCCCGAAGGCTTTGGGACATATCTGTGGTGGCTTTGTGGCAACGCCACCGATTGTCGTCATTACTGCTTTTGGAATTGCTCATTTGCGCGTCGAATTCTATCTTTCATCATTTGCTCGAGGACATCTCGAGATAGGGGCTCACTTGGAGGCTGCAAACTTGCATTGCCGGGCTGCTGGGGCAAAACCGGCGCAGACGCAGATCCTGCGGGTATATACAGCAGAGGGTTGCCGAACGGCTTCGGTTGGGCAGCAGCACTTGTCTGATCAGCTGAGACTTGAGGTGGGGGGCTTGCAGGCGTCGCTGCTGCATGCAGGAACAGCAAGACCTGCGTCGGATCGTGCGGGGGCTGCGGAGAACTCACGATGACGAAATCGAAAGGAGAACCGTTGAGCAGCGACGCCAGCACATCTTCCGCTCGTCCCGGCCCCGCGTGTTCAATAATGCGGTCAAGGCCACTTCCGGGCGGAACATCGATCTCGGCCCCAGTCTTCTCCGCAACCAATTTCAGCACCTCGGCCAGAGTTGAGGTCTCCGCATTAATCGTAAGTTGGCCATTCTGATAGGTAACCATGGACGATTGCGGTGTGCCGGCGACCGTTCCAACGTGGGCCGCAGCAACCGCATCCGGCAGCTGCGCTAGTACGGCGCTGCGGACGACGTTCTGTTTGCCCACCGCTGGGGCTGCGGCCACCGCATCCGGCAGCGGCGGTAATTCGGCGCTGCGGGGGACGTTTAGTCTTCCCACCACCGGGGCTGCGGCGATCACATCCGGCAGCGGTGGCAGTTCGGCAGTGCGGGCGACGTTTGGTCTTCCGACCACTGGGGCTGCGGCAACCACAACCGGCAGCGGCGGCAATTCGGTGCTGCGGGCTACGTTCTGTTGTCCAACCACTGGGGCGGCGGCAACGGCACCCAGCAGCAGCGGTAATTCGGTCTGGCGGGTAGTGTTCTGTTTTTTCACTTTTGGGGCGGCAGCAACCGCATCCGGCAGCTGCGGCAGTTCGGCGCTGCGGGCTACGTTCTGTTGTCCCACCACTGGGGCGGCGGCAACCGCATCCGGCAGCGGCGGCAGTTCGGCGCTGCGGGCGACGTTTTGTCTTCCCACCAGCGGGGCGGCGGCAACCGCAGACGGCAACGCCGGCAGTTCGGCGCTGCGGGCGACGTTTTGTCTTCCCACCACCGGGGCTGCGGCAATCGCATCCGGCAGCGGCAATTCGGGGCTGCGGGCGACGTTCTGTCTTCCCACCACTGGGGCCGTGAACGGTTGGGTTTTTCCGGTGGAGACTTGGGCAGAAGCAGGACTCACAGTAGCGGTGACCGTACCCTCAAGCCGGACCTGCGTCAACACAGAGTAATTGGGGTCCGCTACTAGAACGGCTTCCAGAATAACGACTCGCGGCTGCGGAAGTGAAGACGGCGTCCGGTAGACTCCCTGTTTGTCGATGGTCCCGCAGGCCGCGCCGAAACAGCCGATCCCCGAGACGTTCCAACGCACGGCAACGGGTCTTCCTTGAGCGTCAGTAACTTCGAAGCGCTGAGTTTGATTGGCTGCTACGGTGGCTCCATCTGGATGGACGGTGAATTTGTGCGGAACGGCACGGGTTGAGCGATGAACCGTCAACGCGCCGGGAACGGGAGTCGTTTCGGCCCAGAGTGCTTCCATTCCAAAACCGGCCAGCAGGCAGACGGCGACTGCGATGCGCGTGCCGCTTCGAATGCAATTCAGCAATTCGAAAATTAACCGTCTTCGCGCACCACCCCTGCCGCGATCGCACTTTGCCGGCGTATCTCTCAACATAACCGCCCCCTCACTTCCGTTCGCAGCTATCGAAGGCGGCGAACGGTCGCGCGCAAATTCACTTCATGGACGCGGCTTGCGCCACCGCTGGGGGAAGGCCGCTCTGGCAAACTCCATATAACATACTACACCTCTAACATGCTACACCTCCCGCTAATTTGCGGGCTCGCGGTCCAGCGCCAGATCCGGTTTCAGGGCAGGATGAGGATCGCGCACGCATTGCGATGCGCTGTCTTTGAGAGGGCTCCGTCGCTCGGCGCCGAGCGACGGCCGAACCGGTCTGGCATGGCGCGCACACAGGCTCCGACGGCTGAACGTCCTCCCCAGATCGTGCTTCATCGAATCTCTGCCCTGAGCATAGTCAGTTAACTACGGAAATCTCGTTGGCAGCAATTCCACGATTGGACTAACCAATCCGTTCAGGACAGAGTGTAGTAATCCATTTGTCCTAGCACGAAAGTGGAATGACCCAAAAGAGGGGGCCCCATCCCCCAGACGTGGCCCCCATCCCTTCTTGACAAAGCGGGTCTGATGCGGGAAACTGTTAGCGCTGTCTTCGGGCCATAGTATTGTGGCTGTCGAGCGCCACTCCCCCACCTAAGCCCGACCCAATTAACGAAAGTCCGCTTGATCGTGGTTTTGACCGGGATGTGTCCGGTCACGCCCAGCACAGAGAACTCCGGTTGAGGGTTCGGGGCGTGTCGGGGGTACGCCGCTTCGAACCACAGGAGAACACCGTGTCAATGGCTCCGAGCACCAACGGCTTCTTGCTGCTAGATGTTGGATTGAATCTGGTTGCAGCGAACGATCCCGCCCTTCAAATCCTCTGCTTCCCCAGCGGGGCGGATCGGATCAAGCAACCCAAAGTCTTTCTTGCAGATCGGGTTCGTACCACCCTCCTCGACCATAGGATTCAGGACGGACCGGCTTTCGTAAAAGAGTTTAAGTCGGGTAAACGCCGCTACATCTGCAAGAACTTTCGAGTCGACTGTAACGGACACTATCCCGTTCAGCCCGCATTCGCTGTGGTGCTGGAGCGGACGGCAGCGGGCAGTACTGGGCTCAACGAGATCTCTGAAGAGTTTGATCTGACTCAACGTGAACGTGAAACAGTAGAGTTACTCCTCCAAGGTCTCACCAGCAAAGAGATCGCAAGCCGCATGAAGATCAGTCCTAATACCGTAAAAGCGTTCCTTCGATTGGTAATGGTCAAGATGAAAGTTTCAACCCGTTCTGGAATTGCTGGGAAGGTTGCGGGATCAAGGCCAAACGCTTAAGTTTTGCGCGTTCGAGGTTCATATGCGAATTAGTTCGATTGAAGAATTTACTGGACTCGCAACTTCGGGCATTATTCGTTACTGTGAGCTATCCCTCAGATCGAGAACGACGGCAGCATGAGCGTTACCCGCAGGTGCTTGAAGTGCATGCACGGAGTTTGCTATCGGGTGAGACGGCGAGTGTCCCGCCAAAGGAATTTGACGGTCGCATTCACAATCTGAGCCATGGCGGCGTTTGCATTCTTAGTTCAAGTCCCCTGCAGGCGGCCACTTTCCTGTGCTGCGATTTACCGGTGTTCGATGCCCCGGTTTCGATTCCCACGCTGATGCAGGTGCGATGGACTGCCAAGCGCGGAAACAAATCTGCGAGCTACATCAGTGGCCTTCAGTTTGTTGTCTAGCTACGCGACCCTATTGCTTGAAAACGGCGAGGCGTTTAACTTGCTGTTCGACCTACGCCGATGAGCTACTCCCAATGGGTTAGTACGATTTGAGAATTTTCACGAAATAGCTTAGTCGATATAGTTCTATTGGGCTAGTTCGTGTCCTGCCCCCTCCCCCCGAGTTGCGAGGAGTCATCAATGAACTGTTGGTCAAGCGGTCGTGCGATCAGTGTCCTTAGTGTGCTCATATCCTTTGGATTATTCTTCGGCTGCGGTTCGGGCAGCACATCACAAGGAAAAGGAAACGCCGCAAAACTCACACAAATCAAGATTGCTCCCGCTAACCCGACCATTGCGAAAGGCGTATCACTACCGCTCAGCGCTACGGGGTACTATGACAATGGGACTACGGACGCCTTAGGTGCTTCGGTGACTTGGCAGACGAGCCAGTCAGCCGTGGCCACGGTCAACACTCAAGGCAACGTGACTGGCATGGGCGAAGGCGTCGCACAAGTGTCTGCAACCTATCAGGGAGTAACCGGCAGCACCTCGGTCACCGTCGGACTACCCGCATTGCTCAGCATCACGGTCAGTCCGAACCAGTCCTCTTTGCCGGCAGGTGAATCCGAGCAGCTAACCGCGACCGGGAACTTCTCCGATGGAACGGTTCAAAATCTGACTCAATCCGCGACGTGGAGTTCATCGGCTCCGGGCGTGGCGACGATCACCGCGGGAGGTCTGGCGAAGGCTGTGACAGCGGGCACCTCGAGCCTCAGCGCGACCATGACCAGTATCACCAGCTCAGCCACGCTGACGGTGACGTCGGCGGCGCTGGTGTCGATTGCCGTGACGCCGGGGAACGCTTCGATTGCCGCGGGGAATACGCAGCAGTTCGCGGCCACGGGAACGTACAGCGACGGCAGCACGCAGAATCTGACGAGCACGGCAGCGTGGAGTTCATCGGCTCCCGGTGTGGCGACGATCACGACGGGAGGTCTGGCGACCGGCGTGAAAACGGGCCAATCGAGCCTCCGCGCGACGTTAGGCAGCGTTACCGGCTCAGCCGCGCTGGCGGTGACGGCGCCGGTGCTGGTGTCGATTGCCGTGACACCGGGAAACGCTTCAATTGCCGTGGGGACTAAGCAGCAGTTCACGGCCACGGGAACGTACAGCGACGCCAGCACGCAAAATCTGACGAGCACGGCGGCGTGGAGTTCATCGGCTCCAAGCGTGGCGACGATCAGCAATGCGTCTGGCTCGCAGGGATTGGCCACGACGGCGGGCTTAGGCTCGACGACGATGCAGGCGACGTCGGGCGCGATCAACGGCTCGACTACGTTGACCGTCACGGCAGGCTTCGTTTTGACCGGCAGCCTGACGACAGCACGCGCCTCCCATACCTCGACGGTGCTGAACAATGGCATGGTGCTGATTGCGGGAGGCTATAACGGCAATGTCTTAGCCAGTGCCGAGCTGTACAATCCCGCGGCCGGAACCTTCACCCCCACCGGCAGCCTGAACACCGCGCGCCTATATCACACGGCAACGCTGCTGGACAATGGCATGGTGCTGATCGTGGGGGGCTCCGATGATAACGGCAACATCTTAGCCAGTGCTGAGCTGTACAATCCCGCGACCGGAACCTTCACGCCCACCGGCAGCCTGAATACCGCGCGCGAACTCCACACGGCGACAATGATCAACGGAACGATCAACGGAACAATGCTCAACGGCATGGTGCTGATCGCGGGAGGCCAGGGCTCCGGCGGCGCCCTTGCCAGTGCCGAGCTGTACAATCCCATGACCGGCACCTTCGCCTCCACCGGCAGCCTGAACACCGCGCGCCTCTATCACACCGCAACCCTGCTGAACAATGGCATGGTGCTGATTGCGGGAGGCTATAACGGCGGCGATTTAGCCAGTGCCGAGCTGTATAATCCCGCGACCGCGACCTTCACGCCCACCCTCAGCCTAAACGCCGCGCGCTATAGGCAGACGGCGACACTGCTAAACGACGGCATGGTGCTGATTGCGGGAGGCGAGGACTCCAATGGCAACGCCTTAGCCAGTGCGGAGCTGTACAATCCCGCGACTGGGAGCTTCACTCTCGACGGCAGCCTGAATACCGCGCGCTTCCTCCACACGGCGACGCTGCTGAACAATGGAACGGATCTGATGGCCGGCGGCGACGGCTCGAGCGTTTACTTAACCGCTGCGGAGCTGAACGATCCCGCAACCGAGACTTTCGCCCCCACCGGCAGCCTGAACATCGGGCGCTACTTGCACACGGCTTCGCTGCTGAACGGCGGGATGGATCTGGTTGCAGGTGGCTATAACTCCAGCGGTTATCTGGCCAGTGCCGAGCTGTACGAAACGGCCACGCTGACGCCGCCGAACCTCGTTTCCATCTCGGTGAGTCCGAGCAACCCTACGGTTCCTCTCGATACCGCGCAGCAGTTGATCGCTACGGGCACCTTCAGCGATGGCAGCACGGAGCAGCTTGCTTCGGTGACCTGGAGCTCCTCAAACACCGCGGCCGTCAGCATCACCGACGATGCCAGCAACATGGGTGCGGCCTATGCCCTGGGCGCGGGCGGCACGGCAACGGTGAATGCGTGTACGGGCTCGGTGTGTGGCTCGACAACGGTGACGGTTGGGCCGCCCGCGCTGGTATCCATCGCGGTCACTCCGGCAAACGGGACGGTCCCGGAGGGCGAGACGTTACGGTTTTATGCCACGGGGATATACAGCGATGGCAGCAAGAAAAATCTGGCTTCATCGGTAACGTGGAGTTCATCGGCTCTGTATGTGGCGACGATCGCAGCGGGAGGTACGGCGTCAGGTTGGGCGATGGGCACCTCGATCATCAGCGCGACCGCCGGATCCGTGACCGGAACCGCAAACCTGACAGTGACTTACGCTGCGGTAATCGGCTTGAACATTACCCCGGCAACACTATTCATGTCCGTCGGGAGCAGCCTCAAGCTCCTAGCGATCGCAACCTTGAGCGATGAAACAACGCAGGAAATGACCGGAAACGTAGCGTGGAGTTTGCAAGGGGCAGCCATTGCTACCGTGAGCAGCGCCGGAGCGGTGACTGCTAACCAACTTGGCACGGCGACGATCCTCGCACAGACCGGTGGCTTTACTGCGTCGGCTAGTCTCTCCATAGTGTCGGTCAGCGCTTTGAACATCGTCCCCGCAACACTCTCCCTGGCCCCGGGGAGTAGCAGCCAGCTCCAGGCGATCGCAACCTTGAACGATGGAACAACGCAAAACCTGACAGCAATAGTAGCGTGGAGTTCGACGCAGCCAGGCATTGCTAGCGTGAGCAGCGGCGGACTAGTGACTGCTTTGCAGGTTGGCTCGACGACGATCTTCGCAGCGGGCAATGGCTTTACTGGGTCGGTTAGTCTTACCGTAGTGCCACCCGCCGCCTTGAGCATCATCCCGGCAACACTATCCATGGTCGTAGGGAGTAGCAGTCAGCTCCAGGCGATTGCAACGCTGAGCGATGGAACAACCGAGAACGTCACCGGAACCGTAGCGTGGAGTTCGGCACAGCCCAGTATAGCGAGCGTGAACAGCGGCGGACTGGCGACTGGCAACCAGGTGGGCTCGACGACGATCTTCGCACAAGCCAACGGTGTCACTGGATCGGCTAGTGTCACCGTAACGCCACTCCTTCTCGTGAACTACTTTAATGCCGCCTATGCCCACACATCAGGTTATGACGGCGCCCTTCGGATTACCAATCCGGGTCTTACGGGTGGAAGCCTGTGCGCAATGGTCTACGTGTTCGACCAGAATCAGGAGTTGAACGAGTGTTGCGGATGCTTGGTGTCGGACAGTGGGTTGCGGACATTCTCCTTGCTCCACGATCTCACGGCAAATACTCTGACCGGGAAGCAACCTCAAGCGGGAGTCATCGAAGTCGTGTCGTCGGATCCCACGCAGAATCCGCAATGCGATCCCAGCTCCTTAGCCCCGAGTGGCGTACTCCTGGGATGGGAGACTAACGATCAATCCGACGGCGACGGTACCTTCCAAGAAACTGAAACAACCTTTGCCCAGGTACCGCTGGGCGGGCAAGCGACGATTCTGCAAACTGAGTGCGGCTACTTGAAGCAGCTGGGAAGCGGCGCGGGCATTTGTTCCTGCGGAAGCGGCGGCCAGTAGCTCGCGGAAAAACTCGAGTTGCACTTGAATTGGGTGGCGCAGCAGTTTACGGCCGTGGTAACTGCATTGCCTTGAATGCGGCTTCACAGATTGCTGAAAAATCTTCTACGCCCAAACAGAGTCAACTGTCGAAGCCTCGTTCCACATATCGCCATTTCACCAACAACCCGGTAGTTGGCGTAATCGAGAATACCGGCGCCGCTATCCAGTGACCGTGGTACCCACCGTTTGCTATGAAATGGCGCTATAATCGGGGTTAGTTTTTCTCCCCTCCAGCGTGTATTCATGGACAAAGCCCCTGGGGTTTTGATCGCTAACCAGAGAGTTCAGCGCCCAGTGCCGGCACCGCGTCTCAGGCTGCTGACCGAACTGGAACCGCGCTATCGTGTGTTCTTCCGCAATCTGGCGGACCTGCTCCTGTCGCGGCGAGTCCCGCAGATCCTTATCACCTCACGGCCTGCGCCTTTCTGGGACGACGTTTTCGTCCCCTCCGGCGCCCCCTGGACCTCGTTCCTGGAGTCAATGCTATGGCATTTGCTGCTACTGATCTTGTTCGTATGGGGCCAATCGAGGGTATGGGCGCCGGTAAAACTTTTCCCGCAGCGAGATGCGTTCCACAGGTCTCTCACCTACTTCCCACTTACACGGTCCTTTCCAGCAACTGAGAGCAGAGTGCCGAGCGTTGGGGCGCGGTCGCGAGCCAAGCATGCGTCGCTACGTAAGCCGCCACATCAGCCGGCACACCAATCGGCGATGCCAGTGACGCCGGAGCGAAAACCGAGCATCGTCACACCACCTGACCTCAAGCAGGCGACGGCCAGGCTGCCGAATCTTGTGGGCTCCCATGTGGTTACACCTATGGTGCCGTTCGCAGCCACCGTGGGCCCGCGGCGGAACGCGTTGGTGGGACCGTCTGGCGTGGTGGCCCCGCCGCCCCAAGTTAAGCAAGACATTGACCATGCTACAGCTCGCGGGCTGACGCTGCCTCATGCTTCCGCGGTTGCTCCTGCGCCCGAGCTGGGGGGGCCTTCCGCAGGACGGGCTATGAATGCGCCCAATACGGGTGGCTTGCGAGTTGTGCCGCCTCCTCCATCAGTTCAGAACGCAGGCAACTCGGCTAGAGCTGGGCGGTTGAGTTCGTTGTCCGGAGCGGGGCCAAGTGTCGTACCCCCTCCCCCGTCGGTTCAGGGTGCGCGCAATGCTGCTGGAACTGCACGGTTGGGTTCGATGGCTGGGGCGAGTTCGCAAGTGGTGCCTCCGCCTCCTTCAGTGCACGGATCAGGCCGCCCTACCGGAGGTACGAGGTTGGGCTCGCTTTCCGGCGCCGAAGTCGTCCCGCCGCCTCCATCAGTTGAGGGTGCGGGCCACTCTGGCGCGAGGGGACGGTTGGGCTCTTTATCGGGAAATGGTTCACAGATCGTCCCGCCTCCTCCTTCAGTTCAGGGTTCAGGCGGCCCTGCTGGAGGTCCGAGGTTGGCCTCGCTTTCCGGTGCGGATTCGGAAGTCGTGCCGCCGCCTCCATCAGTTGAAGGTGCGGGCCACTCTGGCGCGAGGGGACGCTTAGGCTCATTGTCAGATGCCTCACCGATGGTAACGCCTCCTCCATCAGCTGAGGGTGCGGGCAACTCTGGCGCGAGAAAAATTTTAGAACCAATGGATCCCCTGCCGATGGACGCCTCTTCGTTCCCACCGGCCGTCAACAACGAAAACACTCCTACCGTCGAAGAGTTGCCTCTCGGTTTCCTTGGGGTGGTGTTTGCCGCGCCGGGCACCTCCTTTTTTTCCAATTTCGAAGTCTTCGTCGCCAAGCGACGGGTCGGCAAGGACCAACTGCAACTCATAAAGCTGGTTTATGAATTTCTTCCCTATCAACGGCGGCTGTCTGAATATGATCTCAACAACCTGCCGCCGCGGGTAATCAAGCTGCGCGTAACACCAGATCCGAGCTGCGACGAAACGTTGGGGCAGGTGATACAAGTTCACGCCGACCCAACTGATCCAGCCACAGAGTACCCAAAACTCCCAGCAGCGTTGCGTTCCGCCGACCTAAACGCAGTGCTGCCCTGTTATCGCACCACCGCAGACGATTTCCAGAAGGCGATGTTGCGGCCCCACTGAGCTGGCGCAGGAGAATTGATTTATTTGGCGTCCCCGGCGGGATTTTGAACCCGCGTTACCGTGCCGTTAAAGGGACTCAACAACTTGTAACTGATTGAAAATAGACGGCACCGACAGCCGATTTTGGAGCCGCAAGTAGCACCCTGGAAGAGTTATTGGACCCTGATTGGACCCAGATTCGTGTTGCCGCTTTCATGCGGCGACGTTCCTTGCTTGAATGGCTTTCAACCCCGCTATTAAAGCTCGCACTCCTTCAGGACACCGCGCTTCGCGCTGGAGCATCACCTCGCACGCGTTCGCATTTTTTCCTCTGAGAGTCAAACAAACAAGTTTGTGAGCTTGCGTGTTCACGCAAGAGGACACAACGATCTGCACATCCGCCGAGGAAGGAAACGATCCGTGACAGCGGATGTTTCAGAGCTAAATGTTTGACAATTTACGGCGCCGAATCGCCTGTTCTGGCGTCCACAGTAACCCTCAGGAAGTCTTGCTGCACCCTAATTGCACCCAGATTAAACAGCTACCGTTTACGCGCAGAGTGTGACACTATTCAATTTCGATACTCCCCGTTTGCCCGTAATCCGCCCAGAATCGAGGACAAGTGCGGAGATCACTTCCTACAAGCCGACGTGCACTAAGACTTCTCGATACGGATTCCAACTTCCTCGAAGCCGGTTTAGCAACACCGACATTCGACACTTCTTCGATTTTGCTGCCAACTAATATTGCGGGACATCCGAGCGGTTCCACCATCCACCACCAAGCGCCTGAAACAATGCGGCGGTGTCGGCGTAACGATTGCCTTGGGCTTGCGCAAGAGTAATCACAGCTTGTTGATACGCTTGCTCCGCGCTCAATAGGCCAAGATAGTTGACGTAGCCGGCCTGAAACTGCTTCTTTACCAGGTCGAGGGTAACGGTGGCGGCATCCTTGGCGGCGGCAGCAGCCTTCAGGCCGTCGGCATCTTGTTGGAGTGCATTCAGCGTGTCCGCCACATTTTGAAATGCGGTGAGGACTGTGCTGCGGTACTGCTCGTCGGCCTGAACATAGGCCGCTCGGGCGGCGCGCTCTCGGTGCATCAGAGTTCCACCTTCAAATATCGGCTGCGTGACGCTGGCGCCTACGTCGCGAAAGCCGTTGCCAGCGGAGAATATGTTGCCGAAGGCGAGCGCCATGCTGCCGATGTCACCCGTTAGGTTAAAGCTCGGCAGCCGGTTGGCACGCGCCACTCCGATCAGCGCGCTTGCGGAATGCAGGTTCTCTTCGGCTTGACGAACATCGGGGCGTTGCTCCACCAGTTTCGAAGGAATGCTCACCGGCAGTTCTTGCGGCAGTTGCAGATTCGCGAGTTCAAATTTCTCAGGCAGGTCTTTATCGGGGAAACCTGCTGCGAACACGACGAGCAGATCTCGCTGCTGCGCCAACTGCTTAAGCAGCGGAGGCAAAGTGGCGGCCACTTGTGCGAGCTGCGATTCCTGCGCCGCAACGTCAAGTTCGCTGGCATATCCCTTGGCATACTGGCTGCGCAAGATCTCCAACATATTCGTGTTGATCCTGATTAGCTCGTTGGTCGCGTCAATTTGTGCCCGCAACGAAGCCTCTTGGATGGCTGTAGCGACGACGTTGGAGGTGAGGGTGATATTCGTTGCTGCCAGGGCAAAGCGCGCTTGCTCCTGCTGTGCTTTCAAAGACTCGACCGTTCGCCGGTTCAAGCCGAAGACATCGGGGACGAACGAAACGCTGACCTCCGGCGTGAAGAGGCTGTACTGAAAAACGCTGGCGTTTGGCACGGGCGAGAGTTCGTTGGAAGTTTTGGCGCGCGTCGCCGAAAAACTGCCCGACACACTCGGATAGTAGGCACCCCGCTGTGCCAGCACGTTCTCTCTTGCAACCAGCAGCGCCGCTTGCGCTGCTTTGAGATCGGGATTGGCTTTCAGCGCGCGTTCGATCAAATCGTTGAGCGGCTTGGAATGAAACAAGGTCCACCAATCTCCGGGAATGTCCGCCCCTTCTGTGAGATGTTGTGCTTCCCCACCGGCAACGTTGGGCGTGGCCGTCGTCGTCGTAATAGGAGCTGGAGTATAGCCGCTGACATCGGGCGCTACAGGCTTCTTGAACTTCGGCCCAACCACGCAAGCGGGCGCAATGAGCAATGTAATGAGCGACGCCGAGGTCGTCAGTAAGCGGGAGAGACGCGATTTGCGAGGCAGAATCATCAAAATCTGTTCCTTAGGGCTTGCGGCTCATACGGCTTCCGTTGATCGCTCCTGTGCCTCCGGGTTTTGAAGTTCCGAGTCCGCCAAGTACCGCTGGGTTGGGACCGCGATGGCGCAGATTGTCGAGCGACGGAGAGGAGGACGGGAACATATTCTGCCGCTGAACCGCAGAAACGCTGGTCACGGACTTGTTTTGGATCGATCCTCTTTTCTCAACCACGACGGACTGGCTTAGTCGGGACCGGGGCTGAAGGCGAGGAGTTGCAGTCGTAGACCTCGCCTGGCCGTTCGCAGGGCGTTTGAGCCGATTCGTGTTCGCTACGTGGGGAGGTTTGGGCACTTGATTCGCCTTTGCAGCACGATGCTGGATTCGGCGTTTGCCAGTTGGCACTGTGCTCGCGGCGCCTTCTAACCTCTGTGGCGCTGGATCCGACGCAGTCGCATCACTTGCAGCAAGCGTTAGCGCGCCGCTGATCACCAAGAGAACAAGGCAAGAAATCTTCATTGTGATTCCGGTGCCTCCGAGTGGTGTTCGGGTAAGTGATTTTCGCCGCCCAGGAAGATCATCCGCAGCGCAGGCACGGCTAGGAGCAGCATCACGGGGCCAACTAACATTCCGCCCACGATTACGGTCGCGAGCGGGCGCTGCACCTGACTGCCGATCCCCGTTGAAATTGCTGCCGGGAGTAGACCAATGCAAGCCGAGAGAGCTGTCATCAGCAGGGGGCGCATGCGGGTAGAGGCAGCGCGGTACATCGCTTCGGTCGGAGTTCCTCCTCGGAGTCGTAGTTCATGGTTGTAATACGTGATCATCAGGATCCCATCCATAACCGAGACACCGAACAGCGAAACGAATCCGATAGCAGCTGAGATACTGAAATTGAGACCGGAGACATAAAGGGCCAACACGCCGCCAGCGACCGCGAAGGGAATTCCTGCTAAGGCGAGGAGGCTGTCACGCAGCGAATTAAATTGCGTATAGAGCAGCCCAACGATCAGAATTAGACTGATCGGCACAATGATCTCGAGTCGCTTCTTGGCTTCCTGAAGGTCTCCAAATTCGCCGGCCCAGACCATCCGATAGCCGCTTGGCAGTTTGACATTCTTGGCAATTCGATCTTGAGCGTCCTCGACCGTACTACCGAGGTCGCGGCCGCGTACGCTAAACTTCACTGGAATGAAGCGCTGCACGCTCTCGTGATAAATCCAGGCAGCGCCCGTATGCAGGCTGATCGTCGCCAGTTCGCTGAGTGGGATGTAGGCATTGACGCCACTGCTGGTTTGATAGGCAACCTTGATGCTGCGGATGCTATCGATGCTGTCGCGGTACTCCGGCGTGTAACGCACCACGAGATCGAACTGACGGTCGCCCTCCAAGACCTCAGTCGCTACTGCTCCGCCCATGGCCGCCTGAATAACCGAGTTCACGTCACCGGAATTGAGGCCGTAGCGTGCGGCCTTCTCGCGATCCACCTTGATGTTCAGGTTGGGCTGGCCAAGGACCGGGAAGATGCCGAGGTCGGTGACACCGCGAACCTGGCTCATCTGGTCGCGAACTTGCTCGGCAAGATTAGTCAGGACTTCGAGATTGGGGCCGACGATTTTGACCGAATTAGAACCTTTGACCCCTGAGATGCCTTCCTCGATGTTGTCCTGAATGTACTGAGAGAAATTGAAAACGACTCCCGGCAGTTCGTTATTGAACTCCGTTTGAATCTGTTCCGTTAACTTCTCTTTGGTTAAGCCTCGTGGCCATTCGTCAAAAGGCTTGAGCGGCGCAAATAGTTCCACATTTGAAAAGGGTGAGGCGTCACTGCCGTCGTCCGGCCGGCCATGCTGCGAAACGACGGTCAGGACTTCCGGATGTCGCCGGAGAATCTCGCGCATTTTTCGCGCGGCCGCCTCGCCGTCTTCGAGCGAAAGCGTAATAGGCATGGAAGCTCGAATCCAGAAATTGCCTTCCTCCAGGTGGGGAAGAAACTCGCTGCCTAGCATCGATGCCAGAAATGCCGACAAGGCGAGAAAGGCGATGCCGGTCCCGACCGCCAGGGCACGGCGATTCAGCGCGAAGCGCAAGGCAGGATTGTAAACGCGGTGTAACAGTCGGACGAGTATGGTTTCGGCTTCCTTTACATGCTCGGGTAACAATATGGAGGCCAGCACGGGCGTGATGGTGAAAGTTGCGATTAACGCCCCCGCAAGCGCGTAGCCGTAGGTACGTGCCATGGGCCCGAAAATCTGGCCCTCGACTCCCTCCATGGTGAACAATGGCACGAAAGCGGCCACGGTGATCAGGGCCGAGAACAAAACCGCTTTGTCCACCTGAATTGCACTGATCAGAATCAGCCGCAGACGATCCGTCCACACGTGGGCCTGCGTCCCGTGCAATTGAGGTCCGGTCGGATCGGGTCCCCAAAAACCGTCTCCCAGCCGCTGCAGCAGGCCCTGCCTTTCCTCCGGGCTCGCTTGGAAATTCCGGAAGACGTTCTCGACCAGGATCACGGCCGAATCCACGATGATGCCGAAATCCACAGCGCCGAGCGAGAGCAGATTCGCGCTTTCACCGAAGATGACCAGCAAAATGATGGCGAAGAACAGCGCGAAAGGAATGTTAAGTCCAACAATGACCGCACTGCGAAGATTGCCGAGAAAAATCCACTGGATCAGGAAGACGAGCACACACCCGAAAATCAGGTTGTGCAGAACCGTGTGCGTGGTCAAAGCGATCAGCGACGACCGGTCGTAGAAAGGAACAACTTTGACTCCGGGCGGCAGACTACCGTCGCGATTGATCCGGTCAATTTCCGCCTTTACCTTCGGAATCATGTCGGCGGTCTTTTCGGTGCGCCGCTGTACAACGATGGCCCCGACCACGTCATCGTGGGTGTCACGGCCGAGAATGCCCAGCCTCGGCCTGTAGCCGACGGAGACCTTCCCGACATCTTTCATCAACACGGGGACGCCGTTCTCCTGGCTCAAAACGACATTCTCAATGTCGTCAACCTTGTACCCTTCCCTTAAGTCGTCACTGCCGCCGTCGTCGATCAGGCCGACGCCGCGAATATTGATGGACTGCTGGCCGATGCGGATTTCTCGACCGCCGACGTTGATGTTGGCGTTGCCAAGTGCGGTCAGAATCTGAGGCACGGTGACGCTGTAGGCTTCCAGCTTGTGAGGGTCGACTTCGACCAGGAATTCTTTAGTCGGCCCACCCCAACTGTTGATGGCTGCAATGCCTGGTATCGTCAGCAGCCGCCGCGCGACGATCCAGTCCTGAACCGTGCGAAGATTGATGATTCCAAAATGGGGCGGACCTACAACCTGATAACGATAGATTTCTCCGGTCGAGCTGTTTGCCTGGATGCTCGGAACCTGATTGCCGGGCAAATTCACGTTCTGCGCCAATGCCACCGCTGCCTGGCTGTAGGCAAAGAAGTAATCGACACCGTACTTGAAGCTCACACGGACGAAAGAAAGTCCATAGAACGATGTGGAGCGGATGACCTCGATACCCGGCGTCGTGTACAGTCCAATCTCCATGGGCCGGGTGTAATAACGTTCCATCTCCTCGGCAGAGAGGCCGGGCGCCTGCGCGGTGATCTCCAGGATCACGGGCGTTGGATTCGGATACGCTTCGATATTCAGAAGCTTGAAAGCAACGAGTCCCGCGCCCGTAAACAACAGCAGGCCCAACACGACGATCGTCCGGCGACTCAGGCAAAATGCAAGGAGAGACTTGAACATGATTGTTGTCTTTTAATGAAAAATTGACCCGTCTGGTCTTTCCCGATCTAGTCGGAGGGTGGCGCCTCCAGCATGTTGCTCAGGAATACCGCACCGTCGCTGACCACCAGTTCTCCACGCTGCAGACCACCGAGAATTTGAACTTGACCGTCGGTTCGCAAGCCGGTCTTGATGACGCGCTCGGTAAACCGGCGGCGATCCGTCGTGACCCAAGCGGCCATGGTGCCATCGGGCTCGCGGACCACGCCGTTGGCCGGTATCGCAGTGGCTTCAACCGGCCCTCGAACGCGAATAACGAAGTTGGCCAGCATCCCCGGCCGCAGCTCGTCTCTGGGATCGGTTATTTCGGAACGGATAGTCACTCGATGCGTGTTTGGATCAACCGTCTCGTAGATCTTGGAAACTGTTCCCTTGAAGGTGCGATCAGGGAAGGCCATTACCTTAACGGTGACAGGTTGTCCCAGTTGAAAGAAAGCATTTTCGCTTTCAGGCACGTTGGCAAGCATCCACTTGACCGTTACATTGGCCACTGAGTAAGGCGCGGGTGGATTTCCCGGTTGCACCAAAAGTCCGACGGGCGCATTGAAGGCTGTGACCTTGCCGGCAATCGGGCTGCGCACCACCAAAGCGGGATCAATTTTGCGCGAGGCAATCATCTGATCCACTTCGGCCTGGGTTTTGCCGAAGACGAGCACTGCGTCCCGGGCCGCTTTGAGCGCGCCATCTGCCGTTTGCTGATCCGAAATCGCCTGCTCTTTCTCTCGCTGGGAAACTCCCGGAAGGCCCTCAACCCGCGCCAGTTCCTTATTGGTCAAGTCGAATGTGGCTGCTGCCCCGATAAGGTTCGATTCGGCCTGAATCAGATCGGGACTCTTGATCGTGTACAAGGGCTGATCTTTCTGGACTTTGGCCCCGAGTTCAACAAAAGCTTTGATGATCGTGCCTGTATAGGCTGGGAAGACATCCACCGAAAGATCGTCGGCGAAGCTGATGGTTCCCACCGCTTCCTTTTCGACCGGGAACTGGTAACTTCCCACGGTCTCGATCTTGATCGAGTTCAGTTGACTGGGCGAAAGGTCCACGGTCGGATTAGCGGTCGAATTCGTGCTCGGCGCGGCCTTGGCGCTTGTGGCTTCTCCGCGACTACAGCCTGATTCCAAAACAGCCAGGGCAAGAACCATCGCCACGGCGAGAACAATAACCGCACCGACTTTGTTGCTAATGTGAACCGGATATTTCATAATTTCCGCTCGAACGTCGGCCTGCCACTATGGGTGAGCGCCGGGTCAAACGGACCCTCGCTGATTTCGAAACCCACGAGCCTTCACCTTCCGACGCTGCCTCTTACCGTTGCCTTTCTTCGATATGCGTCCTATGAACTCAACCAGGCCCGCGTACAGCAAGCCCATATAGAAAAGCACTCCGAAAAGACCAATTACCATTAAGACGTAGCCGTTCAATGCTTCATAATTCAAGGAGTTGCCCCAGCGTGCGGCCCTACATCTCAACTTGATTCACGGTTTCACGGACTACACCTATCCTCCGTGAAAGAAAAATGTGAACCATGAAGTCCTTTGTACGGGAAGGATTCGGTTTGGGGGAGACACTAAAACGGCCAGGGCGGGTAGTATTTCGATCCCCATCGCGGCAATTACCCGGTCAATCGTTTGATTGGGCCGGTGGACTGGATCATTTGATTAGCAGCCCAATCTTATGGAGAAATCGTTTGATTAGATTCCTTGCACAGGAGTGCGCGTGAGATAAGGGACATTGCGACTAAAACTATGCCTCACTTGGAGATAATCTGGGTCCGCCGGAACCGGACGGGTCTTCTGTTGGCCAGCAGCGTCCTTGTCGTGGCGATCGCCGCAGTGGATTGGTGGACGAAGCCCTATTTTTCCCTGGGATTCCTCTATTTGTTTCCCATTATGCTGGCTGCCGGATATACACTTTGATCTCGGCATGTTCGCGCAGGACGGCGCTCAGTTGGCGTTGGAAGCCAAGCGCTCCTCGCCGCACTTGCGCCATGGTGAAAGCAACCACGCGATAAGGCATAGCCAGACTCAGGGATGGGTGACGGGCGAGAGCCTGCCCTGAGCCAGTCGAAGGGACGCCCGTCGCTCCACCAAGAGACGAAGCATAGCAGGCTTTGCCGGCTGGCGATCGCGGACGACCAACGCCCACCGACCAGACTGCCGACCAACGCCCGCCGACCAACGACGGTTCCCCCCGTGAATCCTTCCCCGTCCCCGTACATCTAAAAGAACTGAAATAGTCGTTACAACGACTAAACAGGAGTGAGCATCATGATGACCATCCGACCGAGCAACCAGCGTGGCGGCGGCGACTACGGCTGGCTGAAGACCCGCCATACTTTCAGCTTCAACGATTACAACGATCCCAAGTGGATGGGTTTCCGCTCTCTGCGCGTGATCAACGAAGATTGGGTCGCGCCCAGCGGCGGTTTCCCCACTCATCCCCATCGTGACATGGAGATCATCACCTATGTCCTGTCCGGCAAGCTCGAGCACAAGGACAGCCTCGGCACCGGCTCGGTGATTCTCCCCGGCGACGGGCAGCGCATGACCGCCGGCCGTGGCATACGCCACAGCGAGGCGAATCCGTCCGCAACCGAGTCCGTGCACCTGCTGCAGATCTGGATTTTCCCCGACAAGCAAGGATACGAACCCGGCTACGAGCAGAAAAGCTTCCCCGAAGCTGAGAAGCGCGGCAATCTCCGCCTGATCGCTTCCGGCGATGGCGCCGAAGGCTCGGTAAAGATCAATCAGGACGCGAAGCTGTTCGTCACTCTGCTTGCACCCGGAGAAGAAGTCACGCAGTCGCTCGGCGCCAAGCGTCACGCCTGGCTCCAGGTCGCCAAGGGCGCAGTCGAACTGAACGGCCAGAAGTTGCACCAGGGAGACGGTGCGGCCATAAGCGAAGAAAAAAAGCTGACGATCAAAGCAACGGAAGAAGCAGAAGTCCTACTGTTCGACCTGGCGTAAGCAGAAAACAATATCGGGCCATCGGGTGATCGGGTGATCGGGCCATTGAACATCAAAGGCTTTTGAACTTAGATCGCCCGATGACCCGATCACCCGATCTATTTTCTGATCCCCGCCGCCCCCATCAACCTCCCCGTCACGCCCTTCTCTCCGCGGAAGCTGAACAGCAGCTCCGTATGGCACGCCGTACACGGCGCCATCGCATCGATATTCTTTGCCAGCACGCCCGCATCCAACAGTTGCCGCCGGTTCGCTTCTACGAGATCGAGAAAAAGTTTCACCGGCCATTCGCTGTGTCCCGGAGCGCGCGCCGTCAGGAACAGCAACGGATATTTCTCCCGCACCGGGTCCGATTCCTTGACCTCGCGAAACAAGCTCCCGGCGTATGCAAACTGCGCTTCAAACCTGGTGCGCACTTCTTCGCCCACTTCGTAGCAGCAGCCCCGTATGCCCGGTCCAATCGCCACCACCAGATCCCGTGGATCGCTCCCGAAGTGTTTCCGCATCTCGCCGACACCTTTTTCGACGATCCGCTTGACCGTGCCGCGCCAGCCTGCGTGAAAAACGCCGACAGCCCGCCGCTTCCCATCCGCCACAATGATGGGAAGGCAATCGGCAGTCTGCACCGCCAAGAGCAGCCCCGGAGTATCCGTGACCATGCCGTCTCCAGCCAGCGGTCGTTCCGGAATCCGGTCAACGCGCATCCCGTCAACGCGCATGCTGTCAACTCGATGGATCAAATCGGAATGAATTTGCCGCAGCGCAACCAGCGGCCAGCTTGTGCGTCCGTTCGCAACGCCGAGTTCTTTGAGAAAAAGCTCGCGGTTGCGTTCGACGGCCGCGCGCGAGTCCTGCTTCGTGAACCCAAGATTCAGCGTGTTCCCGCCGTAGGCGCGCGATACTCCGCCCAGCCGCGTCGAGAAGGTATGCACCAGCCAGGCCAGCCTGTCCAGTTTCTCAGAACGCAAAAGTTGTAGTTTGTTCTCTGCGACGCGATTGGTGACCACAGTGATAATACCCTGAGGATCGGGTGATCGGGTCATCCGGCAATCAACCCCTAAGCGATCTTCGATGACCAGATGGCCCGATCACCCGATGACCTTCTAGTGCTCGACGTCGAAATAAATCTTGGTGGTGGCGCGGTATTGCAGAACCTTGGCTCCGTCCAGTTGCATGTCGAGCGAGTCCACGTGCGCCCACTTGATGCCGCGAACGGTTTTCGCCGCCTCCTTCACGGCAACCTCCGCCGCCTTGGCAAAACTTTCTTTCGAAACCCCGACTACATCGATAACTTTCTGAGTCATTCCACTATCCTCGCTGTCCCTCGGAATTGTACGCCGAACCGCACACCGGAATTGTACCTCGACTTGCTCAGCGTGCGGCCGGGTTAGCGCCGACTGTCGGGTGAGAACTTATGGCACCGGAGACGTTTCCGAATAGCCCAAATACGAAGGCCGCGCAAGAGGTTCGCGCGGCCTTGATGTTTTTCGTGCGCAGCGATTCTATTACTGGTCGCCGGCGATGCCGCTGACCGCCTGTTCGGCGACGTGCTCCGGCTCGACTGGGTTGATCTTCACCGTGGCCAGGATCTTCTCCAGCTTGGCGAAGACTTCGTCGCGTTTGACGTGCTCAACCCCGCCTTCGGTCGCAAATCCTTCGGTGCCCAGGCCTAAGATGTATTCGTAGCAGGCTCCATTTTCGTAGCTGTGATAGTACTGCGCTTCAGCCTGCGCCGCGGCGCTGGCGGAGAAGTTGGATGTCATCTCCATCTCGGTCGAGCCGATTTCGACCTTCTCGGCGTTCAACCGGCTCGCCGTCGGCATTGCTCGTGTTGACGAAGGCGAAGTGCGCGCACTCCTGCTCGGAGACGCTGCGATTGACGTTCACGTTGAAGAAGGCGGATGCAAAATCGGTACCGGGATATGAGCTGTCGGGCAGTGCGACGGTCGCGACCGCGACTCCGCCGGGCTGTACGAAGTTCATCGGCACATCACCCACGCCGGCAAGCTGGGGCAGCGCTTTGTCGCCCGAGGTCAACGCAAACTTACGCGGATAGAGGAACGAAACCCCGGAGTAGGGGTCGCTATAAGTGACGTTCGCGGGACGTTTCTTCGGCGTCTTCTTTGCGGGCGCAGGTAACGCTGCGGCGGTTGGGGCGGCCGCGGGCGTCGCCGTGACCGCAAGCGTTGCCGATGTTGACGCCGGACTGGATACGCCGGCCAGAGCCGGCTTTGGAGATTGCTTCGAGCATGCGCTTATCGCGAGTAAGAGCCCGAGAATTGCGAAGCCTGCGATCGTCGCCATTGCCAGCTTCTGCTGGCGCGACCAGGACGAAAGCGTCGTCCCAGAGACTGTGTTGTTAGTTGCATTGTTACTAGATTTCTTGTCACCGGATTTCCAAGTAGTTGTCATTCTGTCACCTCCTCTGCGGCTGGCGCAGTCGGAAGTGATATGGCAGGAGAGCGGCCAAATGAACGACCATTGATAGAACGCGACTTACGGGTGCACACGCCCAGAGCCGTGTGCGCCGCCAGACACGGCCGTGTGACAGGTAACACGGCGCTCTAACCCACTTCGTAGTAGCATAACCCAGCGATGCAACCCATGAAATTCGATCTAGTAACATCCGCTCTCCTCGCGATCGGCATTAGCTCGATGCTGGCTTGCGGCAGCGGCAGTTCGCAAGCGCCGCCGCCCCCACCCCCACCGCCGCCCGTGACCGATGTTTACGCGGCGGGCTTTGTATCGAACGGCAGCGTTGACGTCGCGACCTATTGGAAAAACGGCACGCCCGTGACGCTCGGGCCGGGGGATTTGTACTCCATCTTCGTGTCGGGCGATGACGTTTATGTGGCGGGCGACGGAGGCAGTCTTGGCGCCGCTGTTTACTGGAAGAACGACGTGCCCGTAACGCTGGCGGGTGGGGCGGAGGTGAACTCCATCTTTGTCTCGGGCAACGACGTTTACGTGGCGGGCGGGGAGTTCACAGCAGGGGACATCAGCGTCGCCACATACTGGAAAAATGGCGTGCCCGTGCTGCTGACAGACGGTACGGAGGCGGCGCTGGCGTGGTCCATCTTCGTAGCCGGAACCGATGTGTATGTAGCGGGGACTGAAACCAAAAAACTTTTCGTTCCACCCAACACCTACACTGAATACACGGTCGCGCAGTACTGGAAGAATGGAACGCCCGTAGAACTGACCGACGGCACAGCACCGGCTACGGCTTTCGCCATCTTTGTTTCTGGCGCCGACGTCTACGTGGCGGGGGATAACTGCCATACTGCCGATCTTCTATGTAACATCGCCACCTACTGGAAAAACGGCACACCCACTGAATTGTCGAACCTGACAGATACTTTGGCGACTTCCATCGTCGTTTCCGGCTCCGACGTTTACGTTTCAGGGAGACAGTCCGACAATATCGCGGAATACTGGAAGGATAACGTGCTCACGCCTCTGACCGATGGTACGAGCGAGGCTACGGCCAATCAGATTGCCGTCTCCGGAAGCGACGTCTATGTCGCCGGCGCGGACTGGAATGCACAAGGGACGTTCGCTCAGTACTGGAAAAACGGAACACCCGTAAGACTGAACGACGGGACGCAAAAAGCGTCAGCATTCTCTATCGCCGTCGTCGTGCATTGAGGTTACAGTCCAAGCGAGAAACGGCGGCCTGTGGGAAGCTGTGTTCCGGATTAACCAACGAAATGCCAAGTAATTATCGCGGACGCCTGGCCCCGTCGCCGACCGGACTGTTGCATGTTGGCCATGCGCGGACCTTCTGGATCGCGGCGCAACGAGCGATCGAGAATCGGGGAACTTTGATTTTGCGGAACGAGGATCTGGATCCGCAGCGCTCGCGGCCGGAATTTGCTCGCGCCATGATTGAAGATTTGCGCTGGCTGGGAATTCGTTGGAGCGAAGGCCCGGACTGTGGCGGCCCGTACGGCCCTTACTCGCAGAGTGAGCGCCGGGCGCACTATCTGGAGGCGTGGCGGCGGCTGCGGCGTGGCGGCTTTCTGTATCCGTGCACTTGTTCGCGCAAGGATCTTGCACTGGCGGCGAGCGCTCCGAATGATGCCGACAATGATGATGAGCCGGTGTATCCAGGAACTTGTCGTGAGCGCAAGGATACGGCTGAGTTCACAGAGCCTGCGGGCGTGAACTGGCGGTTCCGCGTTCCCGAGGGCGAGGTGGTTGAGTTCGCGGATTTGAATCTGGGCCGGCAGCGCTACGTCGCAGGTAATGATTTTGGCGATTTTCTAGTCTGGCGGCGCGACGATGTTCCCGCTTACCAACTCGCCGTCGTGGTCGACGACGCGGCCATGCGGATCACGGAAATCGTACGGGGCGCGGATTTGCTGAAGTCGACAGCTCGGCAACTGCTGTTGATGCGCGCGCTGGGTTATACGGATCCTAGTTATGGCGATCCTAGTTATGCCGATCTTCGTTATGCCCAGCTTGAGCATGCCGCTCCCGATTATTTCCATTGCGAACTGGTGCGGGACGCGGCTGGAGCGCGGCTGGCGAAGCGGCACGATGCGCTGAGCATCCGGCATTTGCGCCAGAAAGGGCTGACGGCGGAGAAGGTTCTGGAGATGGCCGGTTGGCCATGATGGCACTTTCGTTTGGCGCACGAGCTACATGGGAACGTGTCTACCAATGAATCGGACCGTCCGGTCTGACCATCCTAAACGTGTGAGCGCCGACGGAGTCCAAGGCGTGGTCCTTTACGACGGGCAGTGCGGTTTCTGCTCGCGTTGGGTGAAGTATTGGGCGGGGACGCTCGCGCGGAGCGGATTTGAGATTGCCTCGCTGGATGAGCCTTGGGTGGCGGAGAGGCTCAGAATGCCGCATGAAGAACTGCTCACCGACATACGGTTGCTAACGACTGGTGGTCAGCTGATTTCCGGAGCCGATGTCTATTTATATGTGACGCGACGGATCTGGTGGGCCTGGCCCTTCTATGCGATTTTCAGTTTGCCGGGGTTCAACCGGTTGATCCACGCGGGTTACCGGCGGTTTGCGCGGAACCGGTACTGCGTCTCGCATGCGTGCAAGCTGCAGCCGCGCTGAACTCTGGCGAGGATCGCAAGATCGTTTTGTCCCGGCGAACTGCGCCATTTGCGCGATCTTCGGCTTCCGGACCTCCATTTTATGCCGATTATTCAAGGGGTACCTTATTGGAAACCGCATAAAATCTGCATAAAGTGCTACTTTTCCACAGCTCAGTGCGTTACTATGCGCATGGCTACAAGCAAATCTGTAAGTTCCTGAAGGAGGAATTCATGGCTTCTGGTATGACCAAGACTCAACTCACCCGCCATTTGGCCGAGAAGCTCGGCACCAACAACAAGACTGCCGCGACTTTTCTGGAGCACCTGGCAGACACAGCGATTAAAGAGACGAAGAAGAATGGTGTGTTTGTGATACCCGGCCTGGGACGCCTGGTGAAGGCGCATCGCAAGGCCCGCATGGGACGCAACCCGCAGACCGGCGAACCGATTCAGATCAAGGCGAAGACGGTGGTAAAGTTCCGCGTGGCAAAGGCCGCAAAGGACTCGATTGCGCCGAAGAAGTAGTTCATGTGGCGCGGGCGCCCTCGCCCGCGACAGGTTGGAAGTAAGAAAAGGCCGGCTCTCGAGTCGGCCTTTTCTTATTGGGTTGTCATCCCCGAGGAGGGGTCTGCAGTTCGCCGCAGATTTCTATACCTCCAACTCCACCAACTCTGCTCGCACTTTTCCCGCTTCGATCATCAACCTCCCCACGCTTACCGGCAAGTGGAAACGGCGTGGCCCAGCGCTGCCTGGATTGAAATAGAGGACGCCATTTTTCTCTTCGATCTTCGGCTGATGGCTGTGGCCGTACACCACCACGCGGAATCCGGCGGCTCCCAACTTCAGGTCGAGTTGGCCGAGATCATGAAGCATATAGATGGACACGCCGCCGGCTTCGACGACTTCGGTTTTAGGCAGAGCGCGCGCCCAGGCGTCGGTGTCGACGTTACCGCGGATCGCGGTGACGGGCGCGATTTGCGCAAGCGCTTCGAGGATTTCGCGAGCGCCGACGTCGCCGGCGTGGAGGATGCGGTCGGATCCGCGCAGAGCCTCGTACGGCCCTCGGGTCGCAGCAGGCCGTGGGTGTCGGAGATAACGCCGAGGATCACGGTTCTTCCAGCCATAACAAACACGTAGCGACGGCCGCCCTCGGCCGTCCCCCTAGCCATGGAATTCTATAAGCAACCCTGACGCGGCGAGGTTTATCAAGTTGCCCCCGGATTCATCACAAATCTGGTGTCGAACGCTCACAGACTTCAAGAATAGATCTGCGGCTATACTGCAAAGAATGCCCGAAAGAAGCCTGCCCGAAGCTGTTCCAAACCTGGCCGAAGCCCTGCGGCGCTATTGGGGATACCACGAGTTTCGCCCCAAACAGGAAAATGTTATCCGCAGTCTGCTGGCCGAGCACGATACTTGTGTCGTCATGCCGACCGGAGGCGGGAAGTCGCTGTGCTACCAACTGCCGGCGGTGATTTCGGGGAAGACGGCGGTGGTGGTTTCTCCGCTGATCGCGCTCATGCAGGACCAGGCCGCGCAACTGGCGCAGATGGGAATTCCGGCGGCGGTAATCAATAGTTCGCAGAGTTCGAGTGAACGATGGCAGGTGATGGAGAAAGCGGCGCGCGGCGAATATCGCCTGCTTTATCTTTCCCCGGAGCGGTTGGCCGCGGGAAATACTTTCGAATGGCTGGCGAAAGTGCCGGTCGGTTTCTTTGCGGTGGACGAGGCGCATTGCATTTCCGAGTGGGGGCACGAATTTCGGCCGGATTACCGGCAACTGAGTCGGCTGCGCACGAGCTTTCCGAAGCTGCCGATTGCGGCGTTCACCGCCAGTGCGACGCGGCAGGTGCGGCACGACATTTTGAAGCAGCTGCAGATGCGCGAGCCCGATCTCTACATCGCCAGCTTCCATCGCCAGAATTTGCGCTACGTGGTGCATGAGTGCGAAGCGCGGACGCAGTTGGAGTTGCTCGCCCGCGCTTTGCGCCACTACGCGGGTGAGAGCGTGATCGTGTATTCGCCCACGATTCGCCGGGTGGAGGAGACGGTCGAATACCTGGAGGAGAGCGGGATTGCGGCGGTTCCTTATCACGCGAAGATGGAAACGCCGATGCGCCGGCAGAATCAGGAACGATGGATGTCGGACGAAGTGCGGGTGCTGGTGGGAACCATTGCGTTCGGCCTGGGCATCAACAAACCTGCGGTGCGGGCCGTGATTCACCTGTCGCTGCCGCAGTCGATTGAGCAGTACTACCAGGAGGCCGGCCGCGCGGGGCGGGATGGGCGGCCGGCGGATTGCGTACTGCTCTGGCAGAAACGCGACCACATTCTTCTGGAATACTTCATCAACAAGATTTCGGATGACGCCGAGCGCGAGCGAGCATCCGGACGCAAACGCGTGATCAGCCGGTTCGCGGATTCTCACGGCTGCCGCCACCGGCAGATCTGCCTGCACTTCGGCGAGACTCCGCAATGGGAGAGCTGCGGGAATTGCGACAATTGCAGCGCCAAGCCAGAGTGGCTGAGCCAAGAGATCGTGAGCCCTTGCACTCCCCGAAGTCGCGGCGCGCTCGTGTGGGGACGGGCGCCCTCGCCCGTCCAAGCCGAGCGCAGCTCGGCAGCTGTCAGTGGCCACAGAAACGCCGGCGGAAGCGGATCCAGCTCTGGCAGAGTATCTGCGCGAATGGCGGCGAAACATGGCACGGGAAAACAAAGTGCCCGCCTACATTATTCTGCACGACAGCACCCTGGAGGAGTTGTGCCGGCGTCGTCCAACCAATTTTGCGGAGTTGAAGCAGGTGCCGGGAATCGGCGAAAAGAAAGCAGATGTCTACGGCGCGGAGATTCTCCAGGCTTTGCAAAACTTTGGCGGAGGAGCGCGCGCCGCGCCGACCGCGGCCAGGGAGCCTGCTCCGGCGGAACAGACGCTTCGACTTTTGAACGAGGGGCGCAGCTTTGAGGAGATTGCCCGCATTCGCGCGCGCCAGGTTTCGACGTCGTTTGCACCGTGGCGAACCTCGTAGAGACCGGACAGGTGAAATTAGATCCGAAGTGGATTTCGCCCGACGCGCAGCCACTAATCGAAGCGGCGTGCCTGAAGCAAGGAGTCGAGCGGCTGAAAGATATTAAAGAAGCGGTACCGCCGTACGTGAGCTTCGAAGACATACGGCTGGTGGTAGCGCACCTGCGGGCAGAGAACCGGATGCGGGTGAGGACGGCGTAGGGGCGACGAGAGCAATAGCATTCGCCTCTTGTGCCTGTCGTCCGGCGGAGCGAGGCGCCCTCGCCCGTCCAAGCCGAGCGCAGCTCGGCAGTCCGTCTGTGGCCACAGATGAAAACTCTGAATTTCCTTTAGACGCCCTTGGCAGCGGGATCCCAGATTAGCTTGTGGATTTGCAGGCTGAGCCGCACGGGAATGTCGTCAGCGAGGATCCATTGCGCGAGCTCTTGCGGATCGAGCAGGCAGTGCGAAGTGTCTCGAGCGCCGGAGGCAGCCTTTTCAAACGCGGGAGAAAATAAAATGGCGTGAACGCGCTCGGCCAGCCCGTGATTCAAGACGAAGTCGCGGGCGAATTCGTAGTCGGCGCGATCGGTCAGGACGAACTTAAGTTCATCGTGGCGGCTGGAGCGCCTTCAGATTCTCGATCGCGAAAGTGTTGGGTTCGCCGGAGTGCGGACACTTCACGTCGACGATCTTGACGACTTGTTTCGGGACCCGCGCCAGGGGGCGTTCGCCGCTGGTTTCGAGCAGCACCTGGTAGTCAGCGTCCAGAAGTTGCTCCATCAGTGGGATCACGTCGCGTTCCTGCAACATGGGTTCGCCGCCGGTGATCTCGACCAGCCCGCCGGCCGGACTTAGACGAGCAACTTCGCTGAGCACTTCCTCGCAGCGTCATCTTGCGTCCGCCGTAAAAACTGAACTCGCTATCGCACCAGGAGCAGCGCAGGTTGCATCCGGTCAAGCGCACGAAGACGCAGGGCAGGCCAGCATGAGTCGATTCTCCCTGGAGCGATTTGTAGATCTCGGTTACCTGCATGGGGAGTCAGCTGTCAGCTATTAGTTGTCAGCTTTCAGTTAAACCGCGCTGCGCGCTACTCCGCGTACGTGGCTGTTGTTGTGTCGGTTTCGAAAACGGTGACGTCTTTCACTCTCACCCTGCCGTTGGTTATTTTGCTCAAGCGCGTGTTGGTTTCGTCGTAGAAATATTTCGCGAGATTTTCGGCGGAGGGATTGAGGACGGTGAAGGGCTCGATCTCGTTGATCATCTGGTGGTCGAGACGGTCGATGGCGTGCTTCATCACGTCTTTCAAATCTTTGAAATCGAGCAGCAGGCCGGCCTTGTCGAGTTCGGCGCCCGCCAGGGTCACACGAATCTTGTAATTGTGGCCGTGCGGGTTCTCGCACTTGCCCTTGTAATTGCGCAGGTAGTGTCCGGCGGCGAATGTGTCTTCGACGGTGACTTCGTACATGAAATCCAGCTAGCCTCGGCTGGGACCTACATCCGTTTTATTGTACCTTTTGAGAGCCGCGGAAACACGGCGACCGACAGACGTTGTTCGACCCCCTGTTTTCACCTGTCAAGCAAACCAAGGGCCAACTCCTTATAATCTGCTAACGTTCGGGCTGCTACCCCGTCTATGTCTGTGCCAGGCAAAAACGAAGGATTGGGACCACTTATAGGGGACAGACACAGACCATGCCGGCCGATTCCTACGCAGTTGCAATTCCGGTTGGCGAGATTTCCCGTTCGAGGCGGGCGGCAAAGAACAGCGACAGCGGCAACCAGAACCCCACGTCGTATAGGGATGTGAGGGGCTCCTTGGCAGCACAGGGCAACCGCATTGACGACACCAGTCTGATCCGGGAGGCGCAGCAGGGCAACCGCGCGGCCTTCGAGGTCCTGGTGCGCCATTACGATCAGTCGGTTCTGCGGCTGGCGCTGCACCTGACCGGATCGGAGTCCGACGCCCAGGACGTTTATCAGGAGGCCTTCCTCAAGGCGTACAAGAATCTCGGCAGTTTTCGCTTTGAGTGTTCCTTCTACACCTGGATCTACCGCATCGTCACCAATCTTTGCCTCGATCATCTGCGGAAACGGAATGTGCGCAAGGAAGATGGTCCGGTAGCGGTGGATGCGTCCGGCGAAGAGTACAGCCGGTTGGAGCAGTTCGCGGATGTGCGCTCGGGAGCGAATCCGGAACGCGATTTGATGCGGCGGGAACTGGGGCGGAAGATCGGAGCGGCCTTGTCGGGACTAACGCCCCGCGAGCGGATGGTTTTCGAGTTGAAGCACTATCACGGGCTGAAATTGCGCACGGTGGGCGAGATGCTGAATACGACGGAAGAGACGGCGAAGAATACGTTGTTTCGCGCGACGCAAAAATTGCGCGTCGCGCTGGCGGAGATGCGATGAGTTGGGAGCTAGCGAGCCGTGGTGCAAGGGCGGTTCGATAGGGCATGCCTTAGGCATGCCGAAAATGCTGCTTTATGCGAAGCCTTCAGGCGCTGTGGCAGGAGAGCAGAGCTTACCACGCTCCTGTTCTCGCGAAGGGATACGAAAATGAAATGTGATTGGGTGCGACAAAATATTTTGTTCTACGTGTACAACGAGCTCGAGGACGACGCTCGCTACGAGATAGAGCAGCACCTCGGACGGTGTCCGGAATGCGCCACCGAGTTGAAGGCGGCGCGCAAGTTCCACGCGACGCTTTCGGAAATGCCGGTGGCGGAGCCGACTCCGAACCTGCTGGCGGCATCGCGGATGCGCTTGCAGGAAGCGCTGGAAACGACGCGACAGGGAGGGCTCTGGCATCGGCTGATCCTCGAGCCCGCGACGTGGCTGCGCCAGATTCGTATGTCGCCGGCACTGGCTGCACTGATTTTCATCGTCGGATTTGGCGGAGGCATGGGCGCGACTTATAACTTTCTCTCCGCACGTGGCGGGGAAGGCGTGGTAACGGGCTCGCTCGGATCGGGCAATCCGTCGCAGCCGCTGGAGTCGTCTGCCATTGCGGGCATCCGGTCGGTAACGCAGGAGCCGGGATCGAATCAGGTGAGCATCAAGTACGACACGGTTTCGACCCAGGAAGCGCAAGGCTCGCTGAACGACCAGCGCATCCAGCAATTGCTGTTGTTTGCGGCGCGCAACAACTACAACTCGGGAGTGCGCATGGACTCGGTGGATGTGCTGACGCAGGCGCCCGACGATTCGCGGGTGCGGGAAGCGCTGATGTATGCGTTGCAGAACGATTCGAATCCGGGTGTGCGTCTGAAGGCGTTGGATGGGCTGAGTGGCTTTGTGCGGCAGGATGCGCGAGTGCGGGGCGGAGTTTTGCGGGCGCTGGTCAGCGACACGAACTCGGGCGTCCGGATGCTGGCCTTGCGACTGGTAGAGCCGATGAAAACCGACAGCAATGTGCGATCCGTGCTAACCAGGGTGTCGCAGACGGATCAGAACGTCTCGATCCGCTCACAGGCTCGAACCATGCTGGCGCAGATGCCGGAAATGGATTAGGAATCGTCGTTCGCTGTTCGCTATTCGCTGCTCGCCCTGGACTGAGCGGGTTGGCCAACAGCGAACAGCGAATGGCGAATAGCGAGTGGCGTACTACGTAAAAGCAATCGGCCGAGGAGGACATTCATTGAAGCACTTAATAAAACTCGTCAGCGTCGGAGTGTTGCTGGCGGCGCTGGAATCTCTGGCTCTCTGCCAGCAAGCTCGGGTTTATCGCGAAGGCAGCAACTGGGTCCAGGAAATGACTGGAGACCTGGGTGCGGCGAAGAATCTGCGGGTGAAACTGGCCGCAGGGTCGGTAAAGGTTCAGGGTGGATCGCAAGCGGGGGTCACATACGTCATTCATCGCAAGGCTTATACATCTTCAGAAGAGAAGGCGCGTCACGAATTCGAGTCTTACAAGATCAACATGTCTGTAAAGGGAGACACGGCGTGGATCGTGGCGGAGTCGAGCAGGCGGGATTCCAAGTGCGCCGATGAGTTTGTCATCAATGTGCCGCGCAGCTTGCAGTCCGCCAAGGTCGAGACCGGGGGCGGCAGCGTAAACGCGGCCGGGATTGCCGGACGTGTCGAACCTCGAGAGCGGCGGTGGAAGTATTCACCTGGATGATATCGGCGGCGAAGTGACGGCGGAAACCGGCGGGGGCACGATTGAAGTTGGCAGCGTGGAAGGCAATGTGACCCTGGAGACGGGCGGAGGAAATATCAAGGTTGCATCCGCCAAGGGCGAGATCAAGGCGGAAAGCGGAGGCGGAAGCGTAGTCGTTCTTTCCGGTCTGCAAGGCGCGGTGCTGGAGACGGGCGGAGGAAGCATTCGCGTGGATAAGTGCAGTGGGCACGTGAAAGCCACGACCGGTGGCGGGAGCGTGGACCTGGGCGAGATCGGAGGACCGGCGGAAATTGAAACCGGCGCGGGCAGCATCCGGCTGGCTTCCGCGAAAGGGCGTGTGCGGGCCGAAACCGGCGGAGGCAGTATTCAATTGGACGGAGCGACCTCGGTGCAGGCGGAAACTTCGGCTGGCGGAATCATTGTGAAATTACTTTCGTCGGCTGGCGCCGGCGGTGCCAACAATTCCACGCTTGAAACCTCGGCCGGCGACATCACTGTCTATCTTGCGAATGACCTGGCGATCTCCATTCGAGCGGAGATCGAAATGGCCAATGGCCACACCATCCACAGCGACTTCTCCGATATTCACGTGTCCAGTGAAGGCGGACCGTATGGCCCGAAAACAGTGACTGCAGAAGGTCAACTCAATGGTGGCGGACCGGTGCTGAAGGTCCGAACGAATTCTGGGAATGTCAACTTTCGCCGCGTCAGTCGCTAGCGGGGATGAAAAACAGTCGGCGGTCGTTGGTCGTTAGTCGTTCGGGGATGAAAAACAGTCGTTGGTCGTTGGTCGTTAGTCGTTCGGGGGACTCTGATTAAGTCATAGCGGTCCACGGAGATTGGATCATGGCTCGTGGTCGAAATTCCCTGCAACGCCGCGGGTGGCGCGGGCAGAATGCATAGGTCCTTCCCCTTCGGCTGCGCTCAGGGTCAGGATGACAGTGGTAATTGTTTAGACTTAATCAGAGATTCCTTAGTCGTTGGTCGTTCGGCATTAGCTGCCGACTGCGAAAGTTTGCTAACGACCAACGACTAACGACCAACGACTAGTGACTTTATTCAGGAGGCACTATGATCCACCGTTTCCTGCTTTGCACGTTTCTTTTTACGCTGGTCGCCAGCGCGCAACCAGCGGAGCTGAACGCCGGGTCGAACCGCGATCGCACGGGCGCAATCTGGGACTGGAGCTACGACGCAGAGGAAGGCGGCGGATCTTCCTATCTCGGAGTGGACATCGCCGACGTTTCACCGGAGCGGCTGGGAGAATTGAAGCTCAAGGAAGAGCACGGTGCGGAGGTCACCATGGTCGATCAGGACGCTCCCGCCGGAAAAGCCGGCCTGCACGAGCACGACGTCATCGTAAGCCTGAACGGCACCGCGGTAGAGAGTGCCGCCCAATTGCGCCGGATGATTAAGGAAACGCCGCCAGGCCGCGTCGTGAATCTCGGCATCAGCCGCGACGGTCAACCACTTACAATCAAGGTGCAACTCGCCGACCGGCACAAGTCGACGGGATGGGGTCAGAACGGTAAGTTCGAGATGCCACAGATGCCCAAGATGCCGGACTTGCCGGACTTCGAAGTGCCCGTCTCGGTGGTCATCGTCCACTCGTCGGCGCGCAGTGGGCTGATGGTGGAAAACATTACTCCGCAACTGGGAGATTTCTTTGGGGTCAAGGGCGGCAACGGCGTGCTGGTGCGCTCTGTGGAAAAAGGCAGTCGCGGGGAAAAGGCCGGATTTCGTGCCGGAGACGTAGTCGTCAAGGTCAACAACCAGGCGGTGCACGATGCGTCTGACTTCACACATGCTCTGCGGTCGTCGTCGGGCGCCTCGGCCTCCGTGACGGTGATGCGCGAGAAGAAAGAGCAGACTCTGACGCTGCCTCTTCCCGAAAAAAAGGACTCCGGCAGCCTGCAGGAAGACAGCTTTGACTGTCCCGAGCTCAGCGCAGAGACTTTCAATGCAGAGACCGAGCAGGCGCTTAAAACCGCCGGAGAGGTACTCGCCCGCGTGGGTCCGTCCACCATGCGGAAAGCGCAGCGGGCATTGCGCTCGAGAGACATGGACTTGAAAGACCTAGACTTGAGAGATTTAGATAAGAAGCTGCAGGATTTTCAGCAGAAGATGCAGGAACGGCAGCAAGAAATGCGGGACCGCCAGCAGATGCAGTGCCATGAGTTGTCGGGCGAGTGTGCGGAGATTTGACAATGTCAGGGTAGGATCCGGCGTGTGGTTACGAAAGTCACCGCCGCTTTCATTGCGGAATCCTGTAGCTGCTTAGGGATGGCCAGATTCCATGGGCGGACTACCCACTGGTTACCTGTCACGGTGACGAAAATCCCGATAAGCTGTTGCCGGAATGGCTTTCCGCGCCCTATTGTTTTCAAAAAACACCGAGACAAACACCGCCCTGGCGACGGCCTGCGAAAGTACAGGGATCCGCGTTGAAGTCTGTTCCGACATCTTTACAGCCATCGAAAAAGGGAAGACGCAAGCCTTTTCCTGCGTGATCGCGGACTGGGCTGATCAGCCGGAGGCGAGCTTCCTGTTGAAGCGTGCTCGCGAGTCCGCGCCGAACCGCGACACGGTGGCCATTGCCATCGTCGATCACGACCTCAAGCCAGCCGAACTGCGCGACAACCGGCTGGAGTTTCTGATCTATCGTCCAATTTCCGCCGGGGAAGCCGATGCGGTGCTGGCGAAAGCGTGTCAGCAGATGCAACCGATGAGCGCAGAGGATGCTGAAGCATCGTTCGGGCAAGCCGACGCGAGCAGCGAAGGTCCGAGCACAACTTCTGCCGGCGCAGACGCTCCGGAGTACAGTCCGCAAGATCCGCCAGCCGGTTTCCCGGAAATGAATGCAGCGGACGGCAACGGCGAAATTGCGAGTGACGAAGACGAACCTCGAGGGCGCAGTCACACTAGAGTGTTCCGCGGAGTTTGTGCCGCGGTGCTTGTGCTTACGGCCGCCCTTTGCCTGTGGAGATCGCGCGCGGGTATCGAATATCTATCGCTGACGCCGGAGGGAAGCTTCCGTGTTTTGCGGGAGTCGGTGGCGGCGCTTTTTTATGAGCACCAAACGGGGGCATTACCCGTCGGTTCCGCCGCGAGCGACGCGCACCAGGATGCGTACTTCAGCAGAGCTCCCAGTTCCAATGCCAAGCCAACGCCGCTGGGGGTGGTTGCAACCGAGTCCACGCTGGCGGACGCGCGCCTGCCTTTACCAAAGGCTCCGGACTTTCCGCTGCCCGTGCCGTTTTTTGAGCATCAAGACCCGGCTCCAATCCGCGTGGAACGAGCCCCGATTCCCGAAAGCATGAGAAACTCGGCGCCGATTGCCCGGCCGGTTGTGGTGACGGTGAATCCGGCACAAATGATGCCGATGCCGGCATCCGCGCCGCAATTACAGCCTGCCATTCAGCAATTTAGCGAACCCATAGCGGTGAGCGAAGAAGCAGCACGGGCCTTGCTGCTTCACACCGTGGATCCGGTATATCCACCGGAAGCGTTAGCGCAGAAACTTCACGGAGCAGTGGTGCTGCAAGCGCGGGTTGGGCGCGATGGCAGCGTTGAGGATCTGAAAATTGTTCGGGGATATTTTATTCTGGGCCGGGCGGCGATTGCCGCAGTCAAGCAGTGGCGATTCCAACCCTACAGTATCAACGGCCGCGCTGCCGCAACTCAAACCGTGATCACCATCAATTTCAGCTATCCGCCGGGGTAGCGAAGCTCTCGCCAGTGCAGAAACAAGCTGTGTGGGGACGGGGCTCTGCCCCGTCCTGGCGGGGCAGAGCCCCACAAGCGCTAACTTAAGCTGTTCGGCTTGAAGTAGCGTGCCGACTGCCCAGAACGCCGTTTCTGGATAACTTCCCGTCGGCCGACAATCCGGGAGTGGTTCGTCGCGACCGTGTCAAAGCCGCCAATCGTTGACTGGCCCGAGCCGCATCCGTAAGATGAAGCGACTGAAAGTCGGGCATCTCCCTAGTGATCGGACAGACCATCTCGCACTACCGCGTCATCGAGAAACTCGGGGGCGGCGGTATGGGCGTCGTCTTCAAGGCAGAAGATACGCGGCTGCACCGTTTTGTCGCACTGAAGTTCCTGCCCGATGAGGTTGCCCGCGATCTTCAAGCCCTGAGCCGCTTCCAGCGTGAAGCGCAGGCGGCGTCCGCCCTGAATCACCCCAACATTTGTACGATTTATGACATTGGCGAACAGGACGGGCAGGCGTTCATCGCCATGGAGTATCTGGAGGGTGCAACGCTGAAGCACCGGATTGCCGGCCGCCCGATGGAACCGGAGACACTGCTGTCGCTGGCCATCGAGATCGCGGATGCGCTCGATGCCGCCCACGCCAAGAACATCGTGCACCGTGACATCAAGCCCGCGAACATTTTCGTCACCGAGCGCGGCCACGCCAAGGTTCTGGATTTCGGCCTGGCCAAACTCACGCCCGCGACCAGTTCTTCCAGTGTGATCGCGGGCGCTCCCACCCAGGACGCTGATATCGACGAGCAACATCTCACCAGTCCCGGCGCGGCGTTAGGCACCGTCGCCTACATGTCGCCGGAACAAGCGAAGGGGAAGGAACTGGATGGGCGCACCGACTTATTTTCCTTTGGAGGCGTGCTCTACGAGATGGCAACCGGGATGATGCCGTTTCGTGGGGATACGTCGGCTGCGATCTTTAACGCCATTCTGGAGCGCGCTCCGATCCCGCCGGTGCGTCTCAATCCCGATGTTCCGCCGAAGCTCGAAGACATCATCAACAAGGCGTTGGAGAAGGATCGCAATCTGCGTTACCAACATGCCGCCGATTTGCGCGCCGACCTCCAGAGGTTGAAGCGCGATACGGAATCGGGGAGAAGCGCGGCCGTCGTGGCCGAGCCGCATCCTGCCCCGCAGGGCGCACCCTCAGCGCAGCAGCTATCCGCGCATACGCCATCTTCACCAAGCGTGGGCGGTTCTTCCTCCGCGGCCGCTGCTCTTCCGGCGCAAGTTTCTTCGGCTGCGCCCGCGACCCAGGTTCTCTCGAAGCCCGTGAGGCTGGTTTTCTTCGCGGCGGCAATCCTGCTCATGGTTGTGGCCGGTGTCGCGGCCGGCTTCTTCTTCCTGCGCGGCCGAAATACCCTCTCTGGGGGTAGCCGGCCGCACAAGGCCATCGCGGTGCTGTACTTCAACAATCTCTCGCAGGACCAGTCCCTTAACTGGCTCGACAATGGTCTCACCGACATGCTTACCACGAACCTGGCCCAGGTAAAGGGACTGGATGTGCTCTCCACTGAGCGCGTGCTGGCCGCGGTACAGCGTGCGAGCAAGGACGGCAAGTCGTTGGATCCTGCTCAGGCGCAGGGAGTGGCGCGCGATGCTGGCGCCGACGCCTACATCACCGGCGCCTTGTTGAAGATCGGACCCACACAACTGCGCCTCGACGTGCGCGCGCAAGACACTGGTACGGGCCAGATCCTGTTCTCGGAGAAGCTGGAAGGACAGGACGTGCAGAGCATCTTCAGTATGGTGGATCGGCTCACGGCGAGCCTCGCCGGCAGCTTTCTTCCCGCCTCGGAGCTGCCGCAAAAAGCGCCGGAGATCGAGCAGGCTTCCACCTCCAACGTGGAGGCCTACCACCATTATCAGCTGGGCATTGACTACGGCCGTCGCGCTTTGACGAGTGATGCCATCCGCGAATTGGAAGAGGCGGTCCGTCTGGACCCGCAGTTTGCCTTGGCCTACATGCGCCTCGCCGACCAGTATCGCCAGCAGGGCGATCTGCGCCGCAACAATGAGCTTGCTGTCAAGGTCGATCAGTTGCAGTCGCGCCTGCCTCGCTACGAGCAATTGTCGTTGCAGGTGCTCAAAGCAGCGCCGCTCCCGGGACCTGGAGGCCGAGGTCGCCCTGCGCCAGAAATTGGTATCGGAATTCCCCCGCGAGACAATGGACCGCGGTGTCCTGGCTGCCATCCTGTCCATTTTAGGCAAGCAAGAGCAAGGGCTTGAGCTGCTCAAACAGGGACTCGCGTTGGATCCGAAGAATGAAGATCTGCTCAACTTTCAATCCTACACACTGGCGAAGTCGGGTGATTTCAGTGGGGCGCTGGCGGCAGATGACGCCTATATGGCGGTTCGGCCTGGCGATCCCAATCCGCTGGACACCCGCGGCGACATTCTCTTCATGGCCGGCCGGGATGACGACGCGGTTGCCGCCTACCGCAAAGTACTCGAACTGAAACCGGACTTCAGTGATTACGGAGAGTACCTTAAGCTGGCCATTGTTTACACCGATCAGAAGAAGCCCGACATGGCCAGCGCCGCCTTCCAGCAATATGCGCAACGCGCGTCTCCCCTCTCGCGCCTTTACGTTCCGGGCTTCGAGGCGCAGTTCAAACAGACGCGAGGTGACTTCGAAGGCGCTCTGGCCAGTTATCGGGAGGCAGTGCTGCAACTTGGGCACGCCAAACAGAGCGAGGCTGCCGAGACCTTCCTGCGTCCATTCGCCGCTCTGTCGGTCATGATGGGGAAGGGTTCCTCCGCTCTCTCTTTTGTTCAACAACAGAAGCTCGATGACGAGCAACTGGAAACCGTCGCATTCCTCGAAACCGGGGCCGGAAACACATCCGCCGCACAACAAAGTTTGCAGCGATTCGCCGCCAGCCATTCCTGGGTCGCGCCTCGGGCAATTGAGATTGAGCAAGCCTACGCTGACGTGAGCGCAGCAGTGGAGCGCGGGGATGGGCAAGCGGCCTTGAGTCGTGCCGCCAGCATCCCCGATTTCCAGGACCCCTACTTGCTTTTCCTCAAGGCCCGCAGCCACCTACTCATCAATGATTATTCGGCGGCCGAAGCCGAGTTTCGCGCGGTATTGCGACTCGAGCATGACCTGGAGAACTACAATGTCTTGACGGGGCGATTTCCGGTACCTGGAATGCTATCCCGCTACTATCTAGGGCAACTCTACGAGCGCACTGGCAAACGCGATCAAGCGATTAACGAATACCAGGAATTTCTTTCTTACTTCCCGAGTTCGCAAGCCCCCCTCTCTCAAGTCGGCGATGCCCGGACCGCACTCAAGCGACTGATGCAATAAGAAACTCGATTCTTTGCGTCACAACCTTCGGGGAAGCCGGCATACCGAGATCTGCGATTCTGACAAACAGGGCGTTTACCCCCGAGCGACGGGCAAACCGGAAGTAGTGCCTCGCGGATCGGTCCCGATAAACGCCCTTCCGGGAAGTCGGCACGTTACTCCAGGCCCAACAGCCTAAGTCAGCGCTTATCGGGCAGAGCCCCGCCGCCACACAACCTACTTGTGCTCGTGTCCTTCCTGCTCGCCGGTCGGAGCGTTCGCGCCGCTGGATTTCTTCCAATAGTCCTGCACCGCCGGCGGAAGCTTGTCTACGCGGGAGAGGAACGCCGTGACCTTCCACATGTCAGGCTCGGAGAGCGTCTTGTCCCAGGCGGCCATGCCGGTATAGCGGACGCCGGTTCGAATCACGTAGAAGACGTGCCATTCCGCATCATCGAGTGGGTGAAGAATGAGGTTCGGAGCCGGGGGATAAAACGACTGGCCGAATGGCACAGGCTTACGATCGAGTCCTCCGTGGCATCCGGCGCAATTCATGGTGTAGATCTTCATGCCCTCGATCAGATTTTCGTCCGTGGGGGGCACAGGGCTGTTCAAGCGGGGAGCATGGCGCTCCACCGAATTGTCGAGCGCGCTCATGGCGATGTGGCGTTCCATCTCGGGAGGCGCGATGTTGGCCCGAGTCGGCAAAAAGCCCAGCAGGGCTAGGCCCAGGCCGCCAATCAGCAGAACCAGAATGGTGATGACAATCCCCAGAATGAAGTTGCGCATTTCAGAGCCTTAAATCATTTCAGAGCCTTAAATTAAGAGCCTCGGAGAGCCTCAGTTCACAGTACAATTCCCCGCCGAACCGCAGCCGCGCACCGTTCTTTCTCACTCTACCTTCAAAGGCGCGGCCACCGAGCCGATGCGTCCGCTGAGGTTGTCACGGACAACGAAACGGACCGTGTATTCCCCGGGCGCAAGCTCCAGGAAGCCTCTGTAGCCCACGCCGTTCTGGCGAATCGACGACAACTTTTCCGCGGTCAGATGAGTGTCGATCTTCTGGTCCCTGGGCTGATCGACTGGTTTGCCGTCGGGCGTTTTCACCAGCGCGACGAAGTCCAGCGCAACATGGCTGTTGTCGGAGTCGTCGATCAGCGCAGCATTGGGCGCCAAGTGCATGTCATAATTCACGTGCTTCTTGCCCGGCTCCTTGCCCGGTTCGACTTTGTCCCAGTGTGCCACCAGCGCCAGCGACGTGTAATCCAAAGGCGACTGCAAAGCCGACGAAATGTCGCTGTTGCGGCTGTTCTCCGGATCGACGGTGGCATTGGTCACAAAGAAGCCGCTGCGCGCCCGCACTTCCGTGTGATCGCGCTTCACTTTCACCGCCAGCTTGCGCCAGCCGGCCTTGGTCTTCGACCGGTCAAGATAGTACCCCAGCATGTAGTATTCGGCGGAATCGTTCACCGCATCGCGAAATCCCCTTACCAGGTCGTTGGAGTTGTAATAGGCGCGGCCTCCGGTCATCTCCGCAAAGATCAGGAAGGTCGCCTGGGTATCCATTAGCTGCCGGTTCATAGTGCGCACATAGTTCTTTCCCGGTTTGCTCACGGAAGCGCTGACCATGGGTACAACCAGTCCCTTGACGTCCACCGTATAGAGCGCAATCTGTGCGTCGTTCAGCAGTTGCCAGGTGTGCTCGTAGATGGGGAGCACATCGCTGAGAGTATCGCGGCCGATGGGCGCGAGCTGCATGCTGTTGTCGCTCACGTTGAAGGGGAATCCTCCGCCCGCCCAGATCAGCGATTTCCGCCCGGGGAATCCTTTCAGCGCCTGCGCCACCTGTTGCAATCCGTTCAAGGTATAGATGATGGCCAGGCGCTGCTCGAACGATTTGAAATTCAGTTCCGCGTCTTCCATCATGGTCTGGATTCTTTGCGCTTCGCTCTGCACCGCACCGGGATCGACACCCGCGCTGCCATCGGGGCTGGCCGTTCCGGTCAGAGCTTCCACATCTTCCGGGCTATCGACCATGTGGAACGCGTCGCCTTTAACCTTATGCAGCGCGGCGACCAGAACGCGAGGATCGCTGGTGAAGTCATGGACCACCTGCATGCCGCTGCGGGTGAGCGTGTAGAGCGCTGTAGGCTCGCGCTGATCCACCGATTGCGTCAGATACTTGAGCAATTCCTGACGCGCATTCGCCTGCGCCATAAAGGACATGTTAACGAGGTCGAGCACCATCAGCGTAATGCGTCGGTTCGATGCCCCGCCCGCCAGGGAATTACCGAACTCGTTCGGATTCTTGGGACGCGACCAACGGTGCGGGTCGCTGCTGATTTCCTCGAACGTGGCGATCTTTTGTTCCGCGCCGTTTTCCAGCACCGTGAAATCTTCCTGCTTGAGTCCGGTGATGTGATGGCCCGACTTGTCGGTCACCAGCGTGGGGATCAGCACCATTTCCGTGCGCGCGATGAATTTGACGTTGGCGTTGTCTTTGTCTTTTTCCTTGGGCTTTGCGAAGACAAAAATGGAACCAGCCAAAGCGGCGATCATGACAACGCAGCAGGAATGCCTACAGCCAATCGACATTTCCGTACTCCCTTCCAATTGCGGGCAAAGGATGCGGGATAATTCACGGCGCGGATTGAGTCGTGCAGGCCAGAAGCGCCGCTGAGGGAGCCATTATATAACGCGAGCGCAGCGTCCGAGGATCCAGCCCCGGAGGGGCGTCCGAGCTTAGCCCAGCGCTTCAGTGTGTGCGTGAAAACTCATTTTCGAGCACTCCAGTGGAACGAACTGTCCGAGGATCCAGCCCCGGAGGGGCGAACGAACTTAGCCCAGCGCTTCAGCGCTGGGAAAAGTGGAAGAAATTAATCAAGTCCCGGAGGGACAACCCAGTTCTCACGCACACTCTGAGGTCGCGGGTTGAGCGCGCAGAGGTCAGTAAGCCCGCAGCCGGCGAGCCTCACGCACCAGATCGGATACTTTGGGCAGGAAAAACTCCTCGAGCGGCGGAGAAAAAGGAACCGGCGTGTCGAGCGAAGTCAGCCGGACAATCGGGCCATCCAGATCGTCGAACGCTTCCTCGTTGATGATCGCGGAAATTTCTCCTGCCAGTCCTCCGGTGCGCGCGTGTTCATGGAGAATGATGACTTTGTTGGTCTTCTTCACGGAGGTCGTAATCGCCGCGCGATCAAGCGGCGAGACCGTGCGCAGGTCGAGGACCTCGATTTCGATGCCTTCTTTACTCAGAATCTCCGCCGCTTCAAGCGCGGTATACAGCATAGCGGCGTAGGTGATCACGCTGAGATGACGCCCCTCGCGCGCCACCCGCGCCTTTCCCAGCGGAACCAAGTAGTCGTCGCTTGGAATGTCTTCTTTGATTCTGCGGTAAAGATACTTGTGCTCAAAAAAAATCACCGGATTGTTGTCGCGAATCGCCGCTTTGATCAATCCCTTGGCATCGTAGGCCGTAGCCGGGCAAACAACTTTCAGCCCCGGAGCGTGCACGAACCACATCTCCGGATTCTGCGAATGAAACGGCCCGCCATGCACATTCCCGCCGCTCGGACCGCGCAGCACCAGCGGAGCCGGCGCTCCCCAACGGTAATGCGCCTTAGCGGCCATGTTGACGATCTGATTGAAAGCGCACCCAATGAAGTCCATGAACTGAAACTCGGCCACGGGCCGCAACCCAGTAAGAGCAGCGCCGAAAGCAGCGCCCATGATGGCCGACTCCGCAATCGGCGTGTCAATCACCCGCTCAGGACCGAAGCGATCGATGAAACCGTCAGTAACTTTGAAAGCCCCGCCGTAAATGCCGATGTCCTCGCCCAGGCAAAACACAGTCGGGTCGCGCTCCATCTCCTCCCAGATTCCCTGGCGGATGGCTTCGAGGTAGGTGACAACGGGCATGCACTGGAAGTGTAGCAAGAAAGGCGGGTGGGGCCACCTTAACGGGGAAGTATAAAGCGGGTTTGTCCTCTAACATTGACCGGGATAACTGGGGGTGCGCCACTTCTCGCGCTTTTCGAGAAAGCCTGCCCTGAGCGATAGCCGAAGGGTGGCCCGCCGAACCGCCGACACTGTTCGACTCCGCCTTACGCGGTGGAGGTCGGATCTTCATCTTCAGTCGGACGCCCCAGGTCTCGCGCTTTTCGAGACCTGGGATTCCACCGCTCCTCGAACCGGGACACTCGACTGGAAAGCCCCCACCCGCCAAATCCTGAGTTTTGTAATAATTACAGCGTAATTATTACCTTAGTGTGCCTGTTTTACCACACAAGCCCACTAGCATTATCAATGACTTGGGAGGTTGGCAAAGGCATAAATTATGACTACAGGTCACTAAAACACTCCAGCAAGCCCCGCTAGTTTCGCTTTTTGTGCGCCTGCCGCTTGCCCAAACTGCCGCTTGATGTACGTACACATTTGCCATGTTCCACGTGGAACACTGTACGTACAATGATTGGATAGGCGAAATGGAGCGACGGCTGCTAAAATCAAAAAAGTAAACTCGCCGCCCAAATGGGGCTATAGCTCAGCTGGGAGAGCGCATCGTTCGCAACGATGAGGTCGTCGGTTCGATCCCGACTAGCTCCACCATATCTTCAATCCCCAACTCCATCGTGGTGAACGCTTTAGCGCCACTGGTTCGCCAGCCCTGCTAAGCTCATTCCTGCGTGAATCGGAAATACGACGTCATCATTCTCGGAGCCGGCGCTGCTGGCCTGATGTGTGCCATTGAAGCCGGCAAGCGCGGCCGGCGTGTTCTGGTGCTCGAACGCGCCGATCGAATCGGCAAGAAAATCCTGATCTCCGGTGGCGGCCGCTGCAACTTCACCAACCTGCACACCAGCCCTGAGAATTTTTTTTCGGCCAATCGACACTTCGCCAAATCGGCCCTCGCCCGCTATACTCCGGCCGATTTCATAGGCCTCGTCGAAAAACACCGCATCCCCTACCACGAGAAAAAGCTCGGCCAGCTGTTCTGCGATCGAGCGGCGAGCGACATCACTGCGATGCTCGAGCGGGAATGCCGTGACGCCGGAGCAGAAATCCGGTGCAGCACGAAAGTGAACGAGGTGCGCACGGACGACGTGGGCAAGGCCGAAGCGAAGAACGAGGTCCGCAAGAACGACCAGTTCACCGTGCAAGCCGAGGACGCCAACATCGGCGCGCCCCGCCTGGTGGTCGCGACCGGAGGCTTATCCATCGCGAAAATCGGCGCCACCTCATTTGGTTACGATCTGGCCCGGCAATTCGGCTTGAAGATCGAGCCCCCACGCGCCGCCCTGGTTCCTCTCATCTTTAACGAACGGGACCGCAAGCGCTGGTGCGATCTGGCGGGAGTCTCCATTGAAGTAGTTGCTTCCACTCGTAGCACGAAACAAAAGTTCCGCGAAAACATGCTCTTCACTCATCACGGCATCAGCGGGCCCGCGATTCTCCAGATCTCTTCTTACTGGGACGGCAGTGAACCCATTCATCTCGACCTTGCGCCCGACCGCAATCTCACCGCCGATTTGCGAACGCGTGGCCATTACGACCAGTCGAGTTGGAAATTGCTGCTGAGAGAAGTCCTGCCTCGCCGCTTCGCGGATCGCTGGCTCGAAACCTATCCTTTAGCCGGAAACTCCAATCGCGCCTTGGCTGATGCCGAACATCAACTGCATGCGTGGAAAGTGACGCCGGAAGGAACCGAGGGTTACGGAAAAGCGGAAGTCACTGCGGGCGGCGTCGATACCGACGAACTTTCTGCCCAGACCATGGAATCCCGGAAAGTGCCCGGCCTTTTCTTCATCGGAGAAGTGGTCAACGTCACCGGCCAACTCGGCGGCTTCAACTTCCAATGGGCTTGGGCGTCCGGATTTTGCGCTGGACAGGCAGTGTGAGGCAACTGGGGATTGGTAATTTGTGATTTGTAATCTCACACAATGGCCAATTGATTTTCAATTACCAATTGCAAATCGGAAGTATGTACTTTACGCAAAGCCAGTAAAACGGATGTACAGTGAGCCTCGCGGAACTCTCTTTACTTCGGCCAACCCTCAGCGGGTTTTTTCTTCGTCAGGGATTGCTTGACGGCGTCCTTCCAGTTGCCCTTGAGTTTCAGGGCGTCTGGTTTGGGGCCGGGAGTTTCCTTCCGTGTTTTGCTTTTTTTGTTCGGCACTGGCTGTGATCTTAATTGACTGTCGGCTCCTTGTACATCAGCCGTTTCCCCTCGGCTGATTTAATGGCTAGCATCGTGCGCTCACCATCGTTCAACTCACGATTGTTCCAGAGAAAGTCGAACTGCCACAGATAACGATGCAGGTATTCGCGGCTGACATTATGGAAGATGCCCACGATTCCCCGCTTTACGAGAGCATGGCTACTTTCAGCCGTATTGCAGTGAACTTCGCCGCGTGCGTATTCCTTCGTTCCGTGGCACACGGTTTCATGGCTGGCGTATTCCGGATCAAGACCTTTGTAGGCCGCGAATTCATCCGTCATCAGCCGAGCACGAGTATCAACCTCTTCTCGGATTGCAGCCTTGAGAGTTGCAGCCGTGACATCGGCCACGATACGACGGCGAATCTGCCCACCGCGCTCCACTGCGCAGAACACTGGCGTTTTACTGGTGCCACGGCCACGTTTGCTGGTGCCGGGATGACGAGGACGGCGAGGGCCGATATAAACTTCGTCCAGTTCCACGGTTCCCAAAAGTTTTCGGGCACCGGGTTCCGGTGCCATCGCAAAGCGAATGCGATTCATTAGAAACAGAGCGCTCTTATAGCTGATTTGGCAATGCCTTTTGATCTCAAGAGCGGAGACACCCTTCTTGGATGTACACGCACGCCAGAATGCATAGCACCAGTGGCGAAGCTCAAGCCGGGACTCCTCGTAGACGGTCCCGATTCGGACAGTGTATTGCTCTTTGCAATCACGGCAGCGCCAGAGATAGCGCGAATTTCTTTCGCCAGTCTTGGCGTCTGTCATCTTGTACACGTTCACGCTACCGCATTTCACGCACGCGGGAGAGTTGCCCCACCGCTGCTTTTCCAGGAATTCAACTGCTGCCAATTCATCACAGCACGCAAGCGGGATTTCCTCAACAACGTCAGACTTGCTAAGAATGTGTCGTTTGTCCATGGGTTAACTTTATACCTTACGCAATAGTTGTGTCAAGTATAAAATTAGCAAAGGCGCTATTTTAGGGGTTTCCGGTAAGTCAGTAGTTCCGAGTTGCACCAATGTGCAGCAAGCGAATAGCCGCTAAATCATTGATTTACCGTGCTTGCAAGAAAAACTGCAAAAATGTTTGGATCGCGTTTGACGAGGTGGAGTCGAAACCCTGATATTATCAATGGTCCGGCAGACGAGACTTGAACTCGCAAGGGGCGTAACCTTCTAACGGGGAACCCCACTAGATCCCGAATCTAGCGCGTTTACCAATTCCGCCACTGCCGGATATTGAGCCGAGCCGTACAGGACTGAAGACTATTTGCCAAAATTGCTCCCAGTCCTGTACGACCCCTCATCAAACAACTCCGATCATTTCTTAGCAGCTAACGCCGCCAAGCTAGTGAACAAATCCACCAACCGCTCTGCTAGCGCTTTAGAGTCAACGCGAACAGTGACACAATATGTCGAGCCATCAAGTGAGACCATGGGGATAAGCGGAGGAGGCGGCGCGGCGCACCAGCGTGTGAGTTTTATCTGATCGCCATTCCGCTTGATCAATTCCGCTTCTTCCATGAAATCAAGAATAAAACCTAGAGCCTTTGTTTGCTCTTGCGCAACTCCAGATGCATCCTCCAATTGTGACAACGCTGTTTGCTCGGACATGGGCGCGTACTTTAGTTTAGGAATGAGTAGTTGCCCAAACCATGCATCTCGAAACACAGGAGCCAGTTCTCTTCCGGCAGTGCGAGACTTTTTGGCGTTGAAGAACGCGATGACTTCCTTAGAGGGAATGTAGGTGCCGCGGGCGAGCCTTTGCAGAAGGCGAATACTAGAAAAGAATGGATTTGTCATGGCCACTGTGCTTGCAGCCATATCGACCGTGGACGCTATTTCGTTGACGGTTGCTGCCCTCGTTCCTTCACGACTGACGGAAGCCCATGCGCGTAGAATTTCCAACTGATTCTGTGGACTGACGCGATCAGTGGGCAATGGCTGAATTGCTCTGGGCCGCTCGGCCAGACTAAGATTTTCGAGAGGTTGGGCCACGAGGGGGCCCAAGTAAGCGCTCATTCTTGCTCCTTTTAGGAATAAGGAACTCCATAGACTATTTGCCGTGCTCAGAATAGCACTTTAGGGAAGGAAGTCAACTCGAAGAATGTTAGGGTTGCGTAAACTACATACTTCCGTTTCATAATTGGGTAAATCATTTTTGGATTAATAGTTCTTCAGCTGTTCCAGATAACCTTGAAAATTTCGTTTCGTTTCCTTCATCGAATCGCCGCCGAATTTCTCGAGCGCACAGCGCGCCAGCGTGAGCGCGACCATGGCCTCGGCGGCAACACCGGCGGCGGGTACCACGCATACATCCGAGCGCTCGTATGCCGCTTTCACGGGCTCGCGCGTCGCGAAATCCACCGACTGTAACGGACGCCGCAGCGTGGAGATCGGTTTCAGATAACCGCGGACCCGGATCTCCTGCCCGTTGGAGACGCCACCCTCCAAACCTCCGGCATTGTTGCGCGTGCGCGTGAAGCTCGCGAATCCCGTGCCGCTCTGATAACCGATTTCGTCATGCACGGCCGACCCCGGCGAATGCGCTGCCTGAATCCCGCTTCCAATTTCGACCGCTTTCACTGCCTGCAACGACATGACCGCCGCAGCCAGCAGCGCATCCAGTCGCTCGTCCCATTGCGCGTAGCTGCCGAGACCGGGTGGAACATTGTGGGCCACCACCTCGAATACTCCACCCACCGAATCGCCCGAGCGCAAAACTTTATCGACTTCTTCTTTCATGCGCTGCTCGGCATCGGCGTCGGCGCAAGAAAGCAATACCTCGTTCTTGCGCGACAGTGGCTCGATTTGCTGCCAGGCAATTTCCCGATCCGCAATCGAAACCGAGCCCACCGCAATGACGTGACTCAGAACTTCCACGCCCAATTCGCGCAGCAGCAGCTTGGCGAGCGCGCCAATCGCAACCCGTGCCGCCGATTCTCTGGCCGAGGCGCGCTCCAGAACGTAGCGCGCTTCGCTGAAATCGTACTTCAATGCTCCAGCAAGATCGGCATGGCCCGGGCGCGGCGACGCCACGCGCTTGTGTTTTGCCGGATCACCCGTTTCCACCGGCAGAGCTTCTTTCCAATTTTGCCAGTCGCGATTCTCGAGCATCACCGCGATCGGCGAGCCGATCGTTTTGCCATGATGCACTCCCGAGAGAAAGTGCGCCCGGTCGCTTTCAATCTTCATGCGCCCGCCGCGTCCAAAGCCCTGCTGGCGCCGCCACAGTTCGCGGTCCACAAATGCCTGATCCACTGCTAGCCCGGCAGGCAGCCCCGAAAGAAACGCAACCAGGGCCTCGCCGTGGGATTCTCCGGAAGTGAAGTAGCGCAGCATGTGGAAGAGGCATTGTAAATGAATAAGAAAAGTTCAGCTCTGTTTTGATTTTTCGCCAACCGTTTTTGCGCCGAATGCAGGTACAATGAAAGCTGACATTTTGTGCCGATAGTTACCGGACGACCCGGGTTCCCATACTCATCGCCTCCACTACGGAGTACGCGAGGATTCTTTTCATGTTGACCACCAAGGCTGGTCCGTTACATGCGGAAGTCGCTGAGCGCATCCGTTGCGTGATCGCCGACGATCACGAGATGCTGCGCTACGGTGTGCGCCGCTTGCTGGAAGACGCTCCCGACTTTGCCGTTGTGGGCGAAGCGGGCGATGCCGCCGAGGCGCTCAAGTTGGTCTTGGAACACCGCCCCGACCTGGTGCTGCTCGATATCAGCATGCCCGGCATGTCGTCGTTCGAAGCCGGACGCCTCATCGAAGAACACTGCAACGGCACCCGCATCGTCTATCTGACCATGCATGAAGATCAGGAGTATGTGCAACAAGCTCTGCGCTCGGGCGCCAGCGGGTACCTGCTGAAAGATACTCCCGGGCCGCTTTTGTTGAGCGCTCTGCGCGAAGTGCATCGCGGCGAACAGTCATTGAGTCCGCAGATCCAGGCCAAATTGAGAGACGAGGCGACCCTGCGGAGCCAGGCCGTGCGGGTGCCGCTGCGGAGAAGTACTCTGACTCTGCGCGAGCGCGAAGTGATGAAGTTGCTCGCCGAGGGCAATACCGTGAAGAAAGCGGCGGCGCTTCTCGGAGTCAGCGCCAAGACGGTGGAAGCGCATAAGTTCAATTTGATGCGCAAGCTCAACATTCACAACAAGGCAGAACTGGTCACGGTCGCCATACAGAAGAAGATCCTTCCAATGCCGGTCCCGATGTAAAGGCGTCAGTCTCGCGCACCTTTCAAAACTGCTGCGGCAAGGCCGGCAAGATCGCGAACCTCCAGGTCCGCTCGCTTCTCTGATTCTGGAAGCGCGGAGGCTCGCACCGCGCCAATCCCGGGACGCGCCGACTTCCGGTTCACCCACGCCGTCGAAATGCCCAACGACCGCGCCGGCACCACGTCGTGATAGACGCTCTGCGCGGCGTGCAGCAGCCGGTCCGGAGAAAGCGCAAGCGTGCGTAAGGCCATCTGAAAATTATTGACGGAAGGTTTGTAGCTTCTCGCCTGTTCCGCCGTGATCACGCCATCGAATTCCACCTCCAGATGCTTCCGCGTTTCGGCAAATAGATCGTCGTCGATGTTTGAAATCACGACGAGCCGGTAGCGCTTCTGAAGCTCGCGCAGCGCAGGCACTGTATCCGGAAAAGGCGGCCACGCCCGGACGGATTCGTGCAGCGAGCGGATTTCAGCGGAACTGGCCTCGAAATGGAAGCGATCGGCAAAGGCCCGCACCACCGATTGCAGCACATCCCGGTAGCTTTGGTAGGGGCCGCTTTCCGCCTGCGCCTCAAATTCCGCATAGAGTTCAAGAATGTCGGCGTCGGGCAGACTTTGACCATGATCCGCGAGATCACGGTTCGCGAAACCATGGTTCGCGAGACCATGATTCGCGAGCACGGTTCGCAGGGTGGGCAAAATCCCCGACTCCCAGTCAATCAAAGTGCCGTAGCAGTCAAAGCTGATGGTGGTGAAGCGTGAGAAATCCATAGGCAACGCAACCGGACGATTCGACGTCACGATTAGACGTCCCGGGGGCGGACTCTAGGTTTTACGTTTTCTGTTCGCTAAACAGGTCAAGCACTGGCGTTGTGGAACTTGCGCGCTCCGCTGGTTCGGGCGTGACCGGCGGCGCGCCGGAATCATCCGCACTGGTTTTCGCCGCCGCCGCTTTCTCGCCTTGCATGAATTTCCGCGAATCGAACAGCGGGCGCCCCAGCGACGCGTTATAGCTGGTCCACGGTCCTTCGAGTTCAGCCTCGCGCTCGAAGTGGGCGCGCATCGCTTCCATCTTGGAATCCAGATCGTCGAGATAGTGCAGCATGAGCGCCTCGGGAAACATCGGCAGCTTGGGCGATCCGAAGTCGTACTGCCCGTGATGGCTGATAATCATGTGTTCAAGCAGAGTTTTCAGTTCCGGGGGAAAGTCGGGCAGCTTGGCGAGCTTGGCCTGCAGCATCTCCAGTTCGATGATCATGTGCCCGAGCAACTGGCCGCGTGTGGTGTAGGAAAACGCACGGTTGTAGGTCAGTTCCTGGACCTTGCCGATGTCGTGCAGAAACGCTCCCGTCAACAGCAGGTCGCGATTGACTTGTGGATAGTTCTGGCACATGAGATCGCAGGAGCGGAACAGCGACACCACGTGATCGAGCAATCCGCCGATGTAGGCATGATGAAGGGTCTTGGCCGCGGGAGCATTGCGGTAACGTTCGGCAATTTCCGCGTCCGCCATAAACAGTTCCACCAGCGACTTGAGGTGCGGATTCTGGAACGTGGCCACAAACTCCGTCAGCGTTCGCCAGAGTTCGCCAATGTCCTTGGTGGTCTTGGGCAGGTAGTCGGTGAAGTCGATCTCGCCTTCTTCCATGCGGCGCAGCTTGTGAATGGTGAGCTGATAACGATTCTTGTACTTGTTGATGAGCCCCTTGATCTTGAGAAAATCGTCCTGCTCGAAGGCGAGGATGAATTCTTCGACGTTGTCCCACATTTTGGCTTCGATCTGGCCGGTGCGATCGGCCAGGACCAACGCTAGGTAAGGCTCGCCATTTTTTTTTGCCTTCACCTGCTTCGACGCCACCACGAAGCTGGAGGTAATGGTCTTGTTTTCCTGTTGAGAACATTCGGAGATGAAAAACTCTTTCATGAGTGAAACCCAAGTTCCTCTGCGGCCCTGTGAAGGCGTGCCCTTCCCAACCACCAGCCCAAACCACCTATGAGACCAGTTCTAGCCTAAAACACGCCCAGCTTCTTCTTCTTTTTAAGCTTCTTCGCGCCGGCTTCTTTGTCCGCGGTCTCGACCGGCTTGGTTTGCTTGGCGCTCGCGCCCGTGTCGATATAACCGGCTTTGTAGTCAATATAGGCTTGTTCGCGCAGCGTGGTCAGATAGGCGCGCAGCGCGGGCTGCAGTTTCTGCATGTACAACGCATCCTGAATGCGCGGCTCCGCTTCCTTCAGGGAGGGAATGCCCGCCATCTGATGCTCGGCCGCCAGCAGGATCACGTAACCCTGCTTGGTGCGAATCACATCCGACACTTCACCGGCCTTCAACGCGAAGACCTTATCGTCCAGTTCTTTCGGCATTGTGCCGCGCTTAAAATAACTCAGGTCGCCGCCCTCTTTCGCCGACGGTCCGTCGGAGTACTTTTTCGCCAGGTCTTCAAACTTTGCGCCCTTGTGAATCTGATCGAGCAGATCCTCCGCTTTGGCCTTGGCGGCGGCCAGCGCTGCCTCCGTCTCCGCCTCCGATGGCGGCTCGGGCTTCGCGTCTGGGCTGGCAGCGGGTTTGGCCGGCGTTTTGGGCGCAATCAGAATTTCGCTCAGGCGAACCTGCTCGGGGTGCTCCATCTCCGCGCGGTGCTGCTCATAGAACTTCTTCTCGTCCTCCTTGTTCATGGCCAGTTTCGAACCCACTTCCTGCCCAATCACGCGCTGCGTGATGATCTGGTTGCGCATGGTCTGTTTGAAGTCTTCATACGAAGCTCCCTGCGCCTCCGCCGCTTTCTCCAGATCTTCCATGGTTTCGAGGTTCATCTGTTTGCGCAATTCATCAAGGCGCTTGATGAGCTCAGTGTCGCCGGTGATGCCGAGGTCCTTGCCTTTTTGCAGCAGGAGTTGCTGGTCAATCAGATCGCGCAGCACGTCGCGTTGCTTTTCGGCGAAAATGCGGTCGGCGTTGGCCGGGTCCTGCTGCTGAATTTCCTGCTTGAGCTGATCGCGGCTGCGGATGTATTCCGTGCGTGTAACGATTTCGTTGTTTACCCGGGCGACAATCTCTTCGACCACGGTATCGGCCGGCGAAAGAGAGGGGAGCAACAGCGCGTAGCCAACAAGCAACAGCAGGGGAAGTCTGGTCTTCTTCATTGGGGCTCTCTGAAACGTTCTCTCGAAACGTTCTGTCAAAACCTGGGTCGCGCCCGAGGCATTTGTTTTTCTATTTTACGCCGGGAGCGGCCATGGAGGCCAATTGAGCGGGCAGGTTCGTAGAGTCTCAGTTTCGATTTGGGCGGCGCTGATGGCGGCGGCTGTGGCATACTCGCTTCGTGAGCGGCAAGATTCTCCTCCTCGTTGCAATGATTTGGTTCCTAGCGGCACTCCTGTGGTCTCTTTTCCGCTTTAGTTTCTTCCTTGGGATTGGGCACGGAAAAGGAGCTAAGACAGTAGCCTTTTCCCTCGTTTACCTAATCCTGATTTTCACATTCGGATGGATTGTTCCGCTCGCACTCGGAGCGTACCGTCTTTTAAAGAAGCATTAAAGTTCAAACTGAGACACTACCGGCGGGTTGGTCGGCTAAGCTCGTGTCAGCGTCAGTGCGGTCACGTCGTTGTGCTTCGGAACCATGTGCATGAAGTCCTGCACGCTCTGCAGGATGTTCTGGGAAAGATCTCGGGCCGAAGAAGGTCCCGCCTGCATCACGCCCTTTACTCCCTCCAGACCAAATTCCACGTTCTTCGACTCGGCCTCCACCACTCCGCGGGAGACCACCGCCAGCAAACCCTTTGCTCCCAGGCCGACGATGCGGGCGTCGGTCGGGGCCAGCGAAAACAGCCCGAGCGGCAGGCCGGTTGCCGGCAGTTCGATGACGCTTGCGTCATCGCGCAGCAGGCCGGGAGTGTGGCCGGCATTCACGTAGCAAACCGTGCCCAGTTCCTCGTTGTAGCAGCCGGCAAAGGCCGGGCAGCTCCTGACGCCTCCGGCCGCGCGCATAATCTCGAGATTCAGACGGCGCGACAGTTCGATCATCGCGTCCGATTCGTTCAGTTCAGTGGTCGCGAAGAGTTGCTCGCCCGACGAGCGGAAACAACTCTGCGCGGCTTGCAGCACGGGGCCGCCGGTTTCGCGCTTGCCGGCGACGTCGAGCAATCCGAAAAGGAAACGTTGCGGGCCCACCCGCAGGAAATCGTGAAGGTCGCCTCCGGCGCGCGAGGAAAAATAGGCGACCGCGAGGTTAGCGCTCTGGAGCGCGGGGGTTTCCGCTTGGACGATTTCGGAAGCTTCCTCCGTCTTTGAGCCGAATCCGAGTTTTGAAAGGAGCGCCTTCATGAGGGGCGAAATTAGCACAAACCTTCAGGACGAGGCAATGAGCAGGAAGTGCTAGCTTGCCGATTAGCTGGAAAGAGCCTGGAAAAGATCGTTCTTTCCCCCCGGTTTAGCTGTTTGCCGCTGTTCTTCCCCTCTTTGGGTTGGGCTGCTGGGAGATCGCGGCACGCGGACGAGGGCGTCCGCGCCCCACTTACTTATTCGCCGTATCTTCCCTTTAACTTGCTCGTCATTTCGTCGCGAAGTTGACGGTAATCGGAGTGGACGGTAGCGCGCAAAGCGGCTTCGGTGGAGCTGCCTTGCGACAGGCGTTCCAGGATGCGCGCGATTTCGCTCATGCCATAGGCGTCGCGGATGTATTCGGTGGCGGCTAAAGATTCGGCGTAGGCTAGGGTGGCTTCGGGAGCGGAGAAGCTCATGAAACTGCCTTCGAGCACATTGAAGGGGATTTCATTTCCGGAGGCGAAGAGCTGCGCCAACTGGCGTCCATCGGAAGCGGACGACTTACCCTCTTCGATTTGTGCGATGCCTTCGTTCAGCCAGTTGGGGCAGCGGTTGCTCGACATCTGCGAGACGAAAGAGTGAGTCAGCTCATGCTTGAGGACGCGAGCGAGCTCGGGCGTGACGCTAGGGACGCCGCTGATCGGGATGCGCAGCTTGCCATCGTTAATGGCGCCGCTCCAGGAAGGCGCTCGGGTAACGTCGAAGAACGCCTGCTGCGTGTAGAGAGTTACCGCGATGGGGTTGTGGGGCGAGTAGCCGAGATCGCGCGCCACGTCGTCATACTCGGAGTCGAGGGTGGCAAGCAGATCGCGGCGAAAGTTCTCGGAGGTGTCCTTACCTTCGAAGTGGAGGTTGAAGTGGCTGCTTTCGCGCTGCGAAAAATCGGATTCGGCGGTCGATTCCCGCGTGGCTCGGGCGAGGTACTGGCTGACGGTGGCGTCGGGACGCAGGGCCAGCGACTTCTTCCAGGAGCGAATGGCATCGGGCGTATGGTCGCTGGCGAATTGAACGAACCCCAGCATGGCAATGGCGTCGGGTGAGTCGGGAGCAATGCTGGCGGCGTGTTGCGCGTAGGCGAGAGCTTCCGCGGCATGGCCGGTGCGCATCATCGTGGCGGCATAGTAGATCAGTAAGGTGGAGTTGTCCGGCTGGAAACGGAGCGCGGATTCGTAATAGCGCTTGGCCTGCGGGAAGTTGCCGTGATCGGATTCGTGCTTGCCGGCCAGGAAATAGGCGGTAGCCGCGAGTTCGGGATTGGAGGCTTGTCCCAGGCTCGAGAGTGCATCGCGATCGACTTTGCCGTCGCGTATGACTTTTTCGGCTACGTCGGCTTCGTGGTTGAAGGAAGGCGCGGGTGGCGTGATGTCGGGGACATCGGTCGATGCTCCGGAGGATGCCCCCGAACCGGCGTGCACGGGGGCGACGCCTCCCGCCTCTATGCGCTCGACCGAGGATTTCGGGATGGCGTAGGTGTCTTCGCCGAGGTCATACTCGACGCGGTCCTTGTTCTCGCGGACCTGGTCGGCCCAGATAACGCGTCCATTCTTAAGATGGATGACGTCGGCGGGCGAGGGCAGCGCCGGCAGAAGCACTAGAATGAGGACAAGGGCTCGCACTCGCCTGATTCTAGCAACGTCGCGCAGGGTCGGTAAGATAACCAAGGTGCTGGAACCGGACGGCCGAAAGAGGCGCCGAGTCTTTGAGCCGAAAGAGGCCCGAGTCTCTGAGCGGTGTAAATACCAGCCCCGGAGGGGCGAACCAGCTTAGCCCAGCGCTTCAGCGCTGGGACCAACGCAGAGATGAGTCAAGTCCCGGAGGGATGACCCAGTTTATGAGGCCAGGGTCGGTGCGGCGGTGGTGGATGATCGGGTTGGCATGTTGCCTTGCGGCTGCGTCCTGCGCGCAGGCAGCAGAGCCAAGCCTCCAGTGTCCGCAAACCACGAGCGGACTTTATGCGCGCATCCGTTCGGTCGGACTCGATCCGCTACGGGTGTACCACGTTCGGGACGCCGCGATCGACCGGCCTAATCTTCATCTCGATTTGGACGATGGCACGCTGGCGTTTACGGAAGACATTTGCGGCCGTATCACGGGCGCGTTCTTCGAGGGCGAAGGTGAGATACGGCTGCGGCCCCCGAACCGCGTGGAGCGCGGATCGCTGGCGCTGTTCACGGGAATGGCGATTCTCGAAGAGCAGTTCACTTCGGGATATCTGCGCTTCAACGACAACACGGCGGCGCTCTTGCAGCGCTTTCTTTCACCCGCGCCGGAGAGCGCGGAATTCATAAGAGAATGGAGCGACACCAGCCGCATTCTGGCGGAGTTTGATGCCCTGCGCTTGCTGCTGGACTTCAGTCATTTTCTTCCGGCGCTGGGTGGAAGCGAATTGCCTCGGAAATTCCCACCCTTGCTGCACGCTCACTTGCTGGGCAAGAAACTGGGTGGGTTCGAGGTGTTCTGGGATGCGGCCGGCACCGAGCCGTTGTGGGCGGGGCAGCCGCGGGTGAAAGACGGCATCCTGTTCTTCGATATCTGGACTTCGTTTGCGCCCAGTGGGGCTGGCAGCGCAGCTACGTCTTCACTGGCGGGTTATGCCTCGATCACGGCCTTCCGGATTCGGGCGTCGGTGCAGCCTCCAACTATGTTGCGAGCATCGACGGAGGTGAAGGTTCGAATTCGCAGCGGCGGAGAAAGGACGCTGCTGTTTGAGCTGTCGCGTTATCTGAAAATTGATGCGGTTGAGAAGGATGGGCGGGCGGTAGACTTCATCCAGAACCCGGCGATTGAAGGCTCCGAGTTGCGGCGAAAAGGGAACGATCTGGTGGCGGTGGTGTTTCCCGCTTCGCTCTTGCCCGGGCAGGAATTGAAACTGCGCTTTACCTATGCGGGTGAAGTTCTGTCGGAGGCGGGGAACGGATTGCTGTATGTGGGCGAGCGCGGCACCTGGTATCCGAATTTCGGTTTGAGCCCGGCCCAGTTCGAGATGGAGTTTCACTATCCGGCGAACTGGACGCTGGTGGCGACGGGAAAACAGATATCGCGTGCGGGCAGAGAAGAAGACCAAGGCGAAGCGGAAACCAACCTTGAAGCAGGGGCGGAGAAAGTTTCGCGGTGGACCTCAGAGCGGCCGATTCCAGTGGCGGGGTTCAACCTGGGCAAGTACGTTCGGGCCGAGGCGAAGGCGGGGAACATTCTGGTGGAGGCGTACGGCACGAAGGGGGTGGAGAAATCGTTTCCGAAGGCACCGGCGGAGGTGATTGAGCAGCCGGTTTTTCCCGACGTCAGTCCGCGGATATCGAGACCGAATCCACCAATCGTGATGACTCCGCCGCCGCCCTCGCCGGCGCGCGATGTGCAGGCGGTAGCGGACAGAGCGGCGAAGGCGATTGCGAGTTTCTCGCAATGGTTTGGACCATACCCCTATGCTTCGCTGGCGCTGACGCAGATGCCGGGGAATTTGAGTCAGGGATGGCCGGGGCTGGTATTTCTGTCAAGCTTTGCCTTTCTCAGTCCGCAGGAGCAGATGGATCTTCGTCTGGACCCGGTCACTAGCGAACTCGACAACCAGATGTTGGTCCACGAGACGGCGCATCAGTGGTGGGGCGATCTGGTGCTGTGGAAGAGCTATCGGGATCAGTGGATATCGGAAGGAATGGCAAACTATGCGGCGCTGATGATCCTGGAGCAACAGAACCCGGCGCAATTCCGGCAGATTCTGGAAAAGTACCGGCGCGATCTTCTGAGCAAGAACAAAGATGGAGAGTGGTTGCGCGACGCCGGACCGGTGACCCTGGGCCAGCGCCTGGAGTCGTCGCATTTTCCCGGAGGATACGAGGCAATCAGCTACGAAAGAGGCACGTGGCTGTTTCACATGCTGCGATCGATGCTGCGCGATTCCATGCTGCGCGATTCCGAAGCGGCATCCCGTTCCCGGAAAGGGCGGGCGAATCCCGGCGCGAATTCAGATGAGCCCTTCTTCCGCGCGCTGCGGAAGATCAGGGAGCGGTATGCGGGAAAGAGCATAAGCACGAAGGAACTGGTGGCAAGTTTTCGCCGAGGAATTGCCGCGCCCTCTTTGGTACGAGACTCGTCGCAACCTGGACTGGTTTTTGCAAGGTTGGATCGAAGGGACGGCGATACCGCAGCTGCAAACGCGCGAAATTCGCATCACGGAGAAAACTGGCGTGACCACGGTTACGGGCGTGATCGTACAAAAGGACGTCCCCGACGACCTGGTGACGGCGGTTCCGGTCTATGGCACGACGGCGGGTAACGCGCTGGTTTTTCTGGGCGAAGTGCTGGCGGATGGCCGCGAGACTGGGTTTCGGCTGACCGCGCCGAGCGGCGTGCACAAGATTGTGCTCGATCCGAAGCAGACGATTCTTACCGCGCCGAAGTAGATTCCGAACAATATCCCGACGTTATCCCAACATCTTTCGAACAACAGAGACCTTCGTGCCAAGCGCGTCGGCGGCGAGGCTGCGCAATTGCTGAAGCGGAACTGTAACGAAAGTGAATTGGAGGTTGTTATGACTCTTCAGCCATTCGCATACACGAAGGATCGGCCTCGGCGGCGCACTATTCTTCTGGTAGAGGACGAACCTTTTGTGCGGGAGGCGACTTGCTGCATTCTGGAGAGCGCGGGCTTTGAAGTTCTGCCGGCCGAGGATGCGCGAGATGCCATGAAGGTTTACGAAGAGCGCCAGCCGGGAATTGATCTGGTGATGACGGACATGGTCCTTCCGGGAGGGACAGGACAGCAACTGGGGCAAGATCTGCGCCTGCGTTCACCGGAGGTTGTGATTCTGGTGACGTCGGGTTACGCCAACCCGGAGTACGACACGGAAGCGCCCGAATCACGCACCTATTTTCTGGCAAAGCCCTATTCGAAGCGAACCCTGGTAGAAAAGATTGAAAAGATTCTTGGGGCGCCGGCGCTGAGCCGGGCGGCGACGCAAGCGGGCTAGCTTCCTCTGTGTCCGCTGTGCCCTGTGGATGTTTCCCTGTGTTCCCCTGTGTCCTCGGTGGTGAAGATTTGTTGCGCCGCGCAGCCTGAGCCCACCGCCAGCCCCCTTCGACGTTATAATCCTCCGTTCTACAATCGGTTGCCAGTTTGGTTTCCTAAGGATAAGGATAAGGATCAAGGATAAGCATAAGGAGCACGCATGAAACTCGAAGGGCGAGTAGCGCTGGTCACAGGAGCGTCGCAGGGCATAGGTCACGCCTGCGCGCTAGCCCTGGCGCGGGAGGGCGCGACCGTAGCGGCAGCGGCGCGCAATCGGCAGAAGCTGGAGGAACTAGTCGGCCAGATCACGGCGGCGGGGGCGAAGGCGGCGCCTTTCGTCATAGACGTCGCGGACGAAGCGCAAGTGAAGTCCGCGATCAAGTCGGCGCTCGGGCAATTCGGCAAGATCGACATCCTGGTGAACAACGCCGGCATCACGCGCGACCAGTTAGTGATGCGCATGAAGCGCGCCGACTGGGACGCGGTGCTGAACACGAATCTGACGTCCGCCTATCTCTGCATCCAGCAGGTGATTGGTTCAATGCTCAAACAGCGCTGGGGACGAATCATCAACATCACCAGCGTCTTCGGGCAGATGGGTCAGGCGGGCCAGACGAACTACGCGGCGTCAAAAGCCGGGCTGATCGGCCTGACGATGGCGATGGCGCGCGAGGTAGCGTCGCGCAACATCACGTGCAACGCGGTGTCTCCTGGTTTCATCGAGACCGGCATGACGGCGGTGCTGAGCGAGGAATTCAAGCAGAATGCAGTGAAGTCGATTCCGCTAGGGCGGGTCGGCTTGCCGGAGGACGTTGCCAGCGCGGTGTGCTTTCTGGCTTCCGACGATGCTTCCTACATTACGGGGCATGTGCTCAGCGTGAATGGCGGGCTGCTGATGGGGTGACGGGCGGATTAGCCGATTGGTTTTGGGAAGGGCATGGCTTCAGCCGTGCCATCAGAGTGCTTCCAAAACTGCGCGGGAGCGTGGGCGCAGAGCAAGTTGCTACCCCTCCCTAGAGTAACCAAATCTCTATTACGCTATTTCCCTTCCTGCTGTAGGCTTAGAATGAATTCCCCTAAAGAAATCTTCTCAGAGGAAATTTGCCCCAAACGGGGCACTTTTGGGAACAGGGCGCCCAGCGTGAAAAGTCGAAACAACGACATCGGAAACAAGCCTGCCATCATCATCCAGCAAGGTAAGGTGTTGGATTTCATCGACGGCAAGACTCAGCGGCCCGAAACCCCTGAGGAGTACGTCCGGCAAGAGATATCAAAGTCACTGGTCCGCGAGTATCGATACGAGAAGGCAGATGTTGAAGTGGAGTTCACCGTCCGCGTCGGGACCCGCAAACCTCGTGCCGATCTAGTGATCTTTCCACCGACGACAGCGCACACACAGGACAAGGCGCTCATCATCGTCGAATGTAAGGCGTCGACCGTAAAGGCGGCCGATAAAAAAGACGGCGTCGGCCAGCTTCAAAGCTACATGGCCGCCTGCCCGAACGTCACGTATGGCATGTGGACAAACGGTGTCGAGAGGTTCTGCTATCGCCGCGTTGTTAAGGACGGCACGGTTGTTATCGAAGACGTCCCCGACCTACCTGAGTTCGGCCGAGGCGACGAGGACGAAGACCGTCCTCGCTTCGACCAGCTCAAGCCTGCAACGTCCGACGCCCTGCTCTTTGCGTTCCGGCGGTGCCACAACTACATCGCGGGCAACCAGGGACTCCAGAAGCCCCAAGCATTTTGGGAACTACTTAAGCTTATCTTCTGCAAGATTCACGATGAGCGACAGAGCGACGAAGTAGAGTTTTTCGCGGCCGCGAACGAACGCCACGGCGTCAACGGTCCACTGAAAGTCCAAAAACGAATCGAGGCGCTTTTCACGCTGGTGAAGGATGATTATCCGAGCATCTTCAAGAAGTCCGAGAGTATAGATCTCAAACCAGTAGTCCTCGCTTATCTTGTGACACAGCTCCAAATGTATTCGCTATTGGAGAGCGACATTGACGTGAAGGGCCGCGCCTATGAGGAAGTTGTCGGTTCGAACCTGCGCGGAGATCGCGGCGAGTTCTTTACGCCCCGCAATATGTGCCGCATGGCGGTCGAAATGCTCGACCCCACTGAGAAGCAGCTCGTTCTTGACCCGGCTTGTGGCACGGGCGGATTTCTAATCACAGCCATGAATCATGTGATCGAGAAAATTCGCGCCGCGGAGCTAGTTAAGTGGGGCAACAACCTCAGCCGGGGCGAAGAAGCGGTGAAGGCCAGGATCAGGAAGTTCGCGGAAGAGTCCATCATCGGCATGGACTTCAACCCCGAGCTGGTCAAGGCGTCGAAGATGAACATGGTGATGAATAACGACGGAGCGGGGGGTCTGTTTCAGGCGAACTCTCTCGAAGCACCAGCGATTTGGGATCCCGAACTAGCTGAGCGCAGCATCATGGGCCGCGTGGACATCCTCTTCACCAACCCGCCGTTTGGCTCTAAGATTCCGGTCAGCGATCCAAGCATCCTCGAAAAATACGATCTGGGACATACTTGGAGCTACGACAAGGTCTCCGATGAGTGGAAAAAGACCGACTCAGTTCAGAAATCCCAGCCCCCGGAGATCCTCTTTATCGAGCGTTGCGTCAAATTTCTTAAGCCCGGCACTGGACGCGCAGCGATCGTTTTGCCTGACGGCATTCTCGGCTCTCCCGGACTCGGATACGTCCGAGAGTGGATTCTCCGTAATACGCGAATCCTAGCCAGCATCGATCTGCACCCTGACACTTTTCAGCCCGACGTGAGCATTCAGACCAGCGTCCTCGTCTTGCAGCGCAAGTCGAAGGATCTCATTGCCGTCGAGACTGCAGCCAACAAAATCAACGACTATCCGGTCTTTATGGCGGTGGCCAACCACGTCGGCCATGACAAGCGGGGACACAAGAACTACGTCCGCGACCGCAAGGGCAACGAGGTAATAGAGGAGATCGAAGAACAGGTCAAGGAATGGGAGGGCGGCACACCTGTCTATCGCCACCAAACCACCCGCAGAAAAGTGGTCGATGATAATACCATCCAGATTGCTCAGGAGTTCCGTCGATGGCTCTCCGAGCAAGATTAGTCGCCCCTCCACCCCAACCCAAGACCGTCTGGCCGTGGCACACCGTTAAGTTCGCAAGTCTGCCCGCCGCCGTCCTATCCAGAGGGGATCGGCGTATGGAAGCGGAAACCTACCTTTCGTCCGGCTATGGCATCCGCACCGCGATTGAAGCCAAGGTAAATGGCTGGGTCAGATTTTCCGCGCTGGCCAGCGTGACGCAGCCGGGAAGGTTGAAAGGCATCCTAGTTTCGCCCGAATACGGCAAGCCATTTCTGGCTGCAACTCAGGTCTTTGACGTGCGACCGGTGCCCAGAAAGTTTCTCGCAATCGAAAAAATGCAGGGTGCTGCAGCGTGCTTTGTCAGCGACGGCACGATACTTGTCACGCGATCGGGCTCCGTCGGGAGGCCCACGATGGCCAATGCCTCCCACCGCGGAATCGTCATCTCCGACGATCTCCTGCGGATCAAGCCGATCGAGGAAAAAAACATCGGATGGGTCTATGCCTATCTGCACGCGCGGCAGACGCGGGCCATGGCCACGAGCGCTCATTACGGCCACATCATTAAACACCTGGAGACCTCGCACGTCGAGGCGCTACCCATTCCGCAGGTGAACGATGACTCGGCGGCCGACTTCACGCGCAGAGTGAAACGAATCTTGGAGCTGCGCAACGAAGGCCACCGGCTAACACTTGAAGCTGAATCGCGATTCGAGAAAGCTGTCGGCTCGATCTCGATTGAGGATTGGGGCGAGAAAGGGTTCACAGTTTTTGCCTCACAAGCCGTTGCGTCCGGGCGTCGGCGTATGGATGCCACTATCCACAATCCCGGCGTGTCCACTATCCGCCGGCATCTCGGCCAGCAAGGGGAAGGTTTCACGTCTGTAGCGGACGCTGGTTATGACGTGTGGCTTCCAACTCGCTTTCGGCGAGTACCAGCGGAGGATGGAGTTCTTCTTGTGGACAGCGCTGACCTTACGGAAGTCAACCCCGATCTAACGAAGAAAATCGCTGACGGCGACTTCGGAGACCCGCACCAAGGAAGAGTGAAATCGGGTTGGATTCTTATGGCCCGCTCAGGCCAGACCTACGGCATCATAGGCACCGCGGTGATGGCAGAAGGTGATTTGGAGGATAAGGTGATCTCCGACCATGTCATGCGGATAAAACCGAAAAAAGATGCATCGATAAAGCCGGGCTACCTTCTCACGGCGCTCTCTCACCCCATATTCGGAAGGCCTCTGGTTAAGTCCATCGCCTATGGCTCAAGTATCCCTGAAATCGAAGTGACCGACATGGAAGCTTTTGAGGTCGTCCGATTGAAAGCCGCCGAAGAATCCGCAATCGCCGAGCTCGCGGAAGCGTCCGCAAAGGCACGGGCGACGGCGGACGTGTTGGAGCGCGAAATCGCCGCTGATGCGGAAGCCATCATCGCCCGATTCATCGCCAGCACAGCCAAACCGTGATCGAAATCACAGACCTCCAGCCCGAAGGGGTTGCCCACGAAGAAAATGAGTTTTGTAATAATTACAGTGTAACAAATACCCGACTGTGTCTCTTTAACCACAACCGACGCCTAGCATTATCAATGACTTGCAACTAACCCGGGCGCGATAATTGTGACTGCGGATCACGTCCAGCCTCGTATGTACGTACAATTACACCTGCACAAGTGTTTCACGTGGAACATTGTACGTACAATTTGAACGCTGCCGGATTGTCGGCTCTAGTGCCCGTCGCGGACGATCAGAATCATTCCCGGTCGCAGGGCTGCGATATTCCGGTTGTATTTCTTTAGGGCGGAGACTGTGGTGTTGTACGAGTTGGCGATCGAATACAGGGTTTCGCCTTGCTTGACCTTGTGATGCTTCACGGCGGCATGGACGGCTGCGCTGGAAGTTTCTTTGGAAGTTTCTTTGGATGAGCGGCTGGAGGTTTCTTTGGACGGGCGGCTGGACGCGCGGTTTGACGTTCCTATGGACGACCGGCTGGCCGAGGCCGTCTCCGTTCCGGCATGATGGCGCGATCCGCTGGAACGCTTTGTGGCTACCTGCGTTTCGCCCGCTCTTTCTCCCGGTCGGGGCGTTACGGGGAGGTGGAGATACAGGACCTTTCTTCCGGCTAGGCTGCTGCCTTTGAGGTGGTTCCATCCGCGAATCATTTTGGCGGAGACGCCGAAATTCTCGGCTACCGACTCGACTGTATCGCCTTTGCGCACGTGGTAGCGCATGGTCGAGTGTGCGTAGGTGCTGGTATCCGTTTGTTTGCTTGGGGCGATGGGGATGATCAGACGGCTTTCGGGCGCGAGCGCTTCGTTATAGGAACCCCCATACGAAGCCCCATACGAACCCCTATTCGAACCCCCATACGAAGCAGCGTTCAGGCCAGATTTCGAGCCAGCATTCGAACTCGCGCTCGAACCAACGTTCAGGTCATTGGCTTCGGCTATGGCGGTTGGCGTGGTGTGATAGGTGTGGGCTATTGAGGCCAGGGTTTCTCCGGATTGCACCTTGTGATAACGCCAGGAGACGCGCTTGTCGACTGGAATCGCGGCGACCGCGGTTTGAAACTTGGCGGCAGTTCCGGCGGGCACGTGGAGCTCGAAATCTCCTTCTTTGCCGGGCAATTTCGGGGTGGTTAGGCGGAGCAGGCTGGGGTTCAGGTCGAGCAAGTCGGAGGCGGTGGCATCCACGCACTCCGCGGCTAGGCGGAGATCGATGGGGTAGCCGATCTTGATGGTGTCGTAGGGAACGGGCTTTTCCTTCACCACCGAATCCAGTCCGTATTGCGCGGGATTCTTGGCCATGATGGTTACGGCCACGATGATGGGGACGTAGTTGCGGGTTTCCTTGGGCAGCACGTTGCGGCGGTAGAGTTCCCAGAAATCGGCGTAGCCGGTGCGCTTGACCGCGCTCTGGACTGTGCCTGGTCCGGAGTTGTAGGCGGCCATGGCCAGGTACCAGTCTCCGAACTCGTTGTAGAGGTCTTTCAGATGGTGCGCGGCGGCACGGGTCGCCTTTTCGGGATCCTGGCGGTCATCGACCCACCAGTTGCGCTCTAGTCCGTATCCGTGGGCGCGGCTGCCCATGAACTGCCACATGCCACGGGCGCCGGCGCGGGAGACCGCCAGCGGATGGAAGCCCGATTCCGCCTGCGCCAGGTAGATCAGGTCTTGCGGCACTCCCTCTTCGCGGAGGGTGCGGCGGATCATGTCCTCGTAGCGTCCGGAGCGCGCCAGAGCGCGTTCTAGGGTGCCGCGTCCGCGGCTGGAGAAGTAATTGATGTAGCCGGCGACCTGGTCGGTCATCGCTAGCGGCAGGTCGGAATGGGTGGATTTGAGTTCGGCCGCGGCTTTTGCTTTGACGTTTTGATCGACGGTGGGAGTGAGTTCGTTGGCCTCGTCGATGGGGGCCGGTTCCGACTTTTGCTCGGCAAAGCCATCGCCTTGCTGTAGAGCCGCGAGTTCGAGGCTGTTGATGCCGTCGAGAATGCGGTCGAGTTCGCGCTGGAGGCGGTCGTCTGGTGGATGATCGGATGATTGAAGATCGGAGCCGAGATCGAATCCGCTGCCCAGCAGTTGGTTGAAGGCGGAGTCGAAATTCTGTTTCGCGGCTTCGAGGTGGCCGGCGCGATAGTTGTCCTGCCCTGCCTGGTATTCTTTTTCGACGCGGGCGATCAGGTCACCAATGGGATCGACCTCGAGCGCCTGCGGCACTTGCGGCTTCGATTGGGGCTCAGCGGCGGCTGCGGTGGGCTTCTGTTGATGCGGAGCAGGCGGGCGGCTGGCAACGATCACGGCTGGAGCCTGGGCCTGAGCCGGAGGCATGAAAGATGACGGTTTTTGGGCACTCTGGCAGGCGAGGGTCGCCGCCAATGGGGCGGAGAGAATGATCGCCAGATATGATTTAGAAGAAAACCTCATATTTTCAAAAACTTACCACAACGCTTCCGGGCGCAATCCAGCGTACCTCAGTATGAGATGGTACTATCGCAAAATTCGTTGGGTCAACACTACAGAAGACATATGTACCCCGTTACTTTGGGGACCGGAGGGCCATGTTACCCGAGACTGGCACTGGATGCAAACGGGGCAGTGACGCTGGGGGCGGAGGCGGCATCGGACTTTTTCGGACCTTGCAGGGAGGTTTGAAGGGAACGGGTTGCCGCCGCCGAGTCTTTTGCCATGCCGGATTCATCGAAAGCGGATATGAAAGCTATACAGATTAAGCAAACAGGTGGGCCGGAAGCGATGGAAGTGGTGGACTTGCCAGTTCCGCAACCGAAATCGAACGAGGCCGTCGTCAAGATACAGGCGGCGGGCGTTAACTTTATCGACGTCTATAACCGCGAGGGGCGTTACAAGGCACCATTGCCGTTTGTTTTGGGACAGGAAGCGGCGGGCGTGGTTTCGGCGCTTGGTTCCGATCTTCGCGAGAATGCGCGCGAGGTGGCTGTCGGCGATCGGGTGGCTTACTCCTCAGTGCTTGGGAGCTACGCGGAGTACGCCGCGGTGCCGGCCGACCGTCTGGTGAAGATTCCGGCGGGAGTGGGAGAGCGCGAGGCTGCGGCCGCCATGTTGCAGGGGATGACGGCGCACTACCTGGCTCATGATACCTATCCGCTGAAGAAAGGCGAGACGGCGCTGATTCATGCGGCTGCCGGCGGGGTGGGGTTGCTGCTGGTGCAGATGGCGCACAACCTTGGGGTGCGTGTGGTTGCGACGGTTTCGACCGAAGCGAAAGCCAAGCTGGCGCGAGCGGCGGGAGCGGACGAGGTCATTCTTTATACGCAGGCTGATTTTGAGGCGGAGACGAAACGGCTGACCGGCGGCAAAGGCGTGGATGTGGTGTATGACTCGGTGGGCAAGACGACGTTCGACAAGGGTCTGAACCTGCTGCGTCCGCGCGGCATGATGGTGCTGTTCGGAGGTTCAAGCGGGGCGGTCGCGCCGATTGATCCGCTGGTGCTTACACAGAAGGGATCAATCTTTTTGACGCGGCCTATGCTGGGGAACTACATTGCGACCGCGCAGGAGTTGCAGCAGCGTGCCGCGGCGGTCTTCGGCATGATTCGCGACGGCAAGCTGAAGTTGCGGATCGAGCACCTGTATCCGCTGGCGCAGGTGCAACAGGCGCACCGGGATCTTGAAGGGCGGAAGACTACGGGGAAGTTGCTGCTGCTGCCGTGAGAAGACCAGGTCTCAGGTCTTAGGTCTTAGGTCTCAGGAAAAACGCGCGACAGCGGCCGCGGTTTGCGCTTGCTTTCCTGAGACCTGACACCTGAGAGCTCCTGCCGCCTGCGGGCTGATCTAAAACCCCATGCCGTTTGTGGAATTGAAAAACTCGCCGCATGCGCCTTCCGTTCGGCCGGTTCAGATTCATTACAGGGATGTGGGTAGCGGACGGCCGGTGGTGTTCTTACATGGAGGGTGGGGTTATGGGGTGTATCCCATCGATCGCCAAATTGAGGATCGGCAGATCGAGGCATTGGGGGAGCACGTCCGCTTTGTAATTCCGGATCGGTCCGGCTACGGGCGCTCGGTGCAATTGTCGAGGCAGATGCCGACGGACTTTCATCGCCGGGCAGCGGAGGAGACTCTGCTGGTATTGGATGCGCTGGGGATTGAGCGCGCGGTTCTTTGGGGACACAGCGATGGAGCGGTTATTGCCGCGATGATCGGGCTGGCGGCGCCGCGGCGGTGCGCACGTCTGATTCTGGAAGCATTTCATTTCTATCGGAACAAGCCGGGCTCGCGCAGTTTCTTCACGCGATTTGCTACCCATCCGGAAGAGGTAAGTGAAAAGGTAAAAGAGTTGCTGGTGGCGGATCATGGCGCGGAGCAATGGAGGAAGGTGGTACAGCGGAATTGCCGCGTCTGGTTGAGACTGGCGGCCCAGAGTGCGCGACCGGGGAAGGATCTATATGACGGGCGACTGAGCCAGCTGAAAGTGCCGGTGACATTTATGCACGGGAGAGGCGATCCACGAACGGAACCGGGGGAGATGGAACGAGTTCACGAAGCGCTAGTCGGCGCGGAGATGCGCTTTATCGAGAATGGGCGGCACAGCCCACACAGCGAAACGGCTGCCTGGCGGGAATGCAATGGGATTCTTCGCGAAGTGATGGGGCGGAAGACTACGGGGAAATAGCTGCTGCCGCCGTGATCCCAAGCCGGTGCTGGCTGGGCGGAATTCTGGTGCGCACCCTACATTGAATGCATCCAAACTAGTGGGTTGTATGCAGATAGATTGCGCGCCAGAGGAGAAGGGAATCTGGATCTCCCGGGAGGCGTTTGTGAACAGTCCGTTTGTCAAGAGTCTAGGATATCGATTCGGTTTGATGGCGTGTCTGATCTGGGCCGCACTCAGCAGCCACGTACTTGCCCAACAGGCTCCGAACACGAATGGCACTCCGGTACATATGATTGTCACTGTCGAACCCCGGAAGGGCTCCGAGGTACCGGTCTTGAATCGTGAGGACGTGATGGTGTACGAAAGGAAGATCCGCGACCAGGTCACCGACTGGGTCCCAGCTCAAGGGGACCATGCTGGACTGGAATTCTTTGTCCTGATTGATGACGGTTCCAGCTCCGCGCTCGACACGCAGCTACGAGACATCAAGAAGTTCATTACTGGCCTGCCATCTACCGCCCAGGTCGGCGTCGCCTACATGCAAGACGGTATCGCTCGCATCGAGCAAAAACTGACCAGCGACCACGATCTTGCGACAAAAGCCATTCGCCTGCCACTGGGCTATTTCGCGGCAAATGCCAGCCCGTACTTCTCTCTCAGCGACCTTGCGAAGCACTGGCAGCCAGATGGTAATCGCCACGAAGTCATCATGATCACCAATGGGTACGACCCCTATTACGGAATCGGCGATACGTCGGATCCTTACCTGACGGCGGCGATCGAGGATTGTCAGCGTGCCGGTATTCTCGTCTCTGCCATCTATGCACCCGGCGCCGGGCACTTCGGACATAGTTACTGGCTTAACTACTGGGGACAGATCTATCTCTCGAAGCTGACAGAAGAAACCGGAGGCGAAGGGTATTACATCGGATTCTCTGGCGCGGCTCCGGACTTCTCGCCCTATCTGAAGGACGCGACGAATCGGCTGGATCATCAATACCTGTTAACGTTCCTGGCGCAGCCCCAGAAGAAGTCCGGTCTGCAACCGGTAAAGTTGAGGACCGAGCTGCACAACGTCGACCTTGTGTCGGCGAAAGAGGTTTACGTTCCGGCGTCCCAATGACGCGGTGATCGTGTTGCTGCAACAGAACGGCTAACTCATTCCTCAGGCATATGAGCAACACAGCCGCTTTATGCGACGTGGCTACGGTTTGTTCTTGCGCGTGTAGTTCTTCAGGTACGCAGGCAGTTCTTGCTTGCAGCGGTCGTCGGGAATCGGAGCGCCCGAATTCATTTCGAGCGGAATCACTCCGGCCCAAGTCGAGAATGCGTAATCCTCAGCGTCGTCTACCGGAGGGCCGACTCGGACTTTGGCGGAAAATTCATTGATTGGAAGGCGCACGACGGACGTTGCCTTCAGCTCTTTTTCGTTGGGCTGGCGCGAGTCGTCCCAGCGATGAGGCAGGATGTGCTCGCTGAGCGCGCGCAGGGCTGCGAGTTTTTCTTCGGGATCGTCGACCAGCTTTGCCGCGCCGAGAATTATCACCGAGCGGTAGTTCATCGAGTGATTGAAGACGGAGCGGGCGAGCACTAATCCATCGACTAGCGTGACCGTGATGCAGACGGAGACGCCCTGTTCGAGATGGCGCAGCATGCGGCTGGCGAGCGAGCCGTGGATGTAGAGCACGTCTCCGTTGCGTCCGTAAGACATGGGGATGACGAAGGGCTGTCCTTCGATTGCGAAACCCACGTGGCAGAGGAAAGCTTCGTCGAGAATCTGGTTGACTACGTCGCGATCGTACACCGCGCGCTGCCGTTCGCGCACTACGCGCGTGCGTGCGGT